>QHYH01000127.1 GCA_003223215.1 Acidobacteriota bacterium
TTCGAATTCCTTCGCCGCCTCGTTCGCGTCCCCCGTTGAAGGAGCCTGCTGCGACCTTTTCAACAGGGTACGCCCCAAGCGGAAATGGATCCCCGGGCGCCCAGGGCCGAGCTCCAAAACGGTTCGGTATTCGCGCACCGCCAGGTCATAGGAGCCCTGGCTTTCAAATGCCTCGGCAGCGGCTTGGTGCCTCCAAACCGAACCAGGTGCCACCTGGGCGAGTGCCTGCATCGTCAGAAACGCGAAGTTTCCAAACAGTCTGCCCGTGTGGTAGAGAACCTCGGGGTCTTCTGGATAGAGGCGATTTAACTCGATCGCTACTTCCATGGCTTTGTTGTGACGTTGCATGCCAGTGTAGGCCCGCTCCAGCTGGAGACCGCACATTCGCTTCACCTCGGAATCGGAAGACGCATGGAAGCTCTTCTCCAACCCCGGCAGAGCTTCGCTATACCGCCCCAACTCCGATAGGGAAATTGCCAAGAGGGTCGCGGACTTAACCAGGCGGGGATTCAGCTTTATCGCTTGGCGTAGGGCGGGTACGGCCTTATCGAATTTCCTCTCTTGAAAATAAATCGCTCCCAGGTTTGCGTGCACTTCCGCCATTCCTGGTTCCAATTCACGAATTTTTTCGAAGGCTCGTTCGGCTTCCTCGTAGCGCCCCGAGGCAAGCGCTTTCTGCCCTTGTTCGGTGTAGCGCTGAAGAGAGTTCGCATCATCCGATGGAGCCTGGGTCAAATCAATCAAACAGGAGGACAGTATCGCAGTCTGTAGCAGCCGCCTTCCGATGTTAAACATTCTTGAAATGCTAACCCTAAATAAAAAGCTTCGCCAGGCCGCTTCCGGCCTGGCGAATCCCGTGGTGGTTGCGGTGATCAAAACTGGAACTTCGCTCCAAGCTGAAGGATGCGTCCGGGTTGGGCGGTGGTAATCGAACCAAATCCCGGGGAGCCGATCGTGCTGTTAGGGGCATTGAAGTGTGGGTGATTGAACGTATTGAATGCGTCCAAACGCAACTGGAAGCGCATCCGTTCGGTGAGGGCCACACTTTTGGCCAAGGACATATCCCAGTTGTTGAAGCCTGGTCCCCGCAGATAGTTCCGAGCCGTAGTGCCATAGAATCCCGGACCGGGTTGAACAAAAGCCGCGGTGTTAAACCACTCCGCGGTGCTCCTAGTGAATCCGCTGTTTGGATTCTGCCCGGAAACGGGGTCGGCGCGATTTAGGGCAGCACAGAAAGGCGTGTCCAGCAAACAGTTTGCGTCGTTAGCGTTAATGGAGAATGGGAATCCCTTTTGCAGGGTTATAATACCGCCCAGTTGCCAACCGCCAATCGCGGCGTCCGCTGCACGATTCGCGTTGCCGAGATAGCGTTTGCCGCGTCCGACAGGCAATTCGTAGACAAAGTTAGAGACGAAATGGCTCTTCACGTCAAAATCCGACAGCCCGTAGTCAAGCTCCGGACGATGATTGTCCATGAACCCCTGGAATCCCCCGCCCGAAGCGCCAATCCCGGCTGCTGCGGACTTGTCATCGAGGCTCTTTGACCAAGTGTAAGCGGCCTGGAACGTCAACGAAGTGCTGCGATGCTCCAGTTTTATGTTGCCCGACTGATAGTTGGAGCGTCCCCGCCACTCGCTGTCGATATAGACCCCTGTAAAGTTCTGGTAGGGCTTCCGGCTGGCTACCGGGGTGATGTTGCTTGGATCGGGCGCAAAAGCCTGTGCGATGTTGTTCCGCGTAAGGAGATGGGTCCCTTTATTGCCGAGGTAGTTGACCTCAAGTGTGGTGTTCTTGAGGATCTCGCGCTGCGCGGAAAGAGTCCACTGTTGCGCGTAAGGATTCTTAGGATTCTCCGAGATGATCACGGCGATGAATGTGCTCTGTGCCGGGGTTACTGGAGAGATGGTATTGTTGGCGATGAAGATTTGGTCCGACAGTTTTGGCGCACTGGCCACCGGTTGGGTGGCGGGTGTAACGGCCGCGCGCACCGCGTATGGATAGATGTCCCCGGAGTCGTCGATCTCGCGGCCTTCGGAAGAGTCGAAAAAGATTCCGTAACCACCTCGAATCACCGTTTTGTCTCCGCCGAAAGGCCGGTAAGCAAAGCCGAACCGCGGGGCGAAAGGCTTCTTCGAACCGTCGGCGGGATTGCGCCGCCCGCAATATCGGTACATGCTTCCCGGCGGGGCAATCCCTTTGGTCACCAGCGACGGATCTGCAATGCACAGACCACCATCGGGGTTGGACGTGTCCAGCCACCCCATCTTGTTGCTCTCCTCAAACGGCACGGTGCGGAAGTCCCATCGCAGCCCCAGGTTTAGGGTCAGGCGGCTGCTCACCTTCCAGTCGTCCTGCACGAACGGAGCAAAATAACTGAAGTGGTACTGATTCAGATTGCCGATTTGACCGGCCTTACTGAACGGTCCCGGCAGGAAGGCACCCACACTTTGGTAGTAGCCGAGCAGAAAATCAGCAATCGAATTGCCTGTGCCGCAGGCAGGTGTGGGACACCCGTTCTGGGGACCGGGGATGAAACCATTGCTGCTACCATTCTGCAGGATCAAATCGTTGCGATATGTGAAATCACCAAGGTAGTCTGCGTTGAGATTGCGCTTTTGTATCCAGTGACGATAGTCTACGCCCATCGTCAGCGTCTGCCTGCCGTGTATGAGCGTCAGTGAGTCGGCAATTTCTCGCGTGGGTATGTTACTTAGAGTGGTGTCATTGACGGGGCCGCCGACTCGTGAAGTTGGATTGAGAGTGATTCCCGGGTACGAGCGGGCACAATCGGACAGATTCGGGTAAACACCAGTGAACCCAATCGCGTCGATCACGGACTGAGGCACGGCTTGGGAGCACTGGTTTGCCGTTGCCTCCAACTGCCCGTAACGCGCCTGATTGACCAGATGGCTTCCGATGTTTATCGTGTGACCCACCGTCCAACTGGTCTCCTTCTCAACAAAGCTGCCGTTACCAAACGGTATCGACACCGTCCCCCCAGCGTTGGAGTTCGTGTAGTTTGCAAGCGTTCCGCGGCCAAAAATCCTTCCAAAGCGGCCCAGATCTTGATCGAGCTTGTAAGTTTGCTGATTCTGTGTAGTGGGGGCATTCACAGCTTCCCTGAAGTTTACCGCTGCGCCGCACGCTGTGCAGTTCGGAGCCGGGAATATGTTCTGTGCGAGTGACGTTTTTGCGAGGCGCGAGAGACTGGTTGACGGAATCTTGTTGCCGGGGAAAGGCGCCCCCGTCGTTGGGTCTATGGGCATACAAGGCAGGTTTGAAGCCAGGGCGGTCGTGCAGGCAGCACTGCCATATGCGGGCAGCCCGGACGCAGAAAAATCTCCGGACAACTGCGCGGGATCTCCGACAAGACCCTGCACTGTCGTTCCCAACGTGGTGCGCCAGCCTTCGTAGTTTGCAAGCCAAAACGTCTTGTTACGTCCGTTGTAAAGCTTCGGCAGGTACGCCGGGCCGCTGGCCACAAAACCAAATTGATTTTGCCGCAACTTGGAGTTCTTCCCCGAAAAAGGGGTCTGGGCGTCGAGGGCATCATTTCTTCCGAACCAAAACAGTGACCCATGAAGATCGTTGCCACCACTCTTGCTCACGATGTTGACCTGATTGGCGCTGAAACCGTACTCGGCTGAGTAAGTTGAGGTTTGCTCTTTAAACTCCTGCATTGCATCAATGGACAGAATAACTGCTGGCGTATTCAAAGCCGTATCGGTATTCACCAAACCATCCAGCGTATAGTTGTTGGACGTGGGTCTGGCGCCGTTTATGCTGATGGCGTTGCCTTTCCCTACGCGCATGGAACCCTGTTCCCCGGTGGTCTCGACAGCACCTGCACCCAACAACAGAAACTGTGTGAAGTTTCGATCCTGCAAAGGCAGGTTTTCCACCTGCGTGTTGCCGATCGTCTGAGAAATTGCGGACGTGTCCGTATCCAATGCCAGGGTGCTGGCGTTCACCGTGACCGTCTCCGTCACGGTGCCTGCCTTCATGACGACGTCCACGCGAACGTTTTGGTCGACCGCGAGATTGATGTTGTCCACGGCTGTTTTCTGGAATCCCGCAGCTTCAACGGTAACCCGGTAGGTGCCCGGCCGGAGGTATGGCACAGCGTAATTTCCATCGTCATTCGATTCCGTCACCTGATTGATATTTGTCGCGGTGTTCGTTACCGTCACTTTGGCCTTGGCGATAATCGCAGCGGAGCTATCACTGATCGTCCCTAAAATGGTTCCAACCCCGCCGCCTTGGCCGTAGACTTGGCCGGCTGTTCCCATAATGAACAATACACAAAGCAGGAGACTTCGCAGTTTCATTTCGCCCCTCCAGGTATTCATCTTCGCAGTCACCCCAAATTCGACTTCCAGTGGTTCCATGCCACCACCGACGCAACCAAGCGTGCTTCTGTCTTGAAGAGCCGCGCGACCGAGCAACTCCCATCCTCGACTTATGGAAAACCCGCAATGCCGTTATTGAACATGGCGCCTCGCTGTAGCACCTGCGAAGGCTCCTGGCTGCCCCAACACTGCCGCGCACTGTACTGGCAAAATTTGGATGCTGTCAATAGACAAATGAATTTGTTTACCTATTGAAATTGATACCGGCTCGCTTTCCTGCTGCAATCGGACACGCCTACCCTTGCTTTAGTTGGGAGGTCACTCGACTACGCGTACGAAGCGGTAATTCCCGTGTGCCGGCCACGGCGCTCCCGTGTCGCTCGCTCCTGATAGCCGCTTTCACGAAAGGCGTTCATCGGGTCTTCAGGCAAGCCCTTGGATTTACGCCATTCCACGACGATGGGTCTTACATCCGTCCAGAACGCGCCCCTCAGACATTCCTCCGCGTCTACAAGTGAGCAGCTCTGCTGCAGCCCAGGCAGCCGGTCGTGATCCACGGCGGCCGCCTTCGCATATAACTCTTGCGCGATGCACACCGTCTGGATCATCGCTTCGATTTTTCCTTTGAGGTTGTGGCTCTGGTCCACCATGAAAGCGATATCTGTTGCCGCGCCATTTTCTGCTTCGAACGCAAGAATCTCGTGAAAGATGCGGAATACCTGATAGGGATCGATGGAACCAAGAGTGAGGTCATCGTCGGCATAGCGACGGTCGTTGAAATGAAACCCGCCTATCATCTTGTGATGGAGCAGCCAGGCGACGATTTGCTCGATGTTCTGTGCCTGGTAGTGATGTCCCGTATCCACCAGCACATAGGCCTGCGGACCGGCAGCCTTGGCCAACAGCAAGGCCATGCCCCAGTCCGCGATGTCAGTGTGATAGAACGCCGGCTCGAAGGGCTTGTATTCGACCAGAAGCCTTTGGCCAGGCCGGAGGGCCGCATGCACTTCCTTCAGTCCCTCTTCAAAATAGCCGATTCGCTTTCGAATGCTCTGAGTCCCGGGATAATTAGATCCGTCCGCAAACCAGGGCGAGATGTCGCGGCAATTGAGCGCTTCCGCGACTCTAACGCAATCGAGAATGTGGTTTAGAGCCTTGCGGCGAATCGATGCGTCGGGATTCCCAACCGATCCATACTTGTATTCCTGGTCCTGAAACACGTTCGGATTGATCGAACCGGGCTTGACACCATGTTTCTTTGCCAGCTCTTTTACCTTGCCCGCATCTTGCAACCCATTCGGGAGGTCCCACTGAACATGCAGTGCCAGAGTCGGGCAGGCGCCAGTGACCGCATGTACTTGAGCGGCGTCGCTAAATTTTTCTTCGATTGTGCTGGCGGCAGCGAGCTGGATGAACTTGCCAAATCTTGTGCCGGTGTTCGCAAAGCCCCACGAGGGCAGCTCTATTCGAAGATTGTCGAGCGCCTTCCAAACACTCTCCGTCTGCTTATTTTTCATCGTGACCTCAGGCCGTGCCCGTGATCATGTCGCTTGGCAACGAGCAATTGCTCACACCGTTTGTCGCTTCCACTCTTCTTCAAACGTGGGCTCGGCAAATTCCTCGGCCCACCGCCCCACTGCGGAGGCGCCTACGCCGGTGGTCTCATTCCAGCTTCCCTGCAACACCGCCATCTGGATGGCGAAATTGCCCAAAGTCGTCGACTCCGGCGAGCCAAGCAATACCTCCAGCCCGGTCCTCTCCGCCGTCAGGCGATTCAACAGAGAGTTCTTGCTTCCCCCACCGACAATAAACAGCCTCTTCAGATTCTTCCCGGTAATCGCGGCAATCGATCCCAGCACCTCCGCATATCGCTGGGCCATGCCGTGAAGTATCATGTTTGCGATGAGCGGAATATCGCGTTTTTCCCCTGAAAATGTCGGGTGCCCCGCCCGTCGCAGTTGTCCATTGAGCTTCCCCAGCATGTCCCCAGGGAGTGTCAACGGGGGGTCGTCAACATCAATCAAAAAACCGGGAGCGGGAAGCGCTTCGCACTCTTGCAACAATTTGGGCAGTATAACCGGCGTCCCGCGCTCTTCCCATTCATCCATGCATTCTCGCAGCAGCCACATCCCGTTCACGTTTTTCAGAAAGCAGACGGATCTCCCTACGCCGCCGAGGTTTGTAAAATTCATTCCTCGCGCTTCATCACTGACGCAAGGAGCAGTGAGGACCGTCCCCACGAGCGACCACGTGCCAGAACTGATGAAGCCCCAATCCTCCCCGCTGGCCGGAATCGCCGCGATCGCAGATGCCGTGTCATGGCACGCAGGAACTATCAATTTCGCGTTGTGAAGGGCGGGGAGATTGCTCAGATCCCCCGAGATACTACCGACGATTGAACCGGTGGGCACGATCTTTGGGGCCGCCGAAATATCCAACCCTAGCCCTTGAAATATCTCCTCGCACCACTCCTGGCCGCCCAAGCGCACAAGCTGAGTATGCGTGGCATTTGTGTATTCCGCGACGCGTTGTCCACCCAAGCGGTACGTCACATACTCCGGCAGATTGAGCCACGCTGATCTGCAATTCCTCCCAGCCATTTTGTCTGCGTAAAGCTGATAAACCGTGTTCAGCCCAAGCAACTGAATACCAGTCAATGCATAGAGCTGCGATGGAGGGATAATTTGGTGGACTTTTTTTTCCGCGTCTTGTGTTCGCTCATCTCGGTAGCAGAAAGGATCAGCCATTGCGTCCCCGTTCCCATCCAGACGAACATAGTCGACAGCCCACCCGTCCACGCCAACCGACGCAATTCCTTCGGGCGCTGCCCCCGCGCACAAACGCAGCCCATCCGTAACTCCGTGAAAAATCCGGCTGACATCCCAGCGAAGGCCTGCTTGCGTGGCGATGGGCGCGTTGGAAAAACGATGAACCACATGAATCTGCGGCTGGCCTTGTTTCCATCTTAAAAGCGAAACACGACAACTCTGTGCACCCAAATCCACCGCAACCAGGGCCGCTCTTTTCCCCGACGTCTCCATCGTGATTGCTCTCGATCTCTGGGGCCGCGCGGCCCAACCTCGAGTGGACACTTACCCTATCTCAGGAAAGCTTCCGTAAGACCACCATCCACAGGAATCAGATGACCTGTGGTGCAACGAGAATGTGGCCCGGCCAGAAACAGAATTGCTGCCGCACAATCTTCCGGGGCAATGGGCTGATGCGTAAGGGTCCGCTTGGCGTAAAACTCCGCCAGCAGTTCGCGTAGTTCTTCATCCGTCGCTTGTGAGTCAAACTTGATTTCGTATTTCGTGAGCGATGCTGTTACGCGGTCACGCGGAAACATCGTCGAACCCTTTACCACCGTCGCTGGGCTGATTCCGTTCACCCGCACCTTTGGCGCAAGCGATATCGCCAGTTCGCGTACAAGATGGCTGAGCGCCGCTTTGCTCACGTCATAGGCTTCGCTACCGCGCTTCGGCACCACCGCATTCGCAGAGCTTGTCAGTACGATGCTCGCATCCAGATTCTGCTCGCGAAGAATTTTCGCGACTTCGTCCGCCAAACGATGATTTGCAGTCACATTGATGTCCAGCGTCGTGCCCCACTGCCCATCATGAATAACGCCGTTTGGCGATGATGGGAATACGGCGGCGGTATTGATGAGGATGTCGATACCGCCATAGGTGGCGATCACTTCTCGAAAAGCTCTACGAATCCCTTCTCGGTCACGAATGTCGATGGAAATAACCGCAGTTGCTTCCTTGCCGGCACTTTTTTGCGCCTCCACTGTCGTTTTCGTCGCCGCGTCCGTATCGCGGTCCGCAACCACTACGTGCGCTCCGCGTTGTGTCGCCTGCAGAGCTGTGGCCTGGCCCACTCCATTGCCGCCTCCCACTACCACGACCACGCGCCGGCTTAATTCCTTCTCAGGTGGTTGGCGCCTGATTTTTGCTTCCTCCAGCTGCCAATATTCGATCCGGAATGCCTCCGAAGGAGGCAGAGCCACATAGTTCGCGTGGACACTAAAAGCCTCTGTTTTTGCCGCAGGCCCCGCTTGCGGCAGCACTTCGTGGGTCTTCCCAGTCCCTAACGCAGTCGCTCCCTCCATAACGTGAATCGCATTCGTATAAAACTCTCCAGTGATTCTCGCTTCCGTCTTGTTCTTGCCAAAACTGAACATCCCGATCCCGGGAAGCAACACAACGGTAGGATTGGCGTCCCGCATCTTGGGTGAATCGGGGACTGCAAACGAGTCGTAATACTGCTTGTACTCTTCCTGGTAGACCTTCAGCGCCTCATCGATCTTCTCGCGCAGACCACGCAACGCGCTCGATGGTTCCCATGCCACGAAAAGCGGCCGAATTTTTGTGCGAATGAAGTGATCAGGGCAGCTTGTCCCCAGGTGTGCTAGTTTCTGCGCATCTCGCGAGTTGACGAACCGCAGAACGTCCGCGCTGCTGCTGAAACTACCGATCATGCGCTGCCGGGCAGAAACACGGCCCCGGATAAAGGGAAAAATGTCTAGCGCCCGTTCGTGCTGGTTTTCAAGGGTCGCCGAAAGAGTTCCACCGAAGAGAGCATTTCCCTTTTCTTCCACGTGTTTCAAGATGAATTGGCCCAATTGATCGATGACAGTTAGCGTGTTGGAATAGCACTCACGCTGGGTTTCACCCCAGGTAAAGAGACCATGACCACCCAAAACAATTCCGTCGCAATGCTTATTAGCATTAACCGCCTGGCGCAACATCATGGCCAGCTCGAATCCCGGCCGTTGCCAAGGCAGCCAGATCAGCCGGTGTTCAAACTGGCGATTGAACTCCTCCATTTTTTCCAGACCATTCGCCGCAGCAGCAATCGCAATTCCCCAGTCGGGATGAAGATGATCGACATGGGCAAATGGAAGAAAGCCGTGCAGGGGTGTATCAATCGAAGCCGCTACCGTGTTGTTCCCGAACGCGCACAGCGGATACATATCTACCATCTCGTCTTCAAACTCCACGCCGCGATATCGCTGCGCTGCGGCATGCAGCTTATCGAGATATAAGGTGGCGAAACCTTTCCTTTGAATGCTTCCGATGTCTCCGCCACTCCCCTTAATCCATAAGACTGTTGCTTTACTCCCATCGAGCGGGTCCGTCCCCTCGATTTTGGAGCTGGTGTTCCCACCGCCGAAATTTGTGATGCGCAGATCCGATCCCAATAAGTTGGACCGGTACCTAAGCAATTCAGCGCCGTCCAGGGTCTTGGCGACGTGGTCGTCCCAGCGATCTTCGAGGTATCGAAGTTTCTCTTTGGATTTCATGGGAAAAACCATCGTCGGCTTCCACGCGAGCAAGTTGCCCGATAAATTCTGGTTTCGACCAACAGGAGCGTTCTAGACGATACGCTCCAGGAAGAAAGACTGCAATAGGTTAATTCTTTCAATAGAGGAATAACCTCCTCGACGACGTCCGCTTTCGCAGCGGCTCGGATATCGGGCGACCCGCATTCCTGCGCCTTGTGCCATTTCGCCAGCCACTCTCAACTTGCCGCCCGTGCTCTTTTTGCCAACGATGCGGCCGTGACTAGCTTGTGCGCAATATAATTGTAAGGCGGCACGGTTTGCCCATTTAGGATTCCCAGTCCCAATTGAATTAATCGAGGGCCATAGTTTCCCGCTTCATGCGATACGGAAGCAATGTAGGGTGTCCCAGGAGTCTTCATCTCTTCGAGTGCCTCATTGATGCAATCCTGGCCGACGATCGCAACGTCTTTTTCTCTCTTCAATTCTCTCACCGCCTGCAGAGCCCCCAGCCCGCTGGTATCCGTAGCTGCTGCGATCAACAACCCTCGTTTTTTGGAATGCCGTCGAAGGAAGTCTTGCACCAGCCGGCAGCTTTTCTCGCGCAAGCCTTCTCCGTCCATTAAGACGTAAACCTCCTGCTTCAGGCCAGGAAGCCGCGAGCGCACACCGGCGAAAGCGCCGGTGATGCGGCTTTGCACCAGCGGCCCCGCCTCCTCAATCCCCAGTCCAAGCACTTGGCTCACTTCCCCGCCCCAGTGACTCTTGGCAAAATGAGCCAAATACTGCCCGGCCTCAAATCCGACCCGGTAATTATCCACTCCAAAGAAAGTGGCGTGCGGATGTGGGATGTCTACCGCGATCAATGGAATCCCTGCTGCACTGATTTTGTCGGCGATGGCCGGCGCGATTCGTTGATCGATCTGAAATTCTATAACCAGGTCAACCTGCTGTTGGACAAATTCCTCGGCATTTCGCACCGCTGTCTGCGCATCATAATGGTTGTCCAGAACTAACAAATCTACTCCCGCCGAGTTCGCCGCTGCTTGCAAGCTTTCTCTCACCCCCTCCGAGAAAGGCATCTCGGATGATTCACCTCCGAAGCCAAACCGGACTTTCCTCGGCCTAGCCACCAGACGATACAGTCCATTCTCGGAATGCGCCAGGTAGCCGCGATGAACAAGCGTCTTGAGAATGCGATAGACGGTCGTTTTGGAAATGTTTGTTCGTTGATAGATTTCCTCGAGCGTCCTCGGAGTATTCTCCTTCTGCATCAGTTCCAGAACATCGAGCGCCTTGGACAAGACGGGAATCACGTACAATCGGCTGCGGAACGCTCGGACCATATTGTTTCGCCTCAACGCGAGTTGTTCTCTGGAAGTATACCCCTAACGCTAAATTTCAATACGGACATTCGTTTTGTATTGACAGGCCTTCCTTCAGGCACTACAGTCGCGAGTCGCCGTGCCTTCGTCTTTGGTTGCTTGGATTTCTCGGGAGTCACGATTCTAATCCGCTTGTCTCAAGAACAGAGAGGACCGTTTGCTCGCACCAAATCCCCCATTGGGCGTGTTCCTACACTGGCTTGGTGGCTTGGCGTCCGCAAGCTTTTACGTTCCTTACCGTCGGGTAAAAGCGTGGTCTTGGGAAACCTATTGGTTAGTCGGTGGTTTCTTCAGCTGGATCATTGCGCCCTGGTTCTTGGCCTTCGTGATGACGCGCAGTGTGGCTCAAGTCCTTCATGAGACTCCGACGAGCAGCCTCTTCTGGACCTACGGGTTCGGGGCTCTTTGGGGCTTGGGTGGCCTCACGTTCGGTCTCACCATGCGTTATCTCGGCATGTCCCTCGGTATGGCGGTCGCGCTCGGCTACACCGCCGTTTTCGGGACCTTGATGCCACCTATTTTCCGCGGCGAATTTAGGTCCGAGGTATTGGGCACCTCCTCAGGGCGGATCATCCTGGTTGGTGTCGTCGTCTGTCTCCTCGGCATCATTTTTGCCGGAGCGGCAGGGATGTCGAAAGAAAAGGAGATGTCCGCAGAGCAGAAGCGCGCCTCCATCAAAGAGTTTGATTTGAAACGCGGCCTTTTGGTCGCAACCTTCTCCGGAATCATGAGTGCCTGCTTCGCTTATGGCCTCGCGGCAGGCGATCCCATCAAAGCCCTTTCTGTGAAGTACGGCACGTCGCAAATTTGGCAGGGGCTTCCGGCACTAATCGTGGTACTGCTCGGCGGATTCACTACAAACTTTATTTGGTGTCTAATCCTCAACGTAAGAAACCGCACGGGTTATCAGTATTTCTCCTCTAGAATCCACGAGGGCGGGCCCGATCGAACGGATGAGCCGATCCTCGAATCTGTCACGGATGCTCCCGGTGAGGAAATGGCAGTAGCCGCCGCGATTTCTGCTGACAAGACCAAGCTAACAAGAGCACCGATGCTCCCGAACTATTTCTTTTCAGCTTTGGCGGGAACAACCTGGTATTTTCAGTTTTTCTTCTACACCATGGGCGAAACCCAGATGGGTCGCTTCAAGTTTTCTAGCTGGACTCTGCATATGGCCAGCATCATTATCTTTAGCACTTTGTGGGGAATTGCCCTCAAAGAATGGAAAGGTGCTGGCACTCGCACAAAATTACTCGTCGCCCTGAGTCTCTTGGTGCTGGTGGGCTCCACCATGATCGTGGGCTATGGCAATTACATAGGTAAGGCCGGTACGGCAACGCAATCCGCATCTTCACACTGAACTAGGTCCTCCATGAGACTCGGTGTCACGACAAGAAATCCGGAGCACCGTGCATAGCACACCACGCTCATTGGCCTCTCCGCGGGTCATTAATATCCACGACCTCCGTCATCTGGCGCAGGGCCGCCTCCCTAGGGTGGTCTTCGACTATCTTGATGGCGGCGCCGAGAGTGAAGTCACTCTACGGGAAAACTGCCGGGTGTTCGATGACGTCACCTTTCGCCCTCGGCAAGCAGTTGCGATTCCCGAATGTGACCTCCGCACTCGGGTTCTCTCCGCCGATTTGGCCTTCCCCGCGATTCTAGCCCCCATTGGCTACAGTAGATTGATGCATCCCGGCGGAGAAATCGCTGCGGCAGCCGCAGCGGAGGAGGCTGGCCTTGCCTACACTCTATCCACGATTTCTGGGCACAAACTGGAAAATGTCCGGGCCGCTTCAAAAGGACCCGTCTGGTATCAACTCTACCTTGTGGGGGGACGCGAGGTCGCTGAAGGGGCCATTGACCGCGCCCGTCGCGCTGGATTCTCGGCGCTGGTCGTTACTATCGACACTCCCGTGGCGGGAATGCGCGAACGCGACCCGCGCAACGGAATGAAGGAACTCTTGGGCGGCTCAATATTTTCCAAACTGCCTTTCCTGCCACAGATGTTTACACACCCTCGATGGCTCGTGCGGTTTCTTATCGATGGGGGCGTGCCAAAACTAGAGAACATCGTTATCCCGGGTAAGGGACCGATGTCCCTCATCGACGTCACGGCTGCCCTTGCCCGGGCTGTCGTCACCTGGGAAGACATTCGCTGGCTCAAGCGCATCTGGACCGGGCCGATTGTCGTCAAAGGAGTGCTCACGGCTGAAGATGCCAAACGTGCCGTGGACGAAGGCGCAGCCGCGATTGTGGTTTCCAACCACGGTGGACGTCAACTCGACGGCGCTCCAGCCACCTTGAGAGTGCTCCCAGAAGTGGTAGCCGCCGTCAGCGGCAAAGCCGAAGTCCTCATGGATGGCGGTGTTCGCCGCGGCAGCGATATCATAAAAGCGGTCTGTCTTGGCGCTCGCGCCGTTCTGTTGGGACGTGCTTACGCCTTTGGTCTTGCCGCCGCTGGAAAGGCCGGGGTTACCCGCGCGCTTGAGATTTTACGTGATGATGTGGAACGCACGCTGCGCCTCCTTGGCTGTCCGTCCGTCTCCGCGCTGAATTCCTCCTACTTAAACATTCCTAAACATTGGTGAGTGCGAGCCACTGCAATGCCTATCCAGGCCAACGCGGACCGATGCATCCAACACCCCAGATGTTCGTGCCATCATTCTCGACTACGGCTTGGTTCTCTGCCGCCAGCCTTCGCTAGAAGGGATTGACCGAATAGCCCAAATCTTCGGTGTTGATCACCCCACTTTTTGGCAACTCTACGAAAAGAACCGCGGCGCTTACGACAAGAACGATATTGGTGGCAAGGAATACTGGCGCCGTTTTGCAAGTGACACGAATACTCATCTCGATCACGATACCCTCGAGAAGCTGCTGCGGTGGGACATTGAAATATGGAGCCACCTTGAAGAACGTCTGCTCTCCTGGACACGGTCGCTGCGAGTGGCCGGTTTCAAACGGCTCTACTCTCCAACCTGCATCTCAGGTTTTCCGCTCATATCCGTTCGAGTTCAGAATGGTTGCAGTTGTTTGATCACCTGATCTTTTCCTCGGAAGTACGTCTCATCAAGCCCGATCCCGCACTTTTTCTTAATTGCCTGCAGGTTCTGAGCGTGAAGCCAGAGCAAACTCTTTTCATTGACGATCGCGACGCGAATGTCAAGACCGCCACCGCGCTGGGAATCTACGCGATCAAGTACGAGTCTGTGCCTCAGCTAGCCACAAGTCTAAGGGCCTTGCAATTCCCACTATTACCCCCGTCACTCTGACGGGATGCCGATTCATCTACGCCTAAACTTGGACTGCCGAGCAAATGGTACTTCAATAGGTAAATAAATTCACTTCTCTATTGACAGCATCCGAATTTTGCCACTAAAGTGCGCGCGACAGTTCGGGCGGCCAGGAGCCTTCGCAGGTGCAGCAGCGGTGCGCCAGGGTAGGCGAGCAACGTCGCGCGATTGTGGAGGCTGCTGAGAATCGCGAAGATCCGCGGCCGGAGGCGCTCGCGCGAACATCGTGAAACCGGACCGATACGGCCCTTAGCGACCGTCCTCTCAGACGGTACGTGCGTGAATCTGATTCAGCTGGCGCAACGCGTGGGATGACCTGCTACGCACGCTTGTGAATGGCGATACAACCGGCAGCGGTCGATTGCCGCACAAGTGCTCTGCACTTTAGCTAAGAGTGACTCGCAGCAGCGCATGCTAGAGATGCAGTGAAGACTCAATTCACGAATCGTCGTCGGTCTGGAAGCTACCGCAAGCGGCTGCCTGGCCGAATAGTCGGCTCCAAGTACAGGTGATCTCGATTGTTAGCAAGAGTAGGATGTGAACGGTTGCGTTCACCCCAGGGCAGAGGTCTAGTCCGCGACGATGGAGTGGACTCTCATTTTCCATCATTTTCCAAGTTGAACCCGCAAAATCGTTTATATTGAAGTTTCTTACTTTCCGCTCGCCGCAGGAGACTCTAGATGTGCATTCGGTTTTTGCGAACGCTTGCCTGTTCGTTGATTCTATTTTGCCTTCCAACGCTTTTGGATTCCTCGCAGGTTGCTCTCCGCCCAGGTACTCGCGTTCTCCTCGATGCTCACAACTGTTATCCCTACTACGAATGGTGGTTCGATCGCATCGACCGCGCCCTTTCCGCGGGCACTCCCCTCGCCATCGAGCAGGATTTGCTTTGGGCCAAAAATCCGCGAACCGGCGCGATAAGTTCGGTCGTGAGTCACGGCGGCCCGCCCACGGGAGCCGAGCCGGGAATTCGCGAATATTTCTTGGAACGCGTACGCCCCATCGTGGAAAATGCCTTGCGCGATGGCAATCAAGGCGATTGGCCGCTGATCACCTTGAATCTTGATCTCAAATCAGAGGAACCCGAGCATCTCGCCGCAATTTGGCAATTGCTGTCGCAATATCAGGACTGGCTCACCACTGCTCCCCGCACCGGCACCATCGACAAGATGGAAACTCTCGAGGTTCGTCCAGTTCTTGTCCTGACAGGCGAGTCCAACGCGCAAAAAGCCGTCTTCTACGATCAGGTCCCCGAAGGCGGAAAGCTCTTGGTATTCGGAGCCGTGCGCACCGATACGAAAGACCCCTCCGCGCCGCCCGAAGTGCTGGCGCCTGATCCTGCCGACAATTATCATCGCTGGTGGAACAACAGTTGGCACGTCGTCGAACCGCAAGGCCAACCAAAGGCGGGCGATTGGACTCCGCAAAAAGAAGCGCGCCTGAAACAGCTTGTTCGTTACGCCCATTCCCGCAATTTATGGATTCGCTTTTACACTCTCGACGGCGCCACCAAAGCGGAACTAAGCTGCAAAGGGTGGTTCAGCTCCTACAACTTCGGTTCGAAGAATGCGGTCCGTCTGCGCTGGAAGGCGGCCGCCGAAGCCAGCGTTGATTTCATTGCGTCGGATCAATACGAAGATCTCGGCGCCTTCCTCAAATCGCGTAAGTAATTGGTGTTCAGTGTTAGCGATCATGTAAAAACGCATTTTTTGGAGCCGGCCAACATTCCCTAGCTGCCCCGCCGCACGAGGCCGGAGGGAAAACCGGCCGGAGCGCCTGATGAGTGAGAGCGGAGGCAACTCAGTCGACAAACTCCACCGCACACACGAAGATACGGGAGGACGCGGATGATGTGTGGAGGGATGATGCTGCTCCTTATTCCTGGAGCGATAAGCAATTCAAATGCCGTGATCCGGCAGGAGTTCAGAAAACTACGTTTTCAGATGATCGATGACAGTGTCAGCAATCTCTCAGAGAATCTTATGCACGCTGCCGTCGGAAGCTTCAAGCACTTCCTCGTCTGTCTGCCGCTTTCTTTCTCCAGGCACCAGCCTTTCGAGAGTTGCGAACAGCTCGCTTACGCGAATCGGTTTGGAAACGTACCTGTCCATCCCGGCCAGGAGGCCAAAGCTCCGAAAGCATGGCGGAATTCGCTGGCATCGACGAGCATGAAATGCGCAGAGGAATGAGTTCTTGCTCATGGCAGCGACCAGGACGAGTTTTTCGCCATACCCGATGATGCTATCGACTCCCAAACCGGCCTCTGTTCAGAAAACTACATTTCCCAATGCGTGCTAACATCTACTTCCCACTATGTCCGATTCCGAGCTGTCCCACGGGCGAACCGAAGTCTAATGACGGCGAATACTCTCATGCGTTCCGCCACACGCAGTGCAACCGAATCGCCGCTCCAGTAATTCCTGCGATTTGAATCTAAGCGCGAGCCACAGGCCGTCTGGGCAAGGAGATTGGAATCGCTGGGATTCAGTTCAGCAATGTGTTGGTCCATGATTCCAGGCGAGCTATGGATTTCTTTCATCTTGTACGTCACGTGCTAACAAATGCCATGGAAGTCCGTATTCAGACGTCTTTCCTAGACCCTTCGACTTGAGTCTCACCGTTTGACATACAGAGGCGCACGCGCGGTACGCCGGAATGTTGCTCGATCCGGTCAGCCAAGGGCTGCGAATGCGTGGTGATCCAGAGCTGGGTGTTTCTCGATGCGCGAACGATTAAGTGCGCCAGGGCATCCAGAATGTCTGGATGCAGGCTAGTCTCTGGTTCGTTGAGTGCCAATAGCGACGGTGGACGAGGGCTAAGCAGTACCGCACAAAGACATAAGAACCGCACTTGTCCGTCCGAGAATTCTTGCGTCTGCAAGGGACGGAGCAGCCCGGGAATTTTCATCTTTATGCTGAAGAGGGTTTCCATGGCTTCGATAGCAAGAGTCGCGCCTCCAAAGGCCTCGGCTACGGTCTGGCGAAGGGCAGTACCATCGCCGATTTCAAGAATTGTTTGGAGAGCAGCCGCAAGGTCCGAGCCGTCATGACTCAGAACTGGTGTATAGACGCCAATTTGCGGCTGCCGCACGGGGGACTCCAGGTCTGTACGGAAATGGTGATAAAAACGCCAGCTCAAGATCTGCTGGCGTATTGCGGATATTTCTGGATAGAGGTGCGGATCAATGATCTGCGACAGGACGGACTCGTGTTTCGAAATCTGGAAGGGATAGGTGACCATATTGCCTTCAGCGTTGCGCAACCACGCCGAAGGTTCGTCGCGTTTTAACATAGCCACGCGACGTTTCGCTTCAGAGGGCCAGATATACCAGATATATTCTTCCTTTACGCGAGGGTCGAGTATGAACATGGTTCCCAGTGCATGCTCGTTTTGGGACGGGAGGCCGATTTGTAGCTCGTACGCGAACTTCGCCGCTTCAAAGCCAAGCACGACTCGTTTTGGAGGTTGCTTACGCTGATAGCGAACGCGCTCGCCTCCAGCCCAGAATACGCTTGGCGTGCCGCGCTCCTCGGCTATGGCTCGCGACAATTGCCCTTGCGCCGCGCGCGCCATCAAGACAAGGGAGTTGTAAAGATTTGACTTTCCACAACCGTTCGGGCCCGTGAGGACATTAATTGGCTTCAATTCAAGGCAGAGGTCCCGAACAGACCTATAGCCACACACATGGATCTGCTTGATCACTGTATGTAAACAATACCAGACTGAGGCTGACTCGGGTTCGTTTCCGTGTACCGCAGTCCGTGAAATGTGCCTAATCTGGCGTTCCTCAGCATTCCCCGAATCATGGACCCAACGAGAGAAAACAGATCGTAGCCCTCTTGGACACCGCGTGGCAGACCGACAGAGAGATAAACATTGGTTAACGGCCCCGTCCTGCTGGTTTTGCCATGCTCAGCAAACAGCGGCAACGCAAGATAGTTGCCGTCGCCTACGATGACTGTTGGCAGGGAAAGCGCCAAAAAAAGGGACCACCCCGCTCGGACTCCCGCGCCTTTCCACTCCTTTAACCCTATTCCCCATAGGCCACTAAAAAATGACGATGCTGGCCCGACCACAGCGGGACAACAACGTGGGAGCGCTGGAACGGGGATCAAATGCGCGGTGACCCGAGTATGAATTCTTATAACCACTACGCATATGGTGCGGTTGGAGAGTGGCTGTACCGGTATGCTGCGGGTGTTGATACGGTTTCAAGCGATCCCGGGTTCCGCATCATTTACCTTCACCCGAACTTTGACGCTCGGCTGGGAAGCCTTTTCACCTACAATTCATCGAGGAGATCGTGAACGATGAAGTTGAAATTGCCTTCTGGGACGTTCGACGCCTACTTGTTCGACTGCGATGGGACAATCGCAGATTCGATGCCGCTGCACTACCTTGCATGGAGAACCGTTCTCGCAGAATGCGATTGCAGTTTTTCGGAGGATCTGTTTTATGCGTGGGCTGCTTTCGCCGTAGCAAAGATAATCTCTCTTTTGAACGAAAAGCATGGATTGAACATGAATGTTGGAGAGGCGGCTCGAAGGAAAGAGGAACTTTATCTTGAAGCGCTTCCAAATCTAAGGGCCGTCCCTGAAGTGCTAGAACACATAAATTTGCAATATGGCCGGATTCCTTTGGCAGTCGTCTCAGGAAGCACTCGGGAATCGGTGAGCGCTTCGCTCTGTTCATTGCACCTGCTCGATAAGTTTGAGACGCTCGTTTGCGCTGGAGACTACAAGGAAGGCAAGCCAGACCCAGAAGCTTTTTTGATCGCCGCTGCTCGCCTGAATGTCAAACCTGAGTCGTGTTTGGTGTTCGAAGACGGGGAGTTCGGAATTGTAGCGGCTGAGGCTGCGGGGATGGCAACGGTGAAGGTTCCTTCGCGACGAGCAAGGCTATAGAGAGTCGTGATCCCCACAGCACGGCAGCCCTAAAAAGAACGTTCAGGAGTGTCCATCGGGGAGTCTTTGGCAATCACAACTTGGCGCCATGGAGTCCGACAACACCCAGACCGGGAATGGGTTGTCCTATTTGGTCGCCTATGTGAGCAGCACACTCCTGCCAAGCGGAAAGGTCGACGACAGAAGGACTGACCACAACTTGCGCAGAGAATTCTCAATTTTGCTGTGGTCCCGGATCGTGTGTTCGACTTATTCTTTGTTCCTCTCGGAGGTGCGAGCTACTAACTGTGGTTTCCCGACAATCCCGGCAGGGAGAGGCTCAAGATGCTCAAGGTCCTGGTCGCTGAATCGTACCCCGTAGCGATCGTTTAGCAGACGATGATCCGGCAGAGAGCGGCCGGCCATTCCATTGACGGCAAGGTTTCCTACGAGGATTTTGAACTGGTTTTCGCCAACATGCAGGAATTTCGTTACGTCCAGTTCGTAAGGCGGAAGCCATACCGATCCCGCCGTTTTCCCGTTCACAAATACTCGCGCGGCCTCGCGCACAGGACTGTCTAACCAAGCCTGCGCACGCGGCGTGCCGGAACCCGTGCCTTCGTTCCGGAACTCGGAAGGCCCTGTCGGCATCGCAACTGGCGTGCCCGGGCCAAAATCAAGATACACCTCCATTCCGGGCTTGAGCATATCGGCGGGCACGTTTACCGTCTTATCGTATTGCGAGAGTCCCGAATAATATTTTGTATTTTCATCGTCCGTCCAAGAATGGAGCTTGTCCATTTTCACTGACCGGTTCCCGGTCGGGCTAGAAAACGTCACGGACCAATCGGTTGTCAAATCGAGCGGCGGCGGCATGGTCTGAGGCTTGTTGTGACGCAGTTCGCGGCGCTTAACACCCGGCTTTTGCTGAGAAAACACGAGGACACAAGACTGGTAAGGAAGCAATGTCAGATCGATGGGAGAAACGGCCCCCAAACTTTGCATCTCGCCGGAGACAGTGTTCCAAAGCTCAGCCTCCGTGGCCACGCGAAACGCGGCTTGGGTATGGACGGTCTGATTGGTGGTGTTTGCGAGAAAATACAGATCGGCCGATTCCAGTTTGCGGTGGATAAACCCCACGCCGGGAGCAGGAGGAGAGAAGGTTACGTCTGGCTTCATCAATTGATCGAGCGTGCGGCCGAGCTCCGAATCCGTCGCGAGAAAGTGGCCCCGCGCATTCGGCTCACGAAAAAGTTGTGCGGAAATCTCCTGGACCCCCGGCGTATCGGTTTTGGATTGCTCGAGCCCTGGAGCAAGAGAAGGCACTTTCCGCGTGGCGATGATCATCCCCCCAGACCGTGCGTACGATTCGATCTTGCGATAGGTAGAGAGCGGCAAGCGCTCAATACCGGGAAGAACCAATATAGGATAAGGAATCCCGACCCTCTCGATTGCCTCGGCGTCGATGAAATCAAAATTGAACCCGGCGTCGAGAACTTGCGAAATGGCCTCGCCACCTAACATTGCCGCAATGGTTTGATTTACGGAAATGCTTGCTCCCGGCGGCGGTAGATCCGTCCGGCTCTCGCCTGGCAAGCCGGAGAGCGTAGCTGTGAATTGCGCCCAAGCATCATCTGTCGGCAATAGCAACGCCACGTCATTCGCCGGGTTCCCCTGCCGCAGCAGAAGGCTCATGCGTTGGAGATAGCGTGTGACGTCCGGCATCACCAGCCACCATGGATTGTGTTCGTTGAAAGCCGCGGCGGCGTAGAAGTGCCAACCGGGTTCCCCCGCGGATTTGGGTGAATAGGGCCAGCCATGGCCGATCAATTGGTTGCTGCCTTCCAAAAAGTAGGTATCCGCAGCAGCCTTCATGTCCAGCGGAGTTGCGCGAAAGGCGGGCGAATGCAACCATGTCCATGTCTCGGAGGACGTAACCTGACGGTCATACACGTGGTTCGCAGAAGAAGCCCAGCGGACGGCTGAAAACTCCTTCCATTTCCATCCTTCGCCTTCAGGCAAATCGACCAGCGCATTGCTCGAAAGCGTCACCGGCGGCGTGCCGTAATTTTGTGACCGAAACCTCGTGTTGTGCATGCCGGCCCACTCGCGGACTGGCTTGAGATAGTTCTCATCGGCGAGTTCCGCAAGCGTTTCGCCCCAATCGTGGCGGATGTCGCTTGCGAGCGGGCTATCCTTGCCAACCAACTCGGGCAGATACGGGGTCAGGTCGTAACCGCGCCGCTGTCGAAACTCCTCGAGAAAATTGCGGGTCCAATCAGACCGGTACACTTCAAGGCTGTCGCTAAAGACGGCGTAAGGTGGATGCGATCCGAATGCCTGCATCAGGCGATCGCCCACTGCATGCAGGTAATTTTCAGTGGCCCGGCTGTCGTAGTGATCCACCACGAATCCTTCAGCGCGAATCGCCGACCGTTTGACTTGTTGTCCTGTGTGGCTGGCGATGAAAAACAACACGGCTTGCGATCCTTCGGCGCGCGGCAACCACAGTCGGCCGTCTCGAATGTCCGAGAGTCGCTGTGCATCTTCGGTTGCGATTCCATCCCGCGTGTTGCGAACCAGAAACGCAGCTATCAATTCCTCCCCAGCTTCCATTCCAGGAAGCGCAACCGAGCCTTCGCCGTCGGCAATCGGGGATGCGGTCACGCGCAACATTCCTGCAGACTCGGCCACCGCCACACTTGGACCACCGTACGGCCAGCCGCTGCCCAGCGTGAGATCGAAACGCAACCCGAGTTCGCGCGCTCGCCCGGCGGCAAAGCGCAGACTATCCAGATACTCGTCCGAAAGGAATGGGTAATTGTGAGTACCCGTTGCGGCATCGTCCAGTTTCAGCGGATAGGTCGTTTGAACTTCGACGCCTCCGATTCCGGCAGCCCTCATGAGCTCGAGTTCTCTCTCCAACTCCTCTTTCGTGACGGAGGGGCCGAACCACCACCAACGCATCATGATTCGGCAATCGTCGGGAGGGTTCTCAAAAGACTTCCGGAGGTCACTTATGGAATTTCCTCCGCTTCGGGTTTGCGCCGGAATCTGTGAACCCAAAAGCATTATCACAACCACGAAGGCTAGCAAAAGCTGACGCTGGACTCTTTGCAGCATCTGCAATCCATTTGGGAGTGCCGTGATCTTGATACACAATCGTGGCCGGCCCTGCTATCGTAATCCCAGCTCCTCGATTACCAGAGTACTCGGATCGGAGGGAGCACCCCTTGACCGTGTACTTCGATTAGTTGCTTGGGTTTCGCGGGCATCGCCGGCTCCGAAAAGAATAGTCACATTTCTATGAAACAGCAGCCGAAAAGAAACGAAAGGTCGCGGCCCTCCGCCCAACACGCTATGGAGTTGCACCAAGACAATCCGTCCCAGGAGAAGCGGCGGTTCGCGCAAGTTTACGAAATCGCGTTCCTTCCAGCTGTGTCGACTTTTCGCGAGATGTCTTTTCGAGTTGGGCTGTGCAGTGTCGGTAAGCTGCTGTCGCTGCTTATCGTTACGTAGGCTTTTGAAGCGAACGCTTGAGGACATTGCGGACATGATTTGCATCCGGGTCTTGTGGTGTCAACGTACTTTCTTCCGTGGTCGTGCTTGGCGAGGCGGGAGTGATCACGGAACCCGTAGCCCAGCTCGTCGTGAATAGTCATTGATTCACCCTCTATTGCCTGGTTTCGATCTGCATCCGCCGCTAGAAGACGCTAGCGGCAAGTGCGAACTTATCATAGCTGCTGTCGACCACCTGGAACCGAATAGGTGAAAAAGCCTAGCGAGAAGCCAGTCAAGGCTGGGTGACAAATGTTTCACTACAAAAGTCCCGGTAGGCAGCGCGCGCCTTGGCTGTGTCGCCTTGCACGGCGTGGACACGTCTTCCCGCCGGCTCGGAACGGTAGGAAAAGAAGTCCAAGGAGCCGAGGAGGAAGCTATGAACTACAAACTATCCGGAAACTCGATATCGCGCTTCCGGCCTACACCCTCACCACGGACGGCCTTCTCTTGTGTGCGGAAACATGCCCTACGGAACTTGTACTTACGCTAGCGATACGCCCTAGGCGCATGACACACCGTTCAAAGGACTTCCGTTCGATGAACTCCGCACATGGCATCGTGAGACTCCCTTGTTTCTCTTGGATTTCCCCTGTTGACGGAACCTTTTCGATTTTCCATCGTCTACATCCCTGGAAAGTCGCCGGGAGGAGCCGTGTCTCCACAAGTTGCTCGAGGCCAGGTTGTGTTCCTGGAGAATTTTCGTCGGGACTTGAGGTTTGCGTTTCGTACGATGAGGAAGGACTACGGCTTCGCGATCTTTGCGATTTTGGTCGTGGGGCTAGGGATTGGGGCGAGCTGCACTATTTTTAGCGTGCTGAACACGATTTTGATTCGACCGCTGCCGTTTCGGGACCCCGACCGACTGGTGTGGGTGGCGAATCATACTGACGATACGAATGACATGTCCGGGAAGACGGTGCAGGTCGACTACTTGCTGGATTACCGGGGAAAGAACCGGTCGTTTGAGGACTTAGCAGCGTATTTCGCGTTCTACGGCGTCAGAGACGCGAAATTGATTGGCGATGGACAGCCGGAGAGGTTGACGAGCATTCCGGTGACGCAGAATTTTTTCCCCTTGCTAGGAGTTTCCCCGCAGATCGGACGTCAGTTCAGCGCGGAAGAATGCAAGTGGAATGGGCCGAAAGTGGTGATGCTGAGCGATGCGCTGTGGAGAAGGAGGTTTGCCGGGGATCCGAGAATTGTGGGGCGAACGCTGGCGTTTGACGGCGGTCCGGCAACGGTTGTGGGGGTGCTGCCGCAGGAGCGGGGCTACTGATCCGCAGCTTCTTGCGCGTGCTGGATGTCGACTTGGGTTTTCAGCCGGAGCGGGCCGCGGCTCTGCGGATTGACCCCAATGCTACGTATAAGACGCAAGAACAGAAAAACGCCTACTTCACGGAGGCATTGCACGGCGTACTGGACGTGCCTGGCATCGAAGCGGCGGGATTGTCGGATGCGCTGCCGCTCGGACGCAACCGGAACTGGGGCATCGCTGCGAAAGGCATGATTTACACGCCTCAGACCTATCCCTATGGATTTCCTCGCATCATCAGCGAAGGATACTTTCGAGCGATGGGCATCCCGTTGCGGACCGGACGGGATTTTACAGAGCGTGACACCAAGGGATCATTGCCCGTAATCATTTTGAACGAAACGCTGGCGCGAAATTTGTGGCCCGGACAGGATCCCATTGGGAGAATTGTGCGGACGGACAATCCGGAACGCACGGTCCTGGGTGTGGTAGGTGACGTTCGCCACCTGGCGCTCGAAGAAGCGTCGGGAAACGAGTTTTACATTCCCATGCGGCAAACCGATGACTACGGCACGGTGGATCTTGTTGTGCGTACGTCCCTGCCCACGGCTCAATTGGCATCCCGGCTGCGCGAAGGGCTGCGGCCGGTTGAATCGAATCTACCGACTTCGGATTTGCGCACGCTCCAAACGCTCGTAGACCGAGCGACTTCGCCCCGGCGTTTTGTGGCTTTATTGCTCGGTGGATTCGCGGGGTTTGCGCTGATTCTAGCGTCGGCTGGGAATTTATGCAGTGATCTCGTATTCGGTGAATCAGCGCCACACAGAGATTGGGATTCGGATGGCATTGGGCGCGTTGCCGACGGCGGTGAGGCAACTTATCTTGGCCGAGACTATGCGTTTGGCGGGAATGGGCGCGGCGATTGGACTGATTGGAGCGCTGCTGACAACGCGGCTGGCGACTTCGCTTTTGTATGGCGTGACCGCGACAGACCCTTTGACGTTCGGGGGGACGATTGCGATCCTTGCAGCCATGGCCGCGCTGGCAGGGTATTTGCCCGCACTGCGAGCGGCTCGGATTGAGCCGGTGACGCTGTTAAGGTCCGAGTGACGAAAGACCTCGCTTTCGCGGTCTTGCCGGCCTTTTGCGGCGATCATCAGTTGCGCCAGCCGGTTGCGCTTCGAGCACTCATGCTGCTCGACAAAACCGCTTGGCTGGCTGCGGTGTGGCCAACGGTAAACCCTGGAACGCAGGAGTCTTCGCATTGCTCCCTCACATGGGACCAAGCGTTGAACGAACAGCCGTGGTGGGTCGTGAGTGGAAGTGTGCGGACGTTAGGAGTAGGACAGAGAGCAAGGCCATGCATCAAAGGACCAGCCAGATGATCTCTCAAAGTTGCGATGCCAGGCTCTCGAAGAGAAATAGACCGGATTTTCCGGCGACGACTATGTCCTGATCACCGTCCCCATCGATATCCACTACCGCGATTTGCATCCCTCCGCCGGTACGCGTGCTGTAGTCCAGAACATGCCTCTTCCACTGCACCGCGCCATCCACCATGATTCGCTCGTACCAGTAGACTCCGAGCGGCTCGTTGGCACCGGGATCATGGTCATGCGCATAGTAGCGTTTGCCGGTGATCAGTTCACGCCGTCCATCGCCATTCAAATCCGCCAAGGTCATCGCATGTGCCTGCGACCAGCTATTATCAATCAAATGCTTCGTCCACACGCGATTCCCCCGGGCATCCTTCTTCTGCTCATACCAGAAGATGCCGTAGTCGTGGGCCAGGCTGGTGATCAGATCGGGCAACCCATCGCCATTCACGTCTTCGGTGTAGATGAATCCGGTGGCGCCCAACTCAAACTCGGGATGAAACGTCCAGTCACCGTTCCTCGGGTCGCGCGGGGCCTCAAACCAGCCCTCAGGCGTGATAATGTCCGTATGCCCATCCCCGTTGACATCGCCCGCTCCGATTCCGTGCCCGTAACTGCGGGGACTGATTTCATGTCGCACCCATGGGTCTCGACCGCCGCGTTCCGCCAGTTCATACCATGTCAACGGGAAGTCAAGCTTGCCGAACTGAGGCAAGAGCTGAAGGGGTTGGCCCGTATTCAGGATGTCAACCAAGAAGACAAACTCTACGGGAGAGCCGGACTCGATCAGGTGCTCACGCCAGGCGCCGCCGGATTTGCCAGGATTCTCCCACCAGGTTAGAGGCTTCGACCAATAGGAACAACTGACGATGTCCGGATGGGCGTCGTGGTTCACGTCGATAGCCAGATCGCTCAGGTCCTCCAGGTAGTCGAACGTATAGGACAAGTCCCGGAACTTGTGTTTGAGGAAGCGCGGACCGAGGCCGGCTTCCGGGGGCCCTTGCTCGAACCAATGCTCTCCCGAGATGATGTCCAGTCTGCCGTCTCCATTCATGTCGGCGACGGCAACCGTTTCGCTGATCCCCAGATCAAGCGTATGTTTGCGGAAAGGGATGGCGTCGTCCCCCGCGGGTACCGTGGCGATATGGATGTAACGGTCTGGCTCACTTCGCGGCGAGACCAGCGAGCCGCTTTGTCGTATATGCTTCTGCCTTCGTGTATGAGCAAACGCAGCGGCCGGAACAATTGCGGCCACTGATTTCAGGAACTGCCTTCGTCCGCGCTTTCTCGAATCGTCCAACGTTAGCGTACCCCGCGCGCGCGTGCCGTCCGTTTGGTACTGACATCGATCTCCTGGCTCAACGCGGTGATGAACCGAAGCCCTTCCCGCGCAAGCTCGTCGCCTGAAGGAGCAAGATCGCGCCAGATGGCGGCTGCGGCAGCGAGCTCCGGCTCCGGCTGGGCGAAAGATTCAATGGTCATCCAGCCCTGGTATCCCATCTCTTTTAAAGCCCCGAGAATACCCCGCCAGTCGTTGTGTCCTGTACCGGGAACGCCTCGGTCATTTTCGGAGATATGCACGTGTCCAAGGTCCTTAGCGACGGCGCGAAGAGAATCGGCAGGGTCTTTTTCTTCAATGTTTGCATGGAAGGTGTCGAAATGAATCAGCACATTCGGCTCGCCCACATCGTGGGCCAATTGAGACGCGTCGGCCAGAGTGTTGAGGAAATAGGTCTCAAAACGATTGAGTGGTTCGATGCAAAGCGTGATGCCAAACGTGCGGGCTCGCTCGGCGGCCGCGTGGAGGCCTTCTACGGCTCGTTTCCATTCGTCGTCGGTCCTCGGCCGTCCACTCATCATGCCCAAGGCTGCATAGAGCGGGCCACAAATGAGCTTGCACCCGAGTTCCGCCGTACGCGCAATGCATTGCTGCAAAAACTCCCCTCCGCGGGCACGTACCTGCGCATCCGCATCGATCAGGTTGGCCTCACGTGGTAAGACGCTGCAGGCGGTGCGCTCAAGACCTGCTCCATCCAGGATTCGCCTCACGGCCGGAATGCTGGCAGGTTCACTCGGCGACAAAAACAGTTCGACACCGTCGAACCCCCACTCGCGGATCCGAGAAAAAAGCGCCGAATGTTGCTCGGTTATCCGCGTGGTCCACACCATGGTATTGACGCCGTATTTCATGGCGGCAAGTGTTCTGCTGGGCTTAGTCGATTTGCTTCCGGTGTTCATCGGAAAGGCCTCGCGGCGCCCGTGACCGTGGCGCCTGCCGCGTCTTTTCCCCTTGCTCTAGGGCCTGGTTAGGACCGATCGGATTGATAGCACAAGGTGGAAAAGCACTGAGATACGTGTTCCCCTGATACTGCAAATCCTGGTGGATGCCGATGGCCGACGTATAATATCCATTCACCGTCATCTGCTTGAGAGTTCGAAAGAAGCGCTCGAGATCAGTAGTCGGGTGGTCCTCGTGTGCAGCTGATTTGGCAAGCGCCTCAGTGAGCGAGGATTTTCGGGCCTCCTCTTGCATTTGCATCAGGCCTTCGCGCCACTGCTTTTGGACCTCCCTACCGCTGGTCGAAACCATTAGGTCGGCGAAAAGGCTCACCTCGGCTGCTTTTGCGCCGGGCGCGTGATCGTCGGTGGGAATAATCATTTCCATAAGCTGGTCGAGCAGCTCCCGCTCTTCTGCGGTAAAGAACCGGAGTTTGTCGTCTCTCGCCAGCCCGCCCGCGCCCGTAGGTAAATGGCCCAGAGCAGGTGAGAGGGTGTCGAGTTTCGGTGCGAGAGCGCCGATAGCCGTGATTTTGATCGCGGTTCTTCGTTTCATACAAGCTCCAACTTTCCTTCCGATGCCGCGCCTTCGAGGTTCCTCGAGCGTCGCTGGTTCGCGCAACAAGGTCTAAAGCTGCCCGCGCCTCCTTTGCTCCTTGATGTAATCCGCCGCCCGAAGCGAGAGCGCCATGATGGTGAGCGTGGGGTTCTTCTCGCTCGAAGTGGTAAAACAGCTTCCATCGGTCACGAAGAGATTCTTCACCTCGCGCGCCTGGCAAAAGCTGTTCAGGACGGAGGTCTGGGGATTCCTGCCCATGCGGATTGTGCCCACCTCATGACTGGCAAAGCCGCTCGGGGCTTGGCTGGAATCCGGGAAAGCCTCCCCTTTCAAATTTGAGCAAATTTCCATCAGGCTTCGATTCTTGTCGCGCCAGAGGGCCAAATCGTTCTCGCCAAATCGGAAATGAACTACCGGTATGGGGATGCCATACTCGTCTGTGTGATGAGGCGCCACGGTTACGCAGTTTTCCGGGCGCGCTTCGACTTTTCCAAATGCGCCAAGCATCATATAACCCGGTTGCATCTTGCGGATGCGTTCCTTATACGCGCCGCCGTAGCCGGCGAGCCGCGATGCATGCTGGGGAAACATGTAGCCCGAAAAATTGACCTGAAATCCCCAGCCGCCCGCGTAGTCTTTTTTCTGAGCGAGATGATTGTATCGTGGAATGTACACGTGGTCTGTGGCTCCGTCTTGGTTGAACGGCGGAGCGCCCTCAAGTTCCTTTAGATAGATATCCGCGCCTCCTCCCAGGTGACCGTGAAGATAGCGCCCCACGATACCGTTGGAGTTGGCCAGACCGTTCGGGTGCTGCGGCGACCGCGAATTCAAAAGCAGCCTAGCGGATTCAACCGTCGCGCAACAAACGACGACGACTCTTGCTCTTACCTCGTGCTCCTGCTTGGTTTGTGTGTCCACAAAACACACGCCGCGCGCCAGCCCTTCCTGGTTCACCAGGATTTCACGCGCCAGAGCGTTTTGGCGGAGCGTGAAGTTGCCCGTCCTTTGCGCCTTCGGCAACATGGCCACGGCGCTGTTGAATAACGCCCCCACATCACACCCATCCATGCAGTGGCCGCAGTAGTGACATGGCGGGCGGCGGTCATAAACGACGGTAGCGACGGCTTTGCGCACCGAAATGAGAGGAATTCCCAGGCTCTTCGTTGCCCGATGCAAGATGTGTTCGCTGCAGCGCCACGGAAGCGGAGGTAGATAGTGTTTCCCTGCAGGCACAATCTCGAGCCCGTCGTCCTGGCCGCAAACGCCGATCATCTGCTCCACCCGCTCATAATAAGGTTCCAGCTCTTCATAGGTCAGCGGCCAGTCTTCCTCGCTGCCGTTCACCGACGATTCTTGGAAGTCTCGTGCTGCGTAGCGGAGCACTACGGCATTCCAATGCACCGTCCTGCCCCCTACCACACGTATCCGGTCCACGCTCACATGATCGCAGTCTTCATAGCGAATCGAGGTGGACACCCTCCCTTGGTAGAAAGGCGCCTGCTTCTCGCCGCGAAACCCGCGGTAAGGCAATTCGTAAGGCCACTTATGCGAGAGGAACTTGGTCAGGGGCACTTCCCTCCCGGCTTCGAGCAGGATGACCTTCGCTCCACCCTCGCAAAGCTCTTTGGCCATCACACTCCCAGCGGCTCCGGAGCCAATAATGCAAACGTCGTAGGATGACAGCTGGCTCGACATGTCCCTTCCCGACTGACAGCGAGAGCATGGGAATTTCGATCAGCAGAAAAGACCCATAACTTTTTGCTCTCGAAATTCTGCGTGTACTGCAGTGAACTTACGAGATCAGGTGCAGGGCACAAAAAAGACCAGAACGCGACCCTCATTCCACCGCGTGGCCTGCTGATCATAACAAAAGTAACTTAGGGCCGGACCTAAAAGCTGGAGTTGGCGGCGGGGAAACCTTGAGACCGAGATTGACCTACTAGCTTCGTCCCGCATCGCACCGAATCCCCTTTTTCTATTGCTGCGGGTTGGTGGCCCGGCTCATGGGCACGTTCGTTTCGCGTACGGGGCGGTCCACTTCAGCCGGCCGTGCCGGCGCTTCGAGGCCGTCGGTAAGCAGATAACCCTCGAGGGCGATGCCCGTGGTCCAGACGTTCTCGAGCGCGGCAACGTATTCCAGATGAAGCTGGTAAAGGGCCCTCTGGGAATCTAGGACGACGGGATAGGAAGCGAGCATCTTTCCGTATTCGTCGACGAGAAGCGAATAGGCTTCTTTAGCGCGTGGGAGAATTCCCTCGCGGTACTCGTCGGCCATGATGCGAGCCGTAGCGTACTGATCGAGGACGGCCGCGGCGCGTTCACGCAGCGTGAGTTCAACACGCATTTCTTCTCGCTGTGCGCGGTCCAGGTCCTGACGGGCAGCGGCGATATTGCCCTGGTTGCGGTTCCAGAGGGGAAGAGTGACGCCGACTTCGGCAATTCCTTCCCAGCCGATGGATCGGTTGATGCCCTCGAGTTGCTCCCCGAAGTACTCGGCGCCCGCCCGAAGCTGGAGATCGGGAACCGGCTCGGCTTTGCTGCGTTCGAGGACGGCCTGCGCGCGGGTGGTGGAGATCGCCGCGATCCGCACCGCCGGACTCTCTTTGGCAATGGCTTCGACGACCTCTTCCTCGTTCACTCGCGGTAGGTCAGCCTCAAGGTTGCCGTCGACAACCTGCAAGGCCAGGTCCGGCTTTCCAATCACGGCCGTTAGACCGCGCCATTCCTGGCGCAGCGTGTTTTCCCGAACGCGGACCGCCATCTGCCTGCGCCGGGCTTCGACCTCAGCCTGCAGAACTTCCGGCCTGTCCGCCTGTCCGGTGTTGCTGAGGCGATGTTCCGTTTCCGCATTGTCCTGAGCGATCCGCGCCAAGTCCCGCTGCGCTTCCAGTAGTTCCTGCGCCGCGAGCACGCGATAGAACGCGATGCGCACGGCGCTTTCGATTCGCATCTTCTGTTCTTCGGCTTCCACTTCCGCAAGGCGAATCTCCTGGCCAAAGATCTGGCGATTCTTGCCGAGTTTTCCGGCAGTGACGATGGGCTGCGAGACGAAAAATCCCTGCTTGCCGCCGCCAACCGAGCCTCCGCGGATTTCGTCACCGGTGTAGCCGACTGTCGGATTGGGATAGAGGCCCGCCTGCTGTTGTCGGGCTTTTGCCGCACGAATCTCCGCCTCCGCTTGGCGCAGGGTCGGATTGCTCTGGGCCGCCAACCGCTGCAACGAAGTCAGCGTCATCAGCGGGCCCTTGGCTTGCTCCTGCGCCTTTCCCATCCGGGGGTAGACCGGTTCCACAGTCCGCATGGTCATCTGGTGCTCGCCGTGTTGCATCTCCTGCTTGCTTTGGTCCTGTGCCGGATTCTGTTCGGGCTTTTGGTGTTGATGTTGCGGTTCCTGCGGATGCGGCGGTTGCTGGGCCGCCGCGTATCCTGCTGCCACCAGCGATGCTGTAAACAGCGCTCTCAGACTTCTCGTGAAACTCTTCATGAGCGTAATTCCTTTTTCTAGATTTGCGATCGTTCGTTACATGGAGGGTGGGCGGTCTTTGTCCATCTTCATCGGTGGCATGGGCGGATTCGGTGTTCCGGCTTTAATCCGCGCCATGATCTCGTCGTATTTCTGGTTAGGCAGAATGCGCATGAGGGTCATCATTCCCTGCATGCCGGCGCTCCAGTTGGGCGGAAGGCCATAGGTTTCGGGCTTGGCAACGGCGTCGTCCATGCCCATCTCCATGAAAGCGTCCTGAGGAAACCCCGGCTGGGAGTTGGCGCTCGCTGCCACCGGCGAAGGCGGCGAGTGCCGGAAGGGCACACTCTTGGCGAGCGTCTGCATTTGCGCCATCGCGCGATCCACGGTTTGGTCGGCGGTCATGATGGCGCGGTCGCGAATTAAATCGGACATGCTGTTCATCATGTGGTGCGGGAGGTGGCAGTGAATCATCCAGTCGCCGTTAAACTTCGCTTCGAATTCCACGACTTTGGCTTGCGCGACGCCCACGAGAACGGTGTTGGTGGGATACCAGGTACTGTCGGGCGCGCGCCCGCCTTCCGTTCCCGTTACGTAAAACTGGTGGCCATGCAGGTGGATGGGATGATGATCCATCCCGAGGTTGACGATGCGCAGGCGCACGCGATTGCCTTGACGCACGATCATCGGTGTGGTGGCGGGCGCGGCGACGCCGTTGAACGTCAGCCAGTTGAACTCCATGTTCGCGGTATTCGGGACATCCAGCCCGGGCAAGATGGCCCATTCCTGCAGAACGATTCCGAAATCATGGTCCACATGCGGCTTGTACGGCTTCTCGGGATGGATGATGAACATGCCGATCTGACCCATCATTTCCTGCATGGCGGAGTGCGCGTGGTAGAAGAACGTGCCTTCCTGGTGAAGAGTGAATTCGTAGGCGAACTTCTCGCCCGGAGCAACCGGCATCTGGCTGATGTACGGCGCTCCATCCATTTCGATAGGGACTTCGATACCGTGCCAATGGATGGTCGTGGCTTCGGGCAGTCCGTTCTCAAAGATGATGCGGACGCGGTCGCCCTCCCGGACTTGGATGGTCGGACCAGGACAACTGCCGTTGTACCCCCAGACGGTCATGTTCCTGAACGGAACGAGTTTCCGCTGAACCGGCTCCGCTCGAAGCCGGAAGACTTTGACTCCCCGATCCATTTCGTAGGGAAGATCGGGAACGTCCGGCGTTTGCACCGGAAGCGTGGCGATTGGACCGCTCGAACCTGACTTGACGGCAGGCATTTTGTGCTGCGAATGCGGCATGCCGGGCATCGCCTGCATTTGCTGATTCTGTCCTGTGGCTAGGGCTTTCGCGGCGGCGATGAGTCCCGCGCTCAGAGTGGCCGTGCTTTGAAGGAACATCCGTCTTGCCCGATTCATTTCATTTCTCCTTGTTCGAAATTCTTTCCGGCCGCCTTTCGGCGCGTCGGGAATAGTTGGGCTCCTCCCAGGAGGGCAGCCTCCCGTTTGGCGAGGCCATTGGCTCGGCTCAAGGGCACGATGATTCACGCCAGAGGTGCGAGCCGGAAGGCAGGCTTGGTTTGGTGATTCAAAAAAGGAACGAGCGATGAGGCAGGAACTAAATGCGAAGAACGCCAATCTGCTGATGGAGAGGAATACGCCGCGGTACAAGGGGAGGAGCCAGGTCCAATCCATCGGAAGCGGTCAGGTTGGCAACCGAAAAATTCCCGGGCGAAGCGAACAGAACCGCGGGGCTCATGTAAGCCGAAATGCTCAGCTCAATCCTTGCGACGCCTCCCGATTTTACGAACACCACACTCGGGTGAGCATGCTTTGAACAGTCGGGCTTATCGGGCACGCTCGAACGATGGGAGTGGTGAGAGGTTGACGACTCGCAGTCATGGCTGGAGGTTTGCTGAGGGTGGTCTGGGCAAACGCCAAGTGCACAGATTGTCGCACAGGCCGAGGCGGAGGAGATCACCATCGTGAAGATGGCTGCGAGTGCTCTGTTACAGCCCGCCGTGACACGTATCATCAACTGTAGGCTACCATCTCCATCAGATAATAAACAAATGGGGAAGCGAAGCGTTCGCAAAAGTCCGCCAGTTTGCTCTCTCCGGTTGCTGGCCCGCGAGGCGCCACCGATGCGGGGAATGCGGGTCGTGATTCATGTTCAGGGCGCCGAGTCTCGGGTCGTCGTTCGGCAGATCACTGCTCACGCTGTTGACCCCATTGTTTCGCGGTCACGAAGGTAGATCGCTCGAGCGAATGAGAATGGACCCATCCAGTTCGGTGTCGCCGGCAAGATATCTCCGCTGAACCTCCTTCTCGACGGGCTGGCGGTTCGCTCTGAACACTTCAAGTTTGTCTTTACCATCTCCATGGAAGTGATCGTCCAGGGCTTCCCTGGTGATAGCGCACCGCACGCACGCTTCGCCATCTTGCCCGTAGAAAAGGACCATATCGCGCTCGTAGACGAAACTCTCCATGGGCGCCGGGAATGTCAGGTCATGCCGCTCCAGGCGCCATTGTACGCGGCGTACGATAAAGGTGGTGAACGGATGGATGTCCATCTCGATGCTGGCGCGGTCCAGCGCGGTCAGATAAGACTTGCGATCCACGATGCGAATCACCGTCCAAGGATAGCCGCCCGATGCCAGCATAACGTTCATGAGGAAGCGCGCCATGCGGCCGTTCCCATCCGAGTACGGGTGGACATAACCGAAAAGCCAGTGTCCCAACACCGCGCGCACCGAAGGCTCGGGTTCTTTTTCCAGAAGATCGAAGAACGCCGGCATGGCCTCGCGCACCGCCTCCCACCTTGGCGGAACGTAGCGCGACCCGCGCAGATACACAGGTATATTCCTGTATCCGGCCAAGGATCGCGGTTCTATCAGGCCGGCTGTAACGCAGGGCAGGAATAATTCGCGATACCAGTCGTTGTGCGCGGCGCGCGCGAGCGCGGCGGGGTTCTCACCGGCGATCACTTTCTCTACTTCTTTTTTCACGAGCTGGAAAGCTTGCCAGTATCCCCGAGCGGCGAGGGCGTCGCGATTTCTGCGATCACCGGCGTCATTCTCGGGGTCCCAGCCGCCTTGCCGCACTCTCTCAACCAGGGCCGGCGTGACGGAGTAGCCTTCAATGGACAAGGAGTGGTAGGCATCGGTCGGATAGATTTCGTCGACGAAGCGAAGATACGGTTCCTTGTCTGCCGGGAGTCCCGGCGCCTTCGGAAACCCCGCGAGAACCTTGCCACGCATTGATTCCCAAAGCATCTCGACGCGGCTCACGATCGGAGCGGTGGGACGGCTCGGTTTGGGGAATATCTGTCCGGCTTCAAATGGACTGCTTTCCCGTACATCATATCCCGCGCCCTTCATCGCGCGGAGAATCTCGTCCGCGAGTTCGCCGCGACCGGTTTGGCGGAAGGCTTTGGCAAGATAACCGGCTTTCGCCGAATGACCGCCGTTCAGCAGGAGCCGAAGCAGGTCCGAGGCGTCCGCGAGGCTCGCCATCACCACTTGCGCCTCGAGTGGATACAGCTGAAAAAATGATTCTGGCACGCGTACCAGCGCCGCCGCCGCCGTAAACAGACGCAATCCCTCCCGCACCGTGAGGGCCGCAGGCGGGGGCATCTCGGCAACTTTCAAATCGTAAAGCGTTGTGCCGAAGAGAAGCTTGATATCGTTATTCGTGGCTTTGGGACTGTGGACAACTAATTGGTCCGGGATCACCGTTCTCTCGCCGTGCAAAAAAAGGGACTGCTCCGGCGACAGGTGCCACTGGTCGCCAAAACGCTCGTCGCAGTAACGCGCGCAGAATTCCCAGAACGACGCATGCCAAGGGGTGCCCTCGCCGGCCTGTGCGTCGGGGCTTGAAGAAATCAGCCAGCCCTTCATGACTTCTTGCAAGAAGCCGTTGTCTACTAGCCGTTCGCGGTGAACTCGGCTCAGGTCGTCGGAACGGAAGACACGCTGGTTGCCTTCCTGGATGGCCTTGAGTACGTCAAGCGATTCAGCCAGTTTTTCGTTGGGCGAGGGCATGAGGCCTCCATCTTCGTAGATCATTACAAGTTTATTGTGCCGAGTAAGTACAAGTCTATGATGCCGCATTACTGCAAGTCAATTGTGCTGTATAGGTGCAAGTATAGTGCGCCGTATAAATGCAAGTGTATCATGCTTTATCTTATCTAAAGCATGTATTTTCAAATTGATACGAGACATTGCTTTTGCGAGTTCAGGCCAATCCTTCCAAGGCCGGAGGGCAAATTTCACGTCTACACCAAGGCCCAAAAAAAAGTACGACACGCAAGACACTCGTCAGACACCCTTCTGTTCACCGCTTCTTATTGTTAGGCGAGTGCTTTTCTCTAGCAGCTGCTCGTTTTTTCGCTGGGGCCGTTGTAAGAATCTGCCCGCGCTTGCGGGTCTCCCGGTCGAGGAAATGGATTGCTAGCCAACCGGCGCCAAGGGTATTCGGACCGCGCAGCACGGCCCGCAGGCTCTGCCGTTGCACTACCGGGATCCTCCCATGGTGTAATCGTTACGCCGTGTTTGAAGCGACCCGCTTTTCCGCAGCGCCGTCCGGCCCTTCAACCGTTGACGGATCTCGAGCGCGGAGCCTAGCATGAGGGGCGAAACGGCGAGGGGAGTCAACGGTGATTGGTCAGGTTCTCGGCCATTGTCGTGTCCAGGCAAAGATTGGCGAAGGTGGCATGGGCGTCGTTTATCGCGCCTACGACGAAGTGTTGCAGCGCGATGTGGCCGTAAAAGTTGTCAAGAAGGATCCTCAGCTGGATTCCTCGGCAAGCCAGAATCTACTCAAAGAAGCGCGGGCTTCTTCCTCTCTCGCTCATCCCAACATTTGCACGATCCACGACGTTGGCGAAACCGAAGGCGAACTTTACATTGTCATGGAACTCGTGGAAGGCAAGTCCCTCTACGAGATGTGCCGAGATGGCGGATTGCCCCCGGAGCTAGTCATCCGCTACGGCGCGCAGATCTCGAGCGCGCTTGTCCGCGCTCATGACCGAGGCATCGTCCATCGAGATCTGAAGACCGCGAACATCGTGGTCACCGCAGAAGGGCTGGCAAAAGTACTCGATTTCGGTTTGGCAAAACGAGTGGGGGATGGTTTATTCGAGGGTCCTACTCGCACTCTTGAAACGATCGAGGACGGCTCCACACTGAGCGGCACTTTGGCTTATATGTCGCCGGAAGTCCTGCGCGGAGAAGGCTCCGACTACCGTTCGGATCTCTGGGCGCTGGGAGTTGTGCTTTATGAAGCGGCTTCCGGACGCCGGCCTTTTGAAGGGCCGACTGGCTTTGCATTGAGCTCGGCCATAATGCGCGAATTGCCCAAACCGCTCGGTCCTCCTGTCCCGCCCGGCCTTTGGGCCATCATCCAGCGCTGCCTGTCGAAAGAACCGATGCAACGTTACCAGCGCGCCGGAGAAGCTCTAGCGGCGCTTGAGGCCATCCAATCCGCGGCCGTTTTCGCACCGGCGCCCAGCGCCGACCGCAGCGAACCTCGAACCACGGTCTTGCACAGTGTGCGCCACGCGCGCGTCCGCAAAGGAGATTTTCTTTTGCTGGTAGGAACAACCAAAGGAGCTTTTATCCTTCGCTCCAACATCAACCGCGCCCGCTGGGACGTGGGTGGTCCTTATTTCCACGGTTACGCGGTTTACACGATGGTTTATGACGGCCGTCGTGGGCAACACCGCATCTGGGCATCGACGCAAAGCTTTTGGGGCACTCTGCTGCGCTCGAGCGGGGACTTTGGCAAGAGCTGGACGAATCCGCAGGAGGCCAATATTCGATTTCCTGCGGACACCGGTGTTTCCTTGAGGAACATCTGGCAGATCTCGCTCGGCCGGGCGGATGAGCCTGACGTTCTTTATTGCGGCGTCGAGCCGGCGGCACTTTTCGAAACCCATGATGGCGGGGAGACGTGGTCGTTGGTACGCGGTCTGTTCGATCATCCGCATCGCCCGCGTTGGGTGCCCGGCAATGGCGGATTGGCGCTACACACGATCGTGCTCGACCCTGCCGACAAGCAGCGCATGTACGTGGCGATTTCCGCTGGCGGCGTTTATCGCACCAATGATGCGGGACGTACGTGGACGGCGCAAAACAGGGGAATCCGGGTCACGTTCATGCCTGGCAAATACCCCGAGTTCGGGCAATGTGTTCACAAGATCGTGATGCACCCGGCGCGCCCCGCACGCCTGTTCCTGCAAAACCATTGGGGCTTATATCGCTCGGACGACGGCTCCGAAAACTGGACCGACATCGCTAATGGAGTGCCGTCAGACTTCGGCTTTGCCATGGTCATGCATCCCAGGAATCCCGATTGCGTCTACATCGTTCCCGTCGAGTCCGACCAGTTTCGCTGCGCGTGCGATGGCCGGCTGCGAGTTTATCGCACGCGCAACGGTGGGGCCTCCTGGGAGCCGCTCGCTCGAGGCTTGCCGCAAAAACAGGCTTACGAAACGGTCTTGCGCGATGCCATGACGGTAGATTCGCTCGATCCGGCGGGAATTTTCTTCGGCACAAGAAGCGGGCAACTCTTTGGCTCGTGCGACGAGGGAAGAACTTGGAACAAAATCCTCGATGGACTGCCCTCAATTGTCTGTGTGCGGAGCGCATTTATCGAGGATGGGTCGGCATCTTCAGGCCCGACCGGGCCCGTTACTCCGCCTCCGTCTTCGTCTCGAAAAAGCGCTCACCCGCCAAGCCACTCGCGGCGAAAAAGAAGATAATTGTGCCGGTGACCTTTCATATTCCCGGGCCGTTGCGCGAATTCACTGGAGGGCGCAGCAGAGTCACGGTCGAGCCATCACCAGTCACTTTGGCGGAGGCCTTGGCTGCACTGTGGAGGCTACACCCCGGTCTCAGGGATCGCCTCGCCACCGAACAAGGACAAATGCGCGAGCACGTCAGCATTTTCGTCGGTGACGAGGATGTTCGATATACCGGAGGCCTCACGAGTCCTGTTCCGCCGGGATCGGATATCTTTATTGTGCCAGCCATCAGCGGCGGCTGCGGGTCTGCTTTAACGATCTTTTAGGAGCCCCATAAAAACCGCGCGCAACTTGGAGTCGATGACAAGTTAGGCACACGCCGGTTCCATTGCCTTGACTTCACTGGTGGACTGGTCTACACTACGGAGTTTTTAGGTGGCCCCAAATAGGTTGCAGGGGCCGGGACTCACATGGACAAGAAACGACTCGATTATTACAAGAAGAAATTGCTGGCGCGGCGCGAAGAACTGACGAAGACCATCGCACGCACCCAGGAAGAAGGACGGACAGCGGACGAAGATCCCACGGTCGACCTGGCAGACAAAGCGGCCAACTCCTATACCAAGGAATTTCTCTTCGGCATGACCAATACCGACCGCTCGCTCTTGAACCTGATTGATGCCGCGCTAAAGCGCATCCAGGAAGATGAATACGGCGTTTGCGCCAACTGCCAAGAGGAGATGCAGCAAAAGCGGTTGGAGGCAGTGCCGTGGGCCAAGCACTGTATTGCCTGCCAGGAAAAATTGGAGCAAGGCCTGCTATAGACACGCCCAATCAAACGGGAAGTCAGCCTCGCACGGATGTCCTCCGTTCGTAATAACTTTAAGGTAATTTCTTTCTTTATCTTCCCACCGCGGTCGCATCTGCAAGGTGCGCTCATTGGCTTCGCGCCAGGTACCTATTTGCGAGCAAGGCCTGGCTTCCTTCGAACGCCATCGCCCGCGAAATCGGTAGCATCTCTATTCCAGGACTAGGACCAGAAGAACAGGGCCGAGCAGTTGGTGCAATGCTGTCGAGGGATTGGGCGTCTGGTGCGCCGCGCTGATTTCCAGGCCGCTCGCGAAGGCGCTTGCGGTCGCCTCTTAAGGCGATGCTCCTCAGGGGCAAAGGTGCCCGGCCCGGGGCATTTTTGAGCCTCGAAGAGCGGGCTGGGAATCTGTGCGTGGCGCTTTTGCCACACGTCCGGGCAGCCAAGTTGCAACCTTCGCGTCCTACTGCTAGATGTCTGCTAGATGATGTATTGACGCGACCTTCGAGGCCTACCGAGGAACGTTGCCCCAGGCTTACGGTGGCCAGGACCGCCAGGACCGCAAGAAATCCACTCCCTGACGTCGTGGAATGGTAGAATAGAGGGAGACAAGCTCGATGGGATCCAACCGGCACATGGCGGCCGATTCCCGGGGGGCTCATACCCCCGAAGCGGCTCGCGAGACTGCGCCCGGTTCCCAAGGCCCCGCCGGTAGTAGAATCCACAACTCGATTTCCCGTCGCGCATCCTTGATGCAGGAACCTGTGCTCGTTTTGAATGCTACCTACGAGCCCATCAATGTCACCGCAGTACGCCGTGCCATGGTTTTGATGCTGAAGGGTGTAGCCCAGGCGGAAGAGCTGCACAGCGCCGAGGTGCATTCGGCGGCCCATTCGCATCAGGTCCCATCGGTAATTCGCCTGCTGGCTTATCGGCATATCCCCCAGCAGAGCCGCGCGCTTTCGCGCAAGAACATTCTGCTGCGCGACCGGAATACTTGCCAGTTCTGCGGCCGCGTGTTCCCCAGCTCGGAACTGACGCTCGACCATGTCCTGCCTCGTTCGCGCGGCGGCCGTTCCTCCTGGGAAAACCTGGTGGCCTGCTGCTACCACTGTAATAACGCCAAGGGCGACCGCACCCCGGAGGAAGCCGGGCTGAAGCTGGCGCGCAAGCCCCGGCCTTTCACGTTGCACACTTCCCGTCAGCTGATGAGGCTGATCGGGCACCGCGACGACCGTTGGCGTAAGTACCTGTTTTATTGAGATTTGCCCTTAATAAATCGATTTGCCCAAAATTATTTTATAGTCCAAGGAAACCTTTTTCGTTCCCGCACATCTAATATTTCAAAACCACTTCGAGGACACACCCCGGGAAGCGGTTAGGGCTTGCCCCTAACCGCTTCTCTCCTTTTACGGGGGAAATTCTTCCCCACCTTCGTTTCTTAGCTTGGTCTTGCCCAATTCGGATTGTTCCTGCAGATTGAGCGGGCAAGCTCGGGGGATCGATCGGGTCGCAGGCCGACCTGACGGGCCGGTCCAAAGGGGCTCTATCGAGGCATGACCACGCGGAGCAGCCCAGGGCTCGAGTCCTGCGCCTAACGAGCACGCGCGACTTCGAGCTCCAGGGCGAGATCTTTGTAGAACTTCATCCTCCGGGGATGGAAGCACCAGGTCGGCGCCCGCGCGAGGCACCAGGGTAGGAAAATGCTGGAGTTCGAACTCCGTAAAAACCCTTAACGGGCGATCTGTCCGCCTTCGGGGTGTTTTCGCGCGCAGCCAGTAATCCGCAGCCCGAAGCGGCGGGTGAATAGGCTCGCTGGCCTTTCACCCGATACCAAGTGCGGCTGCCGCCGTCAGCGAGGCCAGAGGCCAGGAATTTTTGCACTGGTGGCGTGGTCGCGCGGTGGTCACCGCGCCTATCGCCCAACGACCAATCGCTGGATCAAAGGCTCCGGCAAGTGGGCGAGCCGCATGCGTTTCTGCACCGCGGCAATATCGTAGGGAACCCGCCAAAATTCCACCACGTTGTGCGCCAAATCTCCAATTGCGAAAGCAGCTCGCGGATCCCCGTCGCGCGGCTGTCCGATTGAACCGGGATTCAACAGGTAGCGGCGTGTCGGCTCGATCTGCAGCGCGGCAAAAGATTCCGACATGCGCGCCCGAATCTGCAACACTTCCAGGCGCGCGCCCTGATTGGAAAAGCCGCCCTGGTGATGCGTGTGCCCGAAAAAAGTAACAACGGCATTGGAATCGAGGAGCCCTTCCAGAGCCTGTTCCGGCGTGAACACATATTCATCTTCGTCCTGAAGGGCCCCGTGGACCAGCACGATGCCGTCGGTCACCAACGGCCCCTTTGGCAAAGCCGCGAGCCACGCCATATTTTCCGGCTTTAATTCCGCTCGCGTCCAGTCCACGGCAGCCTTGGCAACGGGATTGAAATCTTCCGTGGCCATCAAACCCGTCACCGCCTTGTCGTGATTTCCTCGAATCGTCTTCGTGCCAAGTTCTCGCAACCGGGCCGTTACGTAATTGGGATCCGGGCCGTAGCCAACCACATCGCCGAGGCACACGGACGAATCCCAGCGATCCTTCGCGGCATCGAGGACGGCGTCCAGGGCACTCCCATTGGAGTGCAAATCGCTGAGAATGAGAATGCGCATTCGTGGGTCCTGAAAAAAATGACCTAGAGTATAGATGAACAATCGAGGCGATGCACCAGCGCAAGCGTTGTGCGCGTTGTCCGGGACGCAAAACGGCTTGCGTCGGTCGCAAGGCCCTTTGCCCGTTCCTCCGTTTTAGGAAAGATTTACCTTTTGCAATCAGGAACGTGATGACGCTTGAGGGAAAATAAAGAGAGCACCGCCGCATTTTTTTGGTCCCGGCAAAATTTTATTATGCTCCGGCGAAACATTCCCCGGCACGATTTCGTCTATATGGGGGCAGCCGCCAGAGAGCACTGCTCAAGGCGAGATTCAAAAAAAACCCCCGCGGTGGCAACCGGGGGGCCGTGACACGCAGCTTTTCCGGCCGTTAGTCCAGGAAGAAGACGTGTCTTCACCGGCGAGACTACTCGTCCGGCGTTTGCGTGTCAACTCCATCTCGCCCGCCCGGCGTCCTATTGCGGCTGACTCGATCCTTTCGGAAAGGAATTTGACACGCATGAAAAACAGCTCCTTTTTCCGTTGTTTCGCTTTACTCGCTGCCCTGGTGCTGGCAGTGCCACTCCTCGCCAAACCCTTTTCCAAGAACATTAGCCTCGCGCAATCCGCCAAGCTCGGCAAGGCCGAGTTGCAGGCCGGCGAATACCGCCTGATGATCGACGGCAACAAAGCCACCGTGGAAAAGGGTGGCAAAGTTGTCGCCGAATCCGAAGGCCGCTGGGAAGACCGGAGCGCCAAGTCCAGCTACGACTCCCTGCTGATCGGCGAAAATGGCCAAGTCAAGGAAGTGCGCTTCTCCGGGCAGTCCCGCGTCTTTGTTTTTGGCGAGTAAGCGCAGCCGCTTCGTGATGGCTCTCCTCGCGACGACAGGGAGGTTGCACCGCCGCAGCCTCCCTGCTTGTCCGCTAGACCTGCGACTCCGGCTCCTTTGCGTTTCTTCCATTGCTCCAGAAGTCCGCTATGCGCTTGCTCTCTCGCGAATCGCGGCTGCTTCTTGCAGAGTCTTTGCTTCTTGCTTCAACCAATCAGCATGCAATCCCCGTAGCTGTAGAAACGGTAGCCCGCTTCCACGGCATGGCGGTAAGCGGCCAGCACATTTTCTCGCCCGGCAAAGGCGCACACCAGCGCCAGCAACGTCGAGCGCGGCAAATGAAAGTTCGTGAGCAGCGCATTCACGGCGCGAAAATGAAATCCCGGAGTGATGAACAATTGCGCCTCGGCTTTGCCGGAAAGAACCGTATTTGAGCATCGCGCTTCTGCCGCGCGCAGCGCTGCATCTTCAAGCGCTCGCACCACCGTTGTTCCAATGGCCAAAACGGCCCGCCCTGCGGCGTGCGCTCGATCGATTAGCGCGGCGGTTTCGCCTGGAATCTCGTAGGTTTCGGAATGCATCACGTGGCTTTCCAGCGTTTCGCCGTGCACTGGCTGAAACGTCCCGAGGCCTACGTCGAGCGTCAGCTCGCACAGCTCCACACCCCGCTCGCGGATTCGTTTGAGTATGTCCTCCGAGAAGTGCAGCCCCGCCGTAGGAGCGGCAATAGCGCCGGGCCGCTTGGCAAATACGGTTTGGTAACGCTCGCGGTCCGCCGTTTCGTCCGCCCTTTCAATGTATGGCGGCAGCGGAACGTGTCCTAGCCGCTCAAAGTGCTCATTCACGGTGCGCGAGTCATGAGAAACGAACCGCAGGGTGCGCAATCCAAAATCCCCGCGCGCGGTTATCTCCGCCTCCAGTTCTCCCCCGCCGAACAGAACGCGCTCCCTTAAGCGCATCTTGCGCCCAGGGCGGACCAAGGCTTCCCAGGCGTCGTCACCGACTTGGCGGGTCAGCAGGACCTCCACCTTTCCCGTCAAGTGCTCGGCCCGCGTGGATCGCGAGGGCTTCTCGGACCGCACTCCGGCTCTGCGCCCAAAAAGCCGCGCGGGAATCACGCGCGCATTGTTGAGCACCACGAGCTCGTTGCCCGCGAGGAGATCCGGCAATTCGCGAAACCCCCGGTCTTGAAACCTCCCCGAGGAGCGGTCGACGAGCAACAGGCGCGAAGCGTCGCGGTGCTCTAGCGGCCGCTGCGCAATTTGTTCGCGGGGCAGGTCGAAATCCAGATTCTCCAGGCGCATGAGCAGCCGTAGTCTAGCAGGAAGGCCGCTTCGACCAACGAAACAAACCGCTTGGCCATCTGAAGGGCCCGGTCGCGGACGCCACAACACCCAAGAAGTTGGAACCTCCACCGACTCTAAATGACATATACGCTATTCATTCTAAGCAGTTTAGCAAGACATAGCCAACGACCAAAAATTTGACTTGACACTTAGACACTCATATTTTATTATCCCTTTGCAGTCACCAATGGAGGTGCTTACAACCATGAGAACCATAGCCCGATGGGAACCCTTTCGGGGCGTGACCACCCTGCAGGACCAGATCAATCGTCTGTTCAACGATGTTGCCCGGACCGGCGAGCAGTCGAACCTCAGCGCGTGGGCGCCGGCCGTGGACATTTACGAGACCGAGCAAGAGCTCGTCGTGAAAGCGGATCTCCCCGACGTCGATCCCAAGGATCTAGACATCCGCGTGGAGAACAACCTGCTCACCATCCGCGGCGAGCGCAAGTTCGAAAAGAAAGTCAGCGAGGAGAACTACCTGCGCGTGGAGCGCTCGTTCGGTTCCTTCGCCCGCAGCTTCACGCTTGCAAATACCGTGAACACCGATGCGATTAAAGCCGGGTATCAGAACGGCGTGCTGACGTTGAGCATTCCCAAGCGCGAGGAAGCGAAGCCGAAGCAGATTGAGGTGACCGTCAACGCTCCGGCCGTGGCCGCGGCTGCTTCCGGCAAATGAGCTCCCGACGCAGCAAGAGGCTCAAAGAAAAGGTGCCGAGGGGGCAACCGGGAAGGGGCTGGCCGTCGCGCCAGCCCCTTCTGGCGATCGCCGGGAGATTGAGGTTGCTATGTTGCGATTTGAAAAAATGACCGTGAAGGCGCAGGAAGCCGTGCAAAGCGCCCAGGAGGTTGCCGCTCAGCACGAGAATCAGCAGATGGAACCGATTCACCTGCTGGCGGCGCTGGTAGCACAGAGCGATGGCGTGGTGCCTCCCCTGCTCGCCCGGCTGGGCATTCACACCGAAGCGCTGACCCAAGAGATCGCGAGGGAGATCGCCCGGCTGCCCAAAGTGCAGGGGTTTGCCGAGCAGCACATGGGCCGGTCGCTCAACGACGTTCTCGAGCAGGCATTCAAGGAAGCGGACCGATTCAAGGACGAGTACGTCTCGACCGAACACCTTTTCCTGGCGATCGCCGGACGCGACCGCGATCCTGCCGGGCAACTGTTAAAGAGGCAGGGCGCTTCGCACGAAGCGATTCTTCAGGCTCTCGCCGGAGTGCGCGGCACGCAGCGGGTGACCTCTCAAAATCCCGAAGCTACCTACGCGGCCCTAGACAAGTATGCGCGTGACCTGACCGAACTAGCCCGCAAGCAGAAACTCGATCCGGTCATCGGCCGCGACGAAGAAATTCGCCGCGTGATGCAAATCCTCGCGCGGCGCACCAAAAACAATCCGGTATTGATCGGCGAACCGGGTGTCGGCAAAACGGCCATCGTGGAAGGCCTGGCGCAACGCATCGTTTCTGGCGACGTGCCGGACGTGCTGAAGACCAAGCGCATTGTGGCCTTGGACCTTGCCGCTCTCGTGGCAGGAGCGAAATTCCGCGGCGAGTTTGAAGACCGGCTCAAAGCCGTTCTCAAAGAAATCACCGAGGCCGAGGGGCAAATCATCCTTTTCATCGACGAGCTGCACACGCTGGTGGGGGCCGGCGCCGCCGAAGGCGCCATGGATGCCTCGAACATGCTGAAGCCGGCGCTGGCCCGCGGTGAGCTGCGCGCGATCGGCGCCACGACGCTCAATGAATACAAGAAACACATCGAGAAGGATCCGGCACTCGAACGCCGTTTTCAGCCGGTCCTGGTTGCCGAACCTACGGTCGAGGACACCATTGCCATTCTCCGCGGCTTGAAGGAACGCTACGAAGTGCATCACGGTGTGCGCATCAAAGACGCGGCCATCCTGGCCGCGGCGACTCTCTCCCACCGCTATATCTCCGATCGTTTTTTGCCGGACAAGGCCATCGACCTCGTCGACGAAGCCGCCGCCAGCCTCCGCATGCAGATCGATTCCATGCCCGTCGAGATCGACGAAATCGAGCGCCGCATCCTGCAGCTCGAAATTGAGCGCCAGGCATTGCTCAAGGAATCCGACGCCCACTCCAAGGAGCGCCGCGGCCAGATCGAAAAGGAGCTTGCCAAACTGAAGGAAGAATCCAGCGGGAAAAAAGCGCGTTGGCAAGCCGAAAAAGAGGCCATCGGAAAAATCCGCAAGCTCAAGGAGCAAATCGAGCAGCTCAAGGCGGAGGAGCAGCGCTTCGAGCGCGCCGGCGAACTGGCCAAGGTTGCGGAAATCCGCTATGGCAAAATCGCCGCCGCGGAACGCGAACTTCAGCAGGCCCAGCAACGGTTTGCCTCGGTGCAGAAGGATGCCCCGATGCTGAAAGAAGAAGTCGATGAAGAAGACATCGCCAAGCTCGTAAGCAAATGGACGGGCATCCCGGCCGGCCGTCTGCTTGAGGGCGAAGCGCAGAAGCTCGTGCACATGGAAGAACGCCTGCGACAGCGCGTCGTCGGCCAGGAAGATGCCCTCGCGCGCGTGGCCAACGCCGTGCGCCGCAGCCGCGCCGGGCTCTCGGACCCCAAGCGCCCCATCGGCTCTTTCATTTTTCTCGGACCCACCGGGGTGGGAAAAACTGAGCTCGCGCGTGCTCTGGCGGAATTTCTTTTCGACGACGAGAAGTTGATGATCCGCATCGACATGAGCGAGTACATGGAGAAGCACAGTGTCTCGCGGCTGATTGGCGCGCCGCCAGGCTACGTTGGCTATGAAGAAGGCGGCCAGCTCACCGAGCAGGTGCGACGTCATCTGTATTCCGTCGTCCTTTTTGACGAAATCGAGAAAGCGCACCCTGACGTATTCAACGTCCTGCTGCAAATTTTGGAGGACGGGCGGCTCACCGATGGAAAGGGCCGCACCGTGGATTTCCGCAACACCGTTTTGGTGATGACCAGCAACGTCGGCTCGACGGCCATTTCTGAACTAGCCGGCACGGATCCTGAGCGCGCAAGAAAGGAAGCCATGGAGGCGCTGCGCGAATCGTTCCGACCGGAGTTCCTCAACCGCATCGACGAAATTGTCATCTTCAATCCCCTCGGCAAGGAACAGTTGGCGAAGATTGTGGGCCTGCTCATGAAAGACGTGGAGAGGCTGCTCGCCGAGCGGCAACTCACCCTGGAAGTGAAACCGGCGGCTCAGGAATTGCTGCTGCGCGAAGGCTACGACCCGGCTTATGGCGCGCGGCCGCTTCGCCGTACGATTCAACGATTGATCCAGGATCCGCTGGCATTGCAGATCCTGGAAGGCAAGGTGGTGCCGGGCGATCACCTGATCGTCGACCGGGACGGCCAGAAGGACGCGGTACGCTTCGAGCGCAAGCCCGCGAAACAACCTGCGGCCGCCGCCCGTATCTAATCAAGTGAGGCGTCCCTGTCGGCAGGGAGATTTTGCGTTGCTTTCGCTTGAACGACCGCTGCTCGACTCTGTGCCAGGTTGGCGCGCGCGTAGAATGGAAGGAAAACCATGAGAGTCTTTCGAACAACTCTTTTGCTGGTCGCTCTTACGCTGCTGCTAATGTTCCTCGGCCAATCCATTGGCGGACGCAATGGCATGACCATCGGCCTGGGCTTTGCGATCGTGTCCAATGCGTTTGCCTACTTCTTCTCAGACAAGATCGCGCTTTTGTCGAGCGGCGCCAAGCCTGTCACGCGGGAACAGTTGCCGAGACTGTATGCCGTCATGGAGCGCCTGGCCGCAAAAGCAAATTTACCCGTGCCAAAACTGTATGTGGTTCCCGAGGCGGCCCCCAATGCTTTTGCTACGGGGAGAAACCCGCGCCACGCCTCGGTGGCGGTTACCCAGGGTTTGCTCGAATTGATGAATGACGACGAACTTGAAGGCGTCATCGCACATGAACTCTCGCACGTCCGCAACTACGACATTCTCATCAGTTCGATCGCTGCAACCATTGCTGGCGCCATCACCTGGATTGCCTACTGGGGACCGTACCGCGATGATGGCGAGGGAGGCGGAGGCGGCGGACTGCTCGGTCTGCTGATGATGATTCTGGCCCCTCTTGCCGCCATGCTCCTGCAGCTCGGACTCTCCCGCCAGCGGGAGTATTCCGCCGACCAGACCGGCGCACGGATGGTGGGAAACCCTTACGGATTGATCAGCGCCCTTCAGAAGCTGGGTGGGTACAACAATCGCATTCCGACGACGGCTATATCGCCTTCGACTTCTTCCTTGTGCATCGTAAAGCCCCTTTTTCGGGGCGGCTCGCTCGGGACGCTTTTTAGCACCCATCCGCCGCTGGCAGACCGCATTGCCGCCCTCCGCGAAACGACCATTGTTCCCGAGAGGTAAGGACGGGGCGAAAACGGACTCATTTTTGCCCATTCGAGGTGTAATCTTTTCAGAATTCGATACCCTGACCCGACTGTTGTCCCCCTATTATGAGTAGCGTAAGTGTTCTATTTTCAGCTTGTTAACACTCTTAAAGCATCCTCCCCACCTTTGGCGCCGCAAGTGCAGCACGTTTTAGCGCCTGGTCCGCAGGTTTTGCGAATAGCGTAGGTGCACGGGAATGAGCTGTCGAGACACCATTCATCTGATCTGCTGGTATTTAGAAGGTCGCCTATCCTCGTCCGTCGAGACCGAAATCAGGCGTCACCTTGAAACCTGCTCCGACTGCCGCTTGGTTCTCGAAGCCGCGGTGAATACCCTCGACCGCTACTTTAACGCGAATCGCTCCGAGGCCGCTGCCGACACTTTCGGCCGCCTAACCTCCTGCTAACTGCCTGCACCAGAACGCCTCTATGCGCTTTCCCGACGACTTGAAAGCCCGTCCGAGCCTCTCCCCTGTTCGCTCTCTTCCCCCCCCCCGAACCAACCTTCCCCACCTACGGCGCCTTCTACCATCCAGCGTAAAATCTACGTGTACTAGTACGTATAAAACTATGGCGACCTATTCCTAACACTCGATCAAGAGGCTTATTTTGAATATCTTAAATAGTACTAGTATCTAGTAGCGGTTTTGGCGCGGCGGATGCTCCCTGTTGCCTATAGGGCTAAATCGCCTAAAGGAGAGACGAAACCTCTATGAGCGAATTTCAGGAGTTTTCCCAGACTGGCACCACGGAGACACCCCGCTGGGTAGGATTGGCGGTTGGCATCTTGGGCGGCCTTTCCCTCGTTGGCCTCGGACTGAGCTGGAGCGCCCTCAATCAGGCCAAGAGTCTTGAGCAAACCGCCGTGGCTTCCAAGCAGGCCAGCGATGCTCTCACCCAGCGTCTTGCCAAGGAAGACGAAATCAACCAGCAAATGCAAAGCGATCTGAAGGTCATCGCCGACAAGCTAAACGTCACGCAGGGCGAATTGGTCAGCGCGCACAAACAGACCAAGCACGCGACGCATGCCGTGGATCAGAAGGTGGACAATCTGGCCACCTCGATGAAGGCAGAATTGGCCACCAAGGCGAGCGCCGATGACCTGACCAAGTTGAACGGCGACGTCAACGGAGTCAAGGGCGACTTGGACGCCACGAAAAACAGCATTCAGATGGCTCGCAGCGAGATGGGCACGCTGATTGCCCGAAACCACGACGAAATCGACCAGCTTCGCCGCATTGGCCAGCGCGATTACTTTGAGTTCACCGTGCAGCGCAAGGGCGGCGCCACCAAAGTGGGCGGCATTCAGCTTGTGTTGAAGGACACCAACCCCAAGAAGAATCAGTACACCATTAACGTGCTGGCGGACGACAACAGCTTTGAGAAGAAGAACCGCTCGGTCAACGAACCCATCTTCTTCTACACCGGTGGCAGCCACTCGGCGCTCGAACTCGTGGTGAACAAAGTCACCAAGTCCAGCGCTACGGGGTATCTGAGCGTCCCGAAGCCCGCGCCCACGGCCTCTGCCAGCAACGCCACTTCCGGCCTGTAGGCTCGAGGGGAGCTCGCAGAAAAGTTAGCAGGGCTTCCGCTTTCCGTAGCGATTACGGCGGTTCGGGGAGGGTTGCTTGAGGATCCTCCCCTTTTGATTGCGCGTCTTCCGGGAATAAAGGGGGGCCGAGAACGGTATACTAGAACGGTATAGCAACCGGCTGGACAGCGGGGCCGCGGCTGTGCGAAGCTTAGTACGGCCCGGTCACTCAACTACCACAAAATGGACTTCTGGAGGGGGGAAACCATGAAACTGAGACTCTCAACGGCAATTGCGGCAACGCTCTTCGCGGGGACTCTTGCAATGGCGGCAGACGGTTCCTGGACCGGCTGGATTTCCGACAGCCAGTGCGGAGCGAAAGGTGCGAACGAAAAGGCCGGCGACTGCACGACCAAGTGCGTCAAGGAACATGGCGCCAAGTACGTGTTTGTGAACGACGCCGACAAGAAGGTGTATGTCGTCGACGCGCAAGACAAAGTAGCGGAGCATGCCGGCCACCACGTTACCGTCAAGGGCGCGGTGGACGGCGAGACGCTTAAGCTGACCAGCATCGAAATGGCCGGCAAGTAGCGCCAAGCAAGCGTCTTTATTTTTGAAGAGCGGGCAGACCGAGGGTTGGTCTGCCCGTTTTGTTTTGTCCCGCCCGACATTTCCGTTACGATGTTCCACGACCATGCCGACCACCCTTATCCACGCGGGACGCGCTTTGACCCCGGCTTCGGAAATCAGCGACGCGGGGATTCTGATACGCGACGACGTTATCGAGGCGGTCGGGCCGCGGAGCAGCCTGCGCTTGCCCGCCGGCGCCAGGGAAGTCTCTGCGACCGAAACAACCGCAATTCCGGGATTCATCGACATTCATATCCACGGCGCAGGCGGACGTGACTTCATGGAAGCGACCGGCGACGCGCTTGCCGCGGTGACCAGGAAGGTGGCCGAGTTTGGCACGACTTCGCTTCTCGCCACCACCATCACCGCGGGCCCAGACGACACTTCCCGGGCGGCGGCAGGAATCTCCCTGTACATCACGCAGCAGCACGCGGCGACGGAATCTCGCGCCGAAGTCTTGGGAATCCACCTTGAGGGGCCGTTTATCAGCAAAACCCGTCGCGGCGTACATCCCGCGGAATGGATTCAATCCCCTTCAGAGGCTTTGCTCCAACGCTTTCTCGAGGCTGCGGAAGGAAAGGCCCGCCTGATTACCATCGCTCCCGAGGTGCTCGGAGCAACCCCGTGCATCGAAGCGGCGCGCAAAGCCGGCCTGGTTGTTTCGGTGGGCCATACGGATGCCAATTACGAGCAGACGCGGTTTGCCATCGCGCGCGGAGCGCGAAGCGCCACGCACACCTACAACGCCATGCGGCCCTTCACGCACCGCGACCCCGGTGTCATCGGGGCGGTCCTCACTTCCCCCGAAATCCATGCCGAGTTGATTGCCGACGGCGTGCACGTCGAAGAGGGCGCGATGAAGCTGCTGCTGGGGGCTAAAGGGCACGAGCGGGTCATTCTGGTGAGCGACGGCCTTTCTGCCACGGGTATGCCGGATGGAAAATACCTGCTGGGCGGCATGGAGGTGATCGTGACCAATGGAGTCTGCCGAAATGCCGCAGGAATCCTCGCCGGCAGCACGCTGACGCTCGACCGCGCGCTCCGCAACATCGCGAACCTCGGCGTTCCCTTAACGGACACGGTGCGCATGCTGACTCTGAATCCCGCGTCTCTGCTGGGAATCGAATTCAAGAAAGGATCGCTGCGGACGGGTGCGGACGCCGACGTCGTTCTGCTCGACGAGTCCATGCACGTGAGTTACGTTTGGGCGCGCGGCCTGCCCGTCGCCTAGGAACGTTACAGATCGAGCGGCAGGTCCAGTTCCAGCGCAAGTTCTTCCGGATCAAACGGGCTGCAGGCAAAATAGCGCCCGGCGACTTCGAGCGTCGGTACTTTGCGGACGCCGTTATTTGCTTTCAGAACGATCTCTTCGGCGGACTGGTCTTCTTCGATGTTCACTTCGCGGTACGCGACGCCTCTTTCCCGCAGGAAGGCTTTCGTGTACCGGCAATCCGGGCACCAGTTCGTGGTGTAAATGATGATGGGTTCCATTGCGCGCGGACTACTCTAAATAAGATTAATGCAAATCGGGCTCGTCCAAATAAGTCCAGCCAAATTCATCTCCAAAGCATTAGATGAATGGCTCCAGCTCGGGGTCACAAGACGGCCGAGCGCTAATATGAACGGCAAGCGGTCAGCGGGAATCCGCGGGCACGCCCCGGTACTTGCGGGCGACCTGAATGCGAATCAGGGCGCGCTCGAGAGCCACGCCGGCGCGGTCCCAATCGATGTTGGGGTCTCCTGCGGTGAGCCGCTTTTCCGCCCGGGCTTTCGCGGCTTCCGCGCGCTCGAGATCAATTTCAGCGGCCAGTTCGGCGGTTTCGGCAAGCACGGTGACGCGATCCGGCAAGACTTCCGCGAAGCCCCGAATCACCGAGAGGGGTGCGCTTTCTGTCGCGCCCTGAAAAGTCAATTCGCCGATGCCGAGCTCGGTCATCAGCGGCGCGTGGCCGGGTAAAACGCCCAAGTAGCCGTTGGCGCCCGGCAGCGTCACTTCCTGGGTGCGCGCCCGCAGCAACTGCCGTGTGGGCGTGACGATCACCAGCTCGATGGCCTCGGGAAGCATGCTCGTTAGACACCTGCCTTCATTTTTTCCGCTTTCTGCAAGGCTTCGTCGATCGTGCCCACCATGTAGAACGCCTGCTCGGGGACGTCGTCATACTTGCCTTCGACAATTTCCTTGAAGCTGCGCACCGTGTCGTCGATCTTGACGTACTTGCCCTCGAGACCGGTGAACTGGGCGGCCACAAACATCGGCTGGGAGAGGAATTTTTCAATCTTGCGCGCGCGCACCACGGTGCGCTTGTCTTCGTCGGAAAGTTCTTCAATGCCCAGGATCGCGATGATGTCCTGCAAATCTTTGTAGCGCTGCAGAATCGACTTCACCGCGCGCGCCACGGTGTAATGCTCCTGGCCCACGATGCGTGGGTCGAGAATGCGCGAGAAGCTGGCCAGCGGATCGACAGCGGGATAAATCCCGCGCTCCACGATTTGCCGGCTGAGGTTGGTCGAAGCATCCAGGTGCGTAAACGTCGCGGCCGGGGCCGGATCCGTATAATCGTCGGCGGGCACGTAAATGGCCTGCACCGAGGTGATCGAACCGGTCTTCGTCGAGGTGATGCGCTCCTGCAGTTCACCGATTTCGGTGTTCAGGTTCGGCTGATAACCCACCGCGGACGGCATGCGGCCGAGCAGCGCGGAAACTTCCGAACCCGCCTGCACAAATCGGAAAATGTTGTCGATAAACAGCAGCACGTCGAGATGTTCCTGGTCGCGGAAATATTCCGCTACCGTCAGCCCGGTCAGGCCGACACGCAGGCGCGCTCCGGGCGGCTCGGTCATCTGGCCATAAATCAGCGCCGCGCGCGACTTTTCCGAATTGCCCGGCACGACCACGCCGGATTCCTGGAATTCCAGCCACAAGTCATTGCCCTCGCGGGTACGTTCGCCCACGCCGGAAAAAACGGAAACGCCGCCGTGCTGCATCGCGACGTTGTGAATCAATTCCTGAATGAGAACGGTTTTGCCGACGCCCGCGCCTCCGAACAAGCCGATCTTTCCGCCTTTCAAGAACGGCTGAATCAGGTCCACGACCTTGATGCCCGTCTCGAACATTTCCAGCGTCGTCGATTGCTGGTCGAGCGCCGGCGCCGGCCGGTGGATCTGGTATCTCGTCGTGCTGTTGATGGGGCCGAGTTGATCCACGGGCTTGCCCAGCACGTTCATCACCCGGCCGAGCGTGGCGCGGCCCACCGGCACGCTGATGCCCTCTCCCAGATCGTGGGCCTTCATCCCGCGCACCAAGCCTTCGGTCGGCTCCATCGCCACCGCACGCACGCGTCCTTCGCCCAGGTGCTGTTGCACCTCGGCGGTCACGTCAATTGGTTCGGGAACGTTGTAGCCGTCACTGGTGATATGGATGGCGTTGTAGATCGCTGGCAGATAGCCGCCCTCGAATCGCACGTCAAGCACCGGCCCGATCACCTGCACGATGTGTCCCACGGCTCCGTATTTTTCCGCCATGCCTTCTCCTAAGCAGTGCTCGATGCACCGCTCACAATCTCAATAATCTCTTTGGTGATGGCCGCCTGGCGCACCTTATTCATGTGCAGCGTCAGCGCCTCGATGACGTCGCCCGCGTTTTTCGTGGCCGATTCCATCGCCGTCATGCGCGCCGCGTGTTCGGCAGCGGAAGACTCGAGCATGGCCCGCTGCACCTGCGATTCCACGTAGCGTGGCAGCAGTCGATCGAGGAGTTGCTCGGCGGGCTGCTCGTAAATGTACTCCACCTGTGCGCTGGACGGTTCCGCCGTGGCTTCCTTGACCTGCTCGGGATCCACCGGAAGAAGCTTCTCGACCGTGAGGTTCGCCGACATCACCGTCTTGAATTCGCTGAAGATGATGTACACGGAATCGGTTTCGCATTTGGCGTAGAGATCCGCTACCAAATTCGCGATCTCGCGGACCGTCGCGAATTCCACGCGAGCCAGCACATTGATGTATTCCGCGATCAGCGTGAAGCCCGCTTTTCTCAGAGCATCCCGTCCTTTTTTGCCGACGGGGATGAGCAGGAGTTTCCGGCCCTGGTTCGCCCGGAAAAACTCGTTCGCCCTGCGGAGAAGGTTGGTATTAAACGCCCCCGCCAGCCCGCGCTCGCCGGTCAGCACCAGCGCAAGAACTCTCTCCTCCGGCCGACGCGCCAGCAGCGGATGCTGGGGTTCCGCGATCCGGCTGATGGTCGAGCGCAGCACACGCGTCAGTTCTTTCGCATAGGGCCGCGCCGCCAGGGCCGCTTCCTGCGCGCGCCGCAATCGGGCCGCGGCCACGAACTTCATGGCGCGCGTAATCTGCTGGGTGTTTTTCACCGAGCGGATGCGTCGCCGGAAATCGAGAAGTGTGGCCATACTCGCTTCGTCGGTCGAAATCCCTAATTTGTGGCTCCGCCGGCCGCCACCGTGAAGCGCTCCTTAAACGCATCGACGGCCTTCCTGATCTCCGCCTTGATGCCGTCGTCGAGCGCCTTTTTCGCCGCGATATTCTTTAGCAGCGAGGGGTAATTCGTCTCCGTGAACTGCAAAAACTCGCCTTCGAAGCGCCGCACTTCCGGCACCGGCAAACTGTCGAGCGCGCCGCTCGTGCCTATCTGAATAATCAGCACCTGCTTTTCCGCCGGGAGCGGTACGAACTGTTCCTGTTTCAGAATTTCCGTAAGCCGCTGTCCGCGCGCGAGCTGCCCCTGGGTGACCTTGTCGAGCTGGTCCGCGCCAAACTGCGCGAACGCCGCCAGGTCCCGGTATTGCGCCATATCCAGCCGCAACGACCCCGCCACTTGCCGCATCGCCTTGATCTGCGCGTTGCCGCCTACGCGGCTCACGCTGATGCCCACATTGATCGCCGGGCGGATGCCGGCGTTGAAAAGGTCCGCTTCCAGGTAAATCTGCCCGTCGGTAATCGAAATCACGTTCGTGGGAATGTATGCGGAGACGTCGCCGGCCTGCGTCTCGATCACCGGCAATGCCGTCAGCGAGCCGCCGCCGAGCTTATCGTTCAACTTTGCAGCTCGCTCGAGCAAGCGCGAGTGCAGATAGAACACGTCGCCGGGAAACGCTTCGCGTCCCGGAGGCCTCCGGAGCAGCAAGGAGATCTCGCGGTACGCCTGGGCGTGCTTGGAAAGGTCATCGTAAAAAGCCACCGCGTGCCGTTTGTTGTCGCGGAAGTATTCGCCCATGGCGCACGCGGCGTACGGCGCGATATATTGCAGCGAAGCGGGCTCCGCGGCCGAGGACGCCACCACAATCGTGTAATCCATCGCGCCCGCATCGGACAGGATTTTCACTACCTGCGCGATGGTCGAACGCTTCTGGCCGATCCCGCAGTAGATGCAAATAACGTCGCCGCCCTTTTGATTGATGATGGAGTCGAGGATCACCGCGGTCTTCCCGGTCTGGCGGTCGCCGATGATCAGCTCGCGCTGGCCGCGCCCGATCGGAATCATGCTGTCAATCGCTTTGATGCCCGTCTGCAACGGCTCGCGCACCGGCTGGCGATCGATGACCCCCGGGGCAAGGCGCTCGAGCGGATTGCGCAGCTTGCTGACAATGGGACCCTTGCCGTCCAGCGGCTGTCCCAGGGGGTCGACCACGCGACCCACCAGGGCCTCGCCTACCGGCACGGACATAATCGCGTTCGTGCGCTTCACGACGTCGCCTTCCTTCAGCTCCGTCGTTTCGCCGAGCAGCACCACGCCGACTTCTTCTTCTTCCAGGTTCAGCGCGATTCCATACACGTCGTGCGGAAACGCCAGCATTTCGCCGGCCATCACCCTTTCCAGGCCATGCACGCGCGCAATGCCGTCGCCCACACTAATAATCGCGCCCACCTCGTCGACCGCAATGGCCTGCTCGTAATTCTCAATCTGCTCGCGCAGAATCTTGCTGATTTCGTCTGCCTTGATGTTCGCCATTGCCGCTCCATTGCTTCCGCGAAGACTTGCTCAACACACCGGGGACCGAAAACCCTGCCGTCGAATCCCTTTTTATTCCACCGCCAGCCGCGCGCCCATCTCGTTCAGGCGGGTCCGCAACGAACCATCGTAAATCGTGTCGCCGATGCGCACCACCGCCCCGCCGAGCAGGGAGGGATCGAGCGCGTACTTCGGCTCGATTTTCTTGCCCGTGAGCCGCTCGAGCGTGGCGGCCAGCTCTTTTTTCTGCGAGGCGGTCAATTCTACCGCCGAAGAAACTTCCGCTTCCGCAACGCCTTGACGCTGCCGCAGCACCTGCTGAAACGCCGCTGCGATCTCCGGAATCAGTTGCGTGCGTCGGTGATCGGCAATCACCAACAAGAAATTGCGAATAATCTTGCTCGCGCCCAGGCGCTTGGCGATTTTTTCGAGGACTTCATGCTTCGCTTCCACGCTGACCGCCGGGCTTCCGAGGAAGGTGCGCAATTCCGCCGATTGCGCGTATGCCGCGCCGAAACTTTCCAGCTGCTTCGCCGCCGGCTCCCCCGCGCCCTGCTCCAGGGCGATGTCCGCCAGCGCGTTTGCGTATCGCAGGGTCGCTGACTTCAATGGGGCATCCCCTCCAGGTTCTTCACGAAGTTGCTGATCAATCCCGCCTGCGTTTGCGCGGTGAGCTGGTTGGTCAGGAGCGATTCCGCGCCTTCGACCGCCAGCCGTGCCGCCACGGCTTTCAATTCCAGGCGCGCCGCGCGCGCCGCTGCTTCGATTTCGGCCTTTGCCGCCACCGCAATTTTTTCCATGTCCGAACGCGTTGCCGTTCGAATGCGCTCGACTTCCGCGGCCGCTTCGCGATCGGCGAACGCGCGCAATTCCGCGACTTCTTTCTCCAAATTTTCGAGCTTCGCCTCCGCTTCCCGGAGCTGCGCGTCCGCCGCCGCCTTCACGCTGCCTGCCTTGCTGATCGCGGAGCCGATTTCTTCCGCGCGGGCGCGGAAGAATCGCGGAGCTTTCTTCCAGCAAACCCACAAAAGTGCGCCTGCCCAGATCGCGAAATTCATCCACTTGAAAAGTTCTGGTGCCGTAGCGGCGCCCCCTTCTTCGGCGGCGTGCGCGCTCAGTGTCAAGAAAAGCGCCGCAAGGACGGCGCTGGCGGGGGCCAATAGGATACGCCCGGCCCTCATCGAGCCCCTCTCGCGGGCGAACTCGGACGCGGCGGCGAGTCGAGAATTCGCCGTGCAATTTCCGCGGAAAGCTCGGCCACCGAGGCCTCCACTTCGCGACGCGCGGCGGCAAGCTCCTTGGCCACGCGCTGTTTTGCCGAGCTGACTTCGCCGGAAGACTTGCTTCGCGCCTCCTTCAGTTGCGCCGCGCGCTCGTCGAGCAGTCTCTTGCGAGCCGCTTCTTGTTCCGCGTACACCTGGCCGCGCGCCCGCTTCAACGCTTCCTGGTATTGCTTGACTTTCTCCCCAGCGGCCGCTTGCGCCGCTTCCGCGGCCTTTTGCGCGCCAACGGTCCTGGCCTCGCGCTCGGCCATCACTTCGAGCAGCGGCCGGAAGAAGAGCGGCCGTAAGATGAAGCCAAAAAGGAGGATAATCAGGACCGTGGGCGCAGCCCCAAGGAACAGTTCGCCAAGTTGGTGACCGATAGAGGGCATCAGATTGTTGCGCCTAAATTTCCGTCGCCTCTGACCCGGACCCGCGCGGGGCAGGTTAGGTTGGCTCCTCACCTCGCTCACCCCGAGGAGCACACGGTGGGCTTCAAGCCGCCGCTTTGAAATGTTCTTTATAGCATCCGTCGCGCCTCCCGTCAACGCACTCTGCCGCAACGGCAGGGTAGATTTGTCCTGGGATTTAAGACCATAAGACTTAAACAATTGTAGTTTGTACTGGAC
>QHYH01000211.1 GCA_003223215.1 Acidobacteriota bacterium
CTCAGGTGTGCTCCTTACTGCCGTTCTTTCCTTCCCGCCCGATCTTGAGTTCTGTTTCAACGCGCACATCCGCGACGTCTGCCAGGTTCTTCGCAAGTTCCACGCGCTTCTCTGCCTTGAGCGCGGAAGAAAGTCCCGAAATTGTCAGCTTGTCCCTTAGGCCCTGCTCATCGGGGGGTGCGCTCTGAACCATTCGTCAAGGATCGCAACAGCATCTAGCCTTGTTTTTCGCTTTGTTCATCACGGTCCTCACAGGTTTGCTCGTTGCGCTCGCGCCATTCACCGCGTTTTCAAACGTGCTGCAGCTGGTCCTTGGCGACGGCTTCAAGATCGTAGCGACCGGCGTTTTTGTTGGCATCGCTGCCTCGTTTGCCCTTACGCGGTTGATGCGCAGCTTGCTCTATGCCGTAGGTCCGAATGATCCATTGACGTTCGCGGTCATTGCGGTTTTGTTCGCGCTCGTCGCGCTCGCCGCCTGCTACATGCCGGCGCGGCACGCCGCGCATGTCGATCCCATGGTTGCGCTGCGCTATGAGTAAGAGGTAGAGGGTTCCAAAATGCCGCCCTTCGACGAGTTCGGCTAGCTTCGACTGGTCAAACTGGGTTCGTGGGTTTGTTTTGGATTCGCGGATTTTCGCCACCGGAATGTCCTGAATCGAGGAAACCACAGGCGGTACTGCTTTCACTTCACTTGCTACCGTCGTTGTGCTCATTTCTTTTTCTTCTCCCTTTCTCGAAATCGTTCGGATTAATATTCTTCGGGCAGCAAGAGTGTGGTCACAGAGCGGTCGGACTCCGTGATAATCCACAGCTTGTCGCCAGCGTGTGTGCGGTAGGCGCTCAAGAGCCGGAACCCGTGCTCTAGGCTGTAGTCGTTTTCCTTCCGGTCCTCGTCGGACAAATCTCCCCACTCGCGGTTGACGTGGCGCGTGAGGAACTCCCCCGGCTGTTGCCCTGCCTTCTTAAGCGCGGCCAAAGCGCCCGGTGTTGCGACGATCTGACCCAGCTCGAAAGCAGGTTGTTTGCTAAGTTGTTGCCTCGAAAAAACTCCTTTCGTTGGTTTGGGTCTTTGCTTCTCAGAGGCGACGCGCAGAGCGGCGCATAAAAAGCAAATGCCCTTCCTAGCGGGGCGAGGCGCCTGGCCGTCCGCGCTGTCAAGGGCGCGTGGTTTTCGCGTTTATCGGAGCGAAGCGGGAGACCCTTGACAGGAGAAGCGGGCGGTCCAGGCGCAGGTTTTCAGCGAGGAAGGGCGAAGGACTACTTTCAGTGAATCCAATGTGACCGTGGAAATAGGAAAGTTTCAGGGACCTCGTGCAATTGGTGACTGTTGCGGGGAAGGGGGAATGCGACTCACTGAGTGTCATCAATCGAGCCTTGATGACCATCGCGAAGGTTGGTGTCATCGTCGTCATATAGGTTCCAGAAATTCTCCAGTAAGATGTTCTGATCCGCCGCGATGATTTGTCATATCGGGGAAACAGTGAGTAAGAAATTCAAAGGACTACGCTGCGCGTATTGTGCCGTGCGCGAGGCGGTAACCGGCGATCACATATTCGCTAGGGAATTCTTCCTGCCATCGGCGAGGGCCAATTTGCCGAAAGCTCCCATTTGCGCTGAATGCAACAACGAGAAGTCAAAGCTCGAACACTATTTGACGACCGTGCTGCCGTTTGGGGGCCGCCACCCGGATGCCTCGGAGAACCTTGCTTCGATGGTGCCAAAACGACTTGGAAGAAATGTGAGGCTTCATCGTCATTTGAAGGAGAAGCAAAAGGTCGTTTTCGTCCCTGACAAGGACGGCAAGCTGGAGGACACGATAGCAATTCCGTTCGAGGGAGAGAAACTGGAGCGGCTGTTTTCGATGATCGCCCGCGGGCTCATCTGGTATCACTGGCATGTCTATCTCGAAGACGGTTACGAGGTTCAGACACGCACGGTAACGGCTCTCGGGCTGCGGCACTATGACGAAGTTGTTTCGCAAGAACGTACGCGCCCGAGTCAGCCAGAGCCTTGGCAACGGCGCGTTCGTTTACGAAGGTGTTCAGGCCACTGACGATCCCGCGATTACGGTGTGGAAGTTCAGCGTTTACGGAGGGCTTGCATCATACGAAGACGAGATTTCCCCCGAGACGCGAGGCTCTCATCTGATTTCCATTGCTGCGCCGTCATCCGCGTTCAGGCCAGCGAAGTTGGGAGGGGACGCATAAAAATGGGGCGCGAAACACGGTCACGCCTGGACTCATTACCCAGAACAGAAGCGTCATTTGTCGAGCCGATGGAGTGTCTATCGGTATCGAAGCTACCTGAGGGGTTGGAATGGCTCTGGGAAATTAAACTTGATGGGTATCGAGCCCTTGCGGTCAAGTCCGGAAATGGTGTGACCCTCTTCTCGCGGCGAAGGAAATCTCTGAATAGGCAATTTCCCTATATCGTGGAAGCACTGGCGGATCTGCCTGCCGGAACAATCGTAGATGGAGAAGTAGTCGCCATCGATGAAAGCGGCCGCCCCGACTTCAATCTGTTGCAAAATTTCCGCGCAGAAGCGTCTCGAATTCAGTACTACATCTTCGACGTGCTGTGCTGGAAGGACCGCGATTTAACACGACTTCCGCTGATTGAGCGGCGAGCGCTATTGAAGTCTGTTGTTGTGCTCAGCGACAAAAGAATCAGAATTTCGGATTACGTCGAGGCTGCGCCCAAGGATTTACTGTCTGCGGTGCGCGAGCAAGGGCTTGAAGGGATCATCGGGAAACGAAAGGACAGCCTGTACCAACCGGGAAAACGAAGCGGCGCCTGGATCAAGCATCGCGTGAATCGTGGGCAAGAGTTCGTCATCGGTGGCTATTTTTCCGGACCACACGGCTTTGACTCACTGATTCTCGGCTACTATGACAAAGACAAATTAATGTACGTCGCAAGAACTCGGAACGGGTTTGTCCCGGCCTCCCGGCGGCAAGTGTTTTCGAAATTGAAACATCTCGTGGCGCCGACCTGTCCATTCGTAAATTTGCCGGAGACGAGACGATCGCGATTTGGGGAGGAACTCAACGCTGAGAAAATGAAGAAGGCAATTTGGTTGAGGCCAGAGTCGGTCGCTCAGATCGAATTCCTGGAATGGACCGAAGGAGACAGGTTGCGGCATTCGAAGTTTGTCGGGCTTCGAGAAGACAAGAATCCTCGAAGCGTTGTCAAAGAGCACGTTGGCGAAGCCGCGTCGGACTAAGCAAAATCGGCGGACCTGGATACGTCTGGCGTTCTATGAAACAATCCGCTTCAAGCCAGGAGGCGTCCTCATGCGAAGTATTGTCTTTCTTGGTATGACGCTACTCGCGGCGTCAGTGGGCATCGGCCAAAATCACCCTTCACTGCCATCTAGCTTCCGCGCAACTACGATTCACAGCCCAGAAGGCGCGGACATCTTCGTGCGTTCGGGTGGGCGCGGGCCGGTCGTTGTTCTGCTGCATGGATATGCCGAGAATAGCGATTCCTGGGCGCCGCTAGCGGCGGATTTGATGAAAGACCACAGTGTGGTCGTTCCTGACCTTCGGGGCATCGGTCGTTCGTCGAAGCCAGAGAGTGGGTATGACAAGAAAACCCAGGCCAAGGACATCCGGGCGGTTGTCACGGGGCTGGGGTATGACCGCACGTTCGTAGTTGCCCACGATATCGGGAACATGGTGGCTTATGCGTACGCCGCGATGTATCCCGACAAAGTGAAACGCTTAGTCGTCATGGATGCTCCCATTCCCGGAATCGAACCGTGGAACGAGTTCCGGCTGGAGAAGTCCGGGATTGAAGCGGAGTGCCGTACTTACATGTGTGGCAAGATGAAGTTACTTCTCAATCCCGGTGTTTGGGATTTGCATTTTAACTTGAACTTTCATGGATATGGACCTGCCGCGGAAAGGTTGGTCGCGGGCCGTGAGCGAATCTATTTTGACGGCATATGGGATGACTTCACAGGAGATCCCAGCAAGCCCGACGAAGCCACCCGAAACTTTTTCGCGGCGACCTATGCTCAGCCGGGAGGAATGAGGGCTGGCTTTGCGCAGTTCACCGCCTTTTCCCAAGATGCGAAGGACAACAAAATCTTCGAACAGACGAAGCTCCCGATGCCGGTGCTCGCTGTGGGCGGCGAGAAGTCCTTCGGCGCATTGCAAGCCGTGATCATGCGCCACGTGGCGACGAACGTTCAGGAGGCCGTGGTTGTCGGTTCGGGGCATTGGCTGATGGAGGAGCGCCCGACCGAAACCGTAGCATTGATTCGGAATTTTCTCGATGCCGGTGAAACGAAGCAATGAAGAGGACCCTGTGTTTATCCCGGCGGGTGGGCGCGCGTTAATCCCGAAAGACGCCTTTGCGTGGCCCATCCTTGCGGGTTTTGCAAGGGTGGGGCTGCTTTTCGCTAGCCTCTTTCTTTGAGGGGTTGCCGGTCGTTTCAGTCAGGGCAAAGAAGGGCGGCGTTTGGCGCGTGGCCCACCCTAAACGAAATCGCCTTCACCGACTATCACAAGTTTCGGGTAAGGGCGCGTCACCGACACCGTGGAATAAACGTTTCGTGACGCAGGTCAACGGCATTCGGCGGGATTCGCGTACAACGTTTGAAAGTCGTGCTATCGTTGCGCCCAGTCGTCACGGAGTAGTCTTTGGGCCCGTGATTTGGTGACCCACGCCATGAAGGGGTGCAGTATAGAGCGTAAGTCGATAGGTTGCGACATTCAAAATTTGTGGGATTGCGGGAGGACAAGAATCCCCGAAACGTGGTCAAGGAGCAAGCCGGCGAGCCTTGAATAATTCACGGGCCAGGAGCTCGTCGTGTCCCCTGGCACTTACTCTTCCCGCAGAACTTCCACCGGTTGCACCGCCGTCGCCCTCACTGCAGGAATCAGGCTCGCGCACACCGCCACCAGCGCCAACGCTCCCACCGCCAGCGCCATACTCACCGCATCGTTCGCCTTGACCCCGTACAGCATCGCCTGCCCCACTCCGCCCGCACCCAGCACCAACACAATTCCGATGGCCAGTCCTGCCCCCAGCAGCCCGATCGCCTCCCGCAAAATCATCTGCAAAATGCTTCGCTTGTCTGCGCCCATCGCCATGCGAATCCCAATCTCATTCCTCCGGCGGGCCACCATGTACGACACAATTCCGTACAGTCCCACCATCGCGAGCGCCGCCGCCAGTGCTCCATAAAATCCCGAAAGCGTGGCCATGAGCCTTTCCCGCGCCAACCCCCGCAGCACCGCGGTTCGCAGCACTCCAAACTTCAGCACAATTTCTGGGCTCGTCCTCTCTGCCACTTCTTTCAGCGCCGCGATCAGTGACGCGGCACTCTCCCCGGAACGGATTACGAACGTCGAGTCCGCATCCGGCTTCGCGTCCTGACTCTCTGCTAGGAAAATAATCGGCTGGAACTGCTCTCGCACGTCGCGATACTTCGTGTTCCCCACCAGTCCGACAATCTGATAGATCCTCTCTTCCGGCTTCCCTCGCGCCACGTAGAACGTCACTCCTAGGGGATTACTCCCTCCGAGCACTTCTCGCGCGAAGCGTTCGTTCACAATCGCTGCCGGCGGCGAATTCAGCGTATCTCGTTCGTCGAAATCGCGTCCCGCCAGCAGCGGCACGTCCATCGTCCGGAAAAACTGGTCGCTCACCACGTTTACATTCACGGTCCTGCGGTGAATACCCCTCTCCGGAATGTCAATGAACCGGTCCCACGCACTGCCCGACATCGGAACAATAACTGCCTCCGCCGCGGCGCCCACGCCGGGCACCGCCCGTACTCGCGCCAGCAACTCCCTCTTATACTCTGGCCGCTGCGCCGCCAGCATTTTCAAGGGGGAAAAATCGAAATCCGCCACCAGCACGCCATCTTGCCGCAGCCCCGCGTTTACGGATACCAAATTCGTGAACGTTCGCACGAACAGCAGCGCCGTCACCAGCAGCACCAGCGAAAGCGCCACTTGCGAAACTACCAATCCGCGCCTGACCGCGAGCCCTCGTCGCCCCGCCGTACTTCCCCGGCCGCTTCCTTTCAGCGCATATCCGGGGTCGGATCGCGCTGCTTGCAGCGCGGGAGCCGTTCCGCACAGCAAACACGTGAGTACCCCGAGCATCGTCGTGAATAGCAGGAAGCGCCAGTCCGCCGAAAGCGGCAGAAAAATCGGATTGTCTTCGCTGCTGATGAACCCGACCATCAATTTGCTAAGCACCTGCGCCAGCGCTGCGCCTGCGGCTGCGCCGACCGTGGCGAGCAGCAAGCTTTCCACCAGCATTTGTTGGATCAATCGCCCTCGTGATGCCCCAAGCGTCATGCGCAACGCCATCTCTCGCTCTCTGGCGCTCGCTCGTGCCAGCATGAGATTCGCCAGGTTCGCGCACGCAATCAGCAGCACCAACCCCGAAATCCCCAGCAACACAAAGAGTGGGGCCGTGTAGTTCGCCCTCAACTCTGAAACACCCGTCCCCGCCGGCAAAACCCGAAACGTAAATTTCAAATACTTATCTCGCTCCGCCGCGAGGTATTCCGCGGGCAGCGTCGCCGCGAAAATCGCCGGCGCTGCCGTGTTCAATTGTACCGCCAGCGATTGCGCCGTCCATCCCGGCTTCAATCTTCCAATTACAGCCAGCCACCACGTTGTGGCGTCTACCGTGTACGGGTGGTCTGCCTGTACCGCTGGCTCGCTGCACAGCGGCACTGCTACGTCGAAGTTAAATCCCGGTTCCAGTCCCGAAAAACTCGCCGGCGTCACCCCAATAATCTGGAACGGCTTCCCATCCAGCGAAACCGTTGTCGCAATCGCGTCAGCGCGCCCGCCAAATTCCCGCTGCCAAAATCCATCGCTGATTACCGCGTCTTGTATGCCGCATCCCTTGAAGTCATCGCTCTTTGTAAACAGCCGTCCCAGTTCCGGCCGCATTTGCAGCACGCGAAAAAAATCGCCGCTCACCCACAAGCCTTTCGCGTAACGCGTTTCGCCGCCCCGCCCCAGGTTGAACCCTTCCGTACTCCACGCGGCTATCTCCGAAAATCCTTGCTGCTCCTTTTCCACTTCCGTCCATTGCGCGCTCGAAAAATCGCTTTGCCGCGCCACCGTATTTCCAATGCGACCCTCGTGATTCACGCGAATTTCCGCCAACTGCTCTGGCGCCGCCACCGGCAGCGTCCGCAGCAGCACCGCGTCCAGCAACTCGAAAATCGCCGCATTCGCTCCAATTCCCAGTGCCAGCGACAGAATCGCCACCAGCGCAAACGCCGGATTGGCCCGCAGCAAGCGCACCCCCAGCCGCACGTCGCGTTGCACCCCCTGCAAAAGCCGCTCCCGCCTTTCGACTCCCGGCGTCAACGTCTGGCTCCGCGCTTCGAGCCGTGGCTGCAGTCCTGCCAAAAATCCCGGCTCGCGTAACTCTCCGCGCAGCCGCCGCAGCGCCTCCGCCTCCTCTACTCCCTCTCTGACCAAATCCTCGTACCGCTCCGTTAAATCCTGCGCTAGCTCTTCCACCACGGCTTCCTCGCGCGCCGCATCCGCCTTCAGGTTCGCGCCCGCAATCGCTTCTCGTATCTCGCCTTTCCAATCACGCATGTTCTTCACCCGTAATGCGGTTCACCGCTCCCACAAAATTCGCCCACGCGCTCCGCTGCTCCTTCAACACCGCCCGCCCTTCAGCCGTCACCCGGTAATACCGCCTTCTCCGCTGCCCCGTCTTTTCCACCCATCGCCCGTCGATAAATCCCCGCTCCTCCAGCCGGTATAGCAGCGGATAAAACGATGCCACATTGAACTGCAGCACGCCCTCCGAGCGTTGCTCGATCAGCTTGCTGATCTCATACCCATGCCGCGCGCGCTGCTCCAACAGCGACAAAATCAGTAGCTCCGCGCTCCCCTTCTTCAATTCCCGCGCAAACCCTTTCATTCGCATATGTATCACTCCAACATATCCTACTCACACCCCCGCCCATCGTCAAGTACTCCATTCGAGTACCCGCGCACCTTCAATTTTCACTTGATATACGCACGTTGCGAGAAAGTGCTCAACGAACGGAATTTCATAGCCGTTCACTCGTGACGGACGAATCCCGCCGCACAAGCCGCCCAGCGAGCTCCGGGCCTTTGGAGGTGACGTGAATATCGTCGGACCGATTGGTTTACGACAGGGGTTCGCTATACTCTCCAGCGTGAACCATCCAGCGATTATTCTCGGGACCTCGTCATTCACAGCCACGGGAAGGCAGGGATCGTTCTATCCGAAAGGCTTGCGACCCGCCGACTATCTCAGCTACTACGCCCAACATTTCGACACGGTCGAGGTTGACTCAACTTTCTATGCAACTCCGAATGTGAACGTGGTGCGCTCCTGGAATGCCAAACCCCCGGAGGGATTTCTTTTTGCGGCCAAAGTACCAGAGTTATGTGGCGATGGGAATTATATGGCGAAACGATCAGGAAAGCAGTGTTGCGGAGCTGTCTTCCACTTGTCCAATTACTTATCGGACAAATCGAATTTCTTCTAGTTTTCCCGTCATTCACTCGCAATACGCTCAGTGCCGAATTAGGCGATATAATTCGCTGTGCAACGCGGTGAATTCAACTAATGAAATACTTAGGTGACCTCTGGCATGGCATTAGCAGCCGCCCGTGGAAGTTGGCGCAATACACGTTTGCAGGTTTCAGTGTTGTTCTCACAATCCTCAGGGGTATTACGTATTTTATTCCAGCCATTAAGTTTGAAGGCGTTCGCTCTCTGACTATTGCCGTGGGGATCGGTAGCATCTACGGCCTAAGAAAAGCATGGAAACCTTCACGAATCGAAATACCCCTCGCGAATTGCAATACCGTCATTGAAATCATTTTTGGTGATCTCTTCGCGCAAGACGGAATTCGCGCCATTGCAGTCAGTGAATTCTTCGATAGTAAGCTCGGCATGCCAGTATCCAACAAAAGTCTTCATGGAATTTTCGAAGGCGAATTCGCAACCACCACTATTGCAGCATCTTTAGCAGGAACGATGGCCAGCAAAGCGTAAGCGTTCGATGTACCACCTTGAGCGCAAATGATTTGATAGCCAGACTGATCACTGATCCACCATCCGAGTCCGTATTGGAGTCCGTTTCGGCTGTTCGTATTGGATTGGGCCTGATGCATCTCGTCGATGTCAGCACTCGTCAGAACGGGATGCGCTTTCAAATCATCTTTGAGGTTAAACATCCCGAATAGCAACAGATCGTGTGCACTGCAACGGACCGAAGATGCACCCGGATGACCGGAGACTTTGCTCATTGACGCTCGCACGTGAGTCTTCTCGTTATATTGAGCTGCCGCAATCTTTGTGAGTGAGCCGCTCAGCTCCAATCCACAATGATGCATGCCGAGCGGATCGAATATGGCATTCTGCAGATAGGCACTGAGGCTCTGGCCGGACGTTCGCGCTACCACATCCCCAAGAATTCCGTAACCAAGATTGGAATAATCGAAGACTTCTCCTGGCGGCCAAAATAGAATTCCGTACCGTTCGATCTCTTCCTCAATGCAACTTGATTCGCCGGGAGAGCATGACCGAGCAAACGTCGTCACTCCGCTCGTGTGGCTCAGCAAGCGCCGGACGGTGGCTCCCCTGGGGTTCCACATCGGGCTGTATACTTTCTCCTGGCCGAGGTAATCATTCACAGGCTTGTTAAGAGAAACCTTGCGTAGTTCGTTTAATCGCATTACAGCCGTGGCGGTAATCGATTTGGTGACAGGGGCCATAAAGAAAGGCGTGTTCTCAGTAGCATGGATTTGATTCTCGGCATCAGCCCAACCAAAACCTTCCTCCCAGAGAATCCGCCCGCCACTGGCAACGCCCACCGCCAGTCCCGGAACATCCCCGTTTGCTATTTTGAGTTGAACTTCATGCCGAAGAGCGGAGAAATCTGGCTTTTGGCCACTGGGAGCCTGAGCCAATAGAGAAACGGGAGAAAGTAAAACTAAGAGAACATAATGAGCTTTCATTAGGAATCTCCGTCGTGCCCTCACTCCTATGAAAATAGCTGCCTATCGCGTTGAAAACAAAGCATAGGTGCCTGGGTCCATTTTCATCCTTCGTTGTGGCTCTCCGAGAGCCATGAGTTACTCGTAACGCAAAGCCACTATGGGATCGACGCGCGTGGCGCGGCGAGCGGGAATGTAGCAGGCGGCCAAGGAAACAATGGCAACGATGAACGTGACAGCAATCGTGACGAACGGCCCTTGTTCAGTGGCATTGCCGATCATGCTGGAGAAAACGCGCGGCATGGGGACCGCGAGAAGTACACCAATTGCACATCCAATGCCAGCGAGCAAGCCGCCTCGCCGCAGCACCAGGCGGAACACGTCTTTCCTTTCCGCGCCCAGCGCCACACGGACCCCGATCTCGCGAGTGCGCTGGCTTACGGAATATGCGACCACACCGTAGAGTCCAATGCTCGCTAGCAGGAGCCCGAGGCCGGCAAAAATGCACAGCAGAGCCATAATGAGCTTGTCGCCGCCCAGGTCGCCGGCGAACAGATCTTCCATTGTCTGGATACTGCCCATCGGCTGATCCTTGTCAACGGACCAAACCGCGCGGCGGAGTATCGGCGCGAGTGCCGACGGCGCCATTTGAGAACGCACCATAAGCGACGTGCCTGCAAAGGCTGTAAACGGAAACTGCAAGTCGCATTCGTAAATTTGAGCATCCGGAGTTTTCTGGCCGGGGTATACGCTCGCGTTTCCTACAATCCCCACAATTTGCGCGGGCTTAGGGTCGCGTGTTGCCGCCTCGATTTGCCGCCCGATCGCATCGCCTTTTGGGAAATAGCGTCGGGCGAATTCCTGGCTGATTATGGCAACAGTGGGTGCGTTGGAGTTGTCAGACGTCATGAATTCGCGGCCTTTGACTAACGGGATTTGCATCGCCTGAAAGTAACCCGGCTCGATGACGAAGTAATCCGCTGAGGATCTTTGGGATTCGGGTACGGGCGGCTGCCCTGGGATGGTGAACGAGGTGCCATAGCCACAAGTCAATGGGACGCAATTGGTCAGTCCGACGCTCTCGATTCCGGGGACATGTCGCAGGGTTTCAGTTACCTGCCTGAAAAGCGCTATTCGAGCAGGGGCGGTGGCATACCTTTCGCTATCGAGGCGCAAGTCGGCAATGACGAGATGAAGCGGGTTGAATCCTAGTGGTTGCGAAAACTCTCGGATGACTTCTCGCATCACTATGCCCGCGCTCGCAAGCAGCATCACGGACAGGGCAATTTCGCCGACCACGAGCGCGTTACGTAAGCGGCTACCTGAAACATCTCCCGAACTTGTCCGCCTGCTCCCGGTCAGAGCGTCCCCAGGCTGGACGTTCGAGGCTCGAAGCGCAGGCACGAGACCAAAAAGAATTGCAGTAAGGAGTGAAGCCGCAAGAGTAAACAGCAGGGTCCGCTGGTCCAAATGGATATGCTGCCCCAGCTGTTCGACAAAAAAATTGAAACTGAAACCAGCGCGCAGCAGACGAATTCCCCAAATGGACAAAACGAGACCTGCGGCGCCGCCCAGTGACGCCATCAAGAGGCTCTCCGTCAACATTTGGCGAATGAGACGCAGACGTCTGGCACCCACCGCGACCCTCACGGCGATCTCGTGCGCTCGTACTGCGCCGCGCGCCAGCAGCAGACCTGCGATATTCGCGCAGGCGATCAGCAATACCAACCCGACCACCGCGAGCAGCATCGTGGTCACTGGGCGCACCTGCGTCACGCGGATCAGATATTCCTGGAGCGGGAGGACCGTGATGCCCCAATCTTTGTTGGTATCCGGGTAGGCCGTGGCGAGTCGCGCGGCGACGGATTCCATTTCGGCCTGAGCGTGCGGGACAGTCACGCCTGGCTTAAGGCGTGCGACGACCATGTTGATGTAGTGATTGCCCCTTCCCGAGGGGCCTAGGTCGTCAGCACTGAACACAAGCGGCGTCCACAGGCCCGGAGGATAGTGGGGCAATGGCAATGATGCGCGTTGCGGCATGACGCCGACAACTGTGTGGGGCTCGCCGTTGATGTGGACGAGCTCGCCGATTATGTTTGGATCTGAGCCGTAGCGTTCCCGCCAAAGGTCCGCGCTCAGGATAACGACATGGCTGTTTCCGGCCTGCGATTCCGCCGGGAGAAATGTTCTCCCCAAAAAAGGCGGGATGCCCATGATCTTGAAATACTCAGGCGTGACGCGGTCGCCGACGACCGATTGCGGCGCAGTCTTGCCCGTCAGCGTGAATGAGCGTCCGCTTTCGACCGCCGCCATATCCTCAAAGACCTCATTTTGCTGCTCCCAGGATTTGAAATCGGGGGCCGAAACCCACCCTAGTTCGCCGGCGGACTTGTTCGTGGAGGCGACTGCGCATAAGCTGCCGGGATCTTTGACTGGGGGTTTTCGCAGGAGTATCGCGCTAAAGGCGCTAAAGATCGTGGTGTTCGCGGCGATGCCGAGGGTGAGAGTGAGGACGGCAACGATAGTAAAGCCGGGACATTTGCGCAACATGCGAGCGGCGAAACGCAGGTCCTGCCAGCACGTTTCAACAAAGGACTCCCAGCCGCCAGAGCGGATGATTTCCTTGCTAACTTCGAGGCTGCCTCGTTCTAAACGCACCGCGCGAAGGGCATCCTTGGGGCTCATCCCCTGCTTCATCTTTTCTTCGGCAGCCATCTCCTGGTAAGCGCGAAGCTCCTCAGTCAACTCTCCGTCGACTTGCTTCTTTCGGAAAAGCGACCGGAGCCCGGTTGCGATATTTCTGAGCAAAGACATAGCTCACCCTATGAAGCTTCCAAAATTCTGCCGATTGCCGCCACTTGCCTGCCCCATTCTCGCGTTTCGCTGTCGAGCCTCTTTCGTCCCTTCGCCGTCAGAGTGTAGTACCTTGCCCGCCTGTTGTTTTCAGTGGGTTTCCATTCGCCATCGATTAGCCCGTCCCTCTCTAGTCGTTGAATGGCGAGAAATAACGAGCCCGCATTCAGGCGGAAAACGCCCTTGCTCATCTGTTCGATTCGCACGGAAATCCCATATCCATGCATAGGCTCCAGCGCCAACGTTTTTAGGATGAGCATATCCAGCGTGCCCTGGACGAGATCACTCGGCTTGTCTGGCATAAACCTTCTTCCCCTTGGCTACCAGGAGGAGCATACGCTTCTTCTTCTGGTTGTCAAGAGGAGAAGCCCCCAAAATTCATGAGGAAAAGACCTGAGAATTCATGGTGGCAGGCGAACAGTCAGGGGATTTGGCGGAAATTTGGCGCAAAGACGGAATCGAACATGGTACAAAAAACG
>QHYH01000212.1 GCA_003223215.1 Acidobacteriota bacterium
TCAGCGATCACGTTATCCATCGCGGCACGATTTCAACGGGAGGCCTCGGTGGCGGAGCGGACCGTAGTCTCGCGGACCTTTTCCAGGTCGCCTTCGACCCACAGCACTTCGCCAATGTGGCATTCTCTGATGACCACAAAGTTAGTCCCTTGAGACCGGACAACGGGGCGGACAATCCGACGACACTCCGGCTTATCCGGTCGAATTTCACGCACCAGCTCATGGCAACAGCGGGCGTCGTCGTCGCGACGGGAAGTTGTGCAGATGGCCCGCCACCACCGCCGCCAGGGGCAGAGAAGATCACCGGGCGTGGCCAGATTGCTTCTCAAACGCCTGGTCAGACCGCCAACTTCGGACTTGTCGCCCAGAACTATAAGCCTAACGCGTCACTTTCCTACCACGATGATGGTGCCAACGGTGGCGCTATTGATGTGCACAGCGCAAACACCAGCCTGCCCTCGATCACGTTCTCGGGCAATTGCGGGACGTTCAACGGCGACGCCAAGGTGAACCAGAAACTGGGCTACAAGTATTCTGTAAAGGCTTGTGACAATGCTGATGCTGGTGCGGGCCAGGACACGCTTTCCATCAGCGTCACCGGACCGAATTTCTCCTACAGCAACGGAGGATTCATCACGAGCGGCAACATCCAAATCCATAAGGATTGAGACTCCCCACGCCGCAGGCTGAACGAAAGGACAGCGAAGAAGCGGCGTAAAAGGGGAGAAGAAACGGAAGTAGCGGAGAAAAAGTACAAAAGTACTCTTGACAAGGAAATGCGGTTCACACGATACTCCCGTCGCGCTAGTAATTGTCCTTCCCTCCTGTGAGAACGTTCCGACGTTCCTCTCCTATCCGCACGCCGGAAAACGTCAGCAAGGAGCACCGGTGTCGGCACAAGTAAACAAAGACGAGATGAACACGCTCGATATGGACCGGGAAGTGATTCGCTGCAAGACGTGTGGACTGGTACAGTACAGAACGCGCACGGGGAACTGCCGGCGCTGCGTGCGCGCGTTACCTCAGCGCCTGGAATTCATGATTCCTCCGCCCGCGCCGGCGGAGGAAGCGGCGGTTGAGCCAGCCTCGGGGAAGCTCGTCAACCAGCAAACGGTAGAGAACATCGGGCAGCGGATTCGCCAATTGCGCGAATCGCACTCGATGACCCAGAGCCAACTGCAATCGCGGTCGAAGGTCTCGCGCTCCTATCTGTCGAGGATCGAAAGCGGGCAAATGACGCCCAGCCTCGGCACTCTCGAGAAAATCTCGGAAGCGCTGAACATCGGGCTGAACCGCTTCTTCATCCCGGAATCGAATGGCGAAGCGCTGCTCGAGGATCCGTTCATCCAGGGATTGCGGCCGTTCCTGCGGCAACTCGACTGGGAGCAGTGGCAGTCGATCCTGAAGAGGCTGCATGCCATCAGCGACCACGTGGACACGGCGCCGGCGAACCTCCGTCCTATCGGTAATCCGGCGCGGCTTCCGCAAAGCGCGCCGGCGAACGGCCACGGGACCGGGCACATCGGAACGGGCCATTCGAATGGCGCGGCGCACGGCCACATGTATCCGCAGGGCTATGCGCTGCGGCCTGGCGGGCCCTTCGCGGCTGAAGCGAAACCGTTCGGGACAGCGAGCAAGCCGGCGTTTCTGAGGCCGCTGGCGCGATAATTTCCATTTTCCGTTGAAGAATTTGACGCGGCGTGACCTTTGGGTTGCGCCGCGTTATTTTTTTCTCAGACAGACGCCGGATCAGAAAAAAGAAAGAGCTGAAGGCCACGAGACATGGAAGGACGCCATCGCGACGTAGCTTATCAGGGGGTTACGGCAAGCGCTATTTAGGACATTGCAGTGTGATCTGGCTGGACGCTGGGTGGACTCTGCTAATAGTTGGCAACGCTCACTGAAGTCCGGTAGCTCGCCTTTTTCTGCCGCGCATTTTCGCGCGCACCGCCAGGCCGTTTCGCGGCATCTCCTCTTGACAATCAGCAGGAGGGGAGTATGCTCCTCCTGGTAGTCAGGGGGTAAAGTTTTTTATGACGGATAAGTCGAGTGATCTCGTCCAAGGCACTCTGGACATGCTCATTCTGAAAACGCTGGCCCTCGAACCTATGCACGGATACGGGATCGCCGTGCGGCTCGAACAGATGAGCAAGGGCGTTTTCCGCCCCAATGCGGGTTCGTTATTTATGGCGATTCAGCGACTACAGCGAGATGGGCTAATCAAGGGTGAATGGAAATCTACCGAGAACAACAGGCGCGCAAAGTACTACATGCTGACCGATCAGGGACGAAAAAGGCTCAATAGCGAAACCCGAGAATGGGGGCGACAGGTGGCAGCGATTGCCAGAATCTTGGAGGCGTCATAAGGAGAGGTTGTGTCCTTGCTACGAAGAATAACGAGCGGACTCCGATCGCTGTTCCGAAACGAACTCGTCGAAGGAGAGTTGCACGAAGAACTGAGCGACTTCCTCGAAATGGCAGCTGAGGAAAAGATGAAGCATGGGATGAGCCGCAAGGATGCGCTTCGCGCCGTCCGCTTGGAGCGGGGGAGTCTCGAAATTGCAAAGGAAGTTGTCCGTTCTGCCGGCTGGGAATCGTTTGTGGCGACGTGTTGGCAAGATTTGCGCTTCGCAGCGCGCATTCTGCGCAAATCGCCAGGATTCACCATCGTCGCGGTGCTGACAACGGCTCTCGGGATTGCGGCCAATGTGACCGTCTTCAGCGTTGTTGACGCCCTGTTTCTCCGAAGTGTACCCGCAAAGAACCCCGAACGGCTCGTCCGAATCCGGGCGCCTGAAAACGATGGGGGAGGTTACTTCAGCGTTCCCGAATTCACGTACCTACGAGAGCACCTGAAATCCGTTGAGGACCTGACTACGCATTATTCGACTGCCCCTTTATATGTTTCCGCCAGCGGCGAAATCGGTGAGGTGCAAGGCGCAGTCGTCTCAAGCGGCTATTTTCCGATGCTCGGATTGCGGCCTTATCTCGGACGGTTTTTTACGCTCGACGAAGACTCCGTGCCGGACCGCGACGCAGTTGCCGTGATCGGATATGGATTCTGGCGGCGAATTTACAGCGGCGATTCGCACGTCATCGGTAAGACCTTCCTTATCAACGGACGCAGCTTCACCGTCGTCGGCATCATGCCGCCTGACTTCCACGGTGTCGAAATCGGCGGCATGCCCAATGAGATTTGGATTCCGGTGATGATGATCCACGCGGGATATCGCCACTGCGATGGCTTTCAGCCTAGCTGCACGATCCTGAGCCTGATGGGACGTCTGAAATCCGGGATTAGCATGCATGAAGCTCAAGCGCAGATCGCCACGTTGATGCAGCAGTTGAGGGCTTCTGATTCCGCGTTCGATCAGCGGTTTGGCGCCTCGGTGACGCCGGCGATCGGCATGTCTGAGAATCGCGAGTACAACCTGTTGCTTGTGCGCCTGCTCGCCACGATCGCAGGAGTCCTGCTTCTGATCGTGGGCGCCAATCTAGGAGGTTTGCTGGTGGCGCGGGGAACGGCTCGCGGCGGGGAAATCGGGATGCGACTGGCGCTGGGTGCTGGGCGCGGGCGCATCGTGCGCCAGCTACTCACGGAAAGTCTGCTGCTTGCTTTTGCCGGCGGCGCCGTAGCATTCCTGCTCTCAACGTGGATGGGCCAACTGCTCGTCAGTTTTTACAGTGTTGACGATGAGGGTTACAGACACCTGTTCGACGTTAGGCCGGACGCAACTGTTCTACTCTTCTCCCTCGCTGTGACGGCCGGCGCAGGCGGGTTATTTGGCCTGCTCCCAGCGCTGCAGGCGGGTCGCACTAACTTGAACCTATCCTTGAAAGGCGGCGGGGGTGGGCTAGGTTCCAGCCGAAGACTGAGCCGCACAGCGCTAGCCGCAGTGCAAGTCGCATTCTCGTTGGCGCTTCTCGTCGGCGCCAGCCTTCTCGCGCGTAGCGCCGCATTCATTCAATCCGGCGCTAACATGGATCTACATCATGTCCTGGGATTACGGTTGCCGGTCAGCCTCATTCATTATCCGCCGGAAAAAGCCTACGCGTTCAAACAAGAAGTGGTGCGCAGGCTCCGCGCATTGCCGGGCGTCGAATCGGTTAGCCTGGCAAAAGGACAAGGACTCATTTGGAAGCCATGGCTCTCTGCCAGGGCAACGCTGCCAGGAAAGACGTACACGAAACCTGGGGAAGAGCCCCGGATCGCCGCTAAGCCGATCGCGCCTGATTACTTTGCCACGCTGAAAATTCCTTTTGTCAGTGGGCGCGATTTCAATGATTCTGACAAACCCGGTTCTCCGCCGGTAACGATAGTAAACGAAACTTTCGCGCGTCAAATCACTGCGAGCCGTCTCCCGCTGGGCCAGACAGTTCTCATTGATGACAAACCGTATCAAATCGTCGGACTCGTCAAAGACGCCCAACTGCGTAGCGCCACTGAAGGTCCTCTGCCGGTTGCTTATGTACCGTTCTGGCAGGACGAAACGCTGCTCGAAGCGCGCATGTGTATCCGCGTGGCCGGTGACCCAGCCGCAGCATTGCCCATGGTTCGCAAAGCCATTGCCAGCATTGACTCCGACGTGCCTGTCACGGAAACGATGCCATTGATGGACCAGGTCCGCGGCGCATACACCGATACCAGGGTCGCCAGCGCGGTGCTTAGTTGCGCTGCATTGCTCGCGCTAATTCTCAGCGGGATGGGCCTCTACGGCATCGTTTCGTATGAAGTAGGCCGCCGGACCAAGGAGATTGGCGTGCGCGTTGCCCTTGGAGCCCAAGGGCGCGATGTGGTTCACCTTTTTCTCCGCCAGGGATTCGGCGTGGTATTGACCGGAGTGATATTCGGCGCGGCACTGGCGTTTGCAACAACGCGATTGCTGGGCGCCTGGCTCTTCGGAGTTGGCTCGGCCGATCCTCTGAGCTTCGGCGTCGCGGCTGCAATCCTGTTGGCGGTAACCTTGGCGGCCGCCTACTTGCCAACGCGCCGCGCCACACGAGTCGATCCCATGGTGGCTCTGCGTTACGAGTAACTCATGGCTCTCGGAGAGCCACAACGAAGGATGAAAATGGACCCAGGCACCTATGCTTTGTTTTCAAGGCAGCTATTTTCATAGGAGTGAGGACCTATGTCAGCGCTACGAAGCCTATCAGATGGACTCCGGTCGCTGTTCCGAAGAGAGCAGGTCAACCGGGAGCTAGACGAGGAACTAAAAGGCTTTCTGGAGATGGCAGCCGAAGAAAAGGTGAAGCAGGGGATGAACCGCAAGGATGCGCTTCGCGCCGTGCGCTTGGAGAGCGGAAATCTCGAAGTTACGAAGGAAACTGTGCGCTCAGCCGGCTGGGAATTCGTTTTGGAGACGTGCTGCCAAGATTTGCGCTATGCGTTCCGCACGCTTCGGAAAAGTCCTGGCTTCACCGCGACTGCAATTTTTACGCTTGCACTAGGAATCGGCGCAAACACAGCAATCTTTCAGTTGCTTGATGCCGTGCGGCTTCGGAGCTTGCCGGTCTCGGCTCCTCAATCCCTGGCGCTGGTGGAGATCAAGGGCGGAAATCACGGGTTTGGGGTCAGCAACCGTGATACCAACCTCACCTATCCGCTGTTCGAGCAAATCCGCGCCCACCAAAAGGCCTTTTCCGGTGTCTTTGCTTGGTCAGGTAGCGACGAAGTTGCTGTCGGCCAAGGTTCGCAGCAACGGAAGGCCCGAGTTCTTTGGCTTACCGGCAACACCTTCGCTGTTCTGGGCGTGCCTCCTATCAAAGGCCGCCTGTTCACCGACCAAGACGACCGCCCAGACTGCGGCATACAAGGCGTCGTCATCAGCTATGGATTTTGGCAGAGCGAGTTTGGCGGCCGCGACTCAGCCATCGGGAGCAAACTTTTGATACAAGGCCATCCTGCCGAAGTCCTCGGCGTGACGCCTCCCGACTTTTTCGGTTTTGAGGTCGGAAGCAATTTCGACCTCGCTGAGCCGTTCTGTTCCGTCACTGCATTTCGACCGGCCGCCTCGGTTCTGGCCCGGCGCGACTTGTTCTGGCTGACAGTGATGGGGCGCCTCAAGCCGGGCTGGAGCACCGAACAGGCCTCGGCGCATCTGGACGCTATCAGTCCTGGTCTTTTTGAAGCCACGGAGCCCAGTGCGTACAGCACGAAATCCCAGAACACCTACCGCGCGTTTCGCCTGGCCGCTTATCCGGCAGCCAACGGTTTGAGTGATCTGCGTGAGACCTATGACGCATCGCTCCTGTTGCTCTTGGGTATCACCGGTCTCGTACTCTTAATCGCCTGTGCGAATCTTACAAACTTGATGCTCGTGCGCGCAGGCGCGCGGGAACGTGAGATGTCGGTGAGGCTCGCATGCGGGGCCTCGCGATGGCGCTTAGTTCGTCAGTTGCTTACAGAGGGGTTGCTCTTGGCGGCAGGCGGCGCATTCCTAGGCTTGTACTTGGCAAGGATATTCGGCCGCAGCATCCTGTGGCTCCTCAGTACTGAACGGAATGTATTGGAACTCAACCTGGCCTTGGATTGGCGTGCCCTTCTTTTCACCGCCTCGATTGCCGTGACGACCTGCCTCGTGTTCGGTCTCGCGCCGGCGTTTCGATCGTCTCGTGCTGAACCGGGCGACGCGCTCAAGTCGGGTAGCCGCGGCGTTACGACAGGGCTTGAACGCTTTTCCTTCCAGCGCATCCTGGTTGTGTCGCAAATTGCCGTTTCGTTGGTGTTGCTCGTAGGAGCGCTGCTGTTCGTCCGCAGCTTCTGCAATTTGACTACCTTCGATCCCGGCTTCCGGGAGAAAGACATTCTGCTGGCTTTCATAAACCTCGAACCGATGCACCTGACGGATATCGAACAATACCCAACCGTCATTCGCGACTTGCTCGCGCAGATTCGTTCCCTTCCAGGAGTGGAATCCGCAGCCACCTCAACGCACGTACCGTTGGACGGAAGCAGTTGGACGCTCGGCTTACAAATCGATAGTCGCGAAGGATGGTCAAAGTTCACCTGGGTAAGCCCGGGCTACTTCGAGACCATGCAAATCGCGCTCCTCACGGGACGCGATTTCAATGATCGCGACACCCAGGCGTCGCCTCATGTCGCCATCGTGAACGAAGCGTTTGTCCAGAAGTATCTGAATGGCGCTAATCCGATTGGAAGAACTTTTCGATCGGTGGTCGAACCGGGCTATCCCTCAACAGATTACGAGATTGTCGGCGTCGTGAAAAACACGAAGTACGCGGGATTGCGGGAAGAAACGCCGCCGGAGAGTTTCGGCGCGGCTTCACAGTTTCCAGCTTTCGGCCCTTGGTTTTCCATTTTTCTCCGCTCTTCCTCGCCACCTTCTGTCGTGTTCTCGGCACTCAGAGCGAAGATCAACGAGCTGAATCCAGAAATCCGGTCGGACTTCAGCGTGTTTCGCAAGGATATCGAGAATCGACTCATACGCGAACGGATGATGGCTTTGCTCTCGGGCTTTTTCGGTGCATTGGCCGGACTGCTGACCATGATTGGGCTCTATGGTGTGATTTCGTACATCGTAGTGACCCGCCAAAATGAGATCGGTGTTCGAATGGCCCTTGGTGCAAGTCGAGGGAATATTGTTGGCATGGTTTTGCGGCAAACAGTCGTGTTGCTCGCACTTGGCACCGCTCTGGGAGCCGCATCGGCAGTCGCGGTCACTCGCGGTGTCAGCTCGTTGCTTTTTGGCCTGCAGCCAGACGATCCGGCAAGTTTCATTGGCGCAAGTATATTGCTAATTGCCGTCGCGCTGATTGCTAGTTTTTTGCCAGCGCGGCGAGCTTCACGCGTGGATCCGATGGTGGCCTTGCGATATGAGTGAGGGCCCATGTCACAAGACGTTTCCAGACCCTTTTATTGGTCCTTTTTGCGTCCTCTGCGGTCATCCTGTCAGCGATAGGCGTATACGGCTTACTGAACTACTCCGTGACCCAGCGCACACACGAAATTGGTATTCGAATGGCGTTGGGCGCGCCTTGAGGTAATCCGACTCGTTTGGGCGCAAGGGGGAAAGATCGCTCTCATGGGCATGGTAATCGGCCTGGGCGGAGCACTCTCCATTGGACGTGTGCTCAGTAGCGAGTTGTTCGGCATCACATCCACGGACCCGTGACCTTTACAGCCGTTGCGTTGTTGCTCTGCTTAGCTGCCATCTTAGCCTGCTACATCCTCGCGCGCCGCGCCGCGCGCGTTGACCCAATGGTGGCCTTGCGTTTCGAATGAGGGCCTATGTCGCTGCTACGAAAGGAACGGGTCGAAGGAGAGTTGGACGAAGAGCTGGGTGGCTTCCTGGAGATGGCCGCCGAAGAAAAAATGAAGCGGGGGATGAGCCGCAAGGAGGCACTTCGCGCGGTGCGTTTGGAACGAGGGCAGCTTGAGCTAGCAAAGGAGGCAGTCCGCGCTGCCGGCTGGGAATCCTTTCTGCACGTGTGTTGGCAGGATTTGCGCTACGCGCTACGCGGCATAATCAGTGCGCTCTCGATCTACTCGGAAGGCCTTTGCGTAGTCGTGTGCTAGTTACTTATCACAAATAACTTGACAATAGCGCGGGCTAGCTCTATGGTTGCCGCACTAAGTCCTTTGCTATCTGGGTGATGGATAAATCAATATTTAGCTTGACTTCTCGTGGGGCAGGTTTAACATAAGGCGTAATGGAGGGTCATCCCGTGCCATCCACGACGACGAAGAAGTTCACTCCTGAAATTGATGCGCAGCTGTACGAGGAGATGGTTGCGGTTGCCAAGCAGAACGGACAGCCACAGCGATACGTGCTGGAGCGGGCATTGGAGTTCTACCTCCACAACGTGGTTCCATCCCATCGCCTAGTCCGTCCGGAGGTGCTGGAAGCTTCCCGCCGCTCCAACGAGCAGTACCGGAAGTTGTACGAGAAGCTGGCCCACACCAAGTAAATGGCCCAGCGTGTCTACCTCACGGTAGCCGAAGTCCTAGCCATTCATCATCGCCAGATCGAAACCTGCGGCGGTTCCCACGGCCTGAGAGATGTAGGGGCTTTGGAGGCCGCCGTTTTCCGGCCTCAAACTGGCTATTACAACAACCTGGCAGAAGAGGCCGCGGCCCTGATGGAGTCGCTGGCGAATAATCACCCCTTCCTCGACGGCAACGAGCGCGTCGCATTCGATGCCACTCACACCTTCCTACTCATGAACGGCCTCACCATCGAAGCAGACTCCGTAGAAACCTACGTTTTCATGGTCGACGCGATTGCCGAAGGCAGGTTTCGCTTTTCCGTGATGCTCGATTGGCTCGACGGCCACATCAAAGCTCTATAGCTCCTCGCTTGACCCTCTCGACATTCTACGTTGGGTGCGCGGGGGCCACTCTTGACGAGCGAATTCAGACCGTGCTACGCCGGAATAACCGAGCAACTGGATCCGCGTCTGCAATACAATATTGGTATGAGGATTTTGTTGTTCAGCGGAAAAGGCGGCGTAGGTAAAACCAGTCTCGCTGCAGCCACGGGTCTGAAACTGGCCCAACTTGGCTACCGTACGCTCGTGATGAGCATTGATCCCGCACATAGCTTAGGGGATTCTTTCGACTTGGACACTGATCTATTTCACTCTCAGACCTCCGATCCGCTTTCGATTAATGACGGGCTCTCGATTCTGGAATTGAACATTCAGAAAGAAGTTAAGCGGCACTGGCAGGAAATCTCTTCCTACGTCACTTCCGTGCTGCGTACGACAGGGATCAGCGACGTCGAAGCGGAAGAGCTCGCCATTCTGCCTGGCATGGAAGAACTCAGTGCCATGATGTACATTAACCAGTACCGCCGTGAAAACCGCTACGACGTCGTCGTACTCGACGCGGCGCCAACCGCTGAGTCCATGCGGTTCATTAGCATGCCGACCACCCTGGACTGGTACATGAAACATATCTTCCCATTTCAGCGGAACCTCCTCAAAGCGGTTCGCCCAATTGCCAATCGTGTCGCTCCATTTGAACTGCCTCCCGACAGTTATTTCGGCAACATCCGCGACCTCTTCGAAAAACTAGAGGGAGTCGGCGAGATCATGGAGGACCCGAATACCACGTCCGTGCGGCTGATCACCAATCCTGAAAAGATGGTGCTCCGCGAGACACAACGAGCCTTTGTGTATTTCTCGCTGCATGGCTTGACTGTGGACACGGTGATCGTCAACCGCGTGCTTCCCTCCGACGTCAGCGACAGGTGGTTCAGCGAGTGGCATAGCTCCCAGGACAGCATAATTCGTGAGCTGGAAGAGTACTTCGCACCTGTACCGGTCAGACGTGTGCCCCTGTTCGCCCATGAAGTCTTGGGCCAACAGCGGCTTCAAGACCTCGCGAAAGTGCTGTATTCTGAGGCGGAAGACCCCTCCGCTGTGACTCGGACCGAGAAGCCTTATACGTTTGAGAAGCGGAATGGCGCGTATGAGGTAAGGCTGTTGTTGCCATTTGCTACGAAGAGCGAGATAGGGCTGTTCAAGAAAGGCGATGAATTGGTTGTGGAGGTCGGTACATTGCGGCGTCACATCGGCTTGCCACGCTCGATGGCAACGTTAGTGCCTGTTCGGGCGCGACTTGAAAGTCGAGTTCTCACTGTCGAACTGAAGGAGGCACAATGAGCGAACAAGAAGCGACTCAGCAAAATGCGGGCCAACCTGCCATTCACGAGCGCTGCCTGTGCCGCGAAGTCCTGGAGCAGATCCGGGAGCACCTGAGCCTGTCTCCCGAGATACGCGAACACTTCACGAATTCCCGAATCGAGTTCCTGAAAGGCATTCGCGCCATCATTGACAGCCGGATCGAACACCTGTCCAGGACAAGCCAGCGTGGGGCAAAGATCGCTGTCGACTAATACTAATCGGTCTCGAGAAACTACCACATCGGAGCCGTAGAGCCCCTGCCTTCGGGCCGAAAAGCTGCGGTCCGGACAGTGCGGACGATAGGGCGTGTTGACTTGCCTGTTGGACCGACCTGAGATGGCCGCCAAGGCAGGTCCCGCTCATGATTGGCCAAACTCTGGGCCACTACCCGCATCCTGGAAAAGGTCGGATCAGGCGGGACGGGTGTTCTTTGTTCATCGCGGGCGCGAGCTCGAGCGGGATGTGGCGTTAATAGGGTTCCGACAGCGACCTTTGGCCCCGTCACGGCCGCTGCTCCCGCGTTTGCACGCGCGGACGCTTCTTTGCAGCCCGCCCTCCTGTTGTCTGCGGGCGGGGCGCTGCCGCCTTGGCACCGAGGGCCTTCGATCTTCCTGCGGTCAGGGTACCGGACAGCTTGCTGTTGTCCGCTCCGCTCTGCTGTATATCCAATCCAAACAGTTCGGAGAGGTCTTCGCCACGGCCCAGAACCTTTGTCGCAGCCGGTCCTTTTTTCCCCAGCCGAAGGGAGTCGCCAGCTTTAGCAATCAGGTCGTTCTCGTCCACTTGATTGAGTCTAAAGAGAAGTTCTGGTAGCTGGTCGAGCCGTGCGCCGACGCCATAAAGGACCGCCGCGACGTGCTTGCACATTTCCGCCCAGTCCGGGCAACTGCACGCGAGCTTGATCTCGTTAGGCGACGGGAACAGCCCAGTTCCTTGCCGGCAGATCCGCTCCATCACGCCCGTGGAGAAGCGTCCCTGCAGAAGTTCGACCAGGGAATCAATCGCTCCGGCACAGTCCCTGCAGATAGAGTTCCAGCGTGCTTTCGTGACCGGAGTGACGCTTATAGCCACGGTATAAATACTCGAACCGCTCACCAGAGCTTCGACTTTGCCAGGGGCGATTTGCAGATCGATCACCGAGCCGTTGCGCACATACGTCCGCCCGCGCGGAAGGCGGTTAGCAAAATCACTATAGCGCTCGAGGTTGTCACACCAGGCTTTGCCCCAGAACGTCTTGGCGATGGCCCGTCCCTGGATGACGACCGGCGAAATGGTCCGCCCTTTCTTCTGCAGCTTCGCTATCTTTTTGGCGGCTTGCCGCCGTCGCTCCGCCACGGACACATGCGGTCTCCATCCCCATTCGTAGTACACGGATCAGTTCTCCTTGAGCGCGCTGTTGAGATCCAGCCGAACCAGCCTGAGCAACTCCTCGTCTTTCAGTTCGGTCAAATGCAGGTCTGCGCCGCCTTCGAGCAGGTCCCGGGAAAGCTGCTGCTTCCCCTCGATCATCTGGTCGATCTTTTCCTCGATCGTTCCCCGGCACACGAACTTGTGTACCAGCACGTTCTTGCTTTGTCCAATACGAAAAGCGCGGTCCGTGGCCTGGTTTTCCACAGCCGGATTCCACCATCGATCGAAATGCACGACGTGAGAGGCTGCTGTAAGATTGAGGCCCGCGCCCCCGGCTTTGAGTGAAAGCACGAAGAATCCGACGGATTCATCTTCCTGGAAGCGCTGCACAAGATCCTTGCGTTTCTTAACCTCCGTTTCTCCGTGGAGAACCAAGCCCGGGCGACCGAAAAGCGATCCGAGGAAAGCCGCCAAAGGAGCCGTCACCTCGCGAAACTGAGTGAATACCAGCACCTTCTCTTGTTTGGCGGCAATCACTTCAGCGATCTCCCGCAAACGCGCCCACTTGCCGCTGTCTGCCTCGCTCCATGCCCCATCGCTCAGCCACTGGGAAGGGTGATTGCAAATCTGCTTGAACCGCGTCAGGAAGGAGAGGATCAGACCCTTACGTTGGATACCCTCAGTGTTATCGAGCAACCCCGCCAGTTCTTCGACCGATTGCTGATAAAGCGCCGCCTGTTTTCGCGTGAGCTGGCAAAACGCCTTGACCTCGATCTTCTCCGGCAGATCGGAAATCACCGTTTTGTCGGTCTTCAGCCTCCGCAGTATGTACGGCCGTAGCAGTTCGCGCAAAGGCGCGTAGGGATTGTAGGGCCGCTCCGCAAGATGTTTTGTGAAACGGGTAAATTCCTTTGCCGATCCGAGCAGCCCCGGGTTAAGGAAATCGAAAATGGACCACAAATCCCCCAGCCGGTTTTCGATAGGCGTGCCCGTCAGCGCGAATCTCGATTTTGCCTTGAGTTTCTTGGCAGCGCGGGTTTGCTTCGCGTCGGGGTTCTTGATGGCCTGCGCTTCGTCGAGCACAACCAGTTGCCATGAGGCCTCGGCAATCCATGGCAAGCGGAGCAATGATCCATAGCTTGTGACCACCAGATCCACTTCCTCGAGACGCTCGGGTGCAAGCGTCTTCAGATCGGCCGCGTTCATTGCCGACGTATGCGCAATCAGGGGTCTTAAGCTAGGCGCAAATCGTTCCAATTCTGACACCCAGTTGGCGAGCAGCGAGGCTGGCGCAACCAACAGGTTTGGCTGCTGCTGGCCGTTCGCCTGGTTCTTGAGGGTGAGCACCAGCGAGAGTACTTGAATTGTCTTGCCCAGTCCCATGTCGTCAGCCAAGCACGCCCCGAGCCCGAGCTTCGTCAGGAGGTAGAGCCACCGCACTCCCACTTGCTGGTAAGGCCGCAGGTTCCCATGCAGTGCCGCTCCAGGGTCAATGCGTGTCAACCCTTCGGGACTTCGCAGCCCCTTTAGCGTTTCTGCCAACCACGGACCTGCGACTACTTGCGCCCAGTTAGGATCGCTGGTGCCGCGCGCGCCATCGGCGCCGACGTCGGCACCGGCGACCATGCGCATGGCCTCCCCAAAGCTGATGCCATTCTTGGCGGCGGTGCGCTCAACTTCGCCAAAGCGTTCGATCATGCGACTCAGTCGTTCACGGTCAACCTCGACCCAGCGTCCCCGCACCAGCGCCAGGCCGTCGGACTTAGCCAGCAATTCTCTAATTTCCGCTCTCGTCAACGTTTCGCCGTCGAGCGTGACTTCCATGCGGAAATCGAGGAGCGCGTCTTGGCCCAGGCGCGACGGCATGCTGGCGCCCACTCTGGCCGTCACCTGCGGACGCAGCGGTCGGTTCCCCCGCCAGTTCGCAGGCATCCGCACAACCACACCCGCGCTCTCCAGTTGCGGGACATCTCTCAGGAGCTGTAAAGCCTCCTTGGGCTGCCAGCGCAATGGATGGAAGATTTCACCCCCGTCTATCATGGCTTTCAGCCAGGGACGGGTCTCCGCTGCACGTTGCACCGGAAGAAGCAGAGACAACAAACGACGCTTATTGGCTGCGCCCGCATACTCGCGCAGCGCCTGGCCGAGCGGAAGGTGCTGGGCCTTGCCGTGGGTGGAAAGACGCGTCGTGTAGGTCGCGAGAAATGCGAACGGTGCGTCCTCATCCTTACGATTTTCGGCGAGGTTGAAATGCACCCGCCCGACGAGGTTCCACGCCGGGTTGCGGCTCTTGAGAAACTCCTGAACGCCACAGCTCGACCAGGACAGCTCCAGTCGGAAGGCCGCGTCTGTTTCTTGCCATAGAGCGTGGAGCACTGCGGCCGTCAGGTATTCCGCCCCCGTCATGACCGGCGCGCCCAGAGCTAACCACTCCAGTTCTTGGTCCGGCGGGGGCGACACATGCGCGTCCTGTGGCGGCGCCTCCGCTTCCGGCTGCGTGCAAAGCGCGATAACGTATCGCGCCCCGAATTCGCGCCAATAGGAAAAAGCGGAAGGCAGAGCGGTCCCGACCTCGCCCGCACCGAGTTGCAGAAGACCGTGACCGGGCCCACGCAGGAAAGCGTCTCGCAAGCGGCGCGCAAGATCGGGATCAAGAAGTGGCGCGCCATTCTCCTCCGCCAACAAGAGACGCCCGTGCGGCGTCAGGATCGGTGCCAGGGAAACGGAGTCCATGCGGGAAACGTATCAGCCAGAAGGGGCTACTTGCAACGGCTTGGCTTCGGCTCCCTGTCCCGTTACGGAAGAGTTGCCCGCTATTCACTCGGAATCTCCAAAGTGGCGAGACGATGGTGAAGTTCAGTTCTTTCGGTCTTATATAACAGGGATACTTCTCGATGTCCGCTGAACGCCATTCAGTAAGGAAAAACCTCGACGGTGTTCAGGTAGACGCTCCCGTTGGCCCCGCCGATGGCGTAAATCTTGCCCTTGACGGTCGCCGCGGTCAGACTTGACCTTGCCGTGGGCATGGGCGCTGCTGCGCTCCAGGTGTTGGTCGCTGGGTCGTAGACCTCGACAGTGCTTACCGCGGGACCAATGGTGGCGTAAATCTTGCCCTTCACCTTTAGCGGCGGGCCCGCCGCCTCCCCGCCGATGGCGTAAATCTTGCCGTTGACCGTCACCGCAGCGAGACGGTACTTCGCCGTCGGCATAGGTGCTGCTGTGCTCCAGGTGTTGGTCACTGCTTTCGAAGCTGTGGAACCAGCAGATGAAAATCTACAGTTCCGTAAAAAAGCAGGACAGGACCAGATCAATCGCCTTCATTACATCGCTAGAATGAAAGCTATCGCTGCGCTGGATCTCAACTCGCCTCAATCCCGGAGGGCGCTCGCGTTCCTTGTCGAGCACGGAACGGTTATCGACCCCACTCTAGCGCTCTTTGAATTTATGACGAGATCCACAGCGAAGCCGCCCGTCACTTTTGAGCTAGGTATTGCCAAGATCCCACCGGAACTTGCTGCAATCCTGGCGGACGTCGGACCGCCCTCGCCTATTGCGGATCTCCAGGAAAGAAGGTTTGCAAAATTCGTGGCCATCACGGGGGCGCTGCACAAGGCTGGAGTACCCATCGTTGCCGGAACGGACCAGTGTGTTCCGGGCCACAGCCTGCACCGCGAAATCGAACTGTACGTCCAGGCAGGATTCACGCCAATGGAAGCGATGCAGGCCGCCACGATCGTGCCGGCGCGGGTGATGGGCCTCGACAAGGAAGTCGGCACCGTCGAACCGGGAAAACGCGCGGATTTGATCCTTGTGGGCGGCAATCCGCTTGAATCCATCCACAACATTCGCAACGTCAAATATGTGGTCGCGGACGGGAAGATGTACGATTGCGCCGAGCTTTGGCGCAGCGTGGGCTTCAAACCCTAGCCCAATTGCGCGCCGCATTCCAAAACTGTGTGAGGGGTAAGAATGAAAAGATGGACAGGGCTCGAGTTCCCTTGAGCGATTGCTCAATGCACTGTCGCGTCTTGGGTATACAATCCCTCATGCCTTGAGAGGTAAGGCCATCTCGCAATGTGAGGGCCGCAATGAAGAAATTCATCCTGCGCGTTCTTCTTTTGACTCTCCTCTGGCAAATTTCGCCCGCTTCCGCCGCAGACACCCCCGACAACGCCGCAAAAATCGATAAGCTCATGTCGCAGTATGCAGACTGCTGCTCATTCACCGGCACGGTCCTGGTCTCGGACCACGACAAGGTCATTTTCAAGAAGGGTTATGGCCTGGCCAATCGCGAGTGGAACATCCCGAACACGCCGGAGGTGAAGTTTCGCCTAGGCTCCATCACCAAACAATTCACTTCTATGCTGATCATGCAGCAAGTGGCCAGAGGCACTATTAAGCTCGACGGCCACCTCTCCGACTATCTCCCCTACTACCGCCATGACACTGGTTCGAAAGTCACCATCAGCCAATTGCTCAGCCATACGTCCGGTATCCCTGAGTCTAGCGACGACCCTAAATCTAGATTGTTTGCTGAACTTTCGCGCAGCGACTACACCGTCGACGATTTCGTGAAAAAATTCTGTAGCGGCGACTTGCAGTTCGAGCCCGGCACGAAGTACCGCTACGACAACACCGGATATTTCCTTCTCGGGGCGATTCTCGAGCATGTCACGGGAAAAACCTACGAAACGCTCTTGAAGGAAAACATTTTCGTCCCGCTTGGAATGAAGGATTCCGGCTACGACCACCATGCCGATATCCTTGCGAAACGCGCCTCGGGCTACCAACAGGATTTGGCAGGAGTTGTGAACGCCCGGTATGCAGACATGCCGTTGCCCTATGCCGCCGGTGCCCTCTATTCCACCGTCGAGGATCTTTATAAGTGGGACCAGGCCCTCTACACCGACAAACTTGTTCCCAACGATCTCAAGCAAAAGCTATTCACTCCGAATCTGGAGAACTACGGATACGGCTGGGCCATTCGCGCCATACCTGCCGATGAGCCGGGTGCCGGACAGACCATGATCGCGCACGGCGGCAGCATCAATGGTTTCAATACGCTCGAACAGCGCCTCGTAGGTGATCACGACCTCATCGTCATCTTCAACAATACCCCCGGGGCGAACCTGATCGACATGGTTAAGGGCATTCGCGCCATTCTCTATGGCCAGGAGCCGGCCGTGCCGAAACGCTGGCTCGTCCCTGACCTCGGCGAGACTTTGGTGAATCGTGGCGCCGATGCTGCCGTCGCTCAATACCGCGAACTCAAGCACACCAATCCCCAGAGTTTTAATTTCGACGAACGTGCCCTCAATCAGCTCGGCAACATGCTCCTTGAAAAGGGCCGGAATGCCGACGCCATCGCCATCTTCAAACTCAATGTCGAGGAATATCCCAAATCAGGCAACGTCTATGGCAGCTTGGCCGAGGCGTACGCCAAGGACGGTCAAAAACAACAGGCCATCACCAACTACCGAAAATCCCTCGAGCTCGATCCCAACAATCAGAACGCGGCAAACAAACTGAAAGAGCTCGAACAAAAGTAGCGGAATACTGCTCTATCCGATATGCCGAGCTCAATTCGCGAAATGTGCCCTTGCTGGCCGGAAACATGGTTGCGGGAAGCAAAATACGAGGCTCTGGGCGCGTTGTCGGCAACCCTTACTTAATCGCATTACGTCAGAGTTGCCCGTCATCCGGCCGCAGGCGGCAGAGAGCCTCCAAATCGGGCCTTTCCATGTTCGGGTTGTTGGACTACCGTGGCTGGCCCCGTCGCAGACTCCACAGTCCGCGCGCCGAGAGGATGAAGGTGAAGCCCCCGAGCCCGCCGAGCGCCCAGAGTGTCCAGACGAAGAAGAAGCCGCCGGTGGACTTGGCGATCTCGCCGTAATGTGCCCCCCTCATGTGGATGACGGGCATGCCTGCCGCGAACAACCCGACGAGCAGCATGATGACGTACCCCGATCGCCGTTCGGCGAGCACCAGCGTCCCGTACAGCAACACCACGAGAACGGCCAACGCAATGTTTGAGGGCTCGGCCTTCGATATCCCACGGACGATGTCGTCCGTAATGTGAAGCGTCAGCAAGAGGATCGAGAGCAGAGACGCGATGGTTAACATCACGTTTTGTTTCATTGGATATTCTCCTTGTTAGATTTGTGTGTGCCTCT
>QHYH01000086.1:0-21212 GCA_003223215.1 Acidobacteriota bacterium
CAGGCTTGGTGTTGGGAGGAGGTCATCTTTACTCGATAATATCGAGTACGCTTTACATTGTCAAGCGAAAAGTTGCGATATTTCAAGATTTCTTGCTCTCTTCTTTTTTGCGTTCAGGAATCCGCAGAAATAATGCCAGTGCGCAGCTTGCGATTTGCCACGCTCGTGCTTCGGCTTCTCGCAGCAATCAAGGAGTTGATTCCAAGGTTATGCACCAGCCTTTAGCTAGGAGCACCACCGCAACGAGCGGCGAAGCTGAATCATCCAATTAACGACCGGTTGCAGTTGCTCCTCAACCTGACAAATCGGATCACTTCCAATCTCGACCTGCATGAACTGCTGCGAGCAAGCGCGGGAACCATCCGCGAACTAATGAATTGTGACTACGTTGGCTTGGCCTTGCCTACTTGCGACAGTGAGCGAGCGCCGATGTAACATCTATTCTAGCTTTGACATGCGCTTCAATTTCGGAGCATGCACATGTAGTAGTCCGTCTATGGATTTCACCACTACCCGAGTCGGATCAATTTCATCTGGCATGACGTGGACGGATACAACCTCTGGCCCATTTACCGCGCCTGCGATAGACCGTGGGTGACTGCGAAGAACAACCAGGCTATGCGTTGTCAAGCTGAGGATAGTAGTCACTTCAGGATCGCCGGGGCACTCAATAACAAACCGAAATTCCGAAGTGTTTCCGCTAAAGTCGTCCACCAAGAATTCCTTCTCGGCAACTATCCAGTCCTCAAGGTCCAAGCCATGTTTGTAGCCACGCTGCTCGAACCGGAGATGAGCACGTTTGGCGACAGCTGATCGAAGAATTGGCTGGTGTTTGTCTTTGCTACGTTCCACCGTTATGACCCAATTGTTTCGGCACGTGCGGGTAGTGTCCATTCCTCTAACTCCCTTCAGCCTCGACTCGAATAGGCTTGAGGGCTGCGTGAAGCCAATGGGAAAACGAACGGTCCTGTCCGAGTACTTTCTGAAGCTCAGGCTTCCAGCTCCAACTCAAGAATAGGAGCCGGAAGCTTGATGGCGTTGAGGACGCAAACCGTCAGAAGTTATATTTCAGTGCAAACTGGATAATCCGCGGACGGTTCGCTGTTGACAGAATGGCGCTCGATCCATTGGCGATGTTCACAAGGCCCAGATTGCCACTGAATGAGCCGAAGCCGCCGGATTGCGGACCCGAGAATACGGGGTGATTGAAGGCGTTGAAGAACTCGGCTCGGAAGTCTACCGAAGTAGCCTCCGTGACTTTTGTATTCTTGGTGATTGACAGATCCCAGTTTTGTTGGAAGGGTCCGCGGAAGGTATTCCGCCCAACGTTCCCGATTGCTGCCCCAGCAACCGCCGGGTTGGGGGCGCCGTTGATTTGGCAAGGGACCACAACATTCTGGTTATCCACGCAGTTGCCTCCCGGCGTGAAGGCGTTCAGATTAAGGTACGAACCGAGGCGACTCTCCACACCACCGGCAGGAATGGCCGAAGCGAACGTAGCACCTGGCGCAAGGGTGGCAAAATTCGTGCCGTTAATGCCTTCTAGGTCTTGAAGCGTAAACGTCGAGCCGTCGGATACGGTGATGGGCGTTCCGGACTGGAACGTGCTCACTCCGTTGACGGCCCACCCATTCACGAATCGGCTCGGACCGTGACCGCGAAGCAGCTTCGCAACCGGTAAGTCATAGTTGTAGCTGACAACGAACCGATGCGTGCGGTCGAAATCCGAAACCGCACGCTGACCACTCGGGTTCAATAGGTCGCCGTACTGAATCAAGCCGTTTAACTCATCACCGAAGACCGATCCTGAACCATTGTCAATGGATTTCGAGTAAGTGTACGCGGCCTGGAAATAAAGGCTGCCGGTGAAGTGGTGGCTCAAGGTTGTCTGCAGCCCGTGGTAGGTTGAGCTGCCGTCCTGGAATTGAAATAAGCCGCGGGAATTGGCCAGCCCGAGGTACTGTGTTGGAACTCGCGCGTTAAGGTTTGCGGCAGTACTCGCTGTGATGTCGATCGTGCCGTCTGGGTTCTTCGTTACGAACGGCGTGTTAGCAGGTACGTCCACGTTTGTACCGATGGAAGCTGGAATGACGCAGGGCTTGGCAATCGTGCAGATCCGCCCTGGATTTGCGGGCCTGCCGGTACCCAGCAAGTGCGACCCGCGTGTTCCCACATATCCCACTTCCAATAACCATCCTTTCCCCAGGTCGCGTTGGATGTTGAAGTTCCACTGTTGGGCGTAGGGAGGACGGAAACTCCGGATGGGGAAGAAGAAAAAACCCGAAAGTGGACCGCCATTCGCGCTCTGGAAAATAGGCGCGCCGGTAGTTCCGTCAAAAGCGGTGAGTGCAGGTACGACCTGGTCCGTCGAAAGAGGGAATGCTGAATTCGGCAAGATGTTCGGGAACGGATTCTGCGGCGTCACAGAAAATTTCTGCGCACTAATGGCCTGAGAAAAGGGTAGCCCGCCAGCCGTTTGCAGAAGCGACTGGTTCGAAACACGCTGATAATAGATGCCGTATCCGGAACGAATCACGGTTTTCTGGTTCCCGAAGACGTCCCACGCATAACTGACACGCGGTGCGAAATTTCCGGCGCTAAAGCATGTCGTCAGGGTGCAACTGGAAACGCCAGGCGTGCCGACGTTTTGTGTTCCCGCGGGATGAATGATGCTGATCGGCCCCGGTTGCCTATCTTCGAGGCCACGGAAGTTCGAAAGGAGATTGTTGAGTTCGTGAGCCGTGCTTAAACCTTCCCAGCGCAACCCGAGATTCAAAGTGAGACGCGGCTTAATTTTCCAGTCGTCCTGGACATAGCCAGAAAAATCCAATGCGCGGAAGTGAAACGTCGAAAAACCAGCTTCCGCCTGTGTTGTATCCACGCGGCCCAACAGGAAGTTCTGGAAACCGCTCAAGGCAGGTGGATTCGGAAACCCTGACGATGCGTCTCCGGCCGGTGTGTTGCTGAAAGTGACAGTGCCGCGCTGCGCAAAATTATTGAACCGATTGAGTTGGTATCGGCTAGCGTCAAATCCGAAACGCAGCAGGTGCTTACCCTTCGTGATCGAAAGGTCGTCCGCTTCGTAGAACGTATTGAACGCCCCGCCCCGATTGTCATTGACACCCGTTCCAATCACCAATGGACCGCCGCCAGTGATAATCAATTGATAGGCGGCGGGGAATTGCGCCGAGTTGCCTCGGGTGGCCCCAATGTCCGTGAGTGAAATCGGCTCGGATGGGTCTTGAGCGAAAAAGAACCGGCTGAATCCGAAGCGGGCATCGTTTACCACATTGGTGGAGAGGACCCGAGTCCAACCCAGTTTTAGAAAGCGGTTTGAGCCCGGCAGCGCTTTTGCAAAGGGTAGGCTGTTTGCGTTGTTAGTGCCGGTCCCGAAGGGTTGCGACGCGTTGTTGTTGGAAAAAAACCACCGTGCGGTGAGCTTATCCTTTTCGGTCAATTGTTTGTCGGCGCTGAGCACATACTGATCATCCTGGAAGGCTCCCACACTGGTCGCTGTGACCGTTCCAAGGTTGACACTTTGACCGCTAAAGCCTGGAGTTCCGGCCGCGGTGGGAATACAAGATTTCCCGTCGTTGAAGAAAGGGCACTTCGACGCCGGCAGGTTAAGGTAGGCCAAGGCAACAGGGTTGATCTGCGATGCGGAAAAACCCGGCGGAAGGAACGTCGCCGCGAGCGTTGCTGCGTCACGACTAGCCGGTAGAACCGGAATCTGCGAGTTTAGCACTGTTCCGGCGGAAATCCCGGATGCCTCGCGCGTTCCTTGATAATTCAAAAAGAAAAAGAAGTCCTTTGATTTTGGAACAGGTCCCCCAAATGAGCCGCCGTACTGATTCTGGCGAAGAACAGGCCGGGGCACCTGCGGCGTTGCCGCGTTAAAGAAGAAGTCGTTGGCGTTCAGGACGTTGTTGCGAAAGAATTCGTAGATATCACCATGATAATGAGCCGTGCCGGCCTTCAGGTTCACCTGGACGTTGCCGCCTCCATTGCGACCTGACGACGCGTCATAGAGTGACGTTTGCGTCTTGAATTCCTGGATGGTGTCGGGATTAGGCAGCGGCACATTGTCCAAAACGGGCAAATTCACGTCGTTCGCGTTGACACCTTCCAGTTGGAAATTGTTGTTGGTGGGACGCTGTCCGTTGACGTTAATCGTCACCTGCCCGCGTCCAAGTGCGGCGGAGTCAAAGAGCTCGGTGTTGGCGCCCGCGGACAGAGTGAGAAGCGTCAAAAAATTCCGCGTGGAGAGTGGGAGAGTGCTGGCCGTCTCGGCGCCAATCGTCTCACCGGTGCTTGCCGAGGTGAGTTCTACGGGGAGCGCCACATCTTTTACCGTAACGGTTTCAGTAACTTGACCGACAGCAAGGGTGGCGGTTACATTCGCGATTTCCGTCACCCGAACAAGGACGTTCTCAATAACAAACCTGGAAAATCCCGTTGCCGTGATTTCTACACTGTAGCTGCTGGGCGGCAGGCTTGGAACGTTGAACGTCCCTGCGGCAGTGCTTAGCACTTCCCGTTCTTTCTGGCCAGTGGCTAAATTGCTCACAATGATGGTTGCCCCAGAAATTGCGCCGCCTTTCGGGTCTAGCACCGTGCCGGTGATGGCTCCCGTTGCTCCAGCTTGTGCCCACAGGCCAGCGGGCATGAGAAGCGCGATTGACATCACTCCTAGGAGGGCTGCCATCCACTTTCTTATGCTGACTTTGTCCGCAACGTTGGTCACTCCGATGGCAGGTTGAACCCGTTTTTGCGTGCAAGTCCTGCTATCCCTGCCGATCCAATTTGAAACAATTCTCATTCCACACCCCTTTGCGGTTTCTATTTTGACTGCGTGCAATAAAGGCGACTTGACAAGTGCCGCTGGACAGATAAGGCGTCCGAAATACGTTCGGAACACACTTGACGTCACTGCTGCGCAAACGGCGCACTTCTCTTAAGGTCAGAGCCTCTGTTAGGGTTTGAGGATTGTTTACGGTAAAGGTTGCTAGCTCACATTGTAATAGACATTACAAAGTGCAGATCGTGTTGCTTCGGTGCGTTGGGCAGCACCTGGTCGATGGATCGACTTTCACACGATTGTTTTGTGGCCCGAAAGGCTCGTGCAAGAACATCGAGTGACACAAATAGAATTGCTATTCCTGGGCGGCACGCTCAAGCCGTTCGCGGTGAAGAATGCGTATCTTCTTTCGTCCTATCTCGATAATGTCGGCTTTTTGTAATTCGCCCAACGCTGCGGTCACGGATTCCCTGTGAATGCCAAGCTCTTGCGCAAGGTCCTTGTGGGTCAGCCCGCTTACCACGTCTTCTTCCCCCTTTTTCAGTAAAAGTGTCGCGAGGCGCGGAAGGGTACCCTTAAGGGCGTGGATCTCGAGTTCCCGAAGAAATCTGTCGAAGCTCTTGCTTACAAAGCCGATAACTCCATGCGCGAAATCCGGAGAGCATTGGATTAAGGTTTCAATAGTTTCATATGAGATCAATCGAACTTGCGAGTCCTGCACGGATTCGGCGGAAAAATAGTGTGCACCGCGTAAGAAACAGCCTGTTTCTCCGAATACAGCAGGAGGCCGAAGCGTCGAGATCACTATTCTTCTGTGTCGGAAGACTCTGAAAGTCTGGACGGAGCCCTTCTCCAGCAAGAACAGCTCTTTCCCGGTCTGGCCAGCACTGAAAAACACGTGGCCAGCTTCTACCTCCAAAATCCGGCTATTTTCTAAAACCGTCTGTAGACAAGATTCAGAGACGTTCTTGAATAGGCCTATCTCGTAGAAGAGTCCATTTGCCATTTTGTCGATACTTATGTTTTTGAGGTCTAGATTTCCCCAAAAGGTATGCCGCTACTCTGGATGAAGCGGCTCCCCAAACGTGAATCTCGAGTCCCCTTCTCGTCGCAGAACTTTTTGCGTTGCTGATTTTCCTGAAGACCTCGGACGAGCTTGACGTGATCGAGACTTAACAACAACTTCTGGGAGTTATGAAAGGTTCTGTACATGAATTCGGCTTGACCGTCGCAATCCCTTAGCCAGTCCTAACGGCTCGGCGCGTAGTAACCCGTCTTTGCGTATGCGGTTAAAGGAGGAAGGCCCTTTGGCGCGTGTAACTTAATCTTGATCTTCCGCCAGCGCGCGTCATGCGACTTATTACTCGGCCGGTATCCCAGAACATATTGGTTGCGCAACTCCATACCGATTTTTGCGGCAATGTCCGGCAGCTCATTTATGTCCTCCACGGAAAACGAGCGGCCCCCCGTCAGTTCTGTCACCTCAGACAGCAAAGAAGGCCCATGGAGCTCCTCAAGCGTTCGGCTCCGGTACTCAAATGGGTCGAAGATTCCGATGGAATAGAGCTGCGTGTCCGCTTCTCGAACCAGGCGCTTGATATCTTTTTCGTTGTACCGGCTGCTGTTGTCGCCTCCGTCGGAAATGATGAGAAGCGCCCGTTTGGCGTGGTGAGCCCCCTTCATCTCGCTTAGTCCCAAATAAATGGCATCGAGTAGGGCGGTGCGGCCTTTCGCAGGGACCGAGAAGATGCGACCCTGCAAATCTTCAACGCTGTCGGTGAACGGACTCAGGAGTTCGGCGCGTTCGTTGAAACCGACGAGGAAGAATTCGTCCTGCGGATTGGCCGTCTTGAAGAATTGGATAGCGGCCTCCTTAGCCTTGCCGAGTTTGTCAGCCATGCTGCCGCTGTGATCGAAGATGACTCCGATGGAGATCGGAACGTCTTCGGACGAGAAGTTCACGACCTCCTGCTCGACGTTGTCTTCAAAGACTCGGAAATTATCAGTCAGCGTCGAGGCCTGTGACCAGCCTGTTATAAGGGTCGGTTACCGTGACGTTGACAAGGGCCAGTTCCACGTCGATGCGGACCGATTGGCCATCCTCAATAGGCTGCCCATGCGTGTCGTGCTTCACGTCGCTGAGGATGGGGGACTGAGCAAAGGCCGGTGTGGCTGAGACCGTGATGGCCAATCCCCCGACCAGCACAAAGAGAAATGAAACGCACACCATTCGGGCCGTGAGGCCGCATCTTTCGGCTATCACTTTCTATCCTCGCTCAGTTTCAACTCCGTCCGCCGTCAAAGGGACCAAGCGGCCGCGCGACCCGCAGCCTAGTTTCCGTTCTGCCAAGCGGTCGTCCCGGGCCTTTTCTCGTTGAACTTCGTGAAGCAGTTCACGAAGCCGCATGCGAGCTTTGTGCAACTGCGACTTCGAATCCCCCACAGAACGTCCTACTATCTCGGCAATCTCGTTGTGTTGGTAGCCGTGGATATCGTGCAAGACGAATATGGCGCGGTAGCCCGCAGGTAATTGCTTGATGCAATGTTCGAGACGCATTCTGTCGATCGAGCCTTCCAGTAGCAAGTCGGGCACACCAACATCGATGGCTGGTGAGTCGGCCTCATCGGCTTGGTCTGCAGTCGCGTCGATCGAGACGATCGGTGGCGACTTCTTGCGCAGGCGCATGAGCACGATGTTGAACGTCAGCCTGTGCAACCACGTAGAAAATGCTGAGTCGCCGCGAAACGTCTTCAGCTTGCGAAATACCTGCATAAACGCTTCTTGGGTTAAATCTTCGGCCTCGATCGAGTCGCGCACCATCCGAAGACAAAGGGCGTACACGCGCCCAGCATGGAGTCGATAAATCTTCTCGAAGGCGGCGGAGTCGCCCAGCTTCGCCTGCCGGATGGTTTCGCTAAGAGATGCTTGATCGAAACTGTGGGGCTTTGACTTCTCGGAGCAATGCTGGCGACCAAGGACTGACCTTCTCCTGCCCAAGAGATTCTGGTGCGACTGCCGCGACTGACCAGTGAGACCGGCGCTTTCGACCTTATCTTCTGTTGGATACTCAATGTCCACTGCTACGCTCATCAAAGCTGCCTCTTTGTTGTTGCCTCAACGCTGAATTAGGTGAGAGTCACGAATAGCGGAAAGGTTTCGCAGGGCCCAAAACAAGGGAACCGAGTGAGTCAACCAAACGCAAGGTTACTCTTTACCGCCGACTCGATCAGGCTTGAGATTGCATGTGTTCATTTGTCCGGCCCTCTTCACTTCAGGCTTGCATTGTGACCTCAACAAAATCTTGCCGTGACTGTCAGCGGTTCATGGTCTCGCCGAGATACCTTGCTGGTAATCTCCAAATTCTTCGGTCTTGATGTCATCGTCGCTCACACCAGAACGATGGAGCAGTGCGGTCATTGCGCCGACCATTCCGGACGGGCCAGCGACGTAGTACATGGGACCATCGAGTCCTTGTAAGTAACGCGTGAGCAGACCTTGATCGATGTGGCCATTTTCATAGGGCCAACCAGGACTCTTGAGCCGAGTCAGGGTTGGAATGAGTGTGAAGCAGCGGTTTTGCGCGGCCAGGCCTTCCAATTCCTCGAGAAAAGCCGTGTCTTCCAGGTCCCGGTTCGAATAGAACAAATATAGTTTTTGCGGCAACCGTTCGTGTGCGGCCCAGTGAAGGATGCTGCGCACAGGGGTAATCCCTATGCCGCCTGCTAGAAATACTGCTGGCCTGGTGACGTCCTTATGCAAGGTGAACGATCCCCTGGGGCGGCTCACTCTGAACTTGGCACCGAGTGCAGCCGTCTTCAGGGCGGTCTTGAAGCCAGTCTCGCGCATGCGCAGGGCGATCATGACCAACCCTTTGTCATGAGGAGAGTTTGCAAGCGAAAAAGTTCGAGAATTGTCGCCTTCCTGTTCCAAGGGTGGGTCCAGGAAAAGAAAATCGGCGTGTTGCCCGGCTCGAAATTCGTAACGCGTTCCATTTGTGTCAAACGAGAACGCCATCGTGTCCCTAGCAATTCTTTCTCGATGCTTCAGTGTCATCTGATATTCAGCCATGAGTCGTCCTCGGTCGCAGCTTTACAAGTGCTCGTCATCGCGATCCTTCGCATTGCACTTGCTTAGACCAAGTCCTTTTACGCTTTATTCCGAACTGATATCTATCGATAACTGGAGGGCAGTAACCGTCGGTTTGAATGATGATCCATCCATAGACGATGTGGCAGTAAGTACGTAAATCCCACGAACGTTTCCCACTGCGTAGAAGTCTTAGTCAGTCCATGATCGAAGCCGCCGTCCACGACCAAGTTCTTGCGCAGGGCATATGAGACGGCCCACAGATTCCCGACTGCATTGCCGTGCAGGAAGGGTTGCGAGAAGTGCCAGATCTCCGCCGAAATCGTGAAATGCCCGAGCGGATGAGAGATGGAAAGTGTTTGTCCGAACTGCGCTCGCCGCACGGCGCCCTGGGTTTGCTCGGCAACGATCGCATTCGTGTCCACGTGAAACCCGCGCACATCGTCACTCAAAAGAATCAAGCCCGACTGTTCAAAGGTGCCAATGTCAAGCTCCGGTGCCGCGCTTACATGGACTCGCCGAATATAGCTGACTGAAACTGTGGGTCGTGAGTCAGAGCCGTAAAACAAGATACCTTGCGTCCCAGCGAAGACCTCTCCCTCATGTATTGCCGTCTTGGCTTCTGAGTTGCTGATTGCGAGAGGCTCACTCTGTAGGAACAGCTCCAACCTCGAAAGGACTGTAAGCTTCGTAACTTGGCTGGTCCCGAATCTGTCTGAGAACTCCGGTGAGTGTTCCGCGAAGAGCGTGCCATTCTCAAACTGTAGATATCCAACTGGGGTTAGCGTCGCTGGAGTCGAAACCGTCGGCCGTCCGGGATTGGCGTCCGGCACAGAATTCGTTGCCGACTGTGCAAAGCCGTGTTGAGCAAAAGCGCAGAACATCGTGAGCAGACAAATCGGGACGAACTTCAACCACCCTCCTTGCAACCGGATTTCGCGAATTCATTTATGGAACCCGTGCGAAACGTACCAGCGTGGGTACGTCGCAAACCCCAACAAGAGTGCGGCCCACCGGTGCACAAGGACGCTTCGCATCCACACTTTATATCTGCTGATGCGCACCTTTTTTTCAGACGCTCGTGCGGGCCCACAGCGAGATGTACAGTCCGGTGAGTTCAGTAACTGTTCCGAGCGCCGTGGGCGCCGTCGACAGTGCATAGTAAGCCTTCCAGAGCTTTGCCGCAATCCTCGGAATTATGCCAACCCGAAATGAGCATCATAACGGTGACCACGGCAAGATTCAGAAGAACGAGGACGGATTGGCACCAAGCATGTTGCCAAAAGCGTCCGTTCCGAGCGAGCTAGGCAGCAAGGATCAGTCCCTCGCATCCCGATTGTCTAGGAGCGGAACCAGATCGGCTCGACGCATCGCCGCTGTTCTAAGGAGCCCTTCTTCCAAGAGATTGACTCCGCGCAGATTGCGGCAACTCGGTGTAGTTTCAGTCGCCTCCATACGAGTCCGCTGTCGAATCGGGTCCGCCAATCATCTTTTGCACATGCTCGCCTCGGAAAGCTTCTACCCAGGTCCATTCACCCCGCTGAGAAAGCCGCCCAGGTGCCCCGTCAGTGAGACCATGACTACGGCCACGGCCTCGATGGGTAGACGGTATCCGGGCAAGACCTCTCCTTCCTTCAGCTGGGTTTTCCTGTGAATAAACCACACCGCCCAAATCAGGACGCTCGATATGAAGCCCATCACGAGATGCATCAAAAGGATGCCTTTCAGCTTCTGCCCTTCGAGTTCCCACTGCCACGCGAGAATCCCGGTTACCGCCGCCGGTATGGTTGCAATCGCCGCGGCGAGAAAGTTGTAGTAAGCAACCGCAGTAAGCACGTGTTGCTTTTTCCACTGCGCGAGAAAATCAAAGAGGACCGCGATGATAAACAGCGCGATCGGAAAGTGAATCAGCACGACGTGTTGCGCATGCTTCGCGAAAAGAACCGTTTTTATGTCGAACGGGTGCAAGATCGCTCCTCAATCACTGCACGATGACTTTGCCGGTCATCTTCGGATGAATCGAGCAGAAGTAGGGGTACGTCCCGGCCTTCGTGAACGTGTAAGAGAACTTTTCATCCGTATCGAGCACCTTGGACTTGAACTTCTTCGGATCATCTGTGCTGACAACGGTGTGGGGGATATCGTCGCGGTTGGTCCAAGTCACCGTGCTCCCCACCGCCACCGTTAGCGCGGCAGGCCCGAAGCTGAAGTTGTCGATCTTCACTTCCGTCGTAGCAGCCTTATCTTGCGCGCTCAAGGTCAAGCCTTTGCGACCTTCCACACTCATCACAAATGCGATCGTGAGTAAGGCACCTGCAAGTACCACAAACACACTTCTCCTCATGCTTTGTCGTCCTTTCTCATGTATTTCTGATCCGCTTGCTTTCTCGAATGGACTGACGCGGCTTAAGCGAGCGTCGAGTCCACAACCGCTAACGCATGTTGCCCTTGGACGTAATTGACATCCGTTATTCCCAGGACGCTTCTGAGCTGCTCTGCCGGCACCTTCATCGGCCCCGGCGAGTCAGCTTTGCCTGGCTGCGGCTGTGGAAACGCCGTCGATGCCGCCGTGTGAAAAGTCACCGTACCTTCGACCTTCTGCAGCGTTTGGTGAATGTGCCCATTCAGCACGGTTACCGAACCGAATTTCTTCAAGTAAGCCAGTGCCTGAGCGCTGTCCTCGGTACCCCAGCCCCATTCCGGATACACGGACCACAGCGGAATATGAGCGAACACGACGATCGGTGTGCTGGATTTCAAGTGCTTCACGTCGTCTTCCAGCCATTCGAGCTGCTCGGGCCCAAGCGTTCCCAGCCCGCCTGCCTTCAGATTCATCACGTTCACCAATCCGATGAAGTGCACGCCTCTTTTCTCGAAGCTGTACCATCCAGCGCCCTTGCTGCCCTTCCCGTAGCGCTCAAGGAATTGCTTTCCGTCGTCATTTAACACGTCGTGCTCGCCCGGGACATAGAACACGTTCTTGGGCTTTGCGCCCTTGAGAATCTGATCGACGGTATCGAACTCTTCAGGTTTCGAGAGGTGGCTAATGTCGCCCGTGTGCAGCATGAATTCTGGAGCCGTAGGTAGAGCGTTGATCTTGTCCACCGCCACTTTAAGCGTTGCCGCGACATCAGGATTCGCGGCCTTGTTGAATCCCATGTGGCTGTCGCTGATCTGGACGAAGCTCAGCTCTCCCATGGTGTCCTTCGGATTTGTTTCCGGCATTCGGCTCAAGGCGTAGGACTTCAGCACTCCACCCTGAATTACGCAGAAGGCGCCCGTACCCGCCCAGGCCATGCACTTCAAGAACCCTCGGCGGTCAATTCCATCGTTGTTATGGTCGTAGATAATTTCGTCTTTTTTCTTCGCTGACATTCTTACTCTCCTGGTGTTGTGCCCTTCCTGTCGCTCTTTTGCATATGCCACTGAGGAACAGCGGCGCGGGCTGGGGGCCGCCCGCGCGTGCCATTCAAATGCATTTCGTTCATCCAGACCGCCGGAGTATTTCCTTTATTCCAAACTCAGAAATACTTTCCCCTGTTTGTCCTTTCATCAGTAATCCGCGACACAGAATAAATTCGTGCTTGAGATGGTTCCTCATGATGAATCTCATTTGATCGGAGTGACGTTTGAGCGAGTTGGATCCCGAGGACCGAGAGCGCTTTGAGCAGCTTGTACTGCCTCATGTCGACGCCGCCTTCAACTTGGCGCGTTGGTTATTGCGCAGGCGCGAAGATGCCGAAGATGTCGCCCAAGAAGCTCTCCTCCGCGCCTGCCGCTTTATCCGCGGATTTCATGGCGGGAATGCGCGCGCTTGGGTCCTGCAGATTGTGCGGAACACCTGCTACACGTGGCTGGAAAAGAATCGTCCCATGGAGCTGAGCGTGGAATTCGACGAAGAAGTACATCAACAATCAGATGCTACACCGGAAAGCCTGGCCATCGCTGGCGATGAGCGAGAGCGCCTTACACGCGCCCTCGAGATGTTGCCGCCGCGTTACCGAGAGGTCCTCGTGCTTCGGGAACTTGAAGGGTGTTCCTACAAAGAGATAGCAGGCATCACCTCGATTCCCATTGGCACGGTAATGTCATCGCTCTCCCGCGCCCGGCGCCAGTTGTGTGCCGTTCTCGATGGCTCGCCTGGTGAGGAGGCTAACCGTGAGATGTGACTTTGCTGACTTACTTCTTCACAGCTATTTCGACAGTGAGTTGAGTTCCGTAGACGCAGAGAAATTCGGAAGGCACGTCGAAAGGTGTGCCGACTGTGGCTCCGAGCTGGTGAATCTGGATCTGCTAAGGGATAGGCTACAACTCGCTGAGATCTATGAAGCCGCCCCCGCTTCGTTACGGCGGAAGATTAGTGCAGAAATCCGGCCAAAGGCGCAGACCACTCCTAAGTCGCAGCCGCTCCTGTGGCACTGGCTGGCTGCGGCGGCGGCGCTATTCTTGGTTGCGATCGTCCTTTTGAGAATGAGTCCCGGACTTCGCAACGATGATTATCAAGCGGAACTTGCAGCAGAAATTGTCGATGCGCACCTGCGCTCGCTGCAGCCAGGCGACGTGACTGGCATCGCCTCCAACGATGAGCGGGCTGTCAAGGGATGGTTCGACACCAAAATCAAGTTTGCTCTTCCGGTCCACGATTTCACGAACCACGGTTTCGGGCTGAAGGGGGGGCGCCTGGAGCTACTTGAAGGCCGCTCTGTCGCAGCTCTCGTCTACGAGCGCAATGGACGTCTAATCAATGTATTCGTGTGGCCGACGCCAGGACCGGACAAGTCACCCCGCACCGGCTCCCAGCGAGGCTTTCAATGGGTTGATTGGCGCCAGGACAAGATGGAATTCTGCGCCGTCTCCGACACAGCCCCCGCGGACCTTGAGCAGCTCCGCCAGCTAATTCATTCCAATACATAAAGAAATTGCGAGCAGTGTGAGGCAGTGCTAACACAAGCATCGAATTCGAGCGTAATTCTGCGCATTGCAAGCACAAAAGCTAAAACTCATGTCTTAGGTCCTTCGTTTCTTAGTGCCGCCGCCCCTCACTCCGTGGAATAGAACATTCGTGCCACAAGTCTTCAAAGATGAATGGAGTTTAAGGGGCTCTAGAAATTCGATTCCGGGATGGCTGAGATTTGGAAAGGATTAGCGATGTTCAGAACAACAATCGTGGCATGGCTCGTAGTACTCGCAGTGGCTTTAACCGTGGTCACCCTCGTAACGCGCATCACAGAAAAATGCAGACCGTCTAATCGCGTTCGTAACGGCACGCAGAGACGCCTCCGAGCCCTTAGCAAGCCTCCTGTCATCCTGAGTGCTTGAGAAAACCAATGAACGGAAATATCAGCGATCAGAAAGGAGCATTTATGTTCCATGGGGCGCAGCAACCGCACCACCATTCCGCCGTCAAGCCGACAAACGGGGGAAGCACTGCGAAAATAGAAATCCAAAGAGCTCTTTCTGTCCTGCAGCTCCTTGGCGGGGTCTCGCTCGCCCTGTTTCTGGCTGGCGTCGTAGTGCCGAGCTTCGTTCGACCCGGCATGGCCGCGACCCACGACTCGGCTGCTGGTTCTCTCCACGCATTGACCATCGGTGGAGTCACGTTCTGGTTCACCCTCCAGAACCTCGGTTCTGCCCTGTTGGGCAGCGTATTTGGCCTGCTGGTCGCTCTGGCTATCGAATTTCCCGCTGCGTTTGCCAAGACCGCCAGGAAGTTTCTGGTGTTTCAGCAAGGGCACCTTTCCTCGCCAGGCGCCAAGTCTTGACAACGTCGCCCTCATGCTTCCGCCGCTGCGTAATCGATTTGGAGTTGTCGTTGCAGGTAAAGAGTCCTACGCAGCCTACGATGGCGAGGGGCCGCTGCCGGGAGACGTGATCTATTCCGTGAACGGAGTGCCCGTGGACACTGTCGACTCGTCGCGGTCAGTGTTGCAGGATCTCACGACCGCCGACGCAATAGCATTGCAGGTTGAACGGCTCGGTAGCCTCCATTACCTTGTTCTTGAGACCGAGAGATGAAGTTTGGTTTTTGTTTAGGCATCCGCAAACCAGATAAGGCCCTACGGTTCAATACGCTTCGCAGCTCGCGTCATCGCCTCAGCCTTGCTGTCTCTCGCTTCTTCGTAAATGTTGCGGCTAACGTTGGCAGGATGCCACATGTCACATCTAGGTTGCCTTTGTCGTTCCGACGGAATGCAGCTCAGTTCAGTAAGATTTTTTACATCCGCTGTGGGAATAAAAAAACGAAAGTCCAGTCTTTATCGTGGCAGCGCAGGTTCTTTGGCGCTGCGGCTTCAATCTGCGAACAAACGAGGCCGCAACCGAATCTGATTTGCCGCCATGCCAGAGGCCACACATTGGGATTCGGCGTCGGCGGGCCATCTGGAGGACGTGGGGGATCTGGTTGTGTCCGGAAGGGATCTGTGAAATCAGTTCGCGAGAGCTCCGTAGTTAAAAAGATCGAAAACTCAGAAAACTCAAGGGAGAAGACAATGAAGAAATCCGGAAGTGGCATCAAGCAGCGTGCGAATCGCCGTTCCTTCTTGAAGAACGGGGTCTTGGGTGTCGGAGTGGCCGCGGCAGGCGCGGGGCTTCTCGCCAAAGCGTCACCGGCGTTCGGCCAGGGCCTTGGAGACAACGACCGTGCTCCCATTACCAAGGGTGACATCGCCATCCTCACATTCCTTAGCGCGCTCGAACAGGTCGAAGCCGATCTGTGGATTCAATACGCAGAACTTGGCGGACCAACATCCGCAGTGCCGGGGGCTCTAGGTCTCTCGGCAATCGATTTGCAGCTCAACGGCAAGGCCATCAATACCGGGCTCGCTCCAGGTTACCTGACCGCACTGCAGGTGCTCGATGGCGATATGCCGCAGTACATCGCAGACAATACGGATGACGAAATTAGCCACCATCGCTTCCTCAACAATTACTTGCAGTCCAAGGGTGCGAAGCCCATCGATCTCAGTCAATTCGCAATTCTACCTCCCAGCCAAGTCACGGGCGTGCCACAGACTGGACGACTCACGAACCTTAGGCAATTGACCGTTGATACCACCTGGTGGACGCGCTATCGCAGCGACAATCACAATCCCGACCTGGGAGGCACTTTCGAGAATGCCGTGCCCGATCTCGCGAAAGGCCAGCACCCCGCAATCCCGCAGACCGACGCCGAGGCGGCGCTGAACGCCGATGGGAGCATTCCGAATCATCTTCAGGCTATTGCGAGCACCGCTGGTTTCCACTTTGCGTTCATCGAGCAAGGCGGCAGCAGCCTTTATCCGGCGCTCGCGCAGAAGGTTACCAGCCTCGAAGTTCTGCGCCTCCTCCTCAGCATCGGTGGGTCAGAGATCATGCACTTTCAGACGTGGCACGACAAGGCCGGCAATGCCCCCAACATCACAGATGGCAACCTCACGTTCCCGAACCTCAACGGTGGGGTTGACCCGAATAATGGCGCAACGACCGTCGACGGCACTCCAGCAGCGGATCTGTTCCAGACGAATCTGATCATGCCCGAGCCCACCGTGTTCCTCAACCCAGAGCTCGGACCCGTTGCCATCATTCGCCCCACGTCTACTGCTCAGGGCGGCGCCGTCGCCTCTGTCGTAAGCTTCGTTGATGACGGACTCTTCCTCGATCCAGCGACAAATAAAAATACAGGGATCGTGAATGTCCTCATGCGCCTAGCCGAAGAAGCGGACGCGGTCCTGCGCCGACTCTAAGCGAACAGACGCGTCCCAGCGTTCTCAGGCAGGATGGACAGATTCCGCAGGAGAGGTGAGGGGTTTATCTCACCTTGCCTGCGCTACAACGGTCGTATCTGTCCATCCTCCCACAATTTGAAGCTGCGAGAGCGTATTACCGTTGTGCGTGAGTTCATAACCAGGATTTGCCGTTCAAATGCTATAATATAATAGGGGAGTCTAGTGAAGAGAATCGGAAAGCACTGCCCGTTGTGGTTATTCTGTGCGTTTACATTTCTATCCGCTATGTCTTTCTTGCGACCCGACTCAACTCTAGCTCAGGACCAAGAGATTCGAGTTATTGAACTTACAGCGAAGAAGTACGAGTACTCGCCCTCGCCGTTTCATGTCAAGGCCGGGACCAAAGTTCAGCTCAAAATCACGGCCACGGACCACGACCATGGTTTCAAAATCGCGACTGTTCCCGATGGTTCCGAACCGAACAGTACGCCTGGTTTAGTCTTTGCTTCCCTCCAAGAATGTTGGCAGCTCAAAAAGGGAGAGACGACCATGGTCGAATTCTCCGCGCAAACCGCAGGCACTTATACGTTCAAGTGCTGTCACACTTGTGGTCTCGGTCACAAGGGCATGAAGGGCCAAATTATTGTCGATCCGGCGGCTATCTGAGCAACTGAACAGCCTATGGAATTGGGCTTAGAAGTCACTCCCAGGTGACATGCCAGACACAGCTGCTATTTAGTTTGCGGTGGGAAGTCCAACGCGACGCGTGAGGTCTTGGAACCGCGCATCGGAGCGAAGAGGATCGAAGCCTGGACGCAGGAGAACTCCAGGGTTGAAGCGCTCTTCATAGCCTTTTTCAAGCCAAGTCATCGCTCGACGGTTATCGCCGAGAGCTGCATAGACGGTAGCAATCTCCGACGCATACGAATAGACGGGATTCGAGCGCTTCTTCAGATCACTCAGCAGCCGCAGGGCTTCGTTCCTTTTGCCCGCTGTCGCGTAGGCACGAGCAAGATTGGCTTGGCATGTTGGGCTGCCCCCGGCAAGCTGGACCGCCTTTTGCAGCTCCGTAATCGCTTCATCATCCATTCCTTTTTGGAGGTAGGCTTGGGCGAGTTGATTATGTGCGAGGCCAAAATTGGGATCCATTTCGATTGTCTTGCGACTCTGCTGGATCGATTCGTCATAAAAATGGGCGATGACAAGAAGCTCTGCCAAATCTGCGTTAATGATGAGGGATAACGGATCCAAGTTCTCCGCTTTTCTCATTTCGGCAATGGCTTCGGTCTTCCTTCCCACTAAGGCCAAGTGCCATGCATACCAGTGGTGGGCTGATGCGTACGCAGGGTTAAGGATAATGGCGCGGCGAAACTCCTTTTCGGCAGATTCAAAATCCCAGTCGAAGCCATCCAAGCAAAACGCCAGCGAGTTGTGAGCTTCACCAAGGGTGCTGTCCAACTGCAGGGCTTTGATCGCCGCGGCCTTTGCCTTGGGAAGCGCCTCCTTGGGGGTCATCACTGCGTATTGCCAATCCCCCAACAAAGCATACGTGTCGGCCAAGCCAGAGTAAGCCCGAGCGTAGTTTGGATCTTCTTCGATTGCCTGGTTGAAATAAGCGACGGCCGCCTTCAAACCATCCGCGGTTCGCTTATTCCAAAAGTAGCGTCCCTTGAGATAAGACACGTAGGCCTCTGGATTGACCACCTTGATGCTTTTCAGAGCCGCTTCTTCTTGGGGATTCAAACTGATTCGAATGTGCTCTGCAATGGCGTGAGCGACTTGATTCTGCAGCGTCAATGTATCGCGGAGATCACCCTCGTACTCATTGGACCACAGGTGCTTGTCTTCAGGGGCCTCAATCAGCTGCGCCGTGATGCGAACCCGGTTGCCGGAGCGGAACACAGTCCCTTCCACGACCGCGTCCACGTTCAACTCGCGCGCGATCTGCGCCAGGGGCTTGCGTGCGCCTTTGTATGCCATCACTGAAGTGCGCGAAATCACACGCAGGGAATTGATCTGGCCGAGGTCGGTGATCAACTCGTCGGTCATGCCATCCGCGAAGTAGTCCTGGGAAGCATCCGCGGAGAGATTCTCCAGAGGAAGGACGGCCAAGGAACGGATCGCAAGTGGAGGCCGGTTCCTTGAGTGAAATGTCCACGCTAGGAGAATGACCAGGAGCAGAACCAGGAGCGAGCCAGAGATTCTCCGCGCAAGGGAAGGTATTAGTCGCCTGCGAGCTGCTTGTTCGCCTGAGGAAGGTGTGCGGTCCCGGTCGCGTGTTTGGAAAGCCGCTTTGTTTGCGGGCTCGCGGCCCTTTTGAGCAGCGGCGTCCACAACTGTGACCTCCGCGAGAAAGCGATAGCCACGCCGAGCCACCGTTTCGACAAAACGCGGAGTCTCCGCGGAATCGCTGAGGGCTTCTCGAATCTTGTTGATAGCTTTGTTCAGCCCCTGATCGAAATCGACAAACGTGTCAGCCGACCAGAGTTTTTTCTGCAGTTCTTCCCGCGTTACGACCTCGCGGCCGTGTTCGAGCAGTATCGCCAGGACTTGAAAGGGCTGCTCCTGAAGCCGAATCTGCAGGCCGTGCTTGCGCAGTTCGCCCGCACGGAGATCCACTTCAAAGACCCCAAACCGGAGGCGCTCGGAAGGATGTTCGGATCCTTGCATTGAGAAGTGACCCACCAAATCGGGAGTTTACCACCGGCCTGAAATTCGAGGTAGGTCGCCAGGGCAGGAATTCCGCCAAGCCCCACAGCAACTACAACTTAGCAAGGGAGCCGGATTCCTTGGAGGGGGAATTCCTAGTCCATTGCAAGGTTTGTCTTTCAGAGTGAAAGTCCGGGCATGAACCAGGCAAGCAGTTACGGAATGTTTGCCTTAATTGAGTGAGAGATGCCCCACCAAACAAGGATCGAAAGAAGGTCACCGGTGAAAATCATTCGCTTTCTCGTTTTTCGTGTGTTCCTGCTGATCGCGTTCTTGAGCACCTATCTCTATTTTTTGTACGGGCAGGAGCGCGAGCAAGGTGTTCCGATCGTACGCAACGCCGCGTGGAATGACCTCGTACGGGAGATCGACCTTTCAATGGATGACTCTCCACACGAGACTCTCGCGAAAGAGATTGTTCTTATTCAGAAGTTCCTGAGAGAGCACCAGTCTGAAGTGAGCGTTGGGATCTACGACATCACCGTCTTCAAAGCCATCGACCAAGCCCGCGCCCGCCTGCAGAAGGCCGACAAGGACTTGGAAACCATCAAGAACGAGTTGTCCTACAAGGAATACCAATCAATTGGCGGGAGGTGATCCATGGGACAGAGAACCATCACCCATTGCTGCGAATGCCGACAGCCCATTATCTCGGGTGAAGACTTCGTCTGCTTCAAGATTCCAGGAAAGGAAAACTACCATTTCTTCCATTGTCGAGTTCGCGCTAGCGACTGCTGGGAAAGGCGCCTCAAGCAGGGCAGGTCAATACCTCGGCCAATCGCGGGAGTTCCAGGACTGTCGTTCAAGGGATAGCCGGACAAAGCCGATTCTTTAACGTGCGAAGGGAGAGGTCAATGCCAGAACAGAATGGTCTCCGAGATTTTGAGCAGGAGGTCTTGCCGCATCTGGATGCGGCCTACAACCTCGCGCGTTGGCTGACGCGCAATGACCAGGACGCGCAAGACGTCGTCCAGGAAGCGTATTTGCGGGCATTCCGGTTCTTTGGCGGCTTCCGAGGAGGTGAGGCGCGCGCATGGCTGCTCAAGATCGTGCGCAACACGTGCTACACCTGGTTACAACAAAATCGGCCGCAGCAGCCCACTGCAGAATTTGATGAAAAACTCTTCGGTCCCGATCCTTCCGCAGCGAACCCGGAGGAAGCTCTCCTCCAAAACGCCAGCGATAAACTGGTCCGACAGGCGCTCGAAGACTTGCCGCAGAGTTCTCGGGAAGTGTTGATTCTGCGTGAATTCGAGGGGATGTCTTACAGGGAAATTTCCGAGGTTACCGGAATGGCCCCAGGCACAGTGATGTCGAGGTTATCGCGAGCACGCAGCGGTCTTCGCCAGGCTCTCACCAGTCGAGTGGACGCAGACATTCTGCCAAGGCCCCCACGAATCCCGACTTTGAGTGCATGATTTCACGGAAGTTAATCTTCCGTCTCATCCCCTGATAAAAATACTCATCGTAATGCTACCGGAATACACACAAGTTTATTCCCTTAGCTTGAACCTCCGTATTCCCCGGAATTATTCGAGAGAGCGCACGGTCTGGAATGCTGAAGGCAGATTACAAGATGGATTGCGATCAAACCCTAAGTCGAACAAGGTGCTTGGAGATGAACTCGGGTCTTATCTCGACGCCCATCTAGACTAGTTGGGCCCTTGGCATCCAGCCGGGACAGACACACAAAGCGTTAAGAAAAGCCTAGCCAGGTCTGCAGACATCCTCGGGGCGATTCCGACAAGGTCCCGCATCTAGAGCAATTGCTGCCTTCCGCCAAGGAACGAGTATCAACGGTTCCCAGTGCAGGAGAAACTTCTATGTTAATCGCAAGGCTTCTTGTACCTGTTGACGTCGAAGTGGCCCGTATGGCGAGCGCTACGGAAGGACCGCGGGACGGCATCACGTTGAG
>QHYH01000086.1:21223-145263 GCA_003223215.1 Acidobacteriota bacterium
TGCCTCTCATAAAGGGTTGCTCGCGGAATCGATGCTAGAGAACAGTCCAACTAGACCTCCGCGCCGCATGGCGGATTTTATTGTTTCTGCCGCGCTGCAAACCATCTTTCTGACGGGACTCCTTTTGCTCCCGCTCTACTTCACTGAAGCGATCGATATTCATCAATTCAATAAGACTCTACTCGTTGCTCCGGCTCCCCCGGCTCCGCCGCCACCACTGGCATCACTTCCCGTTGACCGGTCCGCCGCGCCGAAGCGAAGTGCCCTGCGCCTAGAAAAACAGCTCGTAGCGCCGAGGGTCATACCGCGTCAGGTCGCCCGTGTCATCGGAGAGGCGAGCGGAAACGACATGGGTTCTGCGACTCTCCTAGGCGAGGGTGCTCCCGGAGGAGTTCCCGGGGGTCTAACCGGCGGCGTCATCGGGGGAGACCTTTCAGGTCCTGTCCCGCCGTCTCCAATCGATTCGGCGCCGAAGAGTCCGATTCGTGTTGGTGGAGGAGTAAAAGCACCGCCCTGGCCCGACACTCCAAAATCAGCGGAGCGGTTGTTATTGACGCCGTGATTGACACGCAGGGAAAGGTGGTCGAAATGCATCCGGCGTCCGGAAACCCGTTGCTGTTAATTGCGGCGATGGAGGCGCTCCGCCACTGGAAGTACGAGCCAACGATCTTGGGCGGCGAGGCTTATCCCGTTCGATTGCTGGTGACCATTACGTTCGAATTGCAGGGCCGGTAGAGAGCTAAAGAACATGGCAAATAGAAGTCTGTCGTTTCCTGGAAAGGTTTGGCGGTTTGGTCTACTACTAGCATTGCTTCCTCTCGCTGTGAGAGCAGGGGAAGTAAGATCGTTTTTTCGGTCAGCAGCAATATTGATTCGCGGCGGCAAATCGGCGTCATCGGCTCGAATTCTTCAGGAGCGCTCCGCCACAGCAATCGAGTCACCATATGCGAGCAATCTTGTAACCCGGAACAGTGACAAGGTTTTACTGGCCTTGCCGGCTGGAAGGGAGAAAGCGGAGACTCTCATTGTTGCGATCAAGCGCGAGTGCTTGGTAAACAGCTCGCAAAGAATCATGCCCGAGGCGAAGGTCCAAACGCAGGTTGCTTCGCGGCACTCGGCCGATAGTCAGGTGATCCCACTCTCTTGCTCCATCGGGGAAGTACGTTCCACCTCAATCCATTTTCAGCTCACGGACAGCCTCATTTTCATGCAGGCAAGCCTCAACGGATCGCAGCCACTGTGGATGATCTTGGACACCGGTTCGAGTGTCACTGTCTTCGACGAATCGGTATCGAAGACGTTGGGACTTCGGTTTAATGGCGAAAGGAATGTTTATGGACCCGGGCAAGGGTCTGCTCAAAAGTTGGCATTCGCGAGCCACGCTGCGCTCCGACTTGCGGACGCGGAGTTGGACGACCAAACCGTGGCGACAATGCCCCTAGACTGGTTCTCGCGCGAATTGGGCCGAACGACTGATGGGTTCCTGGGTTCCAATATAATCCGGAACTACGTCGTCGAGATCGATTATGCAAACCAGGTGCTCCGTCTCCTGGATCCCGCTACCTACTCATATGCAGGGCCGGGTCAACGTCTGCCACTCCAATTCATCTGGGACAACATACCGAGCGTTCGCGCCGAGGTTGTGGCGCAAGACGGAACAGCAATTACCGGAATCTTCTTAATCGACTCAGGCGCGACGACGGCGATTTGGCTTACAAAGGCGTTCAGCGAAGCACATCCCGAATTTCTGTCCATCCCGGAGACGATCGAAGTACGAAATGTCGTTGCGGTGGGCGGTGCGCTTAGTACCCGGCTCGGCCGGTTGCCGGCTTCAGACTCGGGGGATTCGTTGTCGCTAATCCGTGCGCACAATTCTCCCAAAATAGTTCGGGCATTTTTGCCACTGCAGGCTTGGCCGGGACCATCGGAGCGCAGATGTTGCGGCGATTCAAAGTTGTTCTCGACTACCCACACATGGAGATGATTCTCGAACCGAACGAGCACTTCAACGAAACCGAGTAAAGAAGAATGGGCTAAATCACCGAAAGCTCGGCGGCGTTCACCAACTAGGTGAATAGCTGAGCTGGAAGACTCCTGACGACACCTAATTATTCTTGTCTTCGGGAATTATTCGAGGAGGCAAGCGGTCTCGTAAGTAGCACACGTGATGAGGATGATTGCTTAAACGAACGGTACCCGCTGTCAAGGCGCACGCTCTGCAGATCGGTGCTCATCGAGGACAACATTCCCAACCACCCAAAGGAGAACGAATGAAAAAGCATTTCGTACGTCTGGCAATAGCATTTCTTGGTTTCTCTGCCTTGGCGATCGCGGCGAAAGCTCAGGTCCCAGATCAACTTGTAATAAACATTCCATATGAGTTCGTGGTCGCAAGCAAAACCCTGCCTCCCGGAACGTATCGAGTGAATCGCGTTAGCGATCTCAACGAGAACGAACTTGTTCTCAGCAGTTTTGAGAATCGGGCGGGCGCCTTTGTCATTTCGACCGAGGTGGAGGACGCGCGAGTGTATAAACCCAGTTTCACCTTCGAGGAAATTGGTGGGCAGCACTTCCTTACCAAAATTGAAACGGCCGAACACGTATTCGCTATTCCCCTGTCGAGGTCGGCTGCTCTAGAAGCTGCCATGAAATCACACCAAGGTTCCACAGGTTCGGCTGCTTCGGGCTCAAACTGAATTTCCCTCGCGGATAGTTGCCAGGTGAGGGCTCAGGCTCACAGACCAGGTCTGAGCCCTTTACCTGCCTTTAATCTCTCGGCCCGACAAGTCATACACTGAAATCTTTGTTTACGGGATGCCCATCATGGAATTTTCTCGCGCCCCTTCCGGTCTGGATGCATGCAACAAAGTCGTGACACGTTGAACATTTGGCGAACGCTAGGAGCTGTCAGGCCGCACGTGGGTCGATCAGATCCGCGATTCTGACGCCGTTTGTCGCTTCTGACCAGAAAGTCGGCAGATTCTGGCGAAGCGTCAATATTCTCAGTGCAATGTTCCAACTTACATACAAGAGAGGAGTGTGTAGAAGATGAACAAAGTTCTAACAAGAGTGATTCTCCTGGGCGGCTTACTCGCTGGCGTGTTTGTGCTCAGCGCGCTAGCCGAGGAGTTTCTATTTCGCTCGACTATTAGCGGTTCAAACCCCAACACCGTGATCGGTGGCGTACCGAGCGGTGGAGCGCCCTGGACCGTCCATCGCGGCGCAGCCGCTTTGACCGGCGATGGACGGCTTCGCGTTGAGATAGCCGGCTTGATCCTCGTTAATCTTGGAACGCCAGGGCCGGTCAAGAGCGTCAGCGGCAGCTTGGTTTGCGGAGGCACAGGCGGAAGCGTTGTTGCTACAACCGATGCGGTTCCACTGTTCCCAGAAGGTGACGCAGAGGTAGAGTCGCGGGTCAATTTCAACGACACACCCGGGCCCTGGATCGCCGGCACGGGATTTACGAATGCTGCCGAGCCCAATAGCGAAGGGCACAACTAAGCTGCCGCCTGAGACAACGCCGGGCCGGATCTATCCCAGTGCAAACCTGCGGGCATCCGGCCCTAGGCCAGCAATTGTCTTGGTTCATTCAAGGTACATGGGAGTCAGGACCAATGTCCCCCTTGTCCACTCCTCCGACGACGAGCAAATTCGTCGATTTCGCTAACTTCATCCCCTTTTGTTGCAAATAGTTGTTGCGGAACTTCCGTCGGGCTCTCGGAATCTTTTTTGAGTCTGGGGTCTGGATAGTGCCGACCAAGTAGGAGCTCGACCGTTCCATCGCATGTCTCACCATCGAATGTTTAGAAAAAAAGAGAAAGGAATAGTCCCGATGCCAAAGTATGTGATCACACTGATGCTTCTCTGCGCGAGTCTTTCGACACAGGTCACCCGTTGTAATGCCGCTGCGCTCCATGATGAGCCACAGAATTCGCAAGAGTCCGCGGCCAACTCGGTCAATCCGGTTGTCCAATGGAACAGAACGCTTCTCGTGATTGTTCGCACTCCCGGTGCCCAGCCGGCAACCGTGCATCCCACGCGCAGCTTTGCGATCCTGCACGCCGCTGTCTATGACGCCGTAAACGCCATCGACAGGAGTCATAAACCTTATTTTCTTCACCTCACTTCCGTATCCCAGTTTGCCTCCGAAGATGCTGCTGCAGCTTCGGCAGCACACGAGGTACTCCTAACCCTGTATCCGAACTTTCAACCGATGCTTGACGCGCAACTCCAGCAATCTTTGGCTTTGATTCCTGAGGGAGCGGATAAGACGGAAGGTATCACTATAGGAAGAACCGTGGCGGATCAGATCCTCGCATTGCGCAGCAACGACGGATCCAATGCTTCGCCAATCCCATTTGTTTTCACAAATCCTCCCGTCCCCGGGGACTACCAGTCCACGCCGCCTAATTTCCCGAAGCAACCGCAGTTCACCCACTGGTCCCACGTCACGCCTTTTGCCCTGGAGCGCGCGAACCAGTTCCGCCCGGGCCCTCCTCCGGTGTTGACCAGCGATACATACAGCGATGTCTTCAATGAAGTGAAATCACTGGGGATCGTCAACAGTACTACCGCCACGCCCGATCAGGTGCTGACTGGACGCTTCTGGAATGGCGCCATTCAAAACTACTGGAACGAGATTGCTCAAACCGCGACTCTTCGGCATGAGTTGACCACTGCGCAAAGCGCGCGGCTCTTCGCTCTGCTAAACCTGAGTTTTGCTGATGGCGTGATTGCATTCTACGACGCCAAATACACCTACAATTTCTGGCGCCCGGTGACTGCGATTCGGGAGGCTGCGACCAGCGGCAATCCGAAAACGGTCCCCGACCCGAATTGGCTTCCTGGGGTTGGCAACACAACGCCCGATCCCTCGTATCCGGGCGCACATGCCATTATCAGCGCTGCCGGAGCATCTATCCTGATTTCCTTCTTCCGCGAGAACCATTTCGATTTCAGCGTTACCTCTGAAGTTCTGCCGGGAGTGGAACGTTCCTTTGACAGCTTTTCGGCTGCAGGTGAAGAAGCGACGCTCAGTCGAATTTTCGCAGGAGTACATTTCCGCCCGGACTTGACGAGCGGCCAAAGGCTGGGCCGAGAGGTTGCCGATTTCGTCGTCGATAACTTCCTTACTCCTCTTCACGAAAGAGAGGATGATAAATAAAGCGAAGAAGGTGACCGCAGTGCAAGACTTCAGGTCTTTCTGGTGAAACGGTCATCAGCGAGCGACTTTTGCTGGAAATTGTGCCTTGCGATTTCAACCCGGCGGGAACCGGATGGTGAAAGGACAGGTGTCTCGGACGATCAAATTCGGGGACCGAGCCCGGTTTTAGATTGGGCCCGGCATCTGAGCTGGGTCGTCCCAACAGGGACAGGATGCGGTGTAACATCCACGATCCCGCCAAACGCCGAAGAATTGGGTAACCAACGACCATAGGAGTTGACGATGCCGAAACCCGGAGGACTCGTTGACAGCAAACACTATTTCGATACGTTTGCCGACGAAGCAGTCTACGAATCCCGCTACCACTTCCCAGGTTGGCCTGTGACGATTCGGGGACGAGCCAGTCTGATGGCTAGCTTATCTGGATACGGCAAGTCGATCAAACTTCACACCGGCGATGGACTGGTTGTGCATCGTTCCCAGGACAGTCGCGTCGTGATCCTTGAATACGAAGTGCATGGCGAGATTCTTTCGAGTGGCGCACCCTATAACAACAGGTTCATCTCAGTTATTACGATTGAGAACAGAAAGATCATCAATTGGAGAGATTACATGGATTCTTTAGCTGCATGGACCGCGCTAAACAGCGCCTCTTAAGCAGCGACGGGCTTCTTCCCGTTGCGCTTTGAAGTCAATTTCTGAGCGAAAGACAGCAGGAGCTTCCTTAGCTCTCGACTTCAGGGTAGGCTTCCACGTAATCCTCGCCGTTGCAGCCGTAGTACGCAAGGCGCGCGCCGTGAAATCGACATCGTATCGGACCGCGGCTCGCCAAGCCCGGTTCAGGAACTCTGGGAACGTGCCCGGATCTATGAGGCGGACATAGTGTTCTTTGACGGTCTAGCCCCGAGGTGAGCAAGAAAGGCTTCGGTTGCCCGGGGCAAGGACCTTCCGTTCAACGTGACTGCGCCAATTGTGCGCAGCGCACCCTCGTCTTGAATTGGAATGAACGAGCAATCGCGCCGCCTTTCGATGGCCATTGCCGGAACAATCGAAATACCGAGCCCGGCTCCGACCATGCTCAGAATGCTGCTGAACTGTCCGCTTTCGAAAACGATATTCGGATTGAGCCTGGCCCGGTTGCAGGCCGCCACGGCCGCTTCCCTAAAACAGTGGCCATCGCGCAAAAGCAGAAAGGGATCGTCGCGCAATTTGCCAAGCGAAACAGTGCGCCGCTTTGCGAGCGGATGGCGCTTGGGGAGCACCGCGTAAAGCCTTTCCGTCGTCAGGGGAAACGATTCGAATTCGTGATTTCGGACGTGCAATGGCAGCGCAACAATCGCCACATCAACCGTGCCCCCGCGAAGTTTCTCGAGAAGCAATGGAGTGATCTCTTCGGCGATGGTGATCCGCGCCTGTGGATACTTCCGAGAAAAAGAGGCAAGCACAGGTGGGAGGAAGTAGGGTCCGATGGTTGGGATCACACCCACGCAGAGCAAGCCCGCAATCGAGGTCTTTCGCTCAACGACATCGCTGCGGGCCGCTTCCAGGTCGCGAAGAACCGCCCGTGCGCGCGGAAGAAATGCTGCTCCAAGTTCCGTCAGCCGAACTGTTCGGCCGAGACGATCGAAAAGCCGCGCTCCTAATTCATCTTCCAGTTTCCCGATCTGCTGCGAAAGCGACGGCTGCGAGACATGTGATTGCTGCGCCGCGCGGCTGAAGCTGCCGGTTTCCGCGATGGCGCAGAAGTAGCGAAGCTGGTGAAGTTCCATAGGTTATGCCTATCCATTGTATCGGAACTATATATTGGAAGTATAGCTCGCGCGCGCCTACACTTTTCCTCGCAATGGCAAGGGGTTCGCTTCACGCGGCCGCCATTCGAACTGAGGAGGAATCATGCCGGATGACAAGAACAAAATTATGACCACAGATGCGGGACGTCCTGTGGGCGACAACCAGAATTCGCTCACGGTCGGGCCGCGCGGCCCTGTGGTCTTCGAAGATTTTCTGCTGTTCGAAAAGATGGCTCACTTCAATCGCGAAAGGATTCCGGAACGCGTCGTGCACGCCAAGGGCTCCGGTGCCTACGGGCATTTTGTGTGCACCAGCGCCGAAATCACCAAGTACACGACGGCGAAGCTGTTCAGTGCCGTAGGCAAGAAAACGCCGACGTTTATCCGGTTCTCTACGGTCGGAGGTGAGAAAGGTTCTGCGGACACAGAACGCGATCCGCGCGGGTTCGCTTTGAAGTTCTACACCGAAGAAGGTAACTGGGACATGGTGGGGAACAACACGCCAATTTTCTTCATCCGCGACCCGCTGAAGTTCGGTGATTTTATACACACGCAGAAGCGCGACCCGGAAACCAACCTGAAATCACCCACAATGATGTGGGACTTTTGGTCGCTGTCGCCGGAATCCTTGCATCAAGTCACTATTCTTTTTTCGGACCGCGGCACTCCCGACGGCTACCGTCACATGAATGGGTACAGCAGCCACACGTTCAGCCTCATCAATGCCAAAAACGAGCTGTTCTACGTGAAGTGGCACTTCAAGACGAAGCAAGGCGTCAAGAATCTCACACGTGAGCAAGCGGACGAGATGCGAGGGAAGGATCCTGACTATGCCCAGCGCGATCTTTTCGACGCTATCGCCAAGGGCGACTTTCCCAAATGGCGAGTCTGTGTACAGATCATGCCGGAGAAAGCGGCCGAGACCTATAGCATCAACCCATTCGACTTGACAAAGGTCTGGCCACATGGGGATTGTCCGCTCGTAGAAGTGGGTGAGCTCGTTCTCGACCGGAATCCGGTAAATTACTTTGCCGAAGTCGAGCAGGCCGCCTTCGAGCCTAAAAACATTGTACTGGGCATGGGTTTCTCACCCGACAAAATGCTCCAGGCTCGTCTGATTTCCTATCCGGACGCACACCGCTACCGCTTAGGTGTGAACTACGACACGCTGCCCGTCAACAAACCGCAGTGCCCGGTCCATACCTACCACCGCGATGGTGCCATGCGCTTCGATGGGAACTCTGGCGCGGCGGTGAATTACGAACCCAATAGCTTCAATGGCCCAACTCAGGAGCCGGCTTTCCGCGAACGTCCGCGGACTGTTTCAGGGGCAGTAGACCGCCACAATCACCGTCTTGACAGCGACTATTACACGCAGCCCGGAAACCTGTTCCGCTTGATGAAGCCTGACGCGCGCGAGCGCTTGATCGGCAACATCGTAGCCAGCATGAAATCGGTTCCCCGGCGCATCCAGGAGCTGCAAGTCCAGCACTTCTACAAGGCCGATCCAGCGTACGGAACGGGGGTGGCAAAGGGGCTGGGACTGAATATCGAAGCGATCGTCGCCAGGGCGAAGGAAGCCGCGGCAGATTGAGAATCCGCAAGTAGGGCGTCTTCGTGATTTTGCTAACTTCGTCGTAAATCTCGAGACAATAAGGAGTTACGCTGACACCTTGGCGCCCTAACCAACAGAGGCTTGCTAACCAAGCATGATCTTCGATAAACCAACGATGGGTCCTGTTGCCATTGCCCGCCTTCGACCGGAAGGAGGATTCATTGAGTTCTTATTAGCCATCTCGACGGCAGCCCCTTTCTCTCCGGCCACGGCGCTGTTATTCCGTTAGAATTGAGCCTGCGAACTAAGGCTCATCTCAAAGGAGCATAGAGAGAAAGAATGCTCGAGCTGTATGCAATCAATGTGGCCAAAAGCGAATTTCGGGAGGTTTTAACCTTGGGGACACGTCCCGCATACTGGCCGTTGCTGACCCCGACCTTGTGAACTTCTCCGACGCCCAGCCGAGCGAATTCGGCGAAAGCGGATTGGACGCATGGAAGGCACGACTCCAAAATCTCTTCGAACGCTTTACAGCAAAGCTCGTCGTGATCGTGATCGAGATTCGCCTGCAAGGAGACATTGCCTACGATTACGGCTGGCATGACTTAACGCTGACGCCCAAAGATGGCGGGCAATCCATACACCGGAGAGATCGCTATGTAGATATTTGGCGGAGACACAAAGAAGGCAATTGGAAGCTCTGGATGTACATGGATAACCAGGACGTAGCTGATCCCTTCCGATCCGAGCAAGGTTTCCCGGCTTTGGCGCAATCTCAAAGAAGTTTGTGAATCTTTTTGTACAGCCGCTTGCTGAACCCGTCGGGTATTTGAAATACCTTTCCGTCTCCGACCAGTTCGACGACGTTTCTGGTACCGTCGAGTATGGCAGTGCAGTGCGCGCACGCCTTGAAATGAGCTTCCATTCTCTCACGCAACTCCACGGAGATCTCGTTATCAAGGTAATTCGAGATTTCCCGCCATACCTCTACGCAACTAATCTCGATCGTCGGCATCTTAGCCTTCTTCTTCACCATGGTCGAACTTTCTTATAACGTTGCCCTTTAATCCAGCAACCATCGATTCCGGGCGCAAGACTATCACGGAGCAGCAATCTGGCCCGATGAAGTCGCGTTTTTACGTTTGCTTCCGAGATTCCAAGAATGGCTGTTGTTTCTTTGATGCTCAAATTCTGAATGTCCCTGAGAACCAGAACCTCACGGTAACTTGGGTTGAGTGAATTGATTGCGTCCTGCACAGCCTTACAAACCTCGTTCTGTTCCAGCAATTCGGAAGGTATCGGTCGCCAGTCGGCATAGTCCCTGGGCCAAAAGTCTCCTTCTTCGTTGGGTGGTTGCCCGTCAAGGGACTCGTAGAGGTGTGAACGGGCCTTCCTCAATTTCATTTTGGCTTCGTTGTAGGTAATTCGTAAAAGCCATGTGCTGAACTTTGCTTCACCACGAAAACGAGAGAGGCCGGAGAATGCTTTTAGTACGGCTTCCTGTGCCACTTCTTCCGCATCGGCAGTATTTTTGACAACGGAAATCGCGGTTGCGTAAACCATGCGCTCATATGGGCGCACTAACTCGTAGAACGCCTCGCGGTCTCCAGCGCGCACACTTTCTATGAGCTCAGCCTCGTTAGGCGGCAATTGCGACTGTGTCATGCTCATCTTCGCAAACGGATCGATACAGTTCGTCGGAGAGTTTGATTCCCGAGTGATCGAAAAGTTTCAACCACCGGCGTAATGAATGAAAAAAGTCATCCGAAGTTGGATTTGCCTATCGAGAACGGGCCGCTGTTCGTCCCGTGCTGCGTCGCGATAAAACTGTCGTTGACACCACGTCACCGCTGGACTGGCAATCCGACCTCCATAGTGGATTTTGGAAACCTTTATGCGCCTTGCGACTCTCACTCAGCGGACGAAGCACTTTCGTGGACGCTCAGGGCGATCTTAAGACCATCTAGCCGTAGTTGTTTGGTCCGGGCAGCGAGATTTTTGTTCGAAAAATCCCATGAATATCCGGAGCGTGTTTCGCACATCATTCTAATGATCGGAGAATTCTGAAAATGACGAAGACGACAAAGGCTATCTTGGCGGGCGCGGCGTTCGCGGGACTGTTTGCCGGAACGACGGGGACCGTTCGTGCCTCAAACCTGTTCCCTTCGCTGAAGACTTCTTACAGCACGCAGGATCAGGGCCAGAGCGACGACCAGAAGGCCGATAAGAAGGTAAAGGAAAAGCACGTCTGTAAGGGTCAGAACTCGTGCAAGGGCAAGGGCGGTTGCAAAACCGGCGACAATGGCTGCAAGGGCAAGAACTCTTGCAAGGGCAAGGGTGGTTGCCGGACCGATGGAAAGAAAATGGGTGACGATAAGGCCCCTTCGGCCTGATCTCGATCTAACCACGTTCTCCTGGGGCAAGGGCAGGTTAAAGTGCTCGATCTTTTCCCGCTGGAGCGGACGGAGTCTCACATGCCCGCGAATCGATTCAACAACTTCACCAACTACGGTATAGGAATTGGGCTTCGCGCCCCCCACTACGACCACATCCTGACGCGAAAGCCGGTCGTGGACTGGTTCGAAATTATCTTCGAGAATTTCATGATTGGCGGCGGCCGACCGCTGCGCATCCTTGATCAAATCTTGGAGCAGTATCGTGTGGTGCAGCACGGAGTTTCGATGTACTTCGGGTCGGCAAACCGGCCCGACAGGGAGCATCTGCGCCGCCTCAAAAGTCTCGTCAAGCGTACAGGGACGCCTTGGGTGTCTGACCATCTCTGCTGGGGCAGTGTGGACGGAACCTATACCCATGACTTGCTCCCGATGCCCTACACGTTTGAAGCGGCCAAGATCACAGCCCAGAAGCTCCGGTATGTGCGTGATTTTCTCGAAGTCCCGATAGCGGTCGAGAACGTTAGCAGCTATGCCGAATACCATGTGTCCGAGATGACCGAATGGGAGTTTCTGAACGAAGTCGTGGAGCGAGCCGATTGTGGAATTCTTTTGGACGTCAACAATATCTACGTTTCTTCCCAAAACCACAATTTTAATCCCTTAACTTATATCAATAGCGTACCGGCAGACCGCGTGGCCCAGATTCATATCGCCGGCCACTCAAAATTTGAGAAGTTCATTCTGGATACGCACGACCATCCGGTTCTTGACCCCGTCTGGAAACTCTATGACCGCGCCATCCAGCGCGCGGGGCATACGGCAACGCTGCTCGAGTGGGATGACAGGATTCCCTCTTTTCAGGAAGTTCATGACGAGGCGCTCAGAGCCGATCGATTTCTTGCTGATACACAGCTAAAGGTTGCCGTATGAGCCTCGCGAACCTGCAGAAGGCCGTGGCCCGTGCGGTCATGCAACCGTTGACCCGGAACGAGCACATGCGAGTGGTTGGCCCAGGTGGCGAAAGAATGCGTCGCTACGCCGCCCGTTACATTAAGCCGAACGACCGTCTGACTTCCTTCGAACGGCTTGAAATCTACAACCGACAATATTGGTTCCGTGTTCTCGGAAGTATGGCCGAAGATTTCCCGGGCTTGCGCAAGATTCTTGGCGAGCGCCGGTTTGATGATATGTGCCGTGCTTACTTGACCGAATGTCCCTCACGGTCGTTCACGCTAAGAAATCTCGGGTCGCGATTGGAAGCCTGGTTGCGCCATAATCCGCAATGGGTACGCGGCAAGGAAGTTCTGGCCCTCGACATGGTTCGTCTCGAGTGGGCCGATATCGAAGCGTTTGATGGGGAAGCGGAACCGGTGCTGCGTCCAGAGGAACTCGATGCCGATTCCGTGTCCAAGCTCAGATTACGGGTCCAGCCTTACGTGCAACTCTTAGAGCTCCACTATCCCGTGGACGACCTGGTGCTGCAAGCGAAGGACGATGAAGGGACGAACTTCGCGAGCAATGCCGTGGGTGAGCTGCGCAGACGTATGAAGGTTCGGGCCGTGGTGGCCCTCAAGCCGCAAAAAATCTTTCTTGTTGTTCACCGTTTAGATTTCTCCGTGTATTTCCGCCGCATCGAACGCGAGGAATACTCAATGCTTAAAGCCCTACATGGGGGGGATCGATCGCTGGCGCCATAGAGTCCGCTTTTCAGGCGAGGTCGATTCCGATCTGTGATCGCGAGGGGTACGTGCGGCACTGTTTTGAGAGGTGGGGTGCTTTGGGTTGGTTTTGCCAGCCCGGCGCACGACAAATTGGGAATCATGAAATCGGAAAGGTAAAGGTGTGAATCACGGCTATGAATGGACTGCTTACAAAAGCTAGGCAATTACACGACCTGCTTTTTGCATTGGTCTCCTACGCCCAGACGCCTTTCCTTTTGTTCGTTAGGCTTTATTGGGGCTGGCAACTGGCGCAAAGCGGTTGGGGCAAGCTGCATAATCTGGACAAAGTGGCAGAGTTCTTCACCAGCCTAAACCTACCAGCGCCTGGCGAGATGGCTGTGTTTATTGCGTGCGTGGAACTCTTTGGAGCAATCTTTTTCGCGATCGGCGCCTTTTCGAGAATCACCTCTTTGGTTCTCACCGTGAACTTGACCATGGCTTATGTAATCGCGGACCGCGAGGCTCTTTTGTCGATCTTTTCCGATCCGGACAAATTCACAGCGGCGGCCCCCTACAACTTCCTTTTTGCTGTGCTGCTTGTGCTGATTTTTGGAGCCGGCAAGGTATCGGCCGATAGGGCGCTCGGGTACCTTGTAGAAGGGCGAGGAAGAGAAACGTCCATTGCCGCGTGACGTTTCCTTCCCGGTGAGTACCTCATGGGACGCCCCGCTGTTTTGCGAAGGTTTGTTCGCTGTGCTGCCTTCGCGGTCTGTTCATGTGTTTTCGGATCGTCGGCTGGTTCGACGTTTGAAATGACTTCGACCCTGTTAGTCGGCGGCGCACGAATCGAGGTCGTGAGTGACCGCGGAAGCGTGCAGCTACCGATGGAAGATGTTCTTGGCTGGGTGAAGTCCGCGGCGGAGTCCGTCCGCATTTATTACGGGCACTACCAGATTTCTCGTGTCTCCATCCGTGTCTCGCCCTTTGCCGGAAAGGGCATCCGCGACGGAATGACGTTCGGAGGCGACGAAGGAGGCCGAATCACCATCCGAGTCGGAACCGAAACTTCTGCCACGGAGTTTGCCTCGGACCGGACATTAACTCACGAGATGGTTCATCTGGCTTTCCCCTCGGTCGAGGAAACCACCATTGGATCGAGGAAGGGATTGCTACATACGTTGAGCCGATCGCAAGGATTCGCGCCGGGTACCTAGCCCCCAGGAGAATGTGGGTCGACTTGGTTCGGGACATGCCGCAGGGTTTGCCGCAAAAAGGAGATCGGGGACTGGACCGGACCCATACTTGGGAAGAACGTATTGGGGCGGTGCGATTTTCTGCGTGTTCGCCGACGTCAAGATTCGGCGGCAAACAAGGAACACAAAAGGCTTGGAGCACGCGCTTCGCGCTATCCTTGAGGCGGGGGGAGACATTCGCAGCAACTGGGACCTTTTGGAGGCGTTGCAGATTGGCGACCGGGCCACGGGAACGAGGGTGCTTCTGAACCTCTACGAAGAGATGAAGGACAAGCCGGTTCTCGTTGATCTGGACGCTCTTTGGGCGGACCTTGGTGTGCGCGTCGCTGGGCAAAAGGTGCGGTTCGACGAGGGTGCTCCCTTCGCTGCCATCCGGCATGCTATCACCGGAGATTCAGGATGGGCCACTGCGAGTATTTCGCGTGAGCAGTCGAAGACTCTTTTTGCCGGCCGTACCGCCCGGCGGCCTCGGCTGTCGAAATGACCCGAGACGATCCCTGAGGAAAGAGCGGTGATGAACCGGTGGATTCCTTACAATCAAGTCTCTCTGGAAACCAGCTATGTCAGGCACAACTCGTCGAGGCAGAGGATTTCAGTGGACGCACCCACCTTTGAACCAGAGCTTCCAATTCTTCAAGCTGGGAATACGGCACCAAGGTGCAGTTTGGATGCGTATTCCCCGTGATCAAAAGTGAGATCCTTTGCTCCACAGCTCGCTCGTAGAAAAGAATCGTTTTCTTTTGCGTTGCTCCAAGCAGATAGCCGGTCTCAAAGCCCAAGCCAAACGACGAGCCCGAGACTTCGGCAATGAAGATATCGCACTCTGCGAGCCACTTCATGTCGCGCGCAAAAATCTCCTGAGGAGGCACGCGGCGGTCCGCGCCCCAAGCATCTCCCTGGACCAGGTGGCTGGTGAGGACTTGATGTCCCATGGCTTGGAGAATGCTTAGGAGTCTCTTTGCTGCCTGCACAGACGAGCGGTTCCCCGCCACGGTAAACCCCAGATAAACCCTCATTGGCTAGACGCGGCCCCTCGCGCGCTTGAGACGAAAAGGTACCTGTAGAATTCGCGCTGCGCAACAGCGGTGACTTCGCCAGATGCTCAACCCTGGATTAGTTTAGATGCAAGCGTCAAAAGACTCACAACACAAAGAGTTCAAGAAGCCGCGAGCTCGAAAGATGAACTGAGCTGTATGGCCCTGTGTAGGGTGCGATAGAGCGGGCAGCGCATGGCGTAAACGCCATGCGTACGTTCGACTGTCTCCCTGACGCTTTCGGGCGCCACCAAGCGCATCGCCACATGGATGCGGCGGATGACTAGCACGCCGTCCTCCGTTTCCACCTCGCCGGTCACTTCGGCCGTCAATTTCCCATTGCAGGCATCAATTTGGCGTGCTTCCAGCGCACCTCCGAAAGTGCCCATCATTCAACCGGCAGTTGCGGAAACGACGTAATCAATCGTCGAGGAGTGCGACTCCTGCAACTTTGCGGGGTCAATTTTGTAATGTTCGGCGATGGCCCCGTGGACGCTATAAATCACGGGCTTGGACTCGCCGGGCAGGTGCGCAATGCGGAGCGGGCCCTCGCGGCGTTCTATGCGCGATTTCGAAACATAAACGACGTTACTCATGGTCTTCACCCTTCCGATCAATCTTCCCTCGTTCAATCAACCCTAGAATCTATTTGTGTTGAATCGCCTTGGGAGATCGCTTCAGGTCAAGAGGTCGAATCTGCAACTCCCATTTTACCGGGACTGACGCAGGCGGATAGCAAATCGTCTTATCGCAGGCTTGATATCGCAGTTCTCCTCCAATCGAAACCGTCTTGCTGGCTGATAACAGCGCCCGTAGGCCATCCCCGAGACTTTAGACGCACCAACCGTTACATCCTGTGTAATCCTGAAGCTGCCGTCGAATACCGGGACTTGTTCCTTGATGGCTTCCAAGTAAAGGGTTTTAGGGGTGGGGTAAATCACGGGCGCCGGCTCAATTCCGCCGGGCGCCTGCAAGATCAACTGGATAGGCTTGTATCCCCGCACTCCCGGAGAATACACGTGAACATCTGGCGGAAGTTTAATTTCTGCCGTTAACGTGACGCGGCTGCCTGCGACTACGGTCCGATCCGATTGGGAAAGAGTGAGTTGAAGGTGGGGCGCCTCAACAGCTTGGCTAACTTCCTCGTTTAGTTCAGGGAAAAGCTTCCCAAAGACATTGTTCGCCGTGAAACGGTTGGTGTATTTGGCTTCGAAAAACTTCTCACGAACAACCCCGCCTGAATCGATATAAAAGAATCCGGGATAGGCCATTCCCTTGGTCATGCCTTGGGCTTCGGCGTTGAGCACCTTAAAACTTCGGATGATTTCAGAGTCAGGGTCAGCCAATAAAGGAAATTCGATCTTGTGCCGCTCAGCGAAATCCTTCAGGATCGCGGGGCTATCGTAGCTGATGGCGGCAAGTTTGAGGCCTTCGGCTTCAAATCTTCTCTTCGCGTTTTGCAACTGCACGAGCTGCGCTTTGCAGAAGGGTCACCAATCCGCAGAGCGGAAGAAAAGAAGAATTGTGCCCTTCGTACCCTTCAGAGTCTCGTTGGACTGTCCTCTGCCGAATTGATCGGGCTGGCCAAACGCAGGAGCGTGCTGGCCGATTTCCAAGCCAATAGACGGAGCAAGGGGAGGTTTGTCCGGTGGCATTTCCTGTTCGGTAGGAACAGAAAAGGCAACCAGAACCAGCAAAAGAAAGACACTCCCGACCTTCACATTTCGCTCCGGATTCGATTTTGCCTTCTTCCAGAGCCGTCCACGTTAATCACGAAACCCTTTGGTCTAGTTGATAAAACGCGCAAATCCTGCCCCCAAGACTCTTCCCACCTCTGCCTCCTGAACAATCACCACGATCCTGAGATTTTTTGGATTCCTGGAATTGAGATCTACCTTCACGTCGCGGGAAAACGCAGCGGTTTCATCCACTACGCCGATGCGGATGAGGTTTCGCAGAACTGCCACATGCTGAAGCGTCCTTCCCGCATTCTCTCCACGACTCACCTGCGACTCGTCACTGTTGTCTGCGATAGCCAGAAAGACGCCAGCGGGGTGCACGGCGACGGAGGAAGGTAACGGCCCGGCTTCGATATGAACCGTAGCAGCTTCACGGTCGCCAGAGGCAAAAGAGATGCTCACTGGAGCCTTCCGAGACTTCCCTGCGCCCTTAATCGCCTCGTTCGCTCGGCGTTCATCGCTGCCCACGAATTCGAACCGCCCGTCGACGACCATCTGCGGCGTATAGACACTTCCCAAGCCAAACTGGGCCGCGTAGGCGCTTTGCCGTTCACTGTACTCGTGCGAAGAGAAGGGGTCCTTCCATCCGATGTCGTTCCAGTAATCGACATGCTCACTCAGAACGATCAGTTCCACGCCGCTTACCGGCTGAGATCGTTCCAGCCTTTGCAACAGAGCATCGGCTGGAGGGCAACTGGAACAACCCTCGGATGTAAACAATTCGACCAGCACAGGTATACGAGTACCGCCGTCGCCCGTTGATCCCGTTAGTGTTCGCGCAGCGCGAAGGAAGCACACTGACCCCACAAACGGAATCGAGATTGCCAGTAAAGCGGAGATGGGATGCCTGAGACTCATGTCTTCTTCCTAAGAGCTTCTCGTTTAAGCGAAGGTGAACGTCTCTTCTTCCGCAACTAAGAAAATGGGCGCTCCACCTGTAGAAATCTTCACGGCGTGCGCCAGTGCTTCTTTGCCCCCTTCCGACGCAGCGCACGCTTCCAGGGCCTGCATCGATGGGAAGTAAACCTCCGCAAAGCGGTAAAAGAGAGGAACGCCTTGCGGAGAACCGAGCACCTTGGTAGCAACAATCTTCGTTTTGCCAGCAAGCTTCGAGACCGCAAGCGGCACGTGCTCGTTCTGATAGACTTTCTCAAAAGCATCAACGTCTATCGGACGTGCGTACACAACTACTAGCTTTACATCTGCCATTTCGAAGCTCCTAGCCAAGCAAGACCTGGAATAACCGGGTGTGTCGTCTCACTGGACCAGGCCTTGAGAGGCTGCACAGCCGTTCCTTCTGCAACTTCTGAAAAGCGGCTCCAATCAGATTTCCGAGCAACGCAAAAGTTACATATTTCCACGAAAAATCATTGAGGCTCGGTCCATTCCATCAGGACAGTAGTTGTACAAGGTCGGACGGTCCCGTGACCATGAACAGATCTTTTTGCCGACAGGCCGAAACTATTCGAAATCTCAAGAATCGAATTTGTCGCGTCGATTTGCATGGCGAATCGGACCATATGGGGACAACCGTCAGAGAAGCGTTTTGCGCTTCGTAGTACTGACTCTTCGAGCCTCGGGGACATTGGTCAGGGTGAGCAGACACGCCACGATGTAGGGGAGTCGCATCACAAAACCCCAAACGCGCGGGCGGCCCAGAAAGTCGACCTCAGATCCACTGCGGACAGTGCCTTTAGCGGCGTGTTGCCAGGATCAACTGCACAAGACGCGTTGGATGGGAGCTTAGTCTCCCCGAGCCAAGAAACCTTGGCCCAAGTCGCGGAAGGCGATTTGATCGACCGGATCATCTCGGGACACAAAGAGCTGTTCATGGATCTCATCCGCCCCCATCAAAGGACGGTCTATGCAACTGTGTTCTCTTTACTTGCAAATAAGGAAGAAGCCGAGGACGTCACCCAAGAGACATTGTTGAAGGGGCTGGTACGGTTGAAGCAATTCCGCCGAGAATCAACATTCGGTACTTGGCTGATTCAGATAGCCATCAATGAGGCGCGAATGAGGAATCGAAAACAGTGGCGCGTCCCGATGCTGTCGCTGACCCACAACAAGAAAGATGACGAAAAACCATACACTCCGAGGGACTTCGAAGACTGGCGTGAGATTCCCTCGACAGCCCTGGAGCGCGCAGAAATAAGGGAGGTCCTGGTCAGGGCCTTAGGTTCGCTGGCGCAGCACTACCGGGAGGCATTCGTACTGCGCGATATTCACGAGCTGAGCATTGCCGAGACGTCGGCCATCCTGGGGATATCGCCGGGAGCGGTGAAGACCCGGCTTCGCCGCGCCCGTTTGATGCTGAGGGACGTCCTGGCCCCGGGACTCGCGCAGGATGGACGGCTGGGATGGGTCTCGAAAGAAGTGAGGAAGCCATGGGAATAAGCTGCGAAGAAGTCTGGAGAGATATCTCTGATTATATCGACGGAGATCTCAGTTTTATTCAACGAGCAGCAATCGATCAGCATCTTGGCGAGTGCCGTCATTGCACCGCAGTCCTTGAGGGAACCCGCAACGTGATTGCTCTTTATCGCGACGAACGCGTTCTGGTTCCGCCAGAAGGTTTCCATGACCGTCTATATCAGAGACTTGAAGAAGACATGAAAAGTTCGCGCCGCACCTTTTTGACTTGGACGCTAACCGCTGCTGCGGCCGTGCCACTGGCTCTGGCGGCGCTCTCGGTCAGGAGGCTGGTAGTACGGGCGCGCGACCATCAAAGCCCCGTTAGCGGATCTGATGGGCACCAAGTTCCCGAGACAGTCGCGGTATCTCAGGATCACGATGACAAGGTTTATCACGTTGCAGGCTGTTCGCATCTGTATGGCGAGCCGAAGTTCCTCCCTCGGGAGGAGGCCATTCGTGACGGATACACTCCGTGTGTCTACTGCATCGGAAGGGCGTCCAAGAAAAATGGCTGAGGAACAGAATCTTAGCAAGGGAGCGAGCTACGGATTGTCCGCGGCCGCCATGGAAAGACTGGGCATTCACTTTTCACGGTACGGCTTGGTGCTCACGCTTCTGCTTATCGGGGCTCTGAAATTCACTGCTGGCGAGGCCCAGGGAATTCAGCCTCTGGTGGCAAACAGTCCGCTGATGTTTTGGATGTATCGAATCTTCAGTCTTCAGGGTGTTTCCGATCTAATCGGTGTAACTGAGATCGTCGTGGCCTTGCTGATGGCGTCGCGTCCCTTCTCCGCAAGACTCTCGTTCATTGGCAGCATCGGAGCAATCATCACATTCCTATTCACGGTTAGCTTCCTCTTCTCAACGCCCGGGGCCCTCCACTTCTGGTATTGGTTCCCGATGTTGGACGACGCAGGACAGTTCCTAATCAAGGACGTCGTTCTCTTGGGTGTATCGGTCTGGACTGCTGCAGAGGCTCGCTTAGGCGATTAGTCTGTCCTGGTGCCGTTCTGAATCATTGTGTCTCGTGTCGGGATTTGAGAACCAGGCTTGAGTGTTTTTTTCTTTGCTTCAGTGCATAGGGAGAAGGAAATGCCAATGCAAACCGCCGGAGTCCATCACGTGGGCCTAAGCGTCACCAATGTAAAGCGGTCCAAGGACTTCTATATGGATCTCTTTGGTTGGAAGGAGGTCGGCGCAGATCAAAAGCTCGGGTATGTTTTTCTAAGTGATGGAAAGAATACCATCACACCCTGGCACCAAAGCCAGTCCGGATACAACAGGACTCATGCTGGCCTTCATCACCTCGCCTTAGCCGTGAACGGTATCGAAGAGTTGATGCGCGCCGAGCGGATGCTGCGAAAGAAGAAGATTCGCATTCATTATGACCGTATTGTTCCGATCACAGAGGGGACGCAGGCAGCAGAATTGTACTTTTTTGATCCAGACGGCATCTGTGTGGAGCTCTTCAGCGATGCCGGAGACGAAGGACTCCAGCCGCCCGTGCAGCACGGGCCATCTTGCCTTTTGGGTGAGTAGGAAAACTTTATGGCATTCAACAGGAGACACAACGAGCCGAATACTGGCGAGATTACAGTGCAGGCCCGAGCCGGGATTCGCCTGGTGGGGCAGCGCCTTATTGAACAAGTACGCGATGTCCTCGGAGTGGATTTTAAGGAGTTTATTGAAGCGCAGTGGATGTTCATCATGGCGACGTCCGATGACGAGGCACGGATGGATTGCAGTTATCGGGGCGGGATGCCAGGGTTTGTCCGCGTCGTTGACAGTAAGACTCTTCTTTTTCCGGACTACAACGGGAACGGTTCATTTATGAGTCTGGGAAATCTTACGGTCAACCCCCACATCGGAATGTTATTCATTGACTTCGAAAAACAGCGACGGTTACGCGTAAACGGTCATGCAGAAATCGTGGAGGATCCTGCATTTGTATCGCAGTTTCCAGGTGCCGATCGTGTTGTGAAGGTCACGGTCGATCAGGCCTTTCCAAACTGCTCTCGTTACATTCACAAGATGGTTCGTGTTGCCGAAGTGCCGGATGATCTTGGGCCACTGCACCTGCCGGAGAGTAATCGAACGGGGGCGAATCAAAAATAGCCAGGAGATCAACACGTACGAGCAAAAGATTGGGCGCTCGCGAAACTTTTCAAACTGGCTGATTGTTGCCGTAAATCCGTGTCGGTTATGAGGTAAACCGACTGTATCTCGCGTGCTTGGCGGGGCTGGTTTTCGGGGGCACGGGCCCCTTCGCCCTTGATGCACTTCTTCGAGATCGAGAAACAAGGCTGGAACCCCGAAACAGTCTAGAGCCTCAGCCCAACTGTCTTTGAAGTGCCGAATGACTTATGGGATCGAACAACGGCGAATCAAAATTGCTTGGGGTCAGAGCTTACCAATAAAAAAGATCAAGCAGGCGCGAAACTTTTCGGACCTCGCTGAATCCGATTGTTGCAGTAAATCCGCAAACGAGAAAAGGAGAATCTAAGTGCGACAAATAATACGGGGACGTTTGCTTGCGAAGTACATACAAGCGGTTTTCGCCCTTGCATTTTTAGGATTTCTAGGTTTCTACCAGCTTCCATCCAGGGCCCAGGAGAAGGAGAACCAGGCGTCTCCGCAGCAACAGAGCGTCGAGCGTGACCAAGCCTACGTACGCCAACTCTTACAGAGAGGGACTTCGGACGCGAAGGTAGAAAGCTTTCTCAAACTGAGTAGTGAGTTCGCTAGTTTCAACCCGTCAAGCGACTTTCATGCGTATGCCCTCAAGCTCATTGCCAAAGAAAAGACCGCTCTGAAGCAGCTCAAGAACAAACAGCAATCTACCACTGCTGCGCAAACAGAGCCTACCGTCGCTGTCTCTGAGACTCCTTCTGTTGTTGTGAGTGGGAATGTGACCGCCCCATCCAATCCGGTGGGCATCGCAAATATCAAGGCTTCTCAAGAAAGCAGTCGGGACAGCAGCCAAGACACTGGCGCGACGAGCACTTCCGATAATAGTCAGCTGGTGGCTTCTAACCCTTCTCCATCTGCTCCGGTTTTCGGAGGCGGCGAATTTCTTCCCCCTGTTTCAGTTCCTTCGAATGGAGTAGGGTCTGTTCCGGTCACTTCTTCAGGAACTAGTTCTAGCTCTGCTGTCACAGCGACTTCTGGAGGTTCTTCCTCGACCGAATCGTCGAGTTCGGGTACCTTCAACTCTGACCAAGGCCCTGGGCCGGGGCCGATCGGTCCGGGACCTGGGTGCAACTTGCTCCCCGCGCCGCCATCGGTCGGTGCCACCGTTCCGCTGTCGTACTTCGGTCCATCGCCCTCGGAAACGAATCCGAGCTTGGTTGGGCCCGTTCAACTACTCAAGTCCGGGACCGTCGACGCAGCACACGGCACAATTACCTTGCCGCTTTATTTGGGCCACATGAAGGGTAGCGGAAAGAACGTCTGGTACATCTTGACGGACGTAGACGATCCGAACGTGGCTGCCGAGTTGGGCTTGAATTTCTCAGCGAAACTTACTTTCACGTCCAACGCGGCAAGAACCGCAAACCTTGCGGCGGATGGAACTCTCGTGTTCGACAAAGGTACAGTTGATTTCTCGCCTGTCCGCAATATCGTTCCCGGACCGCCGGGAGCGGAATTTCCACCGGTTTCTGCTCAGCCTGGAGCCGTTGGCGATGCAGGCTACAGTCCCTTCGTCCAAGTCGTTAACGCGGCCGGGGTCATCTACAACGCGCCCATCGTGGCTTTCGGTGTGGACGCCAATCAAATCAATTTCCCCAACGGAAACGTCGATTACAGCAAGGTTCACGACGAAGTAACGGCGATTGATCCGTTCGCTCAGACGGTGACCATAAATCTGATCAATGGATTTAGTTTTGGCAGGCCTGTCTGGTACATCTCGATGGACACCAGCATTCCGCTGGGCGCGGCCATCGAACACAACACTTTCGCTCCCTTGATGCAGCAACTGCATCTTGGCACGGATGACAGCTTCGCCAGCCCTGTGGAACGAATTTTCATTTCCACGAACGGCGCAGAGGCCGGCGGATGCAGTAATCCTCAACGGCAAGGTCTGTCGGCCGATTTGGCTGATGGTCGCCGTCCCAACAACGTGCTCGGTGGAATCCCGACGATTGCGCTGGACTACAGCCCGGCATGGGACGCTCAATTGTTTGAGTGGACCAAAGATGCTATCGAGAACGGTTTCCGCGGGCAGGTGCGCGAAGAGTTTCAGATTCTTACCTTCGTGCAAGACGGCCTAATCACTGGCCCGGGCGGAAAGCCGTTCGGGAGCTCGGGTTTCAGCATCAACTGCCCGATCGCTCAGCGCCTCGACTGATCTACTCAAGGCTATCAATAGGAAGGCCCGCCGCTCTTTCGTCGAGACGCGGCGGGCATTTTTGTAGGCACCTTCGACCAGAGTGCGTAGGCTTTCCTGGGCATGATCTCTCCGGGTTCTATTCTGACTAATCGCAAACTCCCACCGAAACTCTCTCACCGATGTGTTCAAAAACACCCTAATTTTGGCTGATGTTGTCTAACGTAAGTTGTTGAACAACATGGTTTTGGTAGGAAATCTGAACATCCTAACTCTTGCGCGTCTGCCAGTTCCGCCACTCCCGCACAATGCTTCTATTCTATCGATTGCAGACGTGGCGTTCCATCAGGATTTTACGAGGCAAAGGGGTGCAGACGGGAAAAGGGCAGCTGGCCATCGCGTGCGCGTCTGTCGTTTGACGATACTTCTGGATTCTGCAAGGCGGTAGAGTCATAATGTTTCTATTCAGCCGTAGAGCGCTTGACAAGTCCCCCATCAAGCCAGGATGTCTTACCCTTAGGCATGCTCATCATCGGTCGCTGCGTAAGAGGGCAGCGTCATGATCATTCAAGAACAGGGCGACCAGCTTGTCTTAATTCGACAAACGGATCATGCGGTGCTCGCGGGCCATTTTGCCCGCGAACTGGGGAACGACACGTTTGCCCTGCCGCAGCCGCAGGAATCTTTCGTCCTGGCCGCTACCGAACACGATAACGGATGGAACGAGTGGGAACTACTGCCGGAAATCGATTCGGTAACGTATTTGCCGTACAGCTTCATGTCCGTTCCGACGCGGGAGCACATCGAGCTTTACCAGCGGGGAATTGAGCGCGTCGTGAAAGTGGACCGCTATGCCGGCCTGCTGGTGAGCGTGCATTGCCTGGGGCTGTATGACCGCACACGGGCGACGATCCCGGGATTTTCCGCGAAATACGTGAAGTCGCATGAATCGCAAACGGTGAATGATTTTTTGCAGTCGCTGCGTCTGCAACAGTTGCGATTGAAAGTGGATTTGCGCGCGGACCCCAAGATGAAAGATTTTGCGGAAGAAAAATGGGTGCAGGCGAATTCATCGCGGCTGGAAGCGCTGGACCGGCTTTCGCTCTATTTCTGCATGGGGCCGCTGGAGGCTGCGACGATCGACGCGGTTCCGGCCGATTATCACGGCAACGAAGTGGACTGGAATTTGCAGCCCGAAGGAAACAATGCCGTGGCGCTCGAGCCCTATCCTTTCCGGCGCGATCCGCTGGAGGTCAGCATTCTGGCGCGCCGCATCCCGCGGCGCCGCTACTCCGATGAAGGGGAATTTCAGAAACTGCTGGGCCAGGCGCCGTATTTTGCTCAGAAGTACACGCTGCGTGCCGGCAGCGCACGCATGCGCGTACACGGCGCAGGAATTTAGTTAGGCCTGGATCCCAAAGCAAAGCAGTCCCTCTGCCTCAGAGGGCGGAAGACCGCAGCCTGAGGGTCAAGAATGACACTGCTTGTGGAAACGAAATGTGGTTCGCTTCGGAATCCAAGTCAGGTCAGTTCGCGGCCGCGCGTTTCCGGAAGCAACAGCGCAAGCAAGGCCGCCGCAAGAAAAGCTCCCGCCAGTAGAAAGAACGCAGGAAGAAAACCGAATTGCGACGCCATTGCTCCAACGGCGAAGGGCGCCGCCGCGGACAACCCGCGGCCGAGGTTGTAACTGAGGCCCATCGCGGCCGCGCGAATTTCGCCAGGAAAAAGTTCACTGGCGATGGCAGCATAGCCGGAGAAGAAGCCCGTGCCGAAAAAGGCGACGAAAGGGCCAAGAAGCAAGAGCAAGACCGGGCTTCCGATAACGGCGTACAGCGGAACGAGAATCGCAGCGACGAGCAAGTAGGTGAAGTAGGGTTTGCGACGGCCGAACGCATCCGCAAAAAATCCGAACGAGGCATAGCCAAGCCACTTGCCGGGAGAGAGCACCAAATAAAAGGTTGTGCCGACGACGAGGCTCAGGCCGCGGCCACCTTTCGAGACAGGAAGAGATAAGAAGCTCGGAATCCAGGTAAACAGCCCCCAGTAGCCGAACATGCTGAAGGCGTTCATGGTGGTGGCCAGGAGCCCATTTCGAAGGACATCCCTTTGTAGAAGCTTGCCAAGCACCCGGGAGTCTTTTTCTTTCGTCCGGTTTTTCCACAATTCCGGTTCGGGGACCCCGTGGTAAATCCACAGGACCAGAAGCGCAGGTAAGACGCCTGCGAAGAAAACGGCGCGCCAGCCAAAATGGGGAAACACGATCAAAACGATAACGGCCGCCAAGGCTTCACCGATAGCGTAGGTGGACTGCATGAGGCCGAGGGCCCTGCCGCGATGTTTGGCGCGCCAGGTTTCCGCGATGAGCGCGGCGCCGCTGCTCCACTCGCCTCCCATGCCTAAGCCGAGCAAAAAGCGAAAGGCCGCGAGCTGGCGGATGGAATGGGAAAAACCGCAGGCAGCACTGGAAATGGAATAAACGAGGATGGAGGCCATAAGGGCGCGGGTACGGCCGACGCGGTCGGCGAGAACGCCGAAGAAAAGTCCGCCAATCGCGGAAGCGATCAGCGTGAGGGAATTCAAAAGGCCGCCTGTCGACTTGCTCATACCGAACTCGGTCATCAGATAAGCGAGCACGAAGGAGTAGAGCATGACGTCCATGGCGTCGAGCATCCAGCCGAGGCCGCCGGCGATGAGCGATTTGCGTTCTGCGGGAGAAATGTCGCGCGGCCATTGGAAGGGTGAGGCCGAACGCAAGGATGCGGATGCTGGGGCAGAAGAGTCGCCGGATGCCATTTCGTCTCGCTATCGGCCGGTCAGTGTGTGGCGCGCTCAATGCTTTCAGCGATGCGCTGAACCAGAAGGGCCAGCTCTAACAAGCCCCGCCAAAGGAGGACGCCCACGAAGAAAGACACGATTCCCGCGACAAGAGAGATGAGTCCCTCGGCGGGTGAGTTCTGGAAGCCCAGGACCACGTACGTGATGACCGAGATGCCTCCGGCAAGAATGCCAACTATGTAGAGAACCTTAACGATGCGGCGCATGATCTGCTGCTGGAACGAGAAGTCAACGAGACCCGCAAAGAAGTTCTTTTCCTCGGGCATGTAGCCTCCTGGCAAGATTTGGATGACGAGCCGGGCAACGATTTAGGTAAGGCATTTCCGAGAGATAAGTCAAGGAAGTTTACGGGCTGCCTGACCGGCGGGGGTCTGACAGCTTCAAGTTTCACAGCGCACGGGTTCTCGTCTTGGCGCCAATCGTAGTTGTGCTTGTTGGTTTTGCCGCGTGTTATATGCCTGTGCGGAGGGCAATGCGCGTGGACCCGATCGTGGCGCTGCGATACGAATACGCTCCCTCTGTTAAAACCTCCCGGATAGAAGAAACAAGTAGGACAGTGATATAGTGCGCGCCGAGGTGAAGCGTCCGCAGCGTGCCAGCGGTAGGAAAATGGGGCGAAACGGATTCGCGGGGCGTAGCGTCTATCAGTCTGCGAATGACGGACAGGGTCGGTTGCGGTCTACCATTCTTCAAATCAATTCTTGGGGGGAGAAAGGCAATGAGCAGGCTAAAGAGATTGGCGGTTTACTCCGCGTTTTTGCTGGCGATGGGGTCTTTGGGGGCGGGGCAAAAAACGGTTCATGCGCAGACCTTGGATGACAAGGCGCTGAAGGGCATGAAATGGCGGCAGATTGGGCCATTTCGCGGCGGGCGCGCGCTGGCCGTGGCCGGCGTGGCGGGTGATCCGGGAACTTATTATTTCGGAGCCGTGGCGGGCGGCGTGTGGAAGACGGAAAACGGTGGGCTGACATGGATGCCGATGACAGACAAGACCGGAATCATGTCCATTGGCGCGATGGCCGTGGCGCCTTCCGATCCGAATGTGGTGTACGTGGGCACGGGCGAATCGTGCATTCGCGGAAATATTTCTTATGGCGACGGAATGTACAAGTCCGTGGACGGCGGAAAAACGTGGTCGCACATTCGCCTCGAGGATACGCAGCACATCGCCAAGATCGTGGTGCATCCGCAAAATCCCGACATTGTATACGTGGCGGCGCTGGGACACGCTTACGGACCGAATGAAATGCGCGGCGTGTTTCGTTCGAACGACGGCGGCAAGACGTGGTCGAAAGTTTTATTCAAGGACAACAAGACCGGCGCGATCGATCTGGTGTTCGACCCGAATAATCCGCACATTCTGTTTGCCGCTCTATGGGAAGCGCAACGCACGCCATGGAGCTTGACGAGCGGCGGGCCCGGAAGCGGGCTGTATCGCTCCGGCGACGATGGCGCAACGTGGAAGCGGCTTGAAGGGCATGGTCTGCCGAGCGGCGTGCTGGGGCGCATCGGGGTTTCGGTTTCGGGCGCTGACGGGACTCGCGTGTACGCGATCATCGAAGCGGAAAAGGGCGGAATTTACCGGAGCGACGATGGAGGGGAGAACTGGAAACTCATCAATCCGGATCACCGTTTCACGCAGCGCTCCTGGTATTTTCATCACATTTTTGCCGACCCGAAGAGCACCGATACGGTGTACGTGCTGAATACGGGAGTTTCGCGCTCGACAGACGGCGGAAAGAGCTTCGAGGCCATTCGTGCGCCGCACGGGGACAATCACGGGTTGTGGATTGATCCGACGCATCCGCAATGGATGATCCTTTCGAATGACGGCGGGGCCACGGTTTCGCACGATGCCGGGAAGAGCTGGACGACCGAGGCCAACCAGCCGACGGCGCAGTTTTATCACGTGGCTGCAGATAATTCCGTGCCATACAAGGTGTACGGCGCGCAACAGGATAATTCGACGGTGGCGATCGCGAGCCGCAGCGACAGCTTCGCGATTGACCGGCCGGACTGGTACGACGTTGGCGGAGGCGAGTCTGGATACGTGGTTCCGGACCCACGCAATCCTCAGGTGGTGTATGCCGGTTCATACGATGGTTTGATTACGCGCTTCGACAAATCCAATGGTCAGGAGCAGGACATTTCCTCGTGGCCTCTGAACCCGATGGGAGCGGGCGCCGCGGAACTGAAGCATCGCTTCCAGTGGACCGCGCCCATTCTGGTCTCGCCGAACGACCCTAGCGTGCTGTATCACGGTGGGGAAGCGGTCTTCAAAACAACCGATGGAGGAATGAGTTGGACCGCGATCAGCGGAGACTTGACGCGAAACGATAAGAGCAAGCAGCAATCTTCGGGCGGGCCTGTGACCCAGGACAACACCAGCGTCGAGTATTACGACACGGTGTTTACGATCGCGGAGTCGCCCGTGGAAAAAGGAGTGATCTGGGCAGGCACGGACGACGGGCTGGTGCAGGTCACGCGCGATGGAGGACAGCACTGGACGAACGTCACGTCGAAGGAATTTGGGGAATGGAGTCTGGTGAGTCTCATCGATGCATCTCCCCACGCCGCGGGGACAGCCTATGTGGCCATCGACCGACATAAGCATGACGATTACAAGCCGTATGCGTTCAAGACCACCGATTACGGGAAGACCTGGAACAAGATTACGGCAGGGCTGCCTGAAAACGGTTATGTGCACGCCGTGAAAGAAGATCCCAAACGGAAAGGAATGCTGTTCGCGGGCACGGAAAATGGCATTTACGTTTCGTTTGACGATGGTGGACGCTGGCAATCGCTAAAGCTGAATCTGCCCACGACTCCGATTCACGATTTGACGGTGAAGAACGACGACTTGATCGCGGCCACGCATGGGCGAGCCTTCTGGATCCTCGACGGCATTTCGCCCCTGCGGCAGATGAACGCGACAACGATGAGCGAGGACGCACATCTTTATCAGCCGGCCACCGCGACTCGCTATCGCGGCCCAGGGTTCTCATTGCCAGCGACGGTTCCAGTGGGAGCGAATCCGCCAAGCGGCGTCATCATTGATTATTTCCTGAAGACCAAGCCGAAAGATGCCGTGGATCTGGAGATTCTCGACGCCCAGGGCAAAGTGGTGCGGAAGCTTTCAAGCAAGAAAGCGGCGGAAGGCGCTTCGCCGGAGGAAGAAGAATTCGGCATCTCACGGCCCGGAGAGAAGTTGCCGGCGGAAGAAGGGCTCAACCGCTTTGTCTGGGATATGCGCGGCGAAGCTGCGGCGCGCGTACCCGGAGCCGTAAACTGGGGCGGCCGGGCGAGTGGGGTTCTACTGGTGCCAGGAACTTACCAGATCAAGCTGACGGCCGGAGGAAAGTCATTGACGGCTTCCGCGGAGATCCAAAAGGATCCTCGCGTGAACGTATCGCAAGCGGATCTGGAGAAGCAATACGAGCTGGCCACGCGGATTCGCGACCGCGTCGGTCGAGGAAACGAGGCGGTGAACCAGATGCGCAGCGTGCGCGAGCAGCTCGACGGACTGAAGAAGCGGCTGAGCGGGGACGCCGGTGCCACGGCGGTGTTGGATTCCGCGGAAGCGCTGAGAAAGAAAATCGACGCGGTGGAGGAGAAAATCATTCAGCCCAAGTCCAAGAGCGGAGAAGACCCTCTGAATTATCCGATCCAGGTGACGAACCAGCTGATGGACTTGCAGGACACGGTGGAAAGCGCAGATACCGTACCTACGGCGCAGTCCTACGTGGTTTTCGACGAGCTAAACGGGAGATTGGAGACACAATTGACCGCTTGGCGCGAGGTCCAAGCGAAAGATCTCATGGCCCTGAATGATCTGATAAGGAAGAACAACATAGAAGCCATCGCGCCGGCACGGGAAAAAACCAAGGTTGCGGCCGAATAAGATAAGAGATGGTCGTGCGCTGGTCAAGAACGCTTTGCGTATTTCCATTCCAACAGGAACGCTACGCCGATTCCGACGAAGAGCAGTGACCATACCAAACTTACGTGCACGTGCGCGAGGCCCAGGCTTCCAACCAAGAAGAGAGTCGCTGCGATGACGAACAGCGGTCCGGTGATGACACAGTGAAACGAGCGATTCCTCAGCCAGTTGGCTATGCAACCGATTCCTGCGGCTAAAAGAATGGTGGAGGCAGAGTACCAATGCAGAGGCGACCAATAGACGCCAGCTACACCCAAAACTCCCCACGCAATCAATGAAGTTGCGAACCAGTAGCACATCGCCGCCGGTGAACTGCAGCAGACTTCTCTGCTCTCAGCCATATTGGTCGGCTCCGCAGGAGTCCCCGGGCCTCTCATCCCTCCGCGCTATTTGGCCGCGAGTCATCAGGGCTGGTCGGCAAGAGCACAACCAGCTTGCGTCCTCGGCGGGCGCGGCAGCAGAGAACTGTGCTCATAGAAGCGAATGGCATCGACGCGCAAACCCATCTTTTTTGCAACCGCGCCGATTTGCATGGCTCGGCTCCTCTCCGAGGCTACACCCTGGAGCATTGTCTGGAGTCAAGTCTTTGTTTGGATGGAAAGAGGTCTATTTGCGTGCGCACACCGCCGCGCGATCAAGAAGCAATTCGCGCTCGCGGGCGTTCTGCGTCTGCGTGGCGGCACGTTCGAATTCCGCCCGGGCTTCAGTGAAGCGGCCGAGCTTGAACAGGAAGTCGCCACGAACGCTGGGCAAAAGGTGATAGGTCTTGAGAGACGGCTCGGAGGTCAAGGTGTCAATGAGTTCGAGTCCTGCGGCTGGACCAAAGGCCATGGCGACCGCAACGGCACGGTTCAGTTCCACGACCGGTGAGGCCGTGAGCTGTGCCAAGGCGTCGTAAAGAGCAGCGATGCGGTGCCAGTCCGTTTCTGCAGCGTTACGCGCGCGAGCGTGACATGCGGCGATCGAGGCCTGCAGGGTGAATGGCCCGAGGGCGCCACCAAGCTGTTCGGCGCGCTCCAGAGCAGCGAGACCGCGGCGGATGAGGAGTTGGTCCCACCGCGAGCGATCTTGATCGAGCAGCAAAACGGGCTCGCCGCGCGGCCCGGCACGCGCGTGTAGCCGCGAAGCCTGGATCTCCATCAGCGCGACGAGACCGTGCACCTCGGGCTCCTGAGGCGCAAGCTCCGCAAGGACACGGCCGAGGCGGAGGGCATCCTCGCACAGCGCGGGACGCATCCAGTCGTCGCCGGCCGTGGCCGAGTAACCTTCGTTGAAAATGAGGTAAATCACTTCGAGAACCGACGACAACCGCGCCGCAAGATCCGGCCCGCGAGGAACTTCAAAAGGAACGCGCGCCTCGGTGAGAGTGCGCTTGGCGCGGACGATGCGCTGGGCGACGGTCGGCTCGGGAACGAGGAAAGCGCGGGCGATTTCCCGGGTCGTGAGGCCGCCGAGAAGACGAAGCGTGAGCGCGACGCGTGCTTCGGTGGAAAGCACGGGGTGACAGGAGACGAACACCAGACGGAGAAGGTCGTCGCTAATCTCGTGCCCCCAGGGAATGTCAAAATTTGCCACGGCCAGGTCTTGTTGGGTCTTGAGCTCGCGGGCAAGCTCCGCGTGCTTGCGATCGAGGAGCTTATTGCGGCGAAACAGATCGATGGCACGGTGCTTCGCGGTGGCCATCAGCCAGGCGCCGGGATTATCCGGAATGCCGGACTCCGGCCACCGCTCGAGCGCGACAACCAGAGCATCCTGCGCGAGCTCCTCGGCCAGGCCCACATCGCGGACGATGCGCGCAAGGCCGGCGATCAGCCTGGCCGACTCGATCTTCCAGACGGCGTCGATGACGCGATGGGTCTCGGGTATTGACACGACTATCCATCACACCATCTTCAATTCAGCCGTGCAAGCCGATGTCTGCGTTGCGTCCAAAGCCATAAAAGGCCGAGAACTAGTGTCGCATCAATCGTGGTCGTAAGCTCTCTTCAATTGGGCGATGTCAATTTTTTTCATCTGGAGCATGGCTTCCATGACTCGTTTGGCTTTTTGCGGATCCGGGTCGCTAAGCATTTCGCCGAGGAGGGTGGGAATGATTTGCCATGACAGACCGAATTTCTCTATTTTGAGTTCATCCCTCTGCTAAACGTTCTGAACGCTCGTGAATCTCCGCGCTACTTGTTACGACCAACAACGCTCTGCGAAATCGGCACGCTGCCTTTTCATTTTCTACTTCGCTCCCGCCTTCGGCGCGTCGAGAAACGGCAAGACCGTGGGCACCAGAGCCGGCGATGCGAAGATGTTGTAGTGCGTCAGGCCGGGCAAAATGGCCAGCCGCGCGCTGGAAATTCCTGACCCATCCCAGCCGCCATCCTTCTTCCCGCCGCCCAGGAGCTCGAAGAACTCCACCACATGCTCGGGAGGCATGGCGTCTGCGTCGCCGAATATGAGCATCGTTGGCGCTTTGATGGCGGCGATGTCTATCGACCAGTCGTAGTCCTTTCGAAGCAAATCGCCCATCTTGGTAACGAGCATCGGCCAATTCGCCGGGTTCGGTGCGATACGTGAATAGGTCTGATACAAGGGGCTCTGCTTCAACTGCTCGGCGACACCAGGCCCTAACTGCGCCATTGCGCTGAGAATTTCTGGATACCATCCGTTCCTCTTGAAGACCGTTGAGACGACAACGAGCTTTCTGACGGCTGCAGGATGCCGGATGGTCATTTGCAGCGCTGTGCCCGCGCCGAGCGAGTAGCCCATCACGTCGGCCTTTTCGATCCCCAGGCTCTTCATTAGCGCAGCGACGTCGTCGGCGAGCACTTCATAGGTGATTGGCCGGTCGATATCTCCGCTGCGCCCGTGCCCTTGCAAATCCGTGGCAATCACCTTCCGCGTCCTCGAAAGCGCCGGCAAAAGCTCGCCAAACATTTCGATTGACCCCAATCCGCCATGAAGCAAGATCAGCGGTTCTCCGGTACCGTGAAGTTCGTAATATAACTTGAGGCCATTAACCGGGGCGTAGCCGGTTTTCACAGAACTGGTCATCCCGACCTGCCCTAATGTGTTGGACGATGCCGCCATGACACCCCCGGCGGCGGAAGCTGCGAGAAAACTTCTTCTAGACACCATGATTTTGGTCTCCCTTTTGTTTTTTTTCTGCGGGATGGCCTGATTATGCCTGTGCTGTCTTCTTTTGCATCTCTGGTGGAAAGTCGGCATTTTCAAAGATCTGGCGAATTTCCATCAGGCCGTTCTCCGGCAAAGGGCAACGCTTGGCCCATTCGAGCGCTTCTTCGGTCGAGCTCACGTGGATGATCCAGAAGCCGGCAATTACTTCCTTTGCCTCCGTGAATGGCCCGTCGGTCACGATTTTCTTGCCGCCGGACACCTTTATGCGGAACCCTTTGGAAGTGGCGTGAAGCCCTTCGGCCAATACCAGGACTCCAGCTTTCTCCATTTCGTCGTTGTACTTCCTCATCGCCAGAACGATTTCCTTGTTGGGAACGGCTGCGAGCTTCTCCAGCGGTTCCGGCGGGCACGGCAACAACATCATGAATCGCACGGTGTCAGTCTCCTTTGGCTGAGGTTCGAGGCAGCTTCAAACGGCGGTCAATCCCAGCCCTCTATCGGGACGACGAACTACAAGGGCTGAAATCGACAGCCTTGCTACTTAATTCTTAGCAAGTTTCTTCCCCATTTCGCGGGCGCGGTTGACCGCCTCACTGGGCCCGAAGTCGTCCAACTCGAAGAACTGACGAACCTCAATTTCTCCTTCCTGGCCCTCGCCATAAGGGTTCGGAGCGCGCTTGGCCCACTCAAGAGCCTCTTCGCGCGACTTCACCTGGATGATCCAGTATCCGGCGATCAGTTCCTTTGATTCCGTGAAGGGGCCGTCAACCACTGTGCGCTTCCCCCCGGAGAACCTGATGCGGGCGCCCTTGGAGCTAGGTTGCAGGCCGGCAAGGTCGAGAAGCACGCCAGCTTTCAGCAGCTCTTCATTGTACTTCCCCATCGCGGATAGGAGCTCCTCGCTCGGCATTTTGCCTGCTTCCGAGTCCTTGTTTGCTTTCACAATCATCATGAATCGCATCAATGCCACTCCTGGGTTTTGGTCTGGAGCGGGTTTCCGGAGGGGTGGACCCTGGGGAACCTCGCTCTACTTCAACGTCGAACGAGTGCCAGTCAAATCGACATGGGATTTGTTGAACATAGCCCCTCACGAGGGGGCTTGGACTTTGCTCAAGCTTGCGCCCGCTAGGCCACTCGAGCGAGAGTCAGGACGATCTGCCAGCAGGACGCGGAACCTTTGAGGAGGCTCTCCAGGACCCTCAAGTGGCCTAGTAGATAAGGCTCGGATATCTGCCATGCTCCCAGGCAGATCGATGGCAGTGTCTCTATCCCCACACGTAGAGAAATGCACAAGAACTCGCTCCATGGACGCGCCAAATGGTCCAGGTGGCCCACCGACCCGGTCAGCACCAACAGCGTGAGGGCGGCGCTCGCCACGGAACTAATCTTTCTCGACCTTGTCCTGTGTGTTGTCATGACCGCCTCCTGAATCGTTTTTCTCAATTCTGTATATATGTCGAACCAGAGGGCGCAAAATCGACACGCCCAGAACACATTCCCGGAATCCTCTGGCCCGCCGTTCGGTCGCCGTTCGGTGTTTCTTCTTGACAATCATGGCGCAGGCGTACATCTTGGTTGGCTTTGTTCCTTCTCGCATTTAAGACCGTGAGAGGGGCGGACAAAACGAACCCCAAAATGAAAAAGGTCAGGCTCTGTTTCCACGATCGCTGCTTTGATGGCACGGCGTCCGCTGCTCTTTTTTATCGCTTTTACCGAGAGAAATTTGACATGGGCGCTGAGTTCGAGTTCACGGGCATGACCCACCGGGCAGCCCAACCGTGGGAGGGGGGCATCTTCGACGGCGATGAGAATGTCATCGTCGATTTCAAGTATTCCAGTTCGCCGAAGGTGACATGGTGGTTCGATCATCATCAGAGCGCGTTCCTGACTCCCGCCGACGCTGAGCAATTCCGCTGGCAAACGCGGGAGCACATGTTCTACCAGCCGGATTACAAGTCGTGCACCAAGCTGATAGCCACGGTGGCGAAAGAAAAGTTTGGATTCGACACAGCTCCGCTCGCAGAATTGATTCATTGGGGGGACATCATTGACGGGGCGCAGTATCCCACTCCACAAGCGGCTGTGGAATTGACCGACCCAGCAACCCAACTGGCCTTGGTGATTGAGGCGGCACCGGAGAATGGACTGCCGGCTAAGATTATTCCGGACCTAGCCTATCGCCCGCTGAAGGATATGGTTGCCCAGCCCCTGGTTGCGAAACACCTGGGCCCTTTACTCGAACGGCATCGGCGGTCGATCGAAATTCTACGCCAGCGCATCGAAGCCCACGACGGGGTAATTTTCTTTGACGTCAGCGATTTGGATTTGGAGGGCTACAACAAATTTATTCCCTATTTGCTGCATCCCGAATGTGTTTATTCGGTGAGCGTGAGCGCATCAGCGGTGCGCGCGAAAGTTTCCCTTGGCACGAATCCGTGGAACCAGGCGACGGCGAATCAAAACCTCGCTTCGCTCGCAGAGAAGTACGGCGGTGGGGGCCACGCTCGAGTTTCAGCCATTTCATTCGACCCGGGAAGTTTGACCCAGGCACGCGAAGTCGCGCGCGATCTTGCGGCCATCTTGCGCCGGAAATAGCCCCGAATCTTGCGATTTGCGTTTCCTGGACGCATCGACAAATTCTCCGCTCCCATGTAAACTTTTAGCAATCTCCTCTTGGGCCGGTAGCTCAATTGGCAGAGTAGCTGACTCTTAACCGCTCGGACCTACAGCGTACGGTTGATTTTTCAGGGGGTTAGCTTAGGTTCAGTTAGGCTCACGGTGGCGGGGTTTTTGGTGGCTTTAGTGCAAAATTGGTGCAAAAAATCTGGCTTTGCACCTGTGACTTGTGGGCCGGTAGCTCAATTGGCAGAGCAATGGACTCTTAATCCATAGGTTGAAGGTTCGATTCCTTCCCGGCTCACCACTTCTCCCGTTATTCTTCGATGCCCAACGACCAACTGCGGAGCCGAACCGATGGGTGCAAGATGGCTGACGCCGAATGCGAGCGGCTAACAGTATTGGCCGAAACCGACGATCTGACGCTCAGCGAATGGTGCCGCCAGGTGCTTTTAGCGAGAGCCGATGGCGAGAGGCCTCGAACCATCGAGGAGACCGTGCTAGCCGGGCTAGCCTAAGTGTTGGTTCTGAGGACCATTCCGCCGAAAAGTCACGGCGCAGCGAGAATCGCTGTAATACAATGAAAACACAACCGTTGTGGAGCTCCCCGGGTAGCTCAACAATAGAGCATTCGTCTGTTTAACAGACCGGCAAGACGCAGAAGAACGGCGCAAGACTTAGGTGGCGTGGGCGGCCAAGGGTTTCAAATGCGCCAAAGCCATCCACTGAGGCAATTAATGCAAGGGGATCATTCTAAATTAGAACTGGAGCGGAAAAGACTTCTGAGAAATGCGTCTCGAATTGTCGTTAAAGTAGGCACAAGTACGGTGACCGCGCCAGACGGAACTTTGCGCCGCGACTACGTCGAGCCGCTTGTGTCATCCATTGCGCGACTGCACGCCGCCGGGAAGCAAGTCGTGCTGGTATCGTCAGGAGCCATTGGCTTGGGAAGGGGTTGGGTCGGCCTACATCGCTCGAGGCTCGACGATTTGGTGACCAAACAAGCGTGCGCCGCTGTCGGTCAAGGTTTGCTGATGAATGCGTACAAAGAAATGTTCTCCGCATGGCACATCAAGATTGCCCAGGTTCTTTTGACGAGCGAAGACTTCAGCAATTGGCGGCGTTACAGGAATCTCCGTCGGACCATGGAGAAGCTGCTCACCTTAAAGGTGCTTCCCGTTGTCAATGAAAACGACACTGTCTCCACTGCTGAGATCGAATCCCTTGGCGAGGGAGGCCGGAAGGCGGCCTTCAGCGACAATGACCGGCTGGCGGCGCTGGTCATGAGCGGCCTGGACATGGATGCGCTGATCCTTTTGACAAACGTTGACGGGCTCCTTCGAATGCAGCCGACGAATCTTGGCCGTTCTGAGGATAGCGACGCAATTCCATTGATTGCGAAGATTACGCCAGAACTCAAAGCGCTCGCTGCGGGTCCTGCAGCTGGCGGACGCGGAGGGATGCTGACGAAGCTTGAGGCGGGAGAGATCGCGATGAATTGCGGACGAATCGCGGTCATTGCGAACGGGGCGAGGCCGGACATTCTAGACCGGATTCTCGCTGGCGAACGCATCGGCACGGCTTTCCTCCAAGCCAGACGTATTCGGGGCAAACGGCGCTGGATTGCTTATGCGGCAGACGTGCGAGGGCGCGTAATTGTTGATGCGGGTGCGCGCCGGGCGATCACGCAAGGCAAGGCCAGCTTGCTTACCTCCGGGGTCGAACGGGTCGACGGACACTTTTCCCCGATGGATGTCGTGAGCATTGTTGACAAAGATGGTCAGGAAATTGCGCGCGGAATTGCGACCTGCACGAGCAAAGAAGCTGACGAGATAGTGAATAAGAGGAGCTCTCGCGCGGAGAAGCAAAACGCAGCCTCTGCTCATATACTAGTCAGGCGCGACAATATTGTCCTTTTGGGGCACCGGTGAGTTCCCATTCCACAGAAACTATTCAGACACCCGTCCTCGAACTTGCGAAGAGAGCGAGGGTCAGTTCGTGCAGGCTCGCCAAGCTTTCGAATGATGACCGGAACCAGTTGCTCATGGCAACTGCGGAAGCGATTGAAGACGGGGCGCAAGGCATCCTCGATTCGAACGAGCGAGACTGTCGCGCAATGCAGCCTGCAGTTGCTGCGGGAAAAATGTCACCAGCGATGTTAGCCCGCTTGCACGTGAATGCCCGGGGAATTAAAGAGATGGCCGCACGGGTGCGGGACGTAGCGCGTCTGCCTGACCCGCTGGGACAGCGGCTAGCTGCAACCGAACTCGACGACAATCTGGTCCTTTACAAGGAGACTTGCCCACTCGGCGTTGTCGGCATCGTTTTTGAATCGAGGCCCGACGTGGTTCCACAGGTGGCAGCGCTGGCACTGAAATCCGGAAACGCATTGATCCTTAAGGGGGGAGCGGAGGCTGCGCAAACCAATGAAACCCTCGTGGCACTTTGGCGGCGCCGACTCGAAGGCTATTCATCCGTGCAGGCAGATGCCGTGCACCTTCTGCACACGCGCACGGACGTAATGGAGCTGTTGACGCTGGATCGCGAGGTCGACCTCATCATTCCACGGGGTTCTCGCAAGTTTGTTGAGTTTGTAGCGCGAAACAGCTGCGTGCCAGTTCTGGGACATGGTGAGGGAATCTGCCACGTGTACATAGACCGTGCGGCGGACCTGAAAAAAGCCATTAACATCACGGTCGATTCAAAGGTTCAATACCCAGCCGCCTGCAATGCGGCGGAGACTTTGCTGGTACATCAAGACATCGCGCAGCAATTTCTCCCTCTTGTGGTTTCCGAATTGGCATTGGCTGGCGTGGAACTCCGCGGCTGTCCGCGAACCATAGCCCTGTTGAAGGAGCCGGAGGTGGTGCGGGCAACGGAGGCCGACTGGGCGGCAGAATACTCGGATCTCATCCTGTCCATCAGAATTGTTTCGGATATCGATGAAGCCTTCGCGCACATTCGTCAATATGGCTCGGGCCACACGGAGACCATCGTCACGGAAGACGGGGAAGTCGCCCGTAGCTTTATGGACGAAGTCGATGCCGCGGGAGTCTTTCACAATGCCTCGACGCGTTTTGCGGACGGCTTCCGGTATGGACTTGGCGCAGAGCTAGGTATCAGCACAAGTAAGCTTCATGCCCGCGGTCCAGTGGGCCTTGAAGGATTGACGACCTATAAATACAAGCTTCTCGGCGATGGCCACATTGTTGCCGAGTACTCGAGCGGCGCACGCCAGTTCAAACACCGAAGAATTGAGTGAAAAAGTTGAAAGACGACGCATCCGATGTCTACGATCGAAGTTGAGGTATTTCGATTTCCGTGTAACTGCCCGGTCTCGCCGCGTTGACGGCAGCGACGACACGCTCCACATGCAGGCGCCCAGTCCTGCAAAGCATGAGAGTGGACGTGGTGTGCCACTCCCACACGGCACAGACGGTCTGAATCGCTGTAGAGCCGGGACTGCGCAACACCTCGCGTCACAACCGCGCCAAAAAGTGCCTAAAACCGCTCGACTCGGAACGGGGAAACCGCTGGAACTATAGATGGTTAAAGGGTTTCGAGTTTTTCCTAGCCAATCCATAGGTTGAAGGTTCGATTCCTTCCCGGCTCACCATCCCACTGAAACCAAACAGGATAGCTTGCGCCGTATTTCGATCCACGTCGCGGCCACCGTTCTGTTCTTCCTCATTCTTCCCCTTCCTCCTCCTTCTGTTCGTTCTCCGCAATCCGCGTAAGCAGACACGAAGCATTTGAACGTAATTCATTGAAACTAACTGGCTTGCGCTGGGTTTTCACTGGAAGTCAAAGCTTAAGTCTGACCTAGATGCCGATCGTTGTAGAAGTCGTTTCACTAGTCGTGTCATTAATGATTTCAGTAATCGTCGCAAGTTTGGCTCTAAATAGCTTATAATAAACCAGAAAGTAGCGACAATACTGATGTATAATCGTTTTGTGACTAGCGACATTATTGCCGAACTTGGCCGTGGCGTATTGTCCGCCCACGACCTCCGTGAGCGACTGGGGGTGTCGCCATCGACACTGATGCGCCTGGTAAGAGAAGCTGGACCGAAGATCCTGCGGATTGGTCGAGGCCGAGCGACGCAATACGGCTTGCGTCAGACATGGCCAAATCTGGAAGGTCCACGGTTTCCGCTATTCCGAATAAGCGAATCTGGCGCAGCAGTCTCTGCGGGAGAACTCATTACACTTACCGCTCATCAGACGGCCTGGATGCCGGTGGGCACAGTCGTGGGTGGGCTTCCTGCCGAATTGGCTGACGCCCGTCCTTCAGGTTTCTTGGGCCGACACTTCGCAGCCGTCCATGCCGATCTCAGGCTCCCGCCCCGATTATCGGACTGGTCTGATCATCATATTCTGCTCGCGATGTCTCGACGGGGAGAAGACTTACCGGGCAATTTGATTGTCGGCGAAGAATCATTCGCTCGATGGCAGGGGATTGAGTTCGTTTCCCGAAGGCGCGACGATTACCCGGCTCTTGCACAGGCAACCATCGCAGGTCATCCGCCGGGTTCTTCGGCAGGGGGAGAACGACCGAAATTCGGCGCGCTAGTTGGCAACCAGCATATGCTCGTCAAATTTGCTGGCCGCGCAGGAGTCGGGGACATGGCCGCTAGGCATTGGTGCGATCTGCTGATCCTAGAAGGAATTGCGTTGCAAGTTGTAGCGTCCCATGGCATCCCGACCGCGAATACAAACGTCATCGAAACGCCTGACTATTGGTTTCTGGAGAGCGAGCGATTTGATCGCCTAGGGGTGCGCGGGAGGACTGCAGTCATAAGTCTTGCGGCTGTTCACGACAATCTCGCGGACTCGTGGGCACGCGCGGCGGTGGCACTCAAAGAGGCAGGGCGTTTGAGTGTTGAGGATGCCCGGCGGCTTTGCTGGCTTGATGCGTTTGGAGCACTCATCGCAAACACGGATCGACATCAGCACAACATACTGTTCTTTGCAGAAGGGTCTCGTCTGCGTCTAGCTCCGGCATTCGACCAGGTATCAATGCTGTATGCGCCCACGGGCGATGGGCAAGTACCACCGCGCGAGTTTATGCTGCCGCACGCCACTGCGAATACGTTGGATGTTTGGGAGTACGCTCGCGACGCAGCGCGGCAATTTTGGACACAAGGGAGCGAGGACATGCGGTTGTCGGACGATGCTCGGCTAGTTTGTGCAAGCAACATGAAGCTCTTTGCGATATAGGCTGATGGATTTGGTGAATTGGACGATACCCGTGTACCTCCAGCTCAGGAAGCGTTCGGCACCTCGTCTTTGGCCTTAAGTTGGTCGATATTCCGTGTCGCCAGTCCCACATCGCCTTTTGCCTGCCACGCATCGTCCATTGAGACCTGGTAAAAAGTCGTTGAATCGTCAGGCTTTATTCGGTGGCTCCTGTCGTGCTAACAATCCTTGCGGAAGGGACGCCAAAGGAGAGTCGCGTGCGGCAAGGAACGAAATTGTCCGCCCCCGCGCGCCATCTTATTAGCAGTATTCTAGTTCTGTTGGTAGCGCCGTTCCCCGGTGCCCACGGTAACGGCGAACTCGGATGCGGGTGCCATCTATCTCGTGGCGGCAACTCCTCCGCCTCCCGGCCCCAATTCATACCTGGCTGCGCTATACAGTATCGGTGCCCAACGGAAACTCCTTCTCATCCGCGATAGTCATTCCTCGTGCGGTTCGGAGAATCGGTGGTGCACCGTGAAGTAGCAATACGGCGCGTAGTGGTAATTTTAGTGTGCCTCCCGTGACCGGGACATCGTTCACCAGGGCGGGCAATCTCGCGCGTAACGCAGTGTACGGCCCTGGCCTTCACACTTGGGACACAGGAATGATGAAGAACTTTAAGCTAACGGAACGTTTCACGGCGCAGTTCAGCGTCGATGCGTTCCATCTATTCAATTCGCCGCAGTGGCAGAACGGCAGCTTTAATACCGCAATAAACCTGGGAAGCGGAACTGCCACGCTGTCACCGCAGGGTGCGCAGGTCCGTCAGTTTTCGGAGCGACAGTTGCAATTCGCGTTCCGGCTGACGTTCTGATCAAGAAGGTAAGCGCACTACCAATTCTTCCTGCTGTACTCGCGAAATAACCAGCGGTGAGAAAGCACCGGAGTTCATTTTTCCGTCGTGCGCGTTTCACCCAAATGGAGAACTTTTGAGAACAGGACCGAGCCCGAATGGCGTCAAGCTGCCCCTGAGCGTGTCAGGAGGTCACGGGAGCTGCAAATCGAGGGCGTAGATCTCCTGGATGCTGGTGTCGCGAACCAGGAGAGGGGAATCGTCCGGAGCCAAGCCCGTCCACGAGCCAAACATTCCGGATGCCAACCCCCTTGGAAGGTTGACGCTCGCCACGTCCTCAAGCTTGAGGTTTTCAACTCCTACGCGATAAAACCGCACGACGTTTCCCATCGGGTTGCAGAAGTAGATGTATTTCCCATTTCGCGACCACGCCGGATAAGAAACCAACTGGCCGTTAACGAGTTCCTTCCACTTCTCGGTCGCCAAGTCAAACAGCAACAGTTTCCGCGAATCCTTGGTCAACGCGGCAATAAAGCGGCGGTCGGGAGACCATTGGGGAGAGAACAATCCTTGCGACCCGGGCAGCGAAGAAACGCGCCGTGTTGCGAGGTCCAGGACGTGGAGAGTTGGATTGAGAGCAAAGAGGGGCTCCCCAAAGACCAAGGAATTGCCACTCGGCTCCCAACTCGGGTTCCATTCCGAGCTCTCGCCTGGGAGCACTGCTTCGGGCGTGCCGCCTTCGTTTGAAACGATATGGACCTTCCAAGCTCCACCGGGCTTGGAACCCATGAATGCAATCCGTTTCCCATCCGAGGACCAATGCGGTAAGGCCGCTCGCATCAAGGGGTCGGTGAGCTGAAGCCTGTTCGAGCCATCCACTCGGCTAAGCCACAGACCGCCTTCAGGGTAGGTCACATAAGCCACCCACTGGCCATCCCGAGAGAAGTCCAGCCCCTCCGCAGAAATTCCCGTTAAGTAGGTCACGAATTGCCGCGCGTTCGCGTCGTAGTGCATCAACTCCCCGCGGCGCTGTTCGCCGATGACGAGAAGTCGCTTGCCATCTAGGTTAGCCGAAGGCGCCAAGAAATTCATGGGGCCGGTGGTGAGCTGTACGGGCTCGGGTCTGCCCGCACGGAAGAGGCTTCTGCTTTCGCGAAGTGCCCAAATACTCGTCACCCCGTCACGAGTAGCCTGGAATAGGAAGTACTTTCCATCGCGGGTCCAAATGCCGCAACATTGATCGGGCAGGTCATATCGGTGAGGAAACAAGGGATGCGGGTTAGTTCCATCTGCAGAAATCTCCCATAAGGAGTCCAAGCCGGTGCTGACATCGTACACGGTCAAGCGCAAGACCCTTTGGTCAGCTGACCAACGAGGACACCGCACGATTCCCTGTAAACTCGCGAGCTTGCGTGAGTCGCTTCCGTCAGCCTTGGCCATGAATAACTCTCGTGCTTTGCCGTAAACAATGGTCTTTCCGTCGGGCGACCAGCTCGCATCCGTGCCGCGCAGGTTCCCCAAACGCCGCGCAGACCCGCCCGGAAAAGGAAGAACCCAAAGCGGAGCCTCGAGTTCTGATCCTACCGCCGGGCTCACCAAAAGCTCGTACCGATTCGGGGAAACATCCAAGACGCTGACGTTTTCAAGAGACGAGGGAAACGGGGCAACTTCTCCACCTGCCACAGAGACCTGGCCGATTTTCCAGCCACCTGGCTCACGTTCCTGGAAGTAGATCCTGGAACCGTCGCTAACCAGGGGCGGAAATTTTTGCGCCTCATCCTTGGTGATTTGCGCGTAGCGCATGACCTTGGGTGGCTGCGGAGACTCAAGCACGAGCACCAGAGCGGCCAAGGCCATGAGCCCAAGGCCCGCCGCGGCGAGCAGCCAACGCCGCCTCGCGCGGTGTTGCTCCATCACGGCGTCGATCAGGATCGCCAGCGTGCGGTGCGTGATGTCGCTGTGCATCGAAGGCGACATTCCAGTGATAGCTTCGGTTTGCCGCGCCGCGCCTTCTGTCGGGAGCACCGCACCTATGAAGCGATACCCCCTGCGAGGCAGGGTTTCGATAAAACAGGGATTGTCCGGGCTGTCACCGAGCGCTTCGCGCAATTTGTTGATGGCTTTGTTGAGTCCGTGCTCGAAGTCGACGAAGGTGTCGGAGGCCCAGAGCCTGTGTTGCAGCTCTTCGCGGGCGACCACCTCGCCTGGCCGTTCAAGGAGTATCGCCAGCACTTCAAACGGCTGGCCGTGGAGCTTGACCTTTAAGCCGCCTTTGCGCAGTTCACCGGTGCTCAAATCCACTTCGAAGCTTCCGAAGCGCACACTCCTGCTTGTTTTGGTTGGCGGGGCGGCGTTTGTGACTGGCCCGACTTCGTCCATAAGAGAATTCCTCGGGCGCAACAGGACTATAACACGGTTGTGAATTTGGGAAGTCTGGCGTTTCAATTTGGCAAGCCTTGCGAGATCAAGAGCTTGGGCGCACTTAGAAGCAGGGAGTTTCTCTGGTTCGCTGTTTCTTTTCAATCCGTTGGCGAGGGACAAATGTTCCATAAGGCGGGGAGTCGCCGTCCATTGAAGTCCCCGGCCCGTCTGCGCCACAGTCGCGGCAGCGCGCGAGTCCCTTAGGACAACCCAAGAGGCCCCGCGAAATCTGATTCAAGTTTATGAAGGAGACCCACCATGAAAGCACTTCGGAATGGGATGTTGACAATCGCCGCGCTTGCGCTGGCTGGCAGCTTCGCGGGCACGGCGAATGCGCAGGCGAAGGCGGCCGGAAGCTTCACTCTGCCCTTCGAGGCAAAGTGGGGGAATGCTGTTTTGCCGCCAGGGGACTATACCTTTTCCATTAGATCGACAAGCGGCGCAGCCTACCTCGTTACCTTCGCCGCAAAGGGCCGGAGCGGCGAGACGATTATCTCGATGAAAGATCTGGGCGCGAGGATTGGCGAGAAGAACGTGCTCGTCGCCGTGCGCACCGGGGGACGCTACAGAATCAGGTCGCTGAACCTACCTGTTGCAAACCTGGTCATGAACTTTGCCGTGCCTAAGGAAGAGCGGACGCTGATCGCTGCGGCGCCGCAACTCGTCAAGAGCGTGCCGGTTCTGGTCGCCATGAAGTGAGCCAAAGGCTAGCTGCATTGCGAAACCGGTGATTAGCCCAGGATCCATCGCCAGAAACGTAGTAACTGTAGCTAGCTAAGGGGCCACAACCGCACGCGATTGTGGCCCCGTTTTTTGCGGTACTATCTTGCGGGGCTCGGACGCGGAGTTTTCTGCCGTGGAACACGTCGACGAAAAGAGCTGGGAAGCTTTTGGTCGTTACAAAGCAGGTTTGCTCACTATCCTCCCGATCATCCTCGTCGCACTTTGTCTTTTTAGCCTAGACTCCCTTCCAGCCAGCCCGCAAAAGCAAGACTGTCTGACGCCAGACTCCACGCTGCGGGTTACGACCACGGTCGTGAATGTCTATGCGATCGTCAGAGACCACAAGGGCCGCATCGTTTCGGACCTCAGCAACGACGATTTTGAACTCCGGGAAGAAAGCGAGCTTCAGCCGATTCGTTATTTCTCGCGGGAAACCAGTACACCGCTCAGTTTGGGCATGGTCATTGATACAAGCCGGAGCCAGGAAGGTGTGCTAGCTGCCGAGAAAGAAGAAGCGAAAGAGTTCGTGCGGGAAGTTTTGAGCTCGAAAGACCAGGCGTTTCTCTCGCGCTTCGACCTGGATGTGGAGCTGCTTCAGGATTTCACGAGCGACTTCGCGTCCTTTTCGCGCGCGATTGACAACCTGGAGATCAATTACGCCGAGCGGCCCCTTTTGACCGATCCATCGTCCGGGGCAAGCGCCGGAGGCTCTCACCTGTACGACGCGGTGTTCTTGGCCTCAAACGAACTGATGAAAAGCCAAGTGGGGCGTAAGGTGCTTGTTCTGGTGACCGATGGGGAAGACCAAGGAAGCAAAGTCAGCGCCTCGTCGGCCCTTGCCGCTGCCGAAAAAGCCGACGTCATCATTTACTGCGTTGCCGCAAGCGACCCGGAATTTTACGAGCTGCGGGGTATGCCCTTTAAGGGCGATTCGGCTTTAAGGAGGATTTCTGAGAGGACCGGCGGCCGGTTGATCCGCGTGAACGGGCGGCAGAACACCGCGGCGGCGTTCGGAGAAATCGCAAAGGAACTACGCACCGAGTATTTCCTGGGATACTCGCCCACCAACTTGCGGCACGATGGATCCTTCCGCAAGGTCCGCGTGCGAGTCACCCACGGCAACTACCGCGTGCAAACACGCCACGGATATTATTCCCCGAAGGAGTAGATCAACAGGGCTGGCTAGACGACTTGCCGTTTTGTGGCGACGTAGCGGAAGAATCGTCGAGTCCCCCCCACTCGGACAGAATGACGTCGGGGTCGTGGCGCTTGAGCAATGCTGCACAATCCCTATCCCATCTACCGGCGGTTTCTCGAACAGGGCCCGATTCGCTACGTGGATTATGGCAGCGGCATGTGGGCCGTGTTCAGCCACGCGGTCTGCTCGACTTCGATTCGGGAGCCGCTGCTCTCTTCCAAACGCACGGCTGCGCTCTTGCGCGACCTTCCCGCAGAAAGGAAAACCGAATTCGCGGAGCTGGTTCGCAGAAATCAGAGGCATCGCGCGAGCAAGGTTGGACGAATTATGGCTGCTTAGGGTTGCCGCAGAAATCATTCACCGTGGCCGGAGAAGGAGCGTGGAGGCGACGATTCCCCGCAGCACCAGGATTGCACCTCCTGCTGCCAGCATCGGCTCGACCCACGCAAAAGGCACGCGGGTGATCGCCAGCATCAGGGCTCCCAGCAACGCCAGAGAAAGGCCCCGCGTCCAACTTTCCCCGCGCACCCACCATTGGCCCGGCTTATGCAGCACCCGCAAGCCCCACAGCATGAGCACGATGCTGAGAATTAGCCACATCCTGCCGTGCCGGTCCACGAGAATGTGCCCGCGCAAAGCAAACCACGCAACCAGGCCGCCGAGCAGGACGAAAATCAGTTCGATCATGATCCGCAGGAGCCGCTCTGGCGTGAGCATTGCCGTGCCCTCACATCCGGATCAGGTGATGCGTTCGATGCGCAGTTTCTGAATGATGACGGGCGTGCGCGGGCGGTCGTTCGAGTCGCGCTGCACATTCGAGATTTTGTTGGCCACATCCTGGCCTTCCACGACTTCTCCAAAAACCGTGTGCCGGTTGTCCAGCCAAGGGGTTGCCGCGACGGTGATGAAAAACTGGCTGCCGTTGGTGTTCGGGCCGGCGTTGGCCATCGAGAGGATTCCGGCTTTCGAATGGTTCAGCGACGGATGGAATTCATCGGCAAACTTGTACCCTGGCCCACCCATGCCATTGCTTTGCGGGCACCCGCCCTGGATCATGAATTGCGGAATCACACGATGAAAAATCAATCCGTCGTAGAACGGCCGCTTCTCTTTTTGCCCGGTTTTTTCGCTGGTGAATTCCTTCGTCCCCTCGGCCAGCCCGACAAAATTGGCAACCGTCTTCGGCGCCTCCTTCTCGAGCAGCCGCACTACAATATTCCCCTGCGAAGTCTCAAAAATCGCGTACGTTCCTGCCGGTCGGCTCATGCGTTCTCCTGGCTCACCAAAGCATCCTACACGAGCCGGACCGTGCCACGCCACTCACCAGCCCTGTTGCTTGCGCAACTCCGTAATGTGCGCCGTGTGGTGCTTCCCGTGCCATGCATACAGGAACAGCAGCCAGTCGACGGTGCGCTCGCCGCTTTCCGGGTGAATCAGCGGGCGTGCAAACTGCTCAGGTGTTAATGATCGCCAAATCCGATCCCAGCGATCGTGCACCGTCGTCAGCAACGTGAGCGACACCTCGATGGGTGTGGATCTCGCATCTTCCAGTCTGGACCACGCTTCCTGGTCGTACGGCTTGATAGTCGGGTTGTCTTCCGTCAACGCCAGCTTCAGCCGCACGTAAGCATTTAAGTGGCTGTCCGGCACGTGATGCACCAACTGCCGCACGGTCCACCCGCCGGCGCGATACGGCGTATCGAGCTGGCTTTCTTTCAAGCCCTTCACCGCAGCCCGCATTTTGGCGGGTAACGACGCAATCTCATCCATAGCTTGCTTCCGCCTCGCCGACGTGACCTGGGCGGGCATCTCGAAATTCCCAATCGGGTAGCTCGGATTCATCGTGAGCATCTCCTTGAGCGGCGACGTTTTCAGGAATATACGCACGCACATTCGCGCGGGTCAACGCGATTCCCAATAACCAGGTTCTCCAAATTGGCCGCTGCCGAAATCCAGGCCGCTCAATCGGGAATGCTACAATACCTCCCCTGTATCCGGCGGGCGCAGTGCCGAATCTAATGGTTGGAGAAAACGGGAATGCACAACGTCTTAATTATCGGCAGTGGCTGCGCCGGTCTTACCGCCGCCATCTATGCTGGGCGCGCGAACCTCAGGCCGCTGGTCATCGACGGACACGAGCCCGGCGGCCAGCTTTCGCTCACCACGCACGTCGAGAATTTCCCGGGCTTCCCGGATGGCATCTTGGGGCCGGAGCTGGTTGAGAACATGCGCAAGCAAGCGCAGAAATTCGGCGCGGAATTCAAGGCCGGAGCCGTCACAGAAGTCGATCTTCACAAGCGGCCTTTCAAGATCACCGCGGGAAAACATACCTACGAAACAGAAGCGTTGATCGTCGCCGCGGGCGCCTCGGCACGTCTGCTCGGTCTGAAGGGAGAGCGGGAGCTGATTGGCCGTGGCGTTTCCACTTGCGCGACTTGCGATGGCTATTTCTTTCGGGGAAAACCCATCGCGGTGGTAGGCGGCGGCGACTCCGGGATGGAGGAAGCCAACTTTCTTTCGCGTTACGCAAGCAAGGTCTATCTCATTCACCGCCGCAAGGAGTTTCGCGCTTCCAAAATCATGATCGACCGCGCTAGGAAAAACGAAAAAATCGAATTCGTCACTCCTTTCGTCGTCGAGGAAATCCTCGCCCCTCAGGGGGTGGTAGAAGGCGTGCGCTTGCGCAGCGCCGAATCGAAGGAGACCCGCGAGCTTGGTCTTGACGGTGTTTTTGTCGCTATCGGCCACGAACCGAACACCACCGTCTTCAAAGGTAGGCTGGAAATGGACTCGAACGGCTACCTGCTCGCCAAGCATGGCAGCCTGACTTCCATCCCGGGCGTGTTCGTCGCCGGTGACGTGCAGGATCACCGCTATCGCCAGGCCGTTACCGCTGCGGGATCGGGCTGCATGGCCGCGATCGACGCCGAAAAGTTCCTGGAAGAACACAAACACTAGTTTCGCTCTTCTCAGCCTGCCATAATTGACGGCACATGGTTCGGTCCACACTTCTCAGGCTTTCCGAGAATAAGAAATTCGGCTCTTGGGTTATTTCGAATGGCACCACGCGTCGCATGGCGCGCCGCTTTGTTGCCGGTGAGACACTGCAGGAGGCCGTTGCTGCTGCCCGCAGCTGTAATGACGCGGGTATGACGGCTAGCCTGGATTATCTCGGCGAGAATGTTGCCAGCACCTCGGACGCACAGCGTTCCCGCGACGAGTATCTCGCGATTTTCGAGACCATCGCCCAGGAAAACCTCCAGGCCAACGTCTCCTGCAAACTCACGCAGCTCGGTCTGGACATCAACTGTGAATTTTGCACGGGCCTGGTGCTCTCCATCGTGGAGCGCGCCGCCAGTTTTGATAATTTTCTGCGCATTGATATGGAAGGCTCGGCCTACACGCAGCGTACCATCGACCTCGTCAAGCGTGTGCGCGCACGAAATCCGGCGGTCGGCACGGTGATCCAGTCGTATCTCTATCGCAGCGAGAAAGATGTTGGGGAACTTTTGGCCTGCGGCTGCCGCATTCGTCTTTGTAAGGGCGCTTACAAAGAACCGGAGGACGTCGCGTTTCCTAGAAAAGCCGATGTCGACGCCAATTACATCCGCTTAATGCAAATCCTGCTTTCCAGCGGCTTTTGCCATGCGATTGCCACACACGACCCGAAGATAATTGCTGCAACGATTCGTCACGCGGCGGCAAAAGGAATCTCCAAGGAGGACTTCGAATTTCAAATGCTCTACGGCGTCCGTACCGATCTGCAGCGCCGGCTGGTGAAGGATGGCTATCGCGTGCGTATTTACATCCCGTTTGGCAACGACTGGTTTCCCTATTTCATGCGGCGCTTGGCCGAGCGGCCTGCTAACGTCGGCTTCATCCTCCGCAATCTGTTCCGCCGGTAACGTTCGGTCCGGTTCACATCTTTCGGCAGGCCGTGACCCCGTCGCGCAAAGGAATCAAAACGGGATAAAGCTCTTTCGATGAATACGCCAGCCGGTTGAATTCCTGGATGCCTTTGGTGTCCTTATCGTCTGCCGCCGCTGGCCGCGCGGCCTTGCCTGACCAAAGGGTATTGTCGGCAATGATCAGTCCGCCCCGCTGCAGCTTGGGCAGCGCCGCCTGCAGCGCACCGGGGTATTGCTGTTTGTCTACGTCGATGAAGATCACATCGAACTTGCCGGGCGTCTTTTTCACGAGCGCCAACGCGTCGCCTACTTTTACCTCAATTCGTTTGGCCACCCCGGCCATGCGGAAGTACACTTCCGCGCGTTTCGCCTTATCCGGATCGCCATCCGAATAAAAGACCTTTCCCTGCGTTCCCACAGCGCGCGCCAGCCAGATGGTCGAGTATCCAATCGCTGACCCCATCTCGAAAATTCGCTTTGCGCCAGACACTTGAACCAGCAGCGCCAACAAGCGCGCCACCGCCGGCCCGATAATGGGAATGCGGTGCTCCTCCGCATAATCTTCCATCTCTTTGACCACCGGGTCGCGCTCCGGCAGCAGTCTGTAGATGTACTCCTCGACGTCCTCCTGGATGTAGCCACTGCGCAGGTTCTCGCTCCGAATCATAGTTTTTCTCCTGGTTTCAACGCGTAAATCTTGAGCCCGGTGATCTTTTTGGCTTCTTGTCGCAACTCTTCCACGGTCCCCGTCAAGAATTCGAACGTCGCGTAGTGCATCGGAATGACGTGCTTTACGCCCAGCAGGCGGATCGCGTACGCCGCCTCTCTCGGGCCCATCGTAAAGCGGTCGCCGATGGGCAACATCGCTAGGTCCGGTTTGTAGAGTTCTCCAATGAATTTCATGTCGCCGAAAACCGCCGTGTCCCCCGCGTGGTACACCGTGAACCTGCCTGGCATTCCTATGATGAAACCCGCGGGCTCTCCGCCATAAAGCCGCAGGCCATGGTCATCGATCGAATTCGAATGAAACGCGTGGGTCATGGTGATTGCAAAATCGCCGATTTTCTGCGAACCGCCCTTCCCCATCGGGCAAGTCTCCTCCACAAGACCTTTGCCCTCGATCCACAGGCAGGTCTCAAACATTGCCGCAATCCTGGGCCGGTGTTGCGTGGCCAGCGCCAGCAGGTCGCCCAGGTGGTCGGTATGGGCGTGGGTCAGGAAAATCGCGTCCAGCCGTGCGATGGTCTTTAGTTCTTCCGGGCACCACGGATTCGTCATCACCCAGGGATCAATTAGCGCAACTTGTCCGGATGATGTCGTGAGAGAAAACGTGCTGTGGCCGAAATACGTGATTCGATTTCCCTTGGTGTTGAGCACATTGAACCTCGAGCGAAAAACCGCCGCGAGCGCAGGTACGGGAATCTCTTGTAATGGCGCAGCACGCCGCTCCGTTTGTTGGTTGCGGCGCGCATCCTACTCGAACAACGCGCTTGTGGAGTTCCGCAAGGTTTAGCCCGACTACTGTCGGGTCCCGCTGCCTGTTTCGCCCTACTCTGTCCTCTATTCAACCCGGCGGAATATGTCGCGAACGGCGGTTCTGTCCGCTCGTTAGTTACCCAAGTTAAGCAGCGAGCGGATTGCTCCCTCGTAGGTTTCGCGATTGCGCTCGCCGACAAAACTTCCCACCTGCCTTCCGTCCTTTGCGTAAAAGAACGAAGCTGGCAGCGTCCCATTCCAGCCCGGGAGCACGGCTTGCCGGAAGGTACTCTCTTCGCTCCCGCCTTCTTCCGTTGGCTTCTTCCGGTAATTTGGAAACACCGGTTTGTACCTCGCCATGAACCGCCGCATGAGGATCAAATCGCCGTCCTGATCCAGGTTTACCCCCACGACCTTCAGTCCCTGCGGCGCATACTGCTTGGCCAGCTCATTCAGCATGGGATATTCGTGGCGACAGGGCTCGCACCACGTCGCCCAAAACGTGACCAGCAGCGGTTCCCCGCGATACTGCTCGACGAGTTTTTCGTATCCCTGCGTGTCAATCAACTGCGGATCGCGCGGCCCCGCTGTTTTTGGGGCCTGTGGCGCACGTGGCGCGGCTAGCAGTCCTACTCCAGCAAGAAAGCACAACAGTACAAAACCGCATCTCATGGTCATGACGTTCCTCTCCCCTCATTCTATCCATTGCCCCGCGGTTGAGAAACTCATTCCCCCCGCGTACAATGACCCCTAGCTGCTTGTCGCTCTAAGCAGCCACATGATATAAGGACTTTTTTGCCGGTCGTGCCGATCCGCAGAAGCCCCGGCTGAGTCGGATAAAGGAGACCTCGAATGGCTTACGTGATTGCCGAGCCCTGCATCGGCACAAAAGACACCGCCTGCGTGGATGTCTGCCCGGTGGACTGCATTCATCCGCGCAAGGATGAACCGGAGTTTGCTGCCGAAACGCAGCTGTACATCCACCCCACCGAATGCATCGACTGTGGCGCCTGCGTCCCGGTTTGCCCGGTGACCGCCATCTTCGCGCTCGAAGATTTGCCGGAGAAATGGTCCAGTTTCACGCCCGTTAACGCCGATTGGTATGCCAAGAGGGGAAAGTAAGGGAATCCCTTAGGCGCAGCTCGCAGATTGGAAATTCTAGGCGGCATGTTTTTGCGTGCCGCCTTCTTTTTGTGTGCCGAAGCTTGTTCGACAGCCGGGAGGCGCAAGCCCTCTTCACCAAGACGTAAACTGATAGCCGGGCGCGCGGGCCTAGCCGCGAACCGAGGTCCGGAAGCGTTCGCCCGGCCGAGATTCGCACCTGCCAGGTGCCAACGCTTTTCGCCGCGCCATCATCTATTACGGAGTCCACCTGCAGGAGGTCTCGGCTTTGAAGGTCATTCGCATGTGCTTTGTTTGGGCGGCCGCATTTCTGTTCTTTGGTGGCTCGTTTTCCTTTCCTGCGAAAGCTCAAACTCGAGCAAATCACAAGCCGCCGCTTTCCAAACCTCCCGCAACCCTCGAGGGCAACTGGGCCGGTTCTCTAGAGGCTGGCGACGCGGTCCTGCATCTTGTGCTGCACGTTTCTAAAGCCGAAGACGGCTCGTTCAAAGCCACAATCGATAGCCTCGATCAGGGCGTTTACGGCATTGAAGTCACTAACCTGACGCAGCACGGTTCGGAGGTGCGCTTCAGCGTCTCTTCGGTCGACGCTCTATACGAGGGGAAAATTTCCGCGGACCACTCCGGAATTCAAGGGGTTTGGTCGCAAGGCAACGTGGGTCTTGCGCTCATCTTTCATCGCCAGGTTGCGGGCGCGGGCGCCAGGAAGCCGGACGACGCTATCTTTAGCTCCGAAGGCGTGTGGCAAGGCGCGCTCGAAGCCAACGGCCTGCGTTTGCGTTTTCAGCTGCACGTTACGCACGATGATAAAAAGCAGCTTGTTGCGGCTCTCGATAGTCCCGATCAGGGCATCGGCGGCATGCCTGCCGTCAAGGTCAGCCAGAAGCTGACCGTCTTTCATTTTGAGATTCCCCTCGTGGATGGCGTCTACGAGGGCACGATAAACCCGACAAAATCCGTGATCTCCGGGATTTGGACGCAGGGCGGGATCACTCGCAACTTGAAGTTCGAGCGCTCGGATCAATTGCTCGAGCTGGTGCGCCCGCAAAATCCCGTAAGACCTTATCCCTACCGCGAAGAACAAGTGACCTTTGCGAATCCGAAAGCGCAAGTTTCGCTCGCGGGAACCCTGACACTCCCGCCCGGGCCGGGTCCATTTCCCGCGGCTGTTCTCATCGCCGGATCGGGTCCTCAGGACCGCGACGAAGCCGTCGCCGGCCATCGCCCCTTTTTCGTGCTTGCCGACTATCTCACGCGCAAAGGCATCGCCGTTCTTCGCTACGACAAGCGCGGCATCGGCAAGTCCACCGGCAATTTTGATCAAGCCACCACCGAAGATTTCGCGAGCGATGCAGCCGCGGCGCTCGCGTACTTGAAATCGCAAAAGGAAATTGACTCGAAGAGGATCGGCCTCATCGGCCACAGCGAAGGCGGAATCATTGCTCCCCTGATTGCCTCGCGTTCCTCGGACGTCGCTTGGATGGTCTTGCTCGCGGCCCCCGGCTTGAAGGGCGAAGACGTCATGCTGCTCCAGTCTGAGCTCATTTTGAAGACGGCGGGCTTCGACGACGACCGCATCGCCAAAGCCCGCGATTTCAGCCGGCAGTCTTACGCGTTGGCGCGCAAGGAGACGGACCCGGCGGCGCTCGAAGCCAAATTAACCGATCTTGTGGACTCTACCGGCATGAGCACTACCCTGCCTCCCACCACGCTCAAGCCCCAGGCGCGCATGATGAGCTCGCCCTGGTTTCGCTTCTTTCTTGACTACGATCCCGTCCCGGCGCTAAAAAAAACCGAATGCCCGGTCTTAGCGCTCAATGGGGGCGAGGATTTGCAGATGGCGCCAAAAGAAAATCTTGCACAGATTCAAAAAGCTCTTCAGGAGGGAGGCAACCAGGACTTTCAAACCAAGGAACTCCCTGGCTTGAACCATCTTTTCCAGCACGCCCCCACGGGCTCGCCCACCGAATACGGCGGGATCGAAGAAACCATGGCCCCCGAGGCCCTCAGCGCCATCTCGGATTGGCTCGCGAAGCACGCTACTCCCTGACCAATCGTTTAGCCCCGGGCCGGTTGCATTTTGCTTCGGACGGCGCAGGGAGTCTGCTCTCGCATCCTGTCTCGGCGGTGAATTCAGAAATTGCCTCGGCTTGCTATCATGGTAGTGAGAAAAAACTGCACCCATGCCGCAAACTTTCCATCTTGCTCTTCTCATTCACGCTCACCAGCCCTGCGGCAATTTCGAGCACGTTCTTGAAAAAGCGTACGACGATTCCTATCTCCCCTTTCTCGAGTGCCTGGAAGAACATCCCGACGTTCGCCTCGGTCTTCATTATTCCGGTCCTCTGCTCACCTGGATAGAGAAGCATCGCCCCGAATATTTTGACCGCCTTAGAAAACTGGTCCAGAGTGGCCAAGTTGAACTCGTCGGCGGCGGCTTCTACGAGCCCATTCTCGTCTCCATCCCGCCCGAGGACCAATTGGAGCAGATCACGCGCCTGGCCTGCTATCTCGAGAAGCATTTTGGGCCGCGTCCAACAGGCGCTTGGCTCGCCGAGCGGGTCTGGGAGCCTCAGCTTCCCAGCGTTCTTGCCGAGGCCAAAGTCGCCTACACGCTCGTGGACGACATGCACTTTCTCGCCGCCGGGTTCGAGCCCGAAGAACTCTTTGGCGCTTACATCGCCGAAGACCGCGGTAAAAGTGTGTGGCTCTATCCCGGCCAGAAGGCCCTGCGGTACCTCGTTCCTTTCGGCAAAGTCGAAGACGTCCTCACCTATTTGCGCGATGCAGCCAGCGTTCATCCCGGCGGCGTGGCCGCCATGGGCGACGACATGGAAAAATTCGGCGTCTGGCCGGGCACGCACGAGCACTGCTACAAAAATGGTTGGCTATCCGATTTTTTTGCCGCGCTCGAGAAGAATTCTAAATGGCTCAACGTCTGCACTCCGGGAGAATATCTCGCTTCGCATTCTCCCTTGGGACGCGCCGATCTTCCCACCGCTTCCTACACCGAAATGATGGAGTGGGTTCTCCCCACGCGCGTGCGCCAGCGCTATCACACCGTGCTTCAGGAATTCGCTGCGCGCCCGGAAGTGCTGGCCTTCCTGAGCGGCGGTTCTTGGCGTGGTTTTCTTCGCAAATATTCCGAGTCCAACCTTCTCCATAAAAAGATGCTGCGCGTTTCCGCACGCATCGCTGCGACTCCCGCACCCGCCTGTGACCAACGCGAAAAACAAGCCGCCGAGCTTGCGGAAGCACGCGACCTCCTCCTGCGCGCGCAATGCAACGATGCCTACTGGCACGGCATCTTCGGGGGAATCTACGCGCCGCATCTCCGCACCGATCCCGCGCGCAATCTCATCCGTGCGGAAGCCATCGCCGACAGCCTCACTCCCGGCGCCCACGCGCCTCGCGTCGAGATGCTCGACTACGACGCCGACGGCGCGAACGAACTGCTTTTTACCTCCCCGGAATTCCAGGCGCTCCTAAAGCCCGGCGACGGCGGCACCATCGCCGCCCTGGACTTTCGTCCGGCTGCCGTCACGCTCATCAATTCCATCTTGCGCCGTCCCGAGGCTTACCACTCTCGCTTGCGCGAAGCTGCGGGAACCACGGTTACCGGAGCGGTCGCCTCCATCCACGAACAAACGCGCGTCAAAGAACCCGGCCTCCAGCGCTTCCTTCGCTACGACCGTTGGCCGCGTCACGCTTTCCGCGTTCTGATTTTTGATCCTTCGCGCACGCAGGCCGACTATGAGGCTCTCGAGCTGCGCGAAGATGCCGCTTTTGCCGGCGGCGTCTTCAGCATCAAAAATTCCGCTGCCGGGGGTGCCGAGCTGTCCTGCGCGGACTCTCTGCTGCTTCACGACAAATCGAGGGCCACCGCGCCGAGGCTTGTTGTTTTCAAACATTTTTCCTTCCATCCATGTCCGAATGGTTTTGAAGTCGCCTGCGAAATCCGTCTGAAATTCAAAGAACTGCTGGAAAAGCCTGTCGCGGTCGGGATGGAATCCATCATCAATCTTCTTGCGCCCACCGAGCGGGACCGCTTTTTCGAAACTCCCGCCGGCGGCGCGAACCTGCGCTTCAGCGGCACACTGCCCGCGCCCATCCTGCGCATCGAAGATGGCTGGCAGCGCGTTCGCGTCTCCTTGCATGCGCCCCTGGCAGAAGCATTCTGGATTGCGCCGATTGAAACTGTCTCCGAATCCGAAGAAGGTTTCGAGCGCGTCTACCAAGGGTCTCAGATTCTGGCGGTCTGGCACCCCCCGACCACCACGCAAAAAGTCTGGTCCTCCCGCCTTGTCTGGCGGCTCGAAACCTTCTAAACCCCACCGTTTCGGTTTGTCCTTCGCTCGCAGGACACTCATAGCAATCTTCACTCACCGCAAATAAACGGATATGCTTTAGGCGCAGTGCAACCCGCATCCCCATGCCGGAAATCCCCGAGAGCATTGGTCCGTACCGCATTCTCGCAAAAATTGGCGAAGGCGGGATGGGCGGGGTCTACAAAGCCGAGGACCAGCGCTTGCGGCGCGTTGTTGCCCTGAAAGTGATTCGCGAATTCGATTCCGACTCGACGCGCCGCCAACGCTTCTGCAGATGCTCTCCCGCGCCATCAACCACGGTTTCTTCTGCTATCCCGCGATGGTGCGTGACCCCTGGCTGGACGGCATCCGCACCCGCCCGGAATTTACCGCATTGCTGCGCCAGGCCAGCGACCTCCAGCGCGAAGCCGTCGCTGCCTTCGTCGCCGGCAGCGGCGACACCCTCCTCGGCCTCCGCGCCGATGCCTTCTAGGTGCGCTGCTTTGCGGGCTTTCGCTATACTCTTCCGCAATCCGCACACGAATGGTTGGAGGCGCTCATGCTGCTTCGCCGCCTGTTTTTCCTTGCGTTGATCCTTCTTTGTGACCGCGCCTCCGCCCAAATAAGCCCGTCCATTCCCGCCGAGGTGCGCAAGGCCATGGAGCAACTCGCGAAAGAACCATTCCGCGCCCACATGGCCTTTCTGGCCGCCGACCTGCTCGAAGGCCGCGGCACAGGCACGCGTGGCCAGGAATTGGCCGCTCGTTATGTCGCTGCGCAGTTTGAAGTCCTCGGCCTCACGCCCGCGGGCACTGCGGGCACGTTCTATCAGCGAGTTCCCTTGCGCGAAGTCACGGTCGTGCCGGAAAGATGCTCCGTCACGCTCACCGAAAACGGAAATCGTGTCAACTTGAAGTGGGGCGAGGACTTTATTGCGCCCGGGAGCGCCGTAAGAGAAGACACCGAGGTCGAAGCACCGGTTGTTTTTGTCGGTTATGGCGTGACCACTCCCGACGGCAGCTATGACGACTACGCCGGCGTGGACGCCAAAGGGAAGATTGTGGCGTATTTGAGCGGCGCGCCGCCATCCTTGCCCGGCGAATTGCGCGCCCACGTTGGCGCCTTCCGCGAAAAAATGCGCCGCGCCGTTGCCCATGGAGCAGTTGGCAACATCGTGCTGCGGCCGCCGCAACAGGATGCGATACTCCCCTGGGCCCGCAGCGTCATCGGCATGCGCTTTCCTTCCATGCGCTGGCTCGGGCCGGATTCGCGGCCGAGCGACACGTTCGCCGAGATGCGCGGCGGCGCCGCGCTGTCCACGGCGGCCTCAGAAAGAGTCTTTCAGCACGCCTCCAAATCCTGGGAGCAAGTCTTGAGCGATGCCGCCGGCTCAAAACCACAGTCGTTCGATTTGCCGATCAAGGCAAAGATCCAGGTGGTCAGCCGGCATCGTGAAACCGACAGTCCGAATGTCGTCGCCGTGCTCCCCGGCTCCGATCCCTCCCTCAAAAGCGAATATGTCGTCTACAGCGCTCACACCGATCATCTGGGCATCGGCCCGCCCATCAACGGCGATTCCATCTACAACGGCGCTGCCGACGACGCTTCCGGCGTCGCTGCACTGCTGGTTCTCGCGAAAGCGTTCAAGTCGCTTCCGCATCCTCCTGCCCGGTCGATTCTCTTCCTTGCCACCACTGCCGAAGAGAAGGGACTCCTTGGCGCCGACTATTTCGCCGAGTTCCCCACCGTCCCGCGAAAAAGTCTCGTCGCCGACCTCAACATGGACGGCGCTTCGGTCTTCTACACATTCGACGAGGTCGTGGCGCTCGGCGGACCTAGCAGCTCACTGAACGGCGTGATCGAGCGCGACGCTACGCTACTCGGCCTGAAACTGATCCCCGATCCACAGCCGGAACAGCTCGGGTTTGTCCGCAACGACGAATATTCTTTTGTTCGTCGAGGCGTTCCCGCAGTTTTGCTCGGCGAAGGCTTACATGCCAGGGATCCCAAAGTGGACAGCAAGAAGCTCTCCGACGATTACGTCCGACTCCACTATCACGCTCCCTCCGACGACATGTCCCAACATTTCGACTTCGACGCCTCCGTGCAGTTCATGCAGATGAATTTCCTCGTCGGCTACGACGTGGCCCAAGCGCCCGAGCGCCCGACCTGGAACAGGAACGATTTCTTCGGCAAAACCTTTGGACACGAATGACATTGAGAGAGCAATCCTTTGAAGCCGGGCCCTGAAACCTATGTTTCGGCGCGTGGGGCATGGGCCGGAGCCCTGCAACGACCTTCCGGTGCCCGTACTCCCGCGGTTTTCCAAACGTTTTTGCTGCGTTACGGGCACCGCAGCGACGCACTTCACCCCTTTGTCTTCCTGCGCTTGCCTGCTCGGGGTAGGGAGCCGACAGTGAGCTGTTCTTCGAACGAATGCCTGCCCAGGTTCGAGACTAGGGTCGCGAAGCGGAGGCGCTTGTGGCGGGAGTGTAGGTCGGGGCGTTGCGGGTCAATTTGCGGATGAGAAATTCTTGCAGAAGATTGTTGGCGGCATTCGAACCGATGCCGACTAGCGTATTTTCAAACGTCAGCGTGGGGTCGCGATCCGACTCTGGATAATAGAGGTTGGAGATGCCGCCGGCGGCGAGGCTTCCGAGCATCGAGGAGTAATTGGCCTGCCAGTGTCCATTGTCCCCCTTACAGATCACCGCGGTGGCAATCGCGTAGAAGAACCGCGACCGCCGCGTGCCGGTTCCTTTGTAAAAATACCGCGGATCCTGTTTAAGCACGGAAGGCAAAATGGCCCCGCCGATAAACGTTCCTATGGCCGAGTCGGCATAGGAGGCGCCGTAGCGCTTGGCATAACCCTGCGCGCCTTGCCCATAGCCGCTGAAAGCATTAGTTGCTTGCTGAATTCCCGCAATGGCACCCGTCAGGCCAAAGTTGATCGGATCGATGGTGGACTTCCACGCCAGCTCGAATTTCTGTTTCGGGTTGAGAGGAGCCGCGGCGGAGTTATAGGTGACGTAGAAATTGGGAATCACGCCGAGGACGCGCTGCTTCTCTTCATCCTTGATCTCGGCTTCGGCTATTTCCACTGGCGTCATCGCTACCTTCACCTCGGTCGCGGCAGTCGTAACGACCAGCAGGACCGGCGGCACCGTGTAGTCTTCGCCGGGATGCAGTATTCCCGAAGCAGTCTTTGCGGTGAACCCGGGTGAGGTAATCGTGAGATGGAAGGACCCCGGGGCGACGCCGGCAAAGTAGAACTGCCCGTCGCTGTCCGACATCGTTTCCTGGCTGAGGGATGAATCTTCGCGCGAAAGTTTCACGCGGGCTCCGGGGATGACGGCTCCCGTGCGATCGCCGACGGTTCCGCTAATGGTTCCCCCGAGCGGCTCGGCCGGTGAGGGTTCCTGGGCGGTTGCGTTCGGCGCGCCAGAGGGCTGCGGAGATTGCGCAAGAGCAGGAAAGGAGCAAAGCAGGAGGACGCAGAACAAAAGGAAGCTTGGGCACACCCAGGGTAGGCTCCCGCTGCCAAAGACCAACCTCCGGAGGGTTCGTCCCAGAGATTTCCCCGAGGAGAGTTTTCTTGCCGAGTTCGCCATAGCGCCTTTCTTTACAGTACGTCCGTACCTTGCTCCGGACAAGGCTTTGACGCGCCAGAGGGGCCCAAAGTTTCAAAGCTATGACTGCTGTTGGATGACGCTCGCGGGCTACGGGTTGGATGGACGGAAACAAACGGGGCTTCCTCGCTACGCTCTCCGGCAGGCAAGGCTCGGCAGGACAGGAGCACCGGGAACGCAAGACGGCGCCCGGGTCACTCCGCGAGAAGGAGGTTCTGCGCAAAGGACCACTCGTCGTCGATCCACTGCGCATCGCAGCGGAAGCCGGTGCGCTCCGCCATTTCAGGGACTTCTTCGGCTTTGTATTTGTGGGAACTTTCGGTCCAAATCGTTTCGTCCTCGTTGAGAACGATACGCAAGTTGGCCGCGGGAATGCGCACGCTCTGCCGGCACGTCGAGCGCAAATGCATTTCGATGCGGCGGTCCGCGTAATTCCAGCGCGCCTCGTGGCGGAAGCAGGCCAAGTCGAAATCGGCACCGAGCTCGCGGTTGATGCGTGCGAGCAAATTCAAATTGAATGCCGCGGTGACGCCTGCCGGATCGTCATAAGCGAGAAGCTGCAGCTCGACGGCTTTCTCCAAATCGGTACCGAGCAGCAAGGCGTCACCGGGGCGGAGAGTAGCTCGTACCTCGCGCAAGAACTGGTCGCCGGCATCGCGATCGAAGTTGCCGATGGTACTGCCAAGAAACAGCACCAAGACATGGTCGCGTTCGCTACGCCCTTCGGCAACGGAGCGCAAACCTTCGAGGTAGGGCTGTTCGTAGCCGACCACGCTGAGCATATCAATTTGCGCCAACTCTTTTTCGCATGCGGCCAGCGCATGCGGAGAGATTTCGATGGGGTAGTAATACGTGATCTGCCGACGCGACAACGCTTCCAGAATCCAGCGTGTCTTTTTTCCCGAGCCGCTACCTAGTTCCGCGACGCGCAGAGGTGACGGCAGACGGCTCACGATTTCCGCGGAATATTCCTTTAGCAAGCGCGTGTCCGCGCGCGTCAGTCCGTATTCGGGCAGCACGCAAATGGCCTCGAAGAGCGCGGAACCGACCTCGTCGTACAAGTATTTTGAAGGCAGCTCTCGCTGGCCGGGCTTGGTCAGGCTTTCACGCACGTCGGCCGCGAATTCCGACACGTGCTGGAGCGATAAAGCAGGCGTCGCCATGGTCCTCTCTCCCGAGCCTCGGCCGGGGTCTGCTTAATCCTCGACGCAACGGAAGGTTGCGTAAACGTACGGGTAATGCGGTTGGAACCAATTGCGGAACGAACGACGCAGCATACACGCGGCGGTGCGCGGCGATCCGCCTTTCGCGACGTAGTGCCGGCCGTCGAAGAAATTCGCGGAATAACCCGGATAGAAGGGCATTGGCGTGAATCCTGGAAACGGCGTGAACTCCGTGCGCGTCCACTCCCAGCCGTTGCCGACAAGATCGTAGACGCCGAAGGCGCTTGCACCCGCCGGATGAGCGCCCACCGGTGAGGGGTCCCAGGAGCGAAAATCGAAATTGCCGTGGCGCTCTCCCGGGGGCTCTTCGCCCCAGGGATAGCTGCGTTCGCGCTCGCCTTTCATCGCGCCGTACGCGGCGCGGTGAAATTGCGCTTCGGTTGGGAGCTTGCGCCCGAGCCAATTGGCGTATGCCGTGGCTTCTGCGTGGCTTACGTACACGGGCCACTCCTGGGGGAGGCGGATTTCGCCAAACATGGTGCGATACACCCAGAGATTGCCTTCGCCTCTCCAGAAAATGGGATGCTCAATGCTCTGTTTGGTTCTCCAGGCCCATCCTTCCGGGGTCCAAAGCGAGCGGTTGTGATACGCGCCGGCCTGCATGAAGAGCAAGAAATTGCGGTTGGTTACGTTGTGACTCTCGATGGCGAACTCCGGAACGGCCACTTCTTGCCCGGCAAATTCGTTGTCCCACCCGAATTCTTGTTCCTTGGCATCGTGGATTCCCAGGGTTGCGCGTCCTGCGGGAATCTCCACCAGGCGGTGCGTCTGTCGCAATGCTTTCCAAACTATGTTCTGAGGAGGAGAAGCTTTTTTTTTGCCCGCCGGCAGCTGGTGCAGCATGTACGCCAGGGTCTCGGCGTGCATCAAGCGATGCTCGATAGCCACATGGAGCATTTGCAGCAGGTGGGGATGGCCTTCCTCGGGACGCTGCAGGGCACGTTCGACGGCAGCGTCGAGTTCTTCGCGGACGCGTTTCTTGTAGCGCTCGATTTCCGGGCGAGTCGGCCAATCCTCGGGTGCGTCTGCGGGCAAACCGCCGCCGACGGGGTCGATACCGAAGGAAAAAAGTTGATCGAAGGCGGGATGAAAGGACCGCAAACCGAAGGCGCGCCGCGAAAGCAGGTTCCAGTCAAAGGCTTCGAGGTGGCCGACATAAAATATGATGCGATGCCGCTCGGCGATAGGCCGGTCGTACAATGCTTCTTCGCGAACGATTCGGAACAGTTCATCGGTCCGAGCGCGGGCATCCACGAGGCGTGTATGGAGATCGTGACGAATGCGCGCGGGCGTTGCGGCGAGTGCTCCCATGGCGTTGACCCCTTCTTTTAGATGCCAAGTCCGAGCGAAGGATGCGCCAAAAAATCGGCGTCGGGAGGCGAACTACATTAATATGGTCGCGCCGGGGATGGGGGCTGTCAATAGAAATGAATGCGAAGATCGAAAGTTTTTCGGGGAATTTGATCGAATTTCGCGATGTATCGTATCACATAAACGATATTCCCGGCCGCGCGGTCATTTCCGGCGTTTCGCTTGCGGTTCCGCTTGGGGAAACGCTGGTGCTCTTGGGCCGGAGCGGCAGCGGCAAGACCACGCTGCTGCGCTTGATTAATGCCCTGTACCTCCCATCGCAGGGCGAGGTCCTGGTCGAGGGGCGGCCGACTGCGGAGTGGGATGTGATTCGGCTGCGCCGGGGCATTGGCTACGTCATCCAGGAAGCCGGGCTTTTTCCGCATTTCACGGTGGCGGAAAACGTGGGGCTGGTACCGTCCCTGGAAAAATGGGATCGCCAGCGCACGACGGCGCGAGTCGGGGAGTTGCTGAGGCTGGTGGGGTTGGATCCTGCGGAATTTGCAGACCGGCATCCGCGCGAGCTTTCCGGAGGCCAGCGACAGCGCGTCGGCGTGGCACGCGCGCTGGCGGCCGATCCGGCGATTCTGCTGATGGACGAGCCTTTCGGCGCGCTCGATCCGGTGACGCGCACGGAGCTGCAGAAAGAATTTAAGGCGCTGGCAGGGAGGTTGCAGAAAACGATCGTGTTCGTCACCCACGATTTGCGCGAGGCGCTCCTGCTGGCTTCGCGCATCGTACTGCTCGACACCGGGCGCATTGCGGCAGTGGCGCCGCCGCAGGAATTTCTCCGGATGGATCATCCTGAGGTGCGCGCTTTCGTTGCTTCGCTGGGAGCTGTGCCGGGAGCCCCGGTATGAACGCGTCCCCGAGTTATTGGTCATTCTTTGCCGAGCACCGCGCGGAGATTCTTGGCGCCACCGCGGACCACATGATGCTTGTAGTGATCGCGATGCTCATCGCGATGGCCATCGCCCTGCCGCTGGGCATGCTCATCGTCGAGCGGCCTGCGCTGCGCGCGCTGTCGATGGGCATCGCAAACATATTTCAAACCATTCCGAGCTTGGCGCTTTTTGGTTTGCTGATCCCGATTCCGTTTATCGGGGGAATTGGCAGGCGTACGGCCATTGTCGCGCTGGTGCTGTACGCACTTCTGCCGATTTTGCGAAACACTTATGTGGGTCTCAGCGGGATCGATCCGGCGGTGCTCGAAGCCGCCGAAGCCATGGGCATGACCTCGGCGCAAATTCTATTTCGTGTGCGCTTTCCGCTGGCGCTTTCGGTGATCCTTGCGGGAATCCGAACCGCGACGGTCATTACGATTGGAGTGGCGACCATCGCGGCAGAGATTGGCGCGGGAGGGCTCGGCACATTTGTCTTTCGCGGCGTCGCGCTCGTCAGTGATTCGCTTATTCTTGCCGGAGCGATGCCAGCGGCGCTGCTCGCGCTGCTCTCGGATTGTCTGCTCGGATTGCTCGAACGGCGGTTGAGGGTCGCCTAGAGATGCCCCGAATTTACCCTCTGTTTGTCCCCCCCGGGGCAGTCGAGAAGCAGGTCGTTCTCGACGCCTGCCTGCGCGGGCAGGCTCGGGACGACCGGGTCGTCAAGCACCGCCACATCGTAGGTGTGATTCTGTGCTGCCTGTGCTTGGCTAACGCGGCTTGCTTGGTTTCCGGCTGCAAGAAAACTGCGCAATCGAGAATCACCATCGGCTCGAAATTTTTTACCGAGCAAGTGGTGCTTGCGGAACTTTTGGCGCAACACATCGAGGCCAAAACGGGCATCCCGGTGATTCGCAAGACGAATCTCGGGGGCACGCTGCTGGTCCATAAAGCGCTGCTTTCCGGCGACCTCGATCTCTACGTCGAATACACGGGCACGGCGCTGACTACCGTGCTCGACGAGAAACCCCAAGGCAGTGCTCGGGACGTCTACCTTCGCGTGAAGAAGCTTTACGCCGAGAGATTTCGTTTGGAGGTGATGGACCCGCTCGGTTTTGAGAATACCTTTGCAATGGTGATTCGTGGGAACGACGCGAGGAATCTGCATATCCGCACGGTTTCCGATCTTGCGTTGGTCGCTGCCGGATGGCGCGTGGGAGTGGGTTACGAATTTCTTGAGCGGCCAGACGGGTTCCCCGGCCTTTGCGCACGCTACCATCTGCAGTTCGCGCGGTCTCCGAAGGTGATGGATCTCGGCCTGATCTATCGCGCCCTGGTCGATCATCAGGTGGATGTGGTGGCCGGCAATTCGACCGATGGTTTGATTGACGCGCTCGGCCTGGTGGCCCTTGTCGATGAGCTGCACTACTTCCCGCCCTATGATGCCGTACCGATCGTGCGGGAATCCACGCTCGAACGGTTTCCGCAATTGCGCGCGGCGCTTGCCGATCTTGGCGGCAAGCTTTCGGCGGGCGACCTTCGCAAACTCAACTATGCCGTTGACGCACTGCACCAGGATGCCGCCGCGCTAGTGCGAAAGTTCCGCTCAGAGAGAGGGTGGTAACTTTGGCGCCCGCTTAGACAGACCAGCCCTGGCGGTACTCGCGCCGCAGGTAGTCGTTCGCCTGCGGCAGGTTGGTGACGCGCATGTTTTCGCCGTCGTAGAAGATTTTTCTTCCTGCTCTCAAAGCAACGATGCCGAGCAGCATCACCTCGGTGAGCCGGGCGGCGTACTCGAACGGGCAGGAAGGTTCGGTCTTGCCTTTGGCCGCGTCCACCCAGTTCATTTCGTGAGCTTCGCCGGGAATGCGCGGCAACTTTACCGGCGGCTTGCCAAACGAATCGTTGAGTGACTTAGGCAGCAGACGTGGATCGAGGCCGTAGGTGTCGTGCAGCAATTTGCCTTTGCTGCCGATGAGCAACGCGCCACCTTCTTGCTTGAGTTCTTCGTCGCCCAGCTCCGCGGGCTTGTTAGGCATCAAACCGCCGTCGTACCAGGTTAGTTTCACGGGCGGCAGTGGCCCGCGCGCGGGGAACTCGTAGAAGGTCATGGTCGCTTGCGGATAAGACGCGCCGTTGAACGGCGTGGAGACCGTTTCTACACTCGTAGGCATGCCCAAGTTCAGCGCCCACATCGAGGGGTCGATCAGATGCGCGCCCATGTCGCCGATGGCGCCGACGCCCCAATCCACCCAGCCTCGCCAGTTAAAGGGATGGTAGATAGGGTGATACTCGAAATTCGGCGCGGCAGCGCCAAGAAAAAGATCCCAGCGCAGGGTCTCCGGAACGGGATAGTTGCCTGCCATGGCCGCGGCCAGCCGCAAATTCACCCCTTGGCCGTTCCAGCGAAGCTGGTCCGCGGGCTCCTTGAGCGGTTCGGGACGGGGAACGCCTTGAGGCCAAAATCCAAGAGGGCGGTTGGTCCAAATGTGTATCTCGCGCACCTGGCCGATTGCGCCGGCCAAAATATATTCGACGGCGGTACGCGCGTCGTCCATGGAATGGCCCTGGTTGCCCATTTGTGTTGCGACTTTGCTTTCTTTCGCTGCGCGCGCCATCTTGCGGGCTTCGTCGACCGACCAGGTCAGCGGCTTTTGCACATAAACGTGTTTGTGCAGGTCCATGGCGGCGAGGGCGATCGGCGCATGCATGTGATCAGCGGTGGCCACGAGCACGGCATCGATGTCTTTTTGGCGGTCTAGCATCTCGCGATAATCTTTGTAACGCTTGGCCTTAGGCACATGCTCGGTTTTGAGGCGAATCATCCCGTCGAGCCGGGCTTTCGCTTTCACACGATCAAATTTCGCCGGCGGCTGGCCTGACGCCGGCGCTCGATCGGGATGCTCCAGGCGGTCCCGCAGCTTCTCGATGTCGGAGTCCAGGCGCGCGAAACCCTGGTCTGCATAGCCCCAGTCGACATCGCAGAGGGCGACAATGTTTTGGCTGGCAAGGTTGATGAGGTTCTGGCGGCCCATGCCGCCAACGCCGACGCCGGCGATGTTCAGCAGATCGCTCGGAGGTGTGAAACCCCGTCCGAGCACGCGGCGGGGCACAAAGGCCGCGGCAGCACCACTGGCCGCCGCGGTGCTCAGGAATTTCCGGCGCGTCAGTCCCTTCTTTTCGTCGCTGCCGGCTTGCACCTGGTCTTTCCTGTCTTCTTTCTCTTCCTTCATCTTTTCTCTCATAATCTCTCCCGTGTCCCTCTCGCCGGAAACATTATCGCTCGACTCGCGAGGTTTGGCGACAACACAATTTTGCGTAGAATGTTACGGCCTTGCGGGCATCGCACCAATCACGGAAATATTCCGCACACCTGAGCGGTCTGGTTGTTTGATAAAAGCGTCGTGAAGCAAGTTGAGGCGTGGAAAATGAAACGCGGGAGAATTCTTTTGCTGGGCTGCCTGGCGCTCGTCGTTATTGGCGCGATCTACGGGGCCGCCCTGATTCGCAGGGGCTTTGCCGCTAGCGAAGAGCCCTCAGGCCTCGAAAAGCTAATGGCGCGCGCCGTGCGAAATCTCTCCATTCCGGGGCGCGCACGCAAAGAAACAAATCCATGGAAACCGACTCCGGAAAACCTGCAAGAAGGTCGCGATCATTTCCTCGCGCGCTGCGCCATTTGTCACGGTACGGATGGCTCCGGCGTGACCCCGGTCGGCCGCAATCTCTATCCTAAGCCTCCCGATCTGCGCGCGCCCGAGACGCAGGACCTTACGGACGGGCAAATCCACTACATCATCCAGAAGGGCGTGCGACTCACGGGTATGCCTGCGTGGGGCAATCCGCACGACGAAGCCGACAAGGAAGGCTGGAAACTGCTGCTGTTCATCCGCAGTCTTCGCCCGCTTTCCGGCCGAGAGCAGTCCCAGGAGGAGGCCACCGCCCGAACGGCGCACTACACCGGTTCGCAGGCGTGCGCCAAATGCCATCACGAGATTTACGATCGATGGAAAGAAACGCCGATGGCCAAGGTGGTCCGTGATCCGCGCGAACATCCGGACGCCATCCTTGCGAATCTCGCGAGCGACCCGTTCGCCAAATTCTCTAAGGACCAGGTCGCGCTGGTTTATGGGAGCATCTGGAAGCAGCGGTACTTTACGCGAATTGGCGATGACTATTATCCGGAGCCGGCCCAGTGGGACGTCACCCATCATGTCTGGCGCCCGTACTTTGTTGCGAAGGGAACCGATTGGTGGGAGCCGTTTTATCCGCCGGACAATATGCAGCGCCCTACCGGTCCTACCTGCGACGGCTGCCATTCGGTGGATTACGACATTCGGACAAGCCAAGTAGCGGAGTGGAACGTCGGCTGTGAACGCTGCCACGGACCGGGCAGCGCACACGCGGCCGATCCGACGCGCGGCAATATCATCAATCCGGCCCACATGGACTATGTCAATGCCAATGACACGTGCATCCAGTGCCACTCGCAGGGCCGTCCTGTCCACAATCCGATGGAAGGCAAATACTACGATTGGCCGGTTGGGTATCGTGTGGGCCTGCATCTTCGCGATTTTTGGCAGCTCGAGGAGCACACGCTTGGACAGACCACCTTCACCCATTTTGCGGACGGCACGGCGCACAAGAACCGGATGCAAGGCAACGATTTTGTACAGAGCCTGATGTATCGCCGTGGTATTACGTGTTTCACTTGCCACGATGCGCATGGAACGGGCAATTATGCCCAGCTGCGTAAACCGGCCGAGCAGCTTTGCCTCGATTGTCATGGGCCGCTCTCCCCCAACGGCCCCCGCGCGGCCACGCTCGAGGAACACACCCATCACAAGAAGGGCTCGACGGGCAGCCAGTGCGTCGCGTGCCACATGCCAAAGATCGCGACCACGCTCGGGGACGTGAAAGTGCGAGTGCACACGTTTGCGGTTATATCTCCTGCGATGACGGACAAGTACCAGATTCCGAACCCCTGCACTTCCTGCCACACGGATAGGACCACGGCCTGGGCGCTCGAAGCGCTCGGGCGGTGGCCCGAGCGGTCGCCCTGGCGGCTTGAATAGTTTTCTCTTTGTATTCGGTGTTCCCTTGGGAATCGTCTTACAATCCTTTTCCGTGCGGCCGGCGTCCGGTTGTGCGAAGCGGAACAGGCGCGCGGCCTGAGCATGCCTTGCAGGAGGTCCGAGTGAACTTCACGCTGACAAAGAAAAGCCTCACCATTCGCATTTTTTTTCTCTGCCTTCTTGCGTGTCTGAATGCCGCTGGCGCTCGCGCGCAAACGCAGACACCTTCGCCGGCGCTAGTGGTCCTCGACAAAGAGGACAACATGCTTTCCATCATCGATCCGGCTACCTCAAAGACCATCGCGCGCATTCCCACTGGCGATGGCCCGCACGAAATAACGGCTTCCGACGACGGCAAGCTCGCGTTTGTCGCCAACTACGGCGCGAGGACGCCGGGCAACACGATTTCGGTGATCGATTTGGTGGCGCAGAAAGAGTTGCGCCGCATGGAGCTCGGGGCGCTGCGCAGGCCGCATGGAATCACGTTCGCAGACGCGAAAATCTGGTTCACCGCGGAGCAGAACCGGTTGATTGCCCGCTACGATCCCGCTTCGAATCAGATTGACTGGCTCCTCGGCCTAGGGCAGAACGGCACGCACATGTTGGTCTTTTCAAAGGATCGCTCGAAAATTTTCACGTCCAACATCGGATCCGATTCTCTCACGCTGCTCGAGCGCAGCGCCGATTCTGTCGGTTGGAGCGCCACGAACATCAGTGTCGGCAAAGGTCCGGAAGGCGCGGACATCTCGCCCGATGGCCGCGAATGCTGGGCGGCCAATTCCGGCGACGGGAGCATCTCGATCATTGAGGTCGCAGCCAAAAAAGTGGTCGCGACGCTTGACGTTCAGACAGGCCGCTCGAATCGCCTCAAGTTCAGTCCCGACGGGAAGCTCGTGCTTGTGTCGGACCTGGGAAACAATGCGTTGTTGGTGCTCGATGCGGCTTCCCGCAAGGAGGTCAAGCGGCTCAATCTTGGCCGGCAGCCGGAGGGGATTCTCATCGTTCCCGACGGCTCGCGCGCTTATGTCGCGGTTGCCGGGGAAAGCGCTGTTGCCGTGCTGGATTTGAAGACCCTGGATGTAACCAGTCGCATTCCCACCGGGAAGGGCCCGGACGGCATGGCCTGGGCCGTGCGTCATTGAGTGCTTGCCGAATGCGGAGAGATCCGTTTGAAGGGCTAAGACGCAGCAAGCGGAGAGCCTTCGTTTTCCTGCTTCGTCGCCTGGTTCGCATCGTCTACGGCGATGGCAATGAGCCTGACGTCATCTTCGAGGTGTGCGTCGGCGAGGCTCTTTTACACTGTCAAGCAACCTTCGATTCAGTGCGGAAGGCGGTTCGCCGGCGAGCTCTTCCAGCAAGTGAATCAGCCGCTCTTCGCCGAGCTGTTTGCCGTCCGCCCCGCATGCCTCGGTGATGCCGTCGCTGAACACCAACAAGCGATCGCCCGGGGCGAGTTGTACGAGAGAGTTTTGGTACTTCCAATTGGGGAAGACGCCCAGGACGGCTCCGTCATTTTCGAGCAGTTGCACAGAACCCGAAGCCCGCTTGAGGATCGGCGGAGGGTGGCCGGCGCAAGTGTACCGCACAGTTTTCTTTCTCCATCGAGCACGCCGTAGAACAGCGCTACAAACTTCTCCGGGCGAAGCGTTCGAAGAATTTCGGGAGCGCTACACCCCCGAAGGGTTCCTTGACACGGTGCTTACGTCGAAGACGCTTGAAAAGCGTCTCGAAACAATGAGTGTCTTCATGGCGGTCCATTCCCGGGAGCAGGTTGCCGGCACGATCGCCTGGAACGTGGTGGGCTTAGAGGAAGGGCATCTTCGGGGTATGGCCGTGTTGCCCTTGATGCGCGGCAGTGGAATTGCGAGCCAATTATTGAGCCGGGCGGAATCCGAGCTGCAGCAGCGCAAATGTACGCGAGTCACGCTCGATACCACCGAGCCGCTCCTGCGGGCGATGCGCTCTTGCGAGAAACACGACTACCGGCGTTCCGGAAAAACCAAGGACTTCTTCGGGATGCCGTTGATCGAATATCAAAAAACTCTGCTCCAAGGAGTCTCGACTCCAGCAGGAGCGGAAGACAAGAGTTCTTATTGCTTGGCGGTTTGCAGCACCTGACAATTTTCGACGCAACGGGCGGCCAGCATTTCGATTTCGGCTTTCTTCTTACGAGGCACCTCTGACCCCGCCTCGGGTGCGACGATAAGCGACTGCGGGCCATCGGCCAGATTGAAGGTGCACTGGAACTGCAGGGATTGCACGCCGCGCTGCTGGCAGGAGGCTTTCTCGAGCGCGGACTCGAGCGCAGCCGGCTGCGAATGCAATTGATCGGCGACCTGCGATGGCAGCACGGCCACAACCATCGGCACCGGCGACTTGATTTTGATGCTGACTCGCTCGCCATCATGGTCCGGCTGGAAGCCGCCATATACCTTCAAGAAGGACGTCAGCTGGTATTTTTCTTTTACCTGGTCCATCCACCGAAACTCTGGTTGGATGCAGTTCTGGACGCAATTCCAGTTGTAGTAGTGGATGTGCAGGTCATTGGGAGCCTTGAAACGGCGCGTCGCCGCGCCCTCGGCTGTAAGGACAGTCGCGATGCCTACGCCGATGGCGCGCTGGGTTTTGTCGTTCGGGTTCAAGATGGCGCCGAGGCCGGCAAACACCGCCTCGTCGGGGCTATTGCGCTCGTCGCGAATAACCATAATCAGCTCGCCCGGCGGCATGTTGCAGACGTAGGTTGTTTCCGTCACGTGCTCTGCCGGGCATGATTGCGGAAGGCTCGGAATGGTTTGGGGCTGCTGGAGCGCCTGGTTCCAGGCGTCTACGGAAGTCATGAAAACAGTGACGGGCATCTGTGCCTTGATGTCTACATGGTTTCTAGCGCCGTCGACACCCACATGGTAAGACTCACCCGTGTGATAGTTCGCGGGGTCGAGCCGAACGTTCTCGTCGTGCGAGGGCACCCAGTCGAAAACTCGTGGCGGCACCTGTGCGAGAGACAGGGAAGAAAAGGCGCATGTGAGAAAAATCGCGAGGACACCCGTGACGAGAAGGAACCGAGGGTTGTGGTTTCTCATAGACTCTCCGTGTCATTCCATTGGAGCGCAGCCCGGTTTACCCTGCAAGGCTTCCGCGAAAACGATGTTTTCTCGGAGTATCCTGTCCCCATGGTCAGTTGTTCCGCCCTCAGTAGGTGAGCGACCAGCCGATCAACGTCATAGCGAGAACCAGCACAAGCATTCCGGTGCTGACCAGGCTCAACGTTCTTCCGTGGCCGAGCAGGTAGTCGCGAGATTCAGGGTCGATGCACAAGATGATGGTTACAACCAGGACCACGCCCCAAGCCAGCATCGCCGGCAGGCCCTGATACCTGCTAATCATGGAGAGAAACTCACCGGGAGGCTGCCCCGCGGGAATCCACCAGGGGATCATTGGCGCCACGCCAGCGGCCAGCGAGAAGGTGAGCAGTTTTCGCGTCAGCCAGCCTTTTACCTTGGGCCGCGCTTCCTTCCAAACGAAATAGTCCCACGCGAGCAGGCCCGCCGCCAAAGGCACCCAACCATATAAGGCGGCGTTTTGGTCAATCCAATACCAGCTGCGAAACAGAAGCCGCCCGTGACGGGCCTCCGCGAGCCGGGGCAGCATGAATAATCCCGACACTGTGTTTGAAAGTACGGCCACCAAAAGGGTGACCAAACTCATGAGTTGAAACCAGTATCGCGTGGGCACCTTCTTGCAGCGCGTGCACACAGACTGTTTGGGCAGGAAATTCAGTCCACAGCGATCGCAATACACAGTCATTCTCCCGTAGGGAGGGGATTCGAACTAACTCGCGGCCAGTGTAGGGCCGCCGGGCGCGAAAAACTACTGGCCCCAGGACCAGTTTTGGTAGTGCTGTGCTTGATTGCACAAAAGTTGGATTCGCAAGGCGCGGATGCGTAAGCGGAAAATGGAGAAGTTTGCCGGAAAGCTATCTCTTTCAATTAGATACGGCATCGGAAGCGCGAGAGCCCCGTGCCCGTGCCCACCATCAGCGGAACCACGCGGGTTCTGCCCCGGCTTTGCGGCCCTCCTCCTCGAGCTCGTCCAACTTCTTTTGCAGATCGGCTCTCTTCTTCTGAAGCTTCTGGATCTGCGCATTGCGGTCTCGGACGTAGGCCACGCCGTCCTTCCTGCCGCTAGAGATGTCGATGCCGGCCGTGCCATACTTCTTGATGTCCTCTCCCAGCTGAGTCCTCAGCCGGTCGATTTCGGCCAGCTCCTGAAGGATTGGCTGCGCCTTGCCGCGCCAGTAGGCTTCGCCGTTTTGCGCGTCTTCGGCGTCTTCGGGCTTGCTGGGCTTCGGCTGATCCTGCTTGTTGTTTTCGGTGCCCACAACGGAAACGCCGCCTCTCAGGCCCGCAAGGTCATCTTCGGTGAAGACCTTGCCTTTTGCCGCGGCAGCTTTCGTCTCTTTGGCTTTGCGCGCGGCTTCGGCCACGGCAGCCTGCTTCTCCTGGCTCGGGGTTGCATTTTGCGATGACGTTTCCGCGACGGGCGGGGACTGCCGGGAAGACGGAATTGGCTGTCCAAACGAAGCTGCGACAGGACCGGCGAACACCACGACCGCGCAAAAGCGATTTCCAAAACAGCGGGGCATGCGTGGCCTCCGTGTAGAGAAGCAATAAGGAGACGCTACGACGGGTGAGAAGCACGGTCAAGACGATTCCCGGACGAGCCTCCGAGATCGTCAACGGGCGGGAGCTGGAAGTTGCTGACCAGCGAAGGCCTTTGGTAGAGTGCCTACTTGCTGACAGGGCGGCAAACCATCCCGAGGAGGAACTCTTGAGTATTCCAAAATTTGCTCTCGACATCCTGGTTTGCCCGCTGTGCAAAACGCGGGTGGAACTCCTTGCGGACGAGTCCGGACTGAAATGCGTTTCTTGCCGGCGCGTTTACCCGATTCGCGACGATATTCCCGTGATGCTCCCCGAAGAGGCCACTGTCGTTGAGGAAACCCGGAACAAGTAGCAGGAGTCCGTCCAGCCAGCCCGCATGACCACTCATTTCGCTCATTCCGTGCCACGCTTGAAACGGCTGCTGCCGCGTCTGCGCGGCAAACGGATCGGCGTGCTCGGCGACTTGATGCTGGACCGCTACCTGTGGGGAACGGCCTCGCGCTTGTCACCCGAAGCGGCCGTGCCGGTGGTGGATTTGGTCGGACAGAACGAATGCCTCGGGGGCGGCGGGAACGTGGCGGCCAACCTCGCGGCGCTCGGAGCGAAGGTCGAGGCGTTTGGCGTAATCGGAAGCGATGAGGCGGGCCGCGCGCTCCAGAAGTGCCTGCGCGAAGCGAGCATGGGCGATAGGGGAGTTTTGGCCGAAGCAAAACGCGTAACGACCGTGAAGACGCGCATCATCGCGAAGCACCACCAGGTGGTTCGTGTGGATCGGGAACGACGCGAACCACCGCAGTCAGAGACGCGGGAAAAGCTATTGCGCATGGTCTTCGGGGCGCTCCAACGCCTCGATGCCTTGGTGCTTTCCGACTATGACAAAGGGCTAATCACCGATGATTTTGCGGATCGCGTGCTCAGCGCAGCTCACCAGTTGAAGGTTCCCGTGTTCGTGAAGCCGAAGACTTCGCGACTTTATGCCTACAGGGGCGCGCGGGTTATCGTCTGCAACACGAAAGAAGCGAGTTTTTACGTGACCAAGACTTTGTCGGATGAAAAATCCTTCGAGGAGGCGGGGCGAGCACTGCTCGCTCGCTTTGGCTGCGGCGCCGTGGTGATCACAAGAAGTGGAGAAGGAATGAGTGTATTTGAGGAGTCTTCGCCAAAGCAGGTGCACATTCCGGCGACTGGCCATGAAGTGAGCTACGCGCGGGTGGGCCAACCGGGCATCGAGCGAGGCGCGACGGGCCGGCAGGTATTCGATTTGACGGGAGCAGGTGACACGGTTTTGAGCGTGCTGGCGCTCGCGGCCGCGGCGGGCGCCTCTATTGTGGACGCAGCGATCCTCGCCAATATTGCCGCGGGAGTCGTGGTGGGCAAGCTCGGCACAGCGAGCGTATCACCGCAAGAGCTGGCGTATGCGCTAGACGAGTTGCGCGACTAAACGGCCTGGGCAGCGCTAGGGCGGGAAGCTGAGGGACTTGTCGGACATTATGACCCACACGCTCACAACTTTGGTCTTGCGGCTATTCTCCTGGTCCGAGGCGTCAGGCATGGGCGAGAACGGACTGACGGCCGCCTGTATATCCACGGCGTTGGCGCCATGTTGTGAAGTCGCCTTCAGGATCTCATAGCTTTTGACGGGCCCGTAATATCCCTCAGGACCCCAGTCAGCCAGAAAGTCCCTCTTCGTGTAGCTCGGGCCAGGTTTCCATAGCTGGTAGGCGAGGTCGGTATTGCCGGCAACCAGCGCATTGAAGAAACGCTCCGCAGCTTTTTTTTCGGGGTAGTAACGGAATGCGAAATAAAGCATGACAACCGCGGCCACAACTACCGCCGCGATGGTGAATGGTATAGCTCGTGATTTTTGGGGTGTGACGGGAGGTGGATCGAGCAGCGTCATTCGGTGGTCTCCTGCCCCGCGAGCGTCAGAATCGAAGTTGAGCCGGGAAATCTCTGCAGCTTCGAGCAACAGTAAAACCTTACAAAAATTCGATGCGTGAGTAAATGGCTGCAAATAAGAAGCGAGCGCGTTCGATGAGATGCTGGCCGAATCAGGACACCGTTTCGACGAGACCTCGCCGGCGGCGCACCAGCCATTCGGGCGATGAGCAAATGAGCAACCCCGCACAATCAGCACACGGCAATGTAGGTTTTCCGGAAGGACCAGCGCATGGCGAACAGCATGAGGGCACGTCATCGCCTAGCGTGACGGCGGCAAGGGTCAAAAGCGAGATTGCGAATCATCCGTTGGCGGCGGGCTACGATGTTTTGCGCGTCTCACCACGCGGTAGGCTTCGAGGCCGGTGAAAAGCCACAACAGCGCGTGCAGGCCGAAGCCGAGGCGGATTTCCGAAGCCGCGCGGATGGCAACGAAATGGAAAAGCCGCCATCGGGAGCCATAAGGCTGCCACTCGACTAGGCTTCGAGCGCGCCGGCGGCCCCTTCGGGGAGCTCGATCTCGTATTTGGTGCGGGCTTTTTCGCGGTGCATCTCCAGTGCGAGCTCGATTAGCTTGTCGATCAGTTCGCGGAAGGGAATGCCGCTGGCCTCCCACATTTTCGGGTACATGCTGATAGAAGTGAATCCGGGAATGGTGTTTACTTCGTTGAGATAGATTTTGCCGGCGGTCCGCTCAAGGAAGAAATCGACGCGGGCCATGCCGCTGAGCTCCAGGGCGCGGAAAGCTTCTATAGCGTATTTTTGAATCGTTTTGACCTGCGCGCGCTTGAGCTTCGCGGGGATGAGGATCTGCGAACCCTCTTCCAGGTATTTTGCCGTGTAATCGTAGAACTCCCGGTGCGGCACGATCTCGCCGGGAATCGAAGCCTTAGGATCGTGATTGCCCAGCACCGAGACCTCGATCTCGCGCCCCACGATGCATTTCTCGACCAGGATTTTCATGGCGAACTCCGCGGCCAGATTCAAGGCGGGCGCCAATTCCTCACGCGAATGAACCTTGGTCATGCCCACCGAAGAGCCAAGCGTGGCGGGTTTGACGAAGACTGGATATTTGAATTTTTTCTCGACGACCTTTTGAACTTCTTTGGGATCGCGCTCCCAATCGGCGCGCAGCACGGCAATCCACGGCACGACGGGGATTTTGGCGATTTGGAGGAGACGCTTGGAAACATCCTTGTCCATGCCAATGGCGGAGCCGAGCACGCCGGCACCGACGAAAGGCAAGCCCGCGAGGTCCAGCAGCCCTTGGATCGTGCCGTCTTCACCGTAGGTGCCGTGCATGACCGGGAAGACGACGTCAATGCGCTGGCCGCCACCGCTGCCGCCGCGGTCGAGCGGAATCAGCGCGGCGTCGGTGGGGTCGGCGGTCATCATCACCCGCTGGCCGCTCTTCAACACTTCAGGGAGCATCTTTTGCGCAGCGTTGCCGACGAGCCAGTGGCCTTCTTTGGTGATGCCGATGGGTACAGCTTCGTATTTGTCCGGGTCCAGGCCGCGGATGACGGAAGCGGCCGAGGCGAGAGAAACTTCATGTTCGCCGGAGCGACCGCCAAAGAGGATGCCAACGCGGAGTCGTTTCTTGTTGTCAGGGCTCACGGGTCCAATTTCTCACCCTTCGTCGAGTTGCCAAGGTATCAGTTATAAGGGAAAACGGAAGAGCCGTGTGATGGATGTTTTCGATGGCGTTCTGAATTGACAACTAACCCGCGTAAAAATGGTTACAGTATCTTCTGGCCGAGGGCCGAGAGGACCAGCTCGACGCCGAGCAAGGCGGTGCGGTTGTGTTCGTCGAGGATGGGATTGATCTCCACCACTTCCATCGAAACCATGGATTCGGTGTCGGAAATCATTTCCATGGCGAGATGAGCTTCGCGGTAGGTGGCCCCCCCGCGCACGGGCGTGCCAACGCCGGGAGCATCCGTGGGATCGACGAAATCCATGTCCAGGCTGACAGCGACGCCCGCGGTGTCGTCCATAGCGTATTTGAGGGCTTCCGACATGACATCGCGCATGCCGCGCTCGTCAATGTCGCGCATGGTGAAAACGTGGACCCCGGATTTCTTGACGATCTTCCGTTCTTGAGCATCGAGGTCGCGCGCGCCGACAATGACGATGTTTCCTGGCTCGGCTTTAGGTCGGAAACCTCCAAGATCAACGAGCTCTGTGGCGCCGTAACCCATGATGGCCGCGAGCGGCATGCCATGGATGTTCCCTGAGGGCGAAGACTCCGGAGTGTTCATGTCGCCGTGCGCGTCGAGCCAGAGGTATCCGATTTCCTTTTTTTGCGTGCGGAAATGCGAAGCCACTCCGGCTGCCGCGCCGACGGCGATGGAATGATCCCCGCCGAGAAGGAGCGGGAGAAAGCCTTCGGTTAGGGATTTTTCGACGGTCTTGCAAATGTCCTGGCAGGTTTCGGCAATTTCCTGCAGATACTTGGCGCGCTTTTCGCCCACCGGCATTTCTTCCGGCTGCTTCACTTCCAAGTTGCCAATGTCTTCCACGGTGTGGCCCAGCTTCTTGATGGAGGTATGCAGCCCGGCGCCGCGGAGTGCCGAGGGACCCATGTCCACGCCGCGGCGGCTTTGGCCGAGGTCCATGGGAACGCCGATGATGCGAACTTTTTGCGCCATGTGTTAGTCGTGAATGGTGATTCGTCGTTCGCGGCCCGTGAATCTGCAAAGCGGCCACCTGTGTGGCCTTCACGTGTCACGAGTCACGTTCCTGCTGAAACGAACCCTAAGGGTATACCCGGTAAATCATGCGAGGGAAGGGAATCACCTCGCGAATGTGCTCGGTGCCGCAAATCCACGCGACAGTACGCTCCAGCCCCAGACCGAAGCCGGAATGCGGCACGCTACCGTAGCGCCGCAGGTCGAGGTACCACTGAAAGGCTTCTTCCGGAAGGTTGTGTTCACGGAGCCGCTTGACGAGCAGCTCGTAATCGTGGATGCGCTGGCTGCCGCCGATGATTTCGCCGTAGCCTTCGGGCGCGAGCATGTCGAAGGCCAGGGCAAGTTCGGGGCGCTTTGGGTCGGGCTGCATGTAGAAAGCTTTGAGAGACGTGGGATAGCGATGCACGATCAGCGGGCGGTCGAACGAACTCGAAATGATGGTTTCCTCGTCGCCGCCGAAATCGTCGCCGAACTTGGCGGGATTGCCATTCTGGTTGAGCACGGCGACGGCTTCTTCGTAGCTGATGCGTGGAAAGGGCGGTTTGACACATTCCAGTTTGTTCCTGTCGCGCTTGAGTGTTTCGAGTTCCCGCGATTTGTGTTTCAGGACGCCCTGGACGATGGCGCTGACCAAGCCTTCGCCGAGGGCCATGGCTTCGTCCAGCTCGACATAGGCGGCTTCGGGCTCGAGCATCCAGAACTCGGTAAGATGGCGCCGCGTTTTGGATTTTTCGGCGCGGAACGTAGGCCCGAAGGTGTAGATCTTGCCGAGCGCCATGGCCAGGGCTTCGCCATAAAGCTGGCCGCTCTGCGTCAGATAGGCCTTTTGATCGTCGATGTAATTGACTTCGAACAGAGTGGAGGTGCCTTCGCAGGCCGCTGGAGTGAACATCGGCGCGTCGGTGAGCGTGTAGCCCTGGCTATCCATGAACTCGCGGGCGGCGCGGATGGCTTCGGCACGGATGCGGAGGATGGCCGTCTGGCGCGGCGTGCGAATCCAGAGATGGCGGTTGTCGAGAAGGAAATCGACGCCGTGTTCCTTGAGCTGAATGGGGAACGGCGTGGATTCCGGGACTTTTTGCAGCACCTGAAGTTTTGTCAAGCCGATTTCGTAGCCCCCGGGAGCACGCGTTTCGGCACGAATTCTTCCGGTGACGATAACGCTTGATTCCTGCGTCAGTCCCTTGAGCGATGCGAATGCCTCGGGGTTCTCCTTGAGCGAGCAAACGCCCTGGATGACCCCCGTTCCATCGCGAAAAATCGGAAAAAGCAGTTTGCCGGATTCGCGGAGATTGTAAAGCCAACCCCGGAGCGTAACTTCCTGCCCGTCGTGTTTTCCCGCCTGCTCGATAGTGATGGTTGGCATGGGTGCGGTTCTCGGCCACAAAGTAAACGATTAGTCTACCAGAGTAGGGTCGGGTTCCTGCGAGCAGGCGAACCCCTGTTTACGCCCAGGCTTTTTCGAAGCGGTCAAGGGACTTACGGGCGGAAGAAAGCTGCTCACTCACAGTGGCGGCATCGTGGCCGATTTTCTGCTTCAATTCGAGAACCAGCGGCAGACCGCCGTTTTGTGCCGCGGACTTGAGTAGCTTGATGGCATCGGGCCAGTGAATCGAGCCGTCGTACGGGGGAAGGTGCTCGTCTTTTTCCCCATGATTGTCGTGAAGATGGACGGAAGAAACCAGCTCCCTGAGCGGAGAAAAACTCTTCTCCAGACGTTGTTCCTCAGGGAATTCGGCAAGGTGCGCGTGGCCGATATCGAAGTTGAAGCGCAAGCCGGTAAGCCGCGTCTCGTCTACAAATGCTCGAAGGTAATCGGGACTCCCCATTTCGCTCTGCGTGTTTTCCACACAGATGGTGACGCCGGCGTGCCGCGCGTGCAGGATAAGGTGCTCGAGGGAACTGAACGCGGCGTCGCGTTTGCGCGGATCCGCCGTTTCGCGGGAGCTACCCATGTGCAGAATGAGCCGCGCGTAGGGCAAATCATTAGCAACATCGATAACGCGCTTTAGTGCGTCCATGGCCTCGACACGCCGGACGCGCTCGACTTCACAAATCGAAAGCGGCGCGCCGCTTTCGCGCATGGCGCTCAGGTCACGCCGGTTGGGAGCATGGAGCGAAACAAGTTGCAAGTGGTGCGCTTCGAGCGCGCTCGCCATGGCGCGAATTTCCTGCTTACCGGTGTACTCGAAATGACTGCGCGCACAGAAAATCTCGACGCCCTGGAATCCCGCTCCCGCCACCTGGCTGAGGAGTTCGGGCGTCAATTTGTGCGTTACGAACAAGTAGGTCGAGAGTAGTCTCTGCATGCGTTCCCGGGTTTCATGGATGGCCATCCAGCAGTTTACCGTTGTTTTGTTTCAGCTTCCGCGCTCCTTAAAACGCGTGTGCCGAATCCCGCCCCCCTCAATAGCCCATCGCGGAACCCCGATCGCGCGGGTCTGCCGCGCCCAGACGCTCGCCGCTTTGCCGGTCAATCCCGATGGCATTCACCAGGCCCATGTGTTTGCGCAGTTTGGCTTCATTACTGAGGCTCGGCGTTTCATACCAGCCGCGCTCTACCTCGTGCCCGCGGGCGCGCAGCGCCTGCTCCACGCTCAGGGGAAATTCCTCTTCCAAGCGGATGCGGTCAGGAAACCATTGATGATGAAAGCGCGGCGCATGGATGGCTGCCTGGGCCTCCATGCCAAGGCGCATCCAGTTGAGGACACTCAGCAGAGTGACAGAAATGATGGTTGGCCCGCCGGGCGAGCCGGTGACGAAGCTCAGTTTGCCGTCGCGCAGGAGCATTGTGGGTGTCATGGAACTGAGCGGGCGGTGGCCGGGAGCAATGGCATTGGCGTCGGATTGCATCAGTTCATAGAGCGCGTTGGGAGCGCCGGGTTGCGTGGTGAAATCGTCCATTTCATCATTCAGCAGGAAGCCCCCGGCGCAAGTCACGTGCGAGCCATAGCTGTCATTCAGCGTGTAGGTGTTGGCGACAGCGTTACCCGCAGCATCGACGACGGAAAAATGGGTAGTGTGCCGGCCCTCGGCACGGCTGTTGACGGGGTGCGGTGCGGAGTCTGCGTTCGCGGAAGCGCCGCAGACGTGGGGAGTTCCCGCTGCGACATTCTTGCTCGAGGAGGCTTTGGCGGGATCAATCGTGGCGGCACGTTCCTTGGCATAACAAGGGTCGGTCAGGCCAGCCACGGGAATCTTGGCGTAGTCGGGATCCGCAAGATACGCGGCGCGGTCGGCAAATACCCGGCGCATGGTTTCCGCGACCAGATGGACGCTTTGCGCATCGTCCCAGCCCTTGAGCGGCACATCCTTCAGCATGTTCAGGGCTTCGATGATCGCCACGCCGCCGGAGCTCGGAGGCGGCGCCGTCAATACTTCCCAAGCGTGGCCGCCGCTTTCGTATTTCGCGCGCAGGACTTCACGGGCTTTGGGTTTGTAATTTGCAAGGTCGTCGAGCGAAACGATCCCGCCGTTCTTGGCCATTTCGTCGGCGAGCACGCGCGCCGTTTCGCCGCGATAGAATTCCGCCGCGCCGTTGTGCGCGATGCGCCTGAGTGTTGCCGCCAACTCCGGTTGCCTCAGTGTTTCTCCAGCCTTGAACATCCGGCCGCCGTTCAGAAAAATCCGCTTGCTTGATGGGAAAGCCTGCAAGCCGGGACTTTCTTCCTCCAATTCCGCGGCCAATTTTTCGCTGACGATGAAACCCGCTTCCGCGAGACCGATCGCGGGAGCCATCACCTCGGCCAGCTTCATGGTTCCCTGGGCTTTCAAAGCCAATTCGAGGCCCGCGACGGTCCCGGGAACGGCCACAGAGCGATAGCCAATGACCGAAGCTTCTTCGTCGAGCTTGCCATCCCTGCCGATATACATGTCGCGGGTGGCTTTGCCGGGGGCCGTTTCGCGGTAATCGAGAAACGTGGTCTTGCCGTCCGCGAGTCGGATAAGCATGAAGCCGCCACCGCCGATGTTGCCGGCAGCAGGCTCGACGACGGCGAGAGCGAAGGCCGTTGCGACGGCTGCGTCTACCGCATTACCACCCCTCTTCAAAATCTCCACACCCGCTTGCGATGCGAGTTCTTCGTCAGTGACAACCATTGCGTGTGCGCCGCGGACCGCCTGCTTGGGCCATGCTTGGGAAAATTCATTTTGGGTTGCGGCCTTCGGTGCCGATTGCGAAGCGGTCTGCTGTGAAAGAACCAAGATGCCGGTCAGGAATGTCAGAGAAGGCACCAGAATTACTTTCTTGTGGACAAACATGTCTCGAAAAACACTAAGGGATTCGCTCGAGAGCGTCAAGGCGAGCCCATCCGCTGTTCGGGATCCACGCAAGACAGTCCCGGGAAGACCGCCCCGGGGAAGGAATGAACACGCTACTCTTCGCTGAGGAATTCAACAACGGGCGGTTCTGGGAGAAACCCGGCTCTGGTGCCGCGCACAATCAGTTCTTTGACCGCTTGCCGGCCCTTTTCGCCGTAGCCGAGGGTCCATTTGTTCACATACATGCCTATAAAAGTATCGGCGAGTTCCAGGTTCATCTCTCGGGCGAATTGCATGGCGTAATTCAGCGCTTCTTCGCGGTGCTCCAGGCCATAGGCAACGCTGTTCCGGATGGTTTTCGCGATCTGGCGCCCAAGACGTGGTCCCAGGGCTTTGCGGACGGCGTTGCCTCCGAGCGGAAGCGGCAGACCCGTTTGTTCCTGCCACCAGATGCCGAGATCAATCACCTTGTGCAAACCCTTTTCCTGGAAGAAAAGCTGTCCTTCGTGAATGAGCAGACCGGCTTCGACAAGATTGTTCTGAACTGCATCAATAATTTTGTCGAAAGGCATGACCACGGGTTCAAAGTTGGCTTCGAAAAGCCGCAACGTAAGATACGCAGAGGTTTTCGTGCCGGGAACAGCGATGCGTCTGCCCGCCAATTCTTGCCCCTTCACTGCTTTTGTCGAAACTACAATCGGTCCGTAACCTTCGCCGAAGCTGGCGCCGCAATCGAGAAGCACGTATTTGTCGCGAAGCTCGGGATAGGCGGCGAAACTGATGGCCGTGACGTCGTACGTTTCCTCGAGCGCCGCTTCGTTGAGCGATTGGATGTCCGACAGAATATGCGTGTATTTGTAGCCGGGGGTGGAAAGCTTGTGGGTCGCCAGCGCGTAGAACATGAACGCGTCATCGGAATCCGGCGAATGCGCAAGCTTGATTTCGATAGGCGCTGGTTCGGTCTTCGAGGCTCCTTGTTGGCCAGGCATGGGCTGGTGGTTCCTCTTCTGATGGCGGTCCCGGATGCTAGGGGCCATTTCCATTGCTGATTGCCAAGAGTCGGGGACACGTACTAATGGCAGGCCCCGCTTTGATGGATTCTCCGGCCCCCTTCTCCCATAGTTCCCCTCTCGTCGGGAAAGCTCTTTCGGAGGACGTACGGAAGTATGCTCGCGTCGCAGGGGCTTGGTGACGCAGCGCCGGATAATCTCTAGCCGGAAAGGGTAGCATATCGGAGTGGCGCCGACAACATCACTCAAATGGTAAAGACCCTTGTTTCCCCCAATTACCAGACAGCCCTTTGCGGATCGCTGCCATGGTCTTCTCGAGACCTGCACGGAGGGCCAAGGTAACGCATTCGCAGAGTACCGCACTATCGAAAACTCGAAGCGATCTCGACACCCGTGGCTTACTGGGGCTAGGCCACAGCCTGGCCTCGCACGGAGGACACATGAAAACCAAATGGCTCGTTATGGGCGCGGCAGGAATCGGCATATTGCTCGGCGCTAGCGGAGCTGCCGCGCAATCCTATAATCCGCTCAAGTGGATCAAAAAGAACCCCGGGCCAACCGCCAACGAGCAGCTTGCGGCGAATCAAGAGGAAGAACGAAAGCTGAGCTTACAATTACAGGCGCTGCTGCCTCCAAAAACAACTCTGAGAGAAGCGTGCAATGGCTTGCTAAGCCTGGAAGATTGCGTTGCCGCGCTTCACGTAAGCCGCAACCTCAAGATCAAGTATAACTGCCTGAAATGGGATATGACCGCGGCTCGGCCCAACGGTGACGTGAAAACCTGCGAGGCCCCGCCAAGGGACAAAGCACTGTCCTTGGTCAACGCCATTCGCGTTTTGAACTCCGACGCTGACGCTAAGGCAGCGGCGAAGAACGCGGAAAGACGCGCGCGCGAGGACATCAAGGACGCTACTCCCTGAGGAAAGCGCGAAGCCGTCTTGCGATGAAAAACAAGAATCCGTAGTCTGCGCAAGCGGTTCACAAGGAGGACACCATGCGGGCAATGGCGTCGTCGAATGAGGCTTTTCCATCGAGGTACGGTTGCCAGAACCGCTGTAACAGCTCGAGGTAGTTCTTCCATCCACGCTGGTAGAGCCCCTCACGGAAAGCGTACGTGTCGTATCCATTCCCCGGAGCGCCTTTAAGCTTGTCAGCGCGACTTACCGAAGAGGAAGCCAGTACCGTGCGGATGACTTCGCCGGTGGTGTAGAAAACCAGCGCATGCCAGAGGTCCCGGGGAATGGGTTTGTCGCGCTGGCGACATTCGCGGATGATGGCGGTTTGGACCGTCTCAGCAATTCCGTGTGAGCCCTCGTGGAAGAGCACTTCAAAGGCTTGCGGCCCTTGATTCCGAGGATCCAGGCTCGAAATGGTCACGCGCAACGGACCGACCGTGGTGTACGCGCCGGCCCAGTTGGCGTAAGCGACCACGTCCACGCGGATTTTTTCGTGCGGCCAGCGCGTCTGGTAAATGTCCGCCAGACGCTCGGAAAGTCCTACACCCTGCTCGCGCACCAGCGGAGCCACCTGCAGAATCCAGCGGCGGTTGGCTTGGTCATGTTCGGTCCAAAGATGGGCTCGATAGACGGGAGCAGCCGCTTCCAGAACCTGCGTCAGATTCGGCGGCAGGCCCGCGTCGCAGAATTTGCGCTTGCGCCCGGACAGTTCGTCGCAATCCTCGAAGTCGCCGAGTTGATCCTTCAGCTGAATCAGTTCCGTGGTGAAGAGCAGGTCTTTGTCCGCGTAGTTGACCAGGTAATAGGCAACCGCATCGTCCCAGGCTTTTTGTTCCGCATCGGTCAGCCCTTTTGCTGCCAAAACGCTCTTGGGGGGTGTGGACTTGGTTGCGTTGGCATCGCGCGAAAGAAATGCTCTTCGCTGCCGCGCCTCGGAATACAGCGTGTGGTGAAGATTGATCCAAAACCCGCTGTGCAGTTCGAAAACGGGCAGCTGTGGTTCGGTATAGTTGAATTGCGGTCGGGCGGCGCCGCTCGGGGGGCCGAGCAGGCCAAGCAGAAGCAGCAAGTGGGACCATGGAATACGGAAAGGGCGCACCATGGCGGATCGCCTGATAGTAGCGCCATGTGCGTGGAAGCACAAAGAGACAGGCAGGCTTGACGAATGTTTCAGGTGCGCTACTCGACTTTCGGATCGCTCTCGCTGCCGACCGCTCCGCGATGGTCTGCCGCATGCACGACGCCGTTCGAATCGCGAAAGAAGGAGCGCCTACCCGTCTGCGCATAGTGGAGCGGTGTTGCCGACAGTTCATATTTTGCGGGAGCGCCGACGTCGCTTCCTCCGGCAATTACATACCGGAAGGTGTAGCCATTCTTGGTCCCTTTTGCAAGGTCCACGTCCAGCAAACCCGCCGCATTGATGCCCGGCGCCCCGTGCTGGGGCGATGCGAGATTCTCGAGCGATTCGGGAAGGTGCAGATGTTTGCCCCGGTAAGATTCGACGGCCGCGGCGATAGTCTTTAAAGATTGCAGAGCATCTTTTTCCGTTGCGCCGATTTCCGATTCGTCCCATTCCACTTCGAGCTCGGGCAGGTCCAGAAGGAGAACTCCGAGAGAAAGCAGCTTCCATTGACCTTCTTCGCGCACCAGGCCCATGTTGATCTGACGCGCGCTTGCTCCGTTGGAGTCCGCAACGTCGTGGAGCTCCAATGGCAAAAACGCCACGTTGTCCCGGACGTCGGCGCCCCCGATCTGCATCTCCGTGGTCGCACCCGGTGTCTCGCAACGCACCATGGGGCGGCCCGAGGGATTCGCAGAAACAGTGGCTTTTCCGGGCTCACCCAGAAGCACGAACCGTTTCATGAGCGCCACGCGGGCAGCGGCGGTCATGCGGGAGAAGGACTCCCGGTTGCGAACGGTCAGGAAGCGGGCGAACTCCGCCTGATTTTGCGAACAGGCGGCGGCCAGAGCGCTGCCGAGGGCGCCATCCGGCCGGTCTTGGTTGCTGGCCGCGACGGTAGCGCCAGCTGCGTTTTGCTCCGGCTTCGAGCTCGATTGCTCGGCGAAACAATCTGCCGCGGCAAGCAAGAAGACGCAAAGCACCATAAGAATGTGTTCCGGAAACTTCAGCTTGCCTGACATTTCCCTTTGGATTGGCATTTCTTTCTGAAGTATCTTTCTCAATCTTTAGATGCGCTGAGGATCGCGGCAAGGTTTTGCGCGAAGCTTGACCGTGGCAAGACTTCGTTGCAGCCTGCAGCTTGTGCCTGCGCGGCGAGCTGCGTTTGCACGTGCGACACAAACCCGACCACGCGGATGTCTTTGCTGGCCTGACGCACTCTGGCGATTGCCTGGAGCGGCTGACTGCGCGCGTTCAGGTCCACAATCACCAACTTTGGCGCACTCTCCAGCAGACCCATTAACGCGTCGCCATTCGCCGCGACTTTCACATCCAGGCCGAGCTGTTTGGCGGTCTCCGCCAGCTTCATCTGGAAAAACAGATCATCCACCAGCGCCACAACTTTTCCCATATTCTCGGTCCCCGTCCGATGCCACCAGGACATTATGCGCTACTTCTACATTCGACGAAGGATTGAGAGTACACTGAACTTCTCTACGGGAGGTCCCTCATGCAACCGGCCTCTGCCGTCGACATTCAGCCTGCCGTCTCGCTTCTAGGAAAGACGCCGCAACTTCTCGAAACGCTGCTTGGCGATTTGCCCGGAGAACTCCTGCACTGGAAACCCCGGCCGGACCGCTGGTCCATCTCCGAAGTCCTGGCGCATCTCGCCGCCCTCGAGCAAGTTTACGCCGAGCGCGTCCTGCGCATCATGGCCGAAGATTCGCCGCCGCTGGCCAAATACGATCTGGATGGCGCCAAAGCCCGCCAAGACTATGCTCGCGGCTCGGCGGGCGAGAATCTCGGGCACTTCACGCGCACGCGCCGCTCGTCGCTCGCTCTACTTGCCGGACTTCCGCCATCGGCAGGCGCTCGCACTGCCGTCCATTCCGAACTCGGCACGGTTACGCTCGTGCAGCTGCTCAATGAATGGGCTAATCACGATCTGGGCCACTTGCGCCAGATCTCGGAACTTTATCGCGCGCGCGCTTTTCACCCCCATTCCGGCCCATTCATGAAGTACTCCAACCCCCAGCCGTGAGCGTGAACAACTCGCCCGAAGATGCGCGGCTGGCCGCCCGTGGCCCTCGCGACGTCACCTTGTACTCGCGTCCCGGATGTCACCTTTGTGAGCAAGCCAAAGCCGCCATCGCACCCTTGCTCGGCGAGTTCGGGGCGGCGTTGTACGAGGTCAACATCGACGAAGATGCGGTTCTCAAAGAGCGCTATGGATGGCAAATCCCGGTCATTTTCATCGGCAAGCATAAGGCCGCGAAGCATCGCGTGGATCTGGCGCAGTTTCGCCGGCAATTGCAAGAGGCGCAACGGTGAAGCAAACAAGATTTTTCAAACGGTCTCGGCAGATCGACGAGATGACTACGCGCCGACAATCTCAATGTATTCTTCGGGTTAGCGCAAAACTTAAAGCCAAGAACGGATAGTTCCTAGTGCCCGCCTTCCGGGCTGTGCGCCCCGACCGTTTCGTCCGGCACGTCACCCTTGCGGCCCCTCACGCGGTCGTAAACGCTCAGTTGGCTGACCGAACCGAGCGCTTCGTTGTAAAAGGTCGGCACACCCAGCGCCGTGCGCAGTTCTTCGTTGAACTTCCGCAGATTCTGCAGGTGCGACGCGAGCGCGGGAATTTTCAACCCGTCATCGGTCAGCAAAAACTTCTGATAACCAGCGTCCCACACTCGCGTAAACTGGCCTTTCAGCATGATGGTGGGCGCGATGGTCATCTGATAGCGCTCGTCGGGGCCTCTGCGAAATTCCGCACCACAGCCGTACTTTTCTACGCGCACCACCCCGCGCGTGCTGCCCACGGAAAAGCCGAGCGCCGCCAAACCTTCGATCGCTTTCGGAGAGAAGCGTTCTTCGACATTCCACATAGCTCATTCAGAGTAGCGATTACGCTCACTTCTGTAAAGCTGCTGCGGCCCGCCCTGAATACCGACTGACGCCCGCAACACTGTCGTTTTCGCCATAAATGCGCCAAAGCCCCTCCGAGCGGCCCGTGCAAGGAGAAGCACTGCGCGGACAAAATCTCGTGGCGTCCCGACACCGTCGCGTCGTTTATAACGTCCCGTTCTGCCTCCCCCGCATTCAACACCGTCAAGTGCCCGCACTCTCCAAATCAATACGTTTCAGGAAGCATCAGAAATGCCCCGAACAGATTGTCCAGATAGAGAAGAGCGTTTCCGCTTGCGGTTCCAGGCCGCCGCCTTCAATGTCTTCAACCATCCAGACTTCGATGCCCCGAACAATAATGTCCTAATTCTTCCCCAACTTCGTTGGTCCCCCCTCGATCCCGCCTCAGGGCAGCCTTGGGGTGATCCGGCACACTGTTGGCAGTCCGCGCTTTTTGCCGTTGCAACTGTATCTAAAGTTTTGACGTCGCTTTGGCCAGACCTCGATCGGGGAATCCAGGCGGCTTCGCGGGCCGAAGGGTTTTCTATACACTTGGGTTAAACTTGCCAAGAATGTAAAACCAAACAACTGAAAAATTGCAGACCGAAAACCGTAGATATATTTAGATATATCCCCACCCTAGCCGCAGGCATCCAATTCGGAGTAAAATGGTCGTAATATCCCTGGTATTTGTACAGGGCGACATAAGAGCTGTCTCGGGGTATGGCAATCACCGGTCAAATCGCCCCATCTGCCCGCGAATCAACGACTCAGGCGAGTCGTAGCGGTGAACGCCTGCTCGGCCGTATCGGGAATACTCCCCTTTTGAGGCTCGAACGCTTGGGCAGGGAATTCAGTCATGTTGAGTTCTACGCTAAGGCCGAGTGGTTCAACCCCGGCGGCTCCGTCAAAGACCGGCCAGCGCTCAACATGATTCAGGCGGGGCTCGCGAGCGGCGCATTGAAGTGCGGCAAAGCCATCATTGACGCCACCAGCGGCAACACCGGCATCGCTTACGCTATGATTGGCGCGGCCATGGGCTATCCCGTGAAGCTTTGCCTGCCCGATAGCGCTTCGCACGAACGCAAGCGTATCCTGGCGGCCTATGGCGCGGAGCTGGTCATCACTCCGGGCGACGAGGGCACCGACGGCGCGATTCGCAGAGTCCATGAAATCGTTGCCGCCGAGCCTGACAAGTACTTTTACGCGGATCAATACAGCAATCCCGCGAATTGGCAAGCCCACTACCGCACCACCGCGAACGAGGTCTGGGAGCAGATTTCCGGCCGGATCACCCATTTCGTCGCAGGGCTGGGCACGAGCGGGACGTTCGTTGGAACGACGCGGCGCCTGAAAGAGCTGAACTCCGAGATTCGTTGCGTGAGCTTGCAACCCGATGCTTCCTTTCACGGCCTGGAAGGCTGGAAGCACATGGAGACGGCGATTCGGCCGGCGATTTACGATGATCGGCTCGCCGATGAGAATCTACCTGTTTCTACGGAGGAGGCTTACCGCCTGGTGAAGCGGCTGGCCCGCGAAGAGGGCCTCCTCGTTAGCCCCAGTTCGGCGGCAGCACTCTTGGGTTGTTTCGCAGTTGCCGCGCGAATCCCGAAACAGCAGCACGCCGTCGTGGTCACGGTTTTTGCGGATTCTGCGTCCAAGTACCTGAACGAACGCTTCTGGGATGAAGACTAGAAATGGCAAAAGAAACCACACTCTGGATCAGCGGGCACCTGGCGGAGAAAATCCGCGCACATGGCGCGGAGACGTATCCCCACGAGTGCTGCGGCGCGCTGTTGGGACGTGATCGGGATGCCGCGCACCCCGAGGCCGCGCGCGAAGTGGTGGCGCTTTTTCCGCTGATCAACCGGCGCGACGATTCTCCGCGTAACCGTTTTTCAATAACAGCCGAAGACGTGCTCGACGCTGACAAAGCGGCACAGGCGCAGGGGCTGGAGGTCATCGGGTGGTATCATTCGCATCCGGATCATCCTGCGCAACCCAGCCAATATGATCAGGATCACGCCTGGCCGTGGTATAGCTACATCATCGTCAGCGTGCACCATGGCGCGCCGCAGGATATGACTTCGTGGCGCTTGAGTGACGATCGCCAGGCCTTTTCGCCCGAAGGTATCGAGATTCGCCATAGCGCCACGGTCTAGCTCGAGAAACTAGGAGGAAGAAAAACCCAATGCCAGTGAAGGTTATGATTCCAGCGCCGCTTCGCCCCTACGCGGGCAAGCGGGATTCGGCGGAGTTCAACGCCGGCACGGTCGGCGAAGCGCTCAGCCATCTGACAACGCAGTATGCCGACCTGCGCAAGCACTTGTTCACCGAGGACGGCCGGCTGCGCAGCTTCGTCAATGTGTACGTGAATGACGAAGACATTCGCTATCTCGCCAAAGAAAACACCGCGACCAAGGATGGCGACACCATCAGCATCATTCCCTCCATCGCCGGCGGCTGTTGTTGTTGTTAACCCTCCTGATCCAGTAGGCCCTCTCTCCCGTTTTGAATCTCGCAGGGAAATCTCTTTCCGTTCAGCTTTTTTGATATTCTGGGGAAATCCAGAAGGGCAGGGAAACGATGGCTACGACCACTCAAACGCCGACGGGCAGGAAACCGGCTGCCGGGCTTTCCAAAGAAGAAATTCTCCGCTACAGCCGCCATCTCATCATGCCTGAAGTCGGCATGGAGGGGCAGCTCAAGCTGAAGAACGCCAAGGTGCTGCTCATCGGCACCGGGGGACTCGGCGCCCCGCTCGGCTTGTATCTCGCGGCCGCCGGCGTCGGTAAGCTTGGTCTCGTGGATTTCGACGTGGTCGACTTCACGAATCTTCAGCGCCAGGTCACGTTTGGCACGAGCGACGTGGGCAAACCCAAGAGCCAGGCCGCCCGCGCCCGGCTATCGAATCTCAATCCGGACATTCAAATTGACGCCATCGAAGCGCAATTGACCAGCGCGAATGCCCTCGAGCTATTCAAAGATTACGACATCATCGTTGACGGTACGGACAATTTCCCGACGCGCTATCTCGTCAATGATGCTTGCATTTTGCTGGGCAAGCCCAATGTCTACGGATCCATTTTCCGCTTTGAGGGTCAAGTCACCGTTTTCGGGATGCCCGACGGGCCATGCTACCGCTGCCTGTATCCGGAACCGCCTCCGCCCGGGCTGGTGCCATCTTGCGCCGAGGGCGGAGTGCTCGGCGTCTTGCCCGGCATCGTCGGCTCCATCCAGGCCATGGAAACCATCAAATTAATTCTCGGCAGCGGCGACCATCTGATGGGCCGCTTGCTCCTCTTTGACGCACTGGGAATGCGCTTCCGCGAGCTCAAGTTGCGGAGGAATCCCAAGTGCCCGATGTGCGGCGTGAATCGCGTTATTACTGAACTGATCGACTATTACGAATTTTGCGGTGTTCGCGGCGAAGAAGCTCCTGCGCCCAATGTGCAAGTTCCGGAGATCACTCCGCGCGAGCTCAAATCCCGGCTCGATCGCGGCGACGATCTTTTCATACTGGATGTGCGCGAGCCGCACGAATTTCAGATCTGCAATCTCAAGGGTCATTTGATCCCGCTCGGCGAATTGCCGCGGCGTGTGCACGAAGTCGATTCCTCTCGCGAAATCGTCGCGCATTGCCGCAGCGGCAAGCGTTCCGCCGAAGCGGTGGACTTTTTGCGCAAAGCAGGCTTCCGGAAAGTTCTCAACCTGAAGGGCGGCATCCTTGCTTGGTCGGACGAGGTGGATCCTTCACTGCCCAAGTACTAGCCTGATGGCGTTTTCTGAAACTCCTCGGTGCGACTCTCTAGATAAGAAGCGGATGCGACAGGAAGGGCTTTTCTGTCATCCCGAGGAGGCCGGCCGGAGGCGACGCGGAATCCCGGCTAGGGCTGATCGACCCCCGAGTCGATCGGAGAGGAACCACGGTTCACACCCGATCGCATTTCTCGTGGGCGTTAAAAGGCATACTTCCTTCACTTAGGAGAAGCCATGGCGGCAACTAAAATCACCATCAACACCAACGGCTCGATTCGCGTCGAAGGCGATTTCGAAGTCGTTGACCCCCTGGGAGCGCCTTTCGGGCTGGCCGGGCGCACGGCCGTTTCGCTCTGCCGCTGCGGCCACTCTTCCAATAAACCTTTCTGCGACGGGTCGCATAAAACTTCCGGTTTCTGTGACACAGTCGTAGCGCGCGAACTTCCACTGCCTAAGCCGAAGGCCTAACTGTTCGGAGAAAGCGAGTCGTTTCAGGCCGCGGCGAGGGGTCGGCTAAGCGTCGAGCTCCCCGTGACGGGACAACCGATTTCCCTTGAAGGGATGTGCGACGGACGGTTTCAACCTTGAGACGGTCTCAAGCTGAGACGTCCGTGAGGATCAAATTGATACGGATTGATACGGACGCTTTACCCGTTAACTCTAACGAAACACAACTGGATAGCGTTCCCAATCGGGCACCCCCCCCAGTCCTTCCCCTGTCTCGCTTGGTTAGCCCCGCTCCTGACCCACTCCCTGTGAAATTCAGTAAGTTATTTAGTTTCCATAACATACGAGAGCCCTTTTTTTCCGTGCGGAAAGGCTACAAACTTGCTTTTCTTGTTAGTTGGCCGCTTTTCTTGGGTAGTTTAGGGGGATTTTGTGGGGAGTTGGCCTAGTATCACCGGGTTTCTCGGGAGCAGCCGGCAGGCGCTTTTCACGCGGAGTTTTCGCTCGCGCTTGCTGTTAGCTACCGGCCTGACTCTGGTAACCCTCCTTTTTGCTGCTATTTTCTACTCGCGGCAAACCGTGCTGGCAGCATCGCCGCAAGCCTATCTTTACCTGGAAGTCGGTGGAACGCTTCTTTGTTATTGCTATGCGGCGAACGCGCTCGTGCGCTTCCGCGGCACGCACGACCGGACCGCACTGATTCTCTCGTTCGGGTTTGCACTCTCGGGAATCATCGAGACCATCGGCTACTTTGGATTCAACGATTCGCTCAACGCCGGGACGCTGGTGATTTCGAAAGTTCCGCTGGGGTGGATGGTCAGCCGAACACTGCTCGCGGTTCTGCTGCTTGCGGCGCTGGCCGTGGAACGCTACATGCCCACGGCGCGCAAACCAAGCAAGGAAACCGCGGCGGTTCTGCTCGTAGTGGCGCTGGCGGCCTACCTGACCAGCGCGGCCTTTCTGGCTGCCCCCGCCGCGCCCGTTGCCGATGCAAAAAACATTTTGTCTCGTCCCTGGGACCTCCTTCCCGCCGCGCTGTACCTGGTCGCCGCAGTGTGCTTCGGTCAGCGCATCAAGAATGACAAAGACAAGAAGAGCAATGCCAGCCTGTTCGACTATGCGCTGCTGATGGTGGCCTCGTTGAATGCGATCTGCCACGTCTCCGCGGCCTTTTCTCGCCAGCTCTTCGACGGGCCGTTCTTCCTCGCGGAGTTGAGCAAGACGTTCAGCTACGTGGTGATGCTCGCCGGCGCTTTGCTTGACCAGGCGCGCCTGTTCGAGCAAGTACGCAGCATGGCCGTCAGCGATCCCCTTACGGGCCTCGCGAATTATCGCCGTCTCATCAGCGTGCTGGAAGCCGAACTGGACCGCTCGCGCCGCACGCAACGCCCCTTCTGCGTGTTGCTCCTCGACATGGACGGTCTGAAGCTCATCAACGATCAGTACGGACACTTGACCGGCAGCCGCGCGCTGGTGCGCATCGGAAAAGTTCTTCGCAGCCACTCGCGCGCCATCGACACGCCCGCGCGTTACGGAGGCGATGAATTCGCGCTGGTTCTTCCGGAAGCCGGCAAGGACATCGCGACGCGCGTCGTCACGCGGATTCGCGAGCGCCTGGCTGCGGAAGCCGAAGCTCCCGCTTTGTCGGTCAGCGCCGGCGTTGCCGCTTTCCCAGAAGACGGTGACACGCCGGAAAAGCTTCTCGCCGCCGCCGACCGCGCCCTCTACATCATGAAGCACGGGGGCCGGAGCAGCGTACAAAATCTCGCGCGGATCGCCGCGTGCCTGTGAGGATGACCATTCAAAATGCCTCTCAGGAGCAAATTCGTTTTTCACCGGGTGGAGCAGCGCATTTTGATGGAAATTCCCGTGCTCATCGACGGCCATCGCGATGTGCCGGGCTCGGAAACCACGTTTACGCAAGATGTGAGTGCGCGCGGCGCGCGGGTGATCAGCGCGCGGTACTGGGAGCAAGGCGATTCTTTGAAGTTCGCCTCGCGCACCGGAGAGTTTCGCTCCTCGGGACGAGTAGCCTACTGCCAACCGTTGCAAGGCGACGGCTTTGCCATTGGCGTGGAGTTCCTCAATCCGAAAGGGCGATGGGTTGTTCAATTCCCCAAATAGCTTGACGCGCAAGCGGCGAGCGGATCGGAGGAGAACGTCTGGAACAACGAGAGAAGTCAGATTACTAGCGCAAGGTTGTAAGAAAGTGGGAAGCGCTTGGCGGTTAGGAAACGAACTGCCAGGCGCTTTCCCTCTTTTTGACAACCTCCGGTTCCGGTGCGCAGTCGAAACCGGTTTATTCTTGCAAGGCGTTCTTGATCAGGGCCTGGAGGTCGCGATTGGGCTGATGCCCCAAATGGTCGCGAGGCACGGCCTGCGCCTTCGATGCCGTTTGATTGACTGGAGAAGAGCGAGGATGCGGCCAAGGTTCAATGGTCTCCCACAGTTCGCGCCTTTCTAGCGATAAGCATCAGACCTTCGCCGAAGAGCAGGGAAAAAGAATGCAGTGTCCGCCGAATCTCCTTGTTTCGTTCTCGTTGTGCAGGGTCCTTTTCTTTTCGGAAGGCCATCAAGGTATAAAGCCAAATCCACGGCAGGTAGATGGAGTAGAGGTAGCTGACGGGCTTGATGTGCGTGTGGCGCACTTCGCTCAACCGGAAACCCGAGACATGCAACTCGTAACGCAACTCAGGAAACGTCGCAAGACCAATGTGGTGAAGGGGATGCCGCGCGGCCTCGTTGAGGGGGCGCGCGTCGCGGCCAAAAAAGCCGCTGCCAAAGAAACGCACGCGCGATCGCAGCGCCGTGATGTTCGGTGTCGTTAGTAGGAGCGAGCCACCCGGTTTCAGGATGCGATGCATCTCGCGCAGGAACGAATAGTGATTCTCAAAGTGTTCGATCCCTTCGGTAGAGACGACCGCGTCAAAACTGCGGTTGGGCCAGGGAAGCGTGCCATCCAGGTTTACCTTTTGAAAGGCCGCTCCGAGATGCATGACCGCTTCGGGATCGATGTCCGCGCCGATGGCGGCGAAGCCGCGCTCTCGAAGCGCAACAGTCAGCGACGCACAGCCGCCGCATGGCGCATCGAGAACGCGCGCGCCAAGAGGCAGGCCGAGACTAGGGAGGTGCTTCAATACGGCGCGCTGGATTACGGTGAGTTCCGGTCGGTCCATGTTCAGCGCCATTTCTTGAGGACGTCTTCGTAAACCTGGATGGTGCGCTCCACCATGCGCTCTGCCGAAAAGCGTTCCCGCACTTCGCGGCGACCCGCTTCGCCAAGTCTCTTGCGAAGGCCCGCGTCGGTCATGACCCGCAGCATGGCGGCCGCAAACTCTTGTCCATTTGGCTCAGCCACCAAGGCCGTGCGTTCGTGATCCACGACTTCGCTCAACGCTCCCCGCTTCGTCGAGATCGACGGCAGTCCGGCCGCCATGGCCGCCTGCAAGGCTGTTCCCAAGCCTTCGAATTCGGAGGGAAAGGCGAACGCGTCCAGTGCATCGTAGAGCTTGGCAACGTCGTTCACGAACCCCGGAAAAAGGACGGCTTCGGATTGTCCCAGCCGTTTTGCGAGCGCCTGCAATTCGCCACGACAATGGCCATCGCCGGCAAGCAAGAGCCGGGCCTCTGGATGCGACTTCCGCACCTCTCGAAGTGCTTCGATCAAATGCCGCTGGCCTTTTTCCGGTACAAAGACGCTGATGCAGCCAAACAAGAATTCATGGTCCTCGACTCCCCAGTGGCTTCGGGCGCTACTCCTTCTTTCAGAAGAAGGCGGCGGGATTTCCACGCCTTCGTTCACGATGGAAATCCGCTCTGGCACGATTCCGCAATCGGTCAGGCTTTGCGCGACATTCTTGCTGTTGGCTAGGAATCGTTCCACCGCCGCGTAGCGTCTCTGCGAAACCCAACCCTTCTTCAAGGGAAAGCCAATTCTGCGAGACAAAAGAAGGGGCAGCTTTTTGTGCGCATCGGCCAGCCAGGCCGCCGTCAACGCGTGAGGCTCATTGAGATGCACGAGGTCGAAGGAATCCTTAGACAACAGTTTTCGCACAGCCGCGGCGGCCCGGGCGCGCAAGCCGAACCGTGCCACATCATGCACCGCAATCCCTGCTTCCCGGCTGCGCATCGCCAACGGCGAACTGCGCGCCGCCACCAACTCCGCCTGCAATTGCCGCTCGCCGAGGCCGCGCAAGGTGTACAACGCCTGGCTCTGGCCGCCGCGCCATTCGCGCTCCAGGTCGACATAGAGGATTCTCATGGTGCCTCGATTGTGCGGCCGTGCCGTTCTGTCTCGATGAGGTCTCCCAGCTTCCTGAACTTCAGCCACACTCCTCTTGCCGCCATCCGCGAAATGAGCCAGCCGCGAGAACCGTCAAGAACGCCGCCGCGCAGCACAAAAGTGCTAAAGCAGGTCCAAGGCGTCGCCAGCCACATCGCGGCGCGCCACCTGCGCTTTCCTGCTTCGTACATTTGCCGCGCCGCAAGCGTGGTATAGCGTTCCACCTTTTCTTCATGCTCTGCGAGCGAGTTCATCGTGTAATGAGACAAATCTCCGCGCAGCCGTCCGGCCTTTCCTTGGAACGCCAACGACTCGTGGACTATGCCTTGAAAGCTGGCAACGTCACGCTGGTAAAGGCGCCGCTGGTAATCCGGGTACCATCCCGAGTGTTTGATCCAGCCGCCCAGGTACCACGCCCGGCGCGCGACTTCGTAAACCGGAAATTCCGGCTCCTGCTGTTTCCATGCCAGAAGAGACTGTTGAAGTTCGTGGCTGAGTTCTTCGTCCGCGTCCAAAGACAAAATCCAATCGCCGCTCGCCGAGGCAGCCGCGAAGTTTTTTTGCTGCGCGAAGTCTGTCCATTCCCTGATAATCGCCTTGGCTTTGTATGCCCGCGCAATCTCTTGCGTGCGGTCCTGGCTGCCGCAGTCCACGACGATGATTTCATCGGCGACGCCTTCGAGCGATCGCAATGCGCGCGGCAAGTTGCGTTCCTCGTTCAACGTAATCAGACAAGCGGAGAGACGATTCATCACACTCCGGAAAGTTTGGAATCGGCGCTAGTATCTCACAACGCTGGTGGAGCGAGCCGCTGGGAAGAGCGCATGCTGGCGTTTACGGCGGCAGGTCGCCTTCGCATTACTTTTTCTGAAAGTCCACGTGGATCAGGCTTCCACCGATGCGGAACTCGGCGCCATCCTGGAGCATCGCGGCGCGCACCCGCTCTTCTTCATAGAATGTTCCGTTGGTGGAATCCATGTCTTTCAAATTAATGTAGGTGTCGCGCACTTCCAGCAAGCAGTGATGCCGGGAGATTTCCGGATCGTTCAAGGCCACGTCTGCCCCCTTGCGGCCCAGAACCACGCGGGGTTTTGTAAGCGTGTGACTCTGCCCTTTGGAAGGACCGGAGAAAATGCTGAGAACAACTTTCTTGTTAGCAGGAAGCTTCAATCCAGGATCGGGTGGAGGCAGGTTCAAATTTGAACTCGTAGCATCGGCACGAGCGAAGGAGGGAAGTGGCGTCATCACGATGGTAGCGTCCGTACGCCGTTTGATCTCAACGACCGTGGTTTTCCCGCATTTCGAGCATTTGAATTGAACTTTGGAATGCCCGCTAAACTCCGTATCTTTGAGGAGATGCTCCGCACCGCAATGAATACAAGCTGTCTTCATGATTCCAAAGTAACACCGTTCGAAGTGCCCGGGGAGATGGCCCTGCGGTTTGCGGCCGGAAAAGTAAATCCACGGCCGGATCGCCGGTTGCGCGACAGGGCTTGGAGTTGCCGTCTTGTGTTACCATGGCTTGTTCGAAACCATCGAGGAGAGCGGGTGTGGCGGACCATCATATTTCGCGCAAAGAACTAAAGCATGACAAGATCAAGGAAACCCTCGAGCATGGCGCCGAAGCGGTCATATCGCACGGGCAGTTTGCTGGCATCCTGGTTGCCGTGGTACTGGCCGTTGCCATCGGATACGGAGGATGGCACTTCTATATCGATCGACAGACTGCCCAGGCGTCGCTAGCTTTTGACCAAGCTATGAAGGCCTATCAGGGTCGCATCGGGCCGCCGAATCCCGCCGACCCCGGCGAGGCCACGTATGCGGATGAAAGGGCGCGCTCCCAAGATGCATTTAACAAGTTCAGCAAAGTCGCCGGCAGTTATCCATCCACTAACCCTGGCAAGCTGGCGCGTTATTACGCCGCGCTTTGCCTGGAAGACCTGGACAGGCAGAACCAGGCCCTGGAAGAGCTGAAGAAAATCAGCGGCAGCAGCGACAAGGAACTTGCCGCCATGGCGCAATATCAGATGGCCGTCATTTACGCGCGCACAGGAAAGCCGGACGATGCCGTCAAACTGCTTCGCGTCCTGGCGGACAAGCCGAGCGTGCTGGTGCCGCGTCCGCTGGTGCTGTTGGAGCTTGCTGGCGCTCTCCGCAACTCCAATCCTAAAGAGGCTGCGAGCATCTATCAGCAAATCAAGAAGGATTTCCCGGACTCGACGATCGCCGATCAGGCTGATCGGGGCCTGGATGCGATGGCCCCCAAGACCTGATGCTCACCGCGGAGTGATTCTCGCGCGATTTTCCGGATCGAGATGGAGCGGACCATCGCAACTCTTTCCCCTTCGGCCCCGTGGGCCATGCGCGCAGAAGAAACCCGCGGACGGCGTTTTCCCGAGCCGGACCATCCTTACCGCAGCGCTTATGCGCGGGACCGCGACCGTATCATCCATTCGCGCGCCTTTCGCCGCCTCGAAGCCAAGACCCAGGTTTTCACCACCCGCTACTCGGACCATTTTCGCAATCGGCTGACGCATACGCTCGAAGTGGCGCAGATTGCGCGCACCGTGGCTGGCGCATTGGGGCTAAACACGGAATTTGCGGAGGCCTTGGCGCTCGTGCACGACATCGGCCATCCGCCGTTCGGCCATGCGGGCGAACGCAAGCTGGACGAACTGATGCGCGAGCATGGCGGGCACTTCAATCACAATCTGCACGCGCTTCGCATTGTCGAGCACTTCGAGCAGCGCTACCTGGATTTTCCCGGTCTCAATCTCACGTTTGAAGTGCGCGAAGGCATCATCAAACATTCGCGCGATTATTCCGAAAGAGAATTTCCGCAGCTTCAGGAGTATCTCCTCGACCTGCGCCCTCCGCTCGAGGCGCAACTCATCGACGGGGTCGACGAGATTGCCTACAACACCGCGGATATGGATGACGCTCACGAAGCCGAGCTCTTAGACTTAGGCCGCTTGTGCGAGGAGGTCCCCCTTTTCAGCGATATCTTCAAGAAGGTAAGCGACGCGCATCCAAGTGGCCGAGAAAAGCTTAGATTTTATGAAGCTCTCCGGCGAATGTTGGATTTTTTGGCGAGCGACTTTGTTTTCTACACTCGGCTCCGCCTTCAACAATCGGGCGTCTCCTCGGTCGAAGACGTGCGCCGCGCTGCGAAACGGCTGCCGGGCTTCGGCGAAGAAGCTGCGGCAAATAACGCGGCGCTGAAGCGATTCTTGTTTCGACACATCTACGATCATCCGGCAATCACCGAGGACCGCGACCGCTCCGTGAAGTGTCTGGAAGAGCTTTTCGCTTACTACTTGGCGAAACCGGGCTCCATGCCGGCCTCGTACGAAGAACTCGCGCGGAGCGAGGCGCGCCATGTCATCGTTTGCGATTATATTGCCGGAATGACCGATCAATTCCTGTTGCGCCAGCATCGCGAGCATTTTGATGGGTGCGTGGCTGGCGACGCTCGGAGGGAGCCCTCACCATAGACCTCGCAGAAAGCCGCCGAGGCAGCTGGAGCTGGAGGTAGCTGGTTGAAATTAGACTATTCTCATTTACACTGGTTCAATTCGCCGGCAACAAACCTGACAAGTGGGATGGCCGCAGAGACCCCGGTGATCTCGGGGAAAAACGGCGGAAGGCAAGGAGAGGCCGTGTACTGTTCCAGGTGCGGTGCACAGATGGCGGACGGTGCCCTGCTGTGCTCGGGGTGCGGACAGGTGTTCTCGACTGGCGCCGCGCTTGCGCGTCCAATGAGTGCGCAAGTGGTTTCATCTGCCCCTCGAGTGCACTATGGCGGATTCTGGCTGCGGTTTCTGGCTTACCTCATCGATGGCGCGGTGATCACCCTCGGCGCTTTTGTTGTTGCGATTCCGTTGGTCTTTCTCACCGGCCTCGGCACGCTTTTGAGCCAGGTCCATCCGGAGGAAGATCTTAACGATGCCGGATTCTGGCTGATTATGGCGGTGATCCTTTTGTTGGCCGCGGTGAGCCTCGCCGTGACCTGGCTCTATCACGCGCTGATGGAGAGTTCCGAGTGGCAAGCCACGATAGGCAAGAAGGTCCTGGACCTGGTGGTGACGGACATGGCGGGGTGCCGCGTAAGTTTCTGGCGCGCCACGGGAAGACATTTTGCCAAAACTGTGTCGATCATGATTTACCCCTTCGGCCACATGATGGCAGGCTTCACCCAGCAGAAGCAAGCGCTGCACGACATGATCGCCGGATGCCTGGTCTTGCGCCGCGACACCTGAGGTCTAAGGAAAACAAGGAAGGGAGGCCTCCTTCCCCGATGAGACCTCCCTCCCCCTTGCCTGAACATTCCTGAAGTTTTTCTGGAATTGTTCCTAGAAGCGGAGGAAGGGGCCGAACGTTAGACGCACATTATGGTGCGTGGCACCGGCGAAATACATCTCGTCACCCGCTTCCAGCCGCAGGCCGACGGGGCCAAGGTGCCCTTCCGCTCCCAGGGCGGGATATAGAACACCGCTGACGTTGTTCGAACGAAGATTCTGAACCGAACTTGTAAACTGGCCGAAGGTCGCCGGCTTGGGGTTCAACTGGAAATTGATGAAGCCTCCCTTCACCGCGAGGAACGGGCGAATGGCATGACGGCCGCCGATGAACTTCGGTCCAACCAGCCCGTGCAGGACTTTGAGATTGCTGTTTGCCACCGTCACCGTGCAGCCCGTGCTCAGGCAATGTTCCGTGAATCCTTGGTCGAAGTCGTAGCTGATTTCTCCTTCAAACATCACGTGGGGGACCATCTTGTAGCCCACGCGTCCGCCTAGTCCCGCCATATTCGTACCGGTTTGCGATATCCGGAAATAATCCCCGTAAGCGCCGACCTGAAATTGATCCTGCGCCTTAGCCAGCGGCACAAAGCAACCTGCCAAGAACAAGAATAGAGCAACGCGCTTCATACTTGATCTCCTTGGACAACTAAAGTGGGGATAGCAAAAGCAAGGTCGGCCCGGGGCTAGGTGAGGCTTCCGCTTTCCGATTTAGATGAGGATTCGCCGAGGAGAGTTGCCTGCGCGTTGGCCAATCCGATACGCACCTCCCAGCCATTTCTTCCTTGGGTTTCACTAGTGTCGGTCGAGCAGCAGGAACAAAGCGAGATAGCGCTTCAGCTTTTGCGTGATGAGGAAGTTTTCTTTCACATGCTCGTGGCCATTTTCTCCGAATTTTGCAGCAATTTCCGGGTGGGACAGCAGAAAACGGATTTGATAGGCAGTTCCCTCAACGGAATGCGCGAGGAGGCCGGTGTGCTTGTGGATGATTTGCGTGGGAATGCCGCCAACGGCGGAAGCCACGACGGGCTTCTTCTTCCAAAGCGCTTCCGAAACGGTCAGGCCGAAGCCTTCGCGCAAACTTTTTTGCACCACAATGGTTGAGGCTCGCTGGAGCGCATTCACTTCCAAAGGCGCCCATGCAGGGAGTTCCAGGATCTTGATATCGGGATCCTCGTCGGCGGCGCGCAAGACGTCCTGGAGAACCAGAGCGCCTTCGGGGTCGTCGGAGGCGCTGCCGCCGGCAAGGACCAGCTGGCAGTCGAAGTAGCGCTTCACAATTCGATAGGCGCGAATTACGCCCACGGGGTCCTTCAAGCGGTCGAAACGGGAAATTTGCGTCAAGATCGGGCGCTGGGGATCAATGTGGTAGCGATGGAGAACTTGCTCGACGAATTCCGGATCCACCGAGCAGTTTTTTTCGGAAAGCGGATCGATGGCGGGGTAGAACAGATATTGCGGAATGGAAAGTTGCCGCGAGAATTCGGGAGATGAAAACATCGCAGCGTCATAGCGGGAGACGAATTTTTCGAGAAAATCCCAGACCGCGCGATGCGGATGCGATAGATCGATGTGGCAGCGCCAAACCCAGTGATGCAAGCCAGCCTGCCGCGCATCGACGAGTGCGGCGGGCTGCGGGTCGTGAATGACCACAAATTCGGCGTCGAGCCGAAGGCTGGCGCGGTTCCGTTCGTTGTAGGAAAGAAAAATCTCAAAATCCTTCGGCGTGCGATGGTAGGGCTCGCCGTGCAGGGCGTTGTGGAACGATTTGGTGACGTCGAAGAATTCTTCGGCACCTTGCATCACCTCCCAGCGGATGCCAAGATCGAGTTCTTCCGCAAGCGGCACGAGGCGATTGAGGATTTCCGCAACGCCGCCTCCCACGGCGGTGGAGTTGATCATCTCGATGCTGCGGCCTCGCAGCGGTTTGGCCAAGGCGCGCAATTCCTCGATCTCGCCTGCGCCGACCACCTCCGCATAGTTCTCGAGCGGAATGCGATTCGCCGTCAGTACCTCCGTCATGCCTTTCTCCTTTCGCGGTCGATCAGGCGAAGCATCTTGGCCCGCGCGCTATCGAGCGTGTCCGTGTAAACGTCGATGTGATTCACGCTGTCAGCGAGAGTGTGGAGGCCCAAGCTGCCCGAGAGCCAACGCGAGAAGTCGTTGGTCTGGAGCTGGAGCCGCAATCGCGAGGAGATGAAATGATGGTAGAAACCAGCGTGGCTGAGGTGGGCGACGCCTTCGCGGAACTCATCCAAGGTGCGCGCGCTGCGGCCAAGCGACACGGTCACTTCCACGCTTTCACAAAAGTAGAATCGCTCGAGCCCCGATTGCGACGAGAATTGCGGGTAAGCGCCGCAAAAATCCCCCACCACGCGGCAGAGATCGCTTCGCAGCGCCGCAATGGATGTGTAATCGCGAATGTCGAGTACCGCGAGTTGCTCGGCCAGGTCATTCCGGTTGGCAGAGGCCAGCGTCCATTGCGCGAAATCGTTGGAAAAGCCTTCCGTGAGGAAGTGGTGGAGTTCCAGGGTCTGAAAGGTGTGATGAAAAATGGAGGCATCGCTGCAATGTTCGAGACCCGTCAGCAATTCCGCGAGGGTACCCGCCGACTGATTCCCGATCCGGGTCAGAAAGGAAGCGGTGACGAAATCGAAGGGTGTTTCGGCGACGTTCAAAGTCAGCAACCCTCTTCCTGTTTAGATGCGCCGGCGCCCGACTGGCTGGTGCAAGATCGAGCGCATGCCACCAAGCCGCGGGTTTGGCGAAACTACTACACTTCCGCACGCTCCGCCATTTCGATGCGAATTTCGGTCAGGTCGGAGAGCAAGTGCGCGGCCCAGCGGTAGACATTGTGCTCCCGCACGATGTGGCGCATGCGCTGCATGCGCTCGGTCTGCTCTCGCTCCGGCATCTCCAGCGCCCGATGAATGGCCCGTGCGAGCTGCGAAATATCGTAAGGATTGACGAGCAGCGCGTCGGTCAATTCGTGCGCCGCCCCGGCAAATGTGCTCAGGATCAACACGCCCCGTTCGTCCTCGCGGGAAGCCACAAATTCTTTGGCCACCAGGTTCATCCCGTCGTGCAGGGAAGTGACCATGCAGAGAGAAGCAGCCCGGTAGAAGCGGGAGATTTCCTCGTGGGAATGGTGTTTCCGGCGAAACACGATCGGTTTCCACCGCGATGTCTGGAAGCGCCCGTTTATGCGTTCCGCCTCGGAGCTCGCTTCCTCGAGGAAGTTCTTGTAGCGCTCGATATCAGTCCGGCTGGGCGCGCCGATTTGCACGAACGTGAACCGCCGGCGGTAACCGGGATTCAGCTCGAAAAACCTTTCCAGGGCCCGGAAACGCTCGGGGATTCCCTTCGTGTAATCGACGCGATCCACGCCCACTCCCAGGTGCGCCGCCTCGATGTCCATCTCGTTCGACAACTCCTGGCGCAGCGCGTTTATGTCAGCCGGGTCAGTATCCGGGGTGGGGCTCTCTGGAAAAGCCACGCTAATGGGATAAGGCCGCACACGGGTAACGTGGCCTTGCCGGCTCACAGCAAAGCGGTCCCATTCGGTGAGCGCTTCCAGGGCGCGGTCCACCGTCTCCAGGAAATTGTTGCAGTGCGTTTGAATGTGGAAGCCAATGAGGTCCGCGCCCAGCAGTCCTTCGATCAGTTCGCGTTGCCAGGGGCAAATCCCGAACACTTCCGCGTTGGGCCAGGGAATGTGCCAGAAAATCGCCACCCGGGCGTCGGGCCGGACGTCTTTCACCATGCGTGGAACGAGCGCCAGGTGATAGTCCTGCGCCAGGAGAATCGGGGAGTCCACATCCGCCATCTCTTGCAAAACGGCGTCGGCGAAGCGCTGGTTGATCCGCTGGTATTGCAACCAGTCTTCCGGGCGGAAAATCGGACGGGTGTGCGCGATGTGGCAAAGCGGCCAGAGGCCTTCGTTTGAAAACCCATCGTAGTAGCCCTTGTCTTCTTCGTCCGAGAGCCACACGCGACGCAATGTATAGCTTGGGCGATCAGGGGGAACGCGGAGTCGATCGTGGGCATCGACCATTTCCCGATCGGCGTTGCCGGAGCCATTCGCGACCCACGTGCCATTGCATGCCAGCAGGAGGGGCTCAAGAGCCGTGACCACACCGCTGGCGGGCACGATCATGCGCATCGTTTTGTCTTTGCCATCGAACACGTGCATGTACGGTTCGCGATTCGAAACGACAAAAAGTGGTTGGTCCTGAAGCCGATCGCGCAGGCTGACGCGCAGCCGTTCCGCCGTCCACAAGGAAGCATTCGAATCTCGCAGCCTTGCTTCTGTCTCCGCGGCGGCTCTCGCCGAATGCAAATCCCTGGCCAGATGCGTGACTTCATGGTGCAACTGCTCCATGATTTCGCCTTGCAGCAGCGCCGGGGGCGGGTTGAGCTGTCCCGTGCGCAAGGTACGCACCCACTTAAAAGTACGGGTCAGTGGTCCCGTAAACGTCCAGCGCACCAGAAGCAACGCCAGGGCGCTGATCAGCAGCGTTTGCACCAGGGCATCCAGAAGGGCGTCGCGCAAAGTGTGCGAGACTTGAATTTCAATGTAGCTGGTGTCATGCACCAGCACCAGGGCGCCCGCGACTTCGTTGTCCCGGTGAAGCGGCAAGGCATACACGTGTACGGGAACCGCATCGCTCGTTTGAGGCGCGGAGGTTTCCTCGGGACGGAGGAATTCGCCTGCCCCCTTATCGTCATGCATGGCTTTGGTTGCCGCGGTGGGGTGCAATGGCAAATCCGGCTCGAGTCCCGGGGTAAGGGCCAGCAAATGGGCGGCGGTATCGTAGATGGCAATTCCTTGGAGATGCTGGCGTTGGCCATAGCGCTCGACCAGGCGGTGCAGGCTCCGCTCCTGGCCGCGGCCAAGCTCATGTTCCACGCTTTCCTGGAGGCTCTCGGCCAGAATTTCCGCACGGCGCGCGAGGTCGTTACGCAAGATGCGGCGCTCGTTTCGTACCTGGTAGCCGGCAAAGAGGAGAGACACGCTGGCGACGCTCACGATCAGGGGCAGGACGATTTTCAAGGTCGTGCGCATCTCAAGCTCCTCAATCCAAAACGAAGATGGACCGCGAGGGGCTGGGTGCAGGCGGCCTTGTTGAACTAAGGATTACCTACTTTAAGCTCTCGAACGAATCGGTTCTCCCTTGTTCGTCCGCTGAGCTCACCGCGCTTCCAAGCCACTGGCGGGCGCGACGACAACGTGCACTGCGACGTTCTTGCCATCGGCGGCGCGATATTCGACCGTGGCGTGCGAACCGATTTCGAGCTTGCCTTCCACCTTGGTGTTGCCGTCAATCAAGAATTCGATGGTCTTGCGTTCTTGACCTTGGGTGACCTCCAGTGCAAAGGCTGCATCGCTGACCGACGCTACTTTCCCCGATCGCGACTGGGTGTCGGGGTAGGGAGCCGCCCGGGCGGCAGGATCCGTTCGGGAGTCGGCGTCGCCCAGGAAGCTACCGTGAAGCATACAACAAACAGTGCGGCTAGGCTTAGTGCGGTGCGGAATCGCATGATTCCTCCTATTCGATTTCGACCGGGGCAAGGAAGCTGGCACGCCTGGAGCCAAACGTGGCGGGCCTTGGTGAGTCCGCTAATCTCTTTAGAATCAGTTAGGTATGAGAATTCTCGTTTTCCTTCTGCATATTTTTCCCTGAGTACTAGTTCTGTGAAGATTTTGCCCACCCCCTGTGGTTCTCACCGATCTCGTTTCAAGCGCGGCTGCGTTTGTCTTGTTCTGTGGCCGTTGCTTCGGCTGTAGTGGCCTTCGGCTCCGTCCAGAAATTTGGCAGCGATTGGTTTCCCATGAGCACGGCGCAGAAGTCAGAGAATCATAAACCCGCGCCACCGGCACTGCCAGGATGGCGTAGAATGACCGGCCATGCCCGCAAAACTCGTGCAAATCCTCGAAATCCTGGAAAAGGCTTACGGGCCGCAACAGCTGGCGGGCCCGACCGACGCGTACGAGATGATCGTTTTCTTGAACTGCGGCTACCCCGCAAGCGACGGGGCTTGTGCGAAAGGCTTCGACGCGTTAAAGCGAGAGGTTGGCGTGCAGCCCAACAAGCTCTTGGCCGTTTCAAGGGCGAAACTTGCCAAGTTGATGCGGCCGAGCGTAATCGTGCCCGCGGCGTGCGCGGAACGGCTGAAGGATATCGCGGGGACAGTAAAGAACGAATTCGACGAAGACCTCACGGCAGCCCTCGAAAAGCGGATCGCGGAAGCCAAAGGCAGGCCCGCGAACGGTTCCGGAGAGAACAATCTCAAGGCCGCGAAGAAAGTGCTCCAGCAATTTCCCACAATCGGGGAGCCCAGCGCGGAAAAGATCCTGCTGTTTTCCGGGCTGGCGCCAGTTGCGGCCGTACCGTCCGCGTTCGTGGACGTCCCCATACGGCTGTTTGTGGGCGAACCAGGAAAGAACTATGCCGCCAATTACAGGACGGCAAGAGGGGTCCTGGACATGGGATTGCCCAGGACGTTCGAGGCGCGGAAGCGCGCATACCTGCTGCTGAAGAAGCACGGCCAGGAGATTTGCAAGCGCTCCAAGCCGAAGTGTGAAAGCTGCCCGCTAGCAGCCCATTGCGCTTACCTTCAAGCGAAGGCGGCCGACAGCAATATCGAGTAAGGCGGGAACCTCCGGCGATGACCAGAAGGGCGCACAAAGCAGAGGGTCTTGCGCGGCTTCCTTGACTTGGCCGTAACCCCTCTGAATAATGCTAAAGCATGAGCGTGCGCGCCGGAGGCGCTGAACCGATGTTCCTGGACGTCAAGGAATTAGCCGTCCGTAAGCTCCGCATCCACAAGGCCTATGCCCTGGGCAGCATCGACTTCCATTCGGCGGAAATCAAGCAGATTGAGCCGCTGGAAGTGACGGCCACCGCGGAGTTGCTGGAAGGGCAGATTCGCGTCGAGGGCAACCTCGAAACCAAGGTGGAACTGGTTTGCGCGCGCTGTCTTGAACCGGTCGCCGAGGAAGTGAGCCGGTCGTTTGACCTGTTCTATGCACCGCTTCCCAAGAATTCGAGCCTCACCAAGCATCGGGAAGACCGCCTGAAGGATGACGATACGGAAATCGGCTTTTACGAAGGAGATGGGCTTTTCTTGGCGGACGTGTTGAAAGAGCAGGTGCTTCTGGCGCTTCCCATCAAGGCCATTTGCCAGAGCAACTGCCGGGGGCTGTGTCCGAATTGCGGCGCCAACCTGAACCACGAAGAGTGCCGGTGCGAGACCCACGCCACGGATCCTCGTTTGGCTTCTCTCGCGCGTCTCAAGCAGGACTGGCTGAAAAAACAATAGTTTTTCCAGGGCGAAAGCCCTATATAATCCGCCCAACGCGGCGGGAACGAGGTGTAGTGTTATGCCTAACCCAAAACGGAGGCATTCTAAGAGAAGGACCAGCACGCGGCGGGCCCACGATTTTCTGGCCAAGCCGGGGCTCGGCAAATGTCCGAATTGCCAGGAAATGAAACTGCCGCACCAGGCGTGTCCGCATTGCGGCTACTATAAAGGCAAGGCGGTACAAGCGTCGGCTTAGGCTTTTTCGTTTCGCTGATTCTGCGAGCAAATCCCATGATCACCATCGCCGTTGACGCCATGGGCGGGGACCATGCACCACGTCCTGAAGTGGAAGGCAGTGTGCTGGCCGCACGGGAACTCAACGTGCGTGTTTTGCTTGTGGGGCAGCCGAACCCGGTGCGCGCAGAACTCGCCAAGCACTCGGTGCCGAACCTGCCCATTGAGATTATTCCAGCGAGCGAGGTGATCACCATGAGCGATCACCCGGCGCAGGCTTTTCGGCGCAAGAAAGACAGCTCGGTGCACGTGGCGGCACGCTTGGTTCACGAGGGCAAGGCCAATGGCATGATCAGCGCGGGAAACACGGGTGCGGTCATGACCGCGGCGAAGTTCATTCTCGGGACGCTCGAGTCCGTAGACCGCGTCGCGCTGGCTGCTCCCTTTCCCAACGCCAGGGGCGGCGTTTCCGTGCTGCTGGACGTGGGAGCGAATGTGGATTCCCGGCCCGAGCATCTGCTGCAGTTTGCGGTGATGGGCGAAGTGTATTACCGCGCGACGTTCGGAAGCAGGCGCCCTCGTGTTGGATTGCTTTCGGTTGGCGAGGAAGAAATCAAGGGCAACGTGCTGACCCGCGAAGTCTACACGCTGCTGAAGAAAAGCCCGGTCCACTTCGTAGGCAACGTCGAAGGTGGAGATCTTTTCTCGGGCAGCGTCGACGTGATTGTCTCCGATGGTTTTGTGGGCAACATCGCACTGAAGATTTGTGAAGGTCTGGCGGTTTCGATCTTCGATTTGCTGAAGAAGTCGCTGAAAAGCTCTATTCTTTCGCAGGTCGGCGCCAAGCTTTCGCAAGGGGCGTTCAAAGGCTTGAAGAAGAAGATTGACTATACAGAGTACGGCGGCGCGCCGCTTCTCGGTGTGCGCGGCGTCTGCGTGATTGGCCATGGACGTTCCAACGCCAACGCCGTAAAAAACGCCATTCGTGTGGCCGCGGGGCTCGCCCGCGCGCGCATCAACGAAAGAATCGAACAGGAGCTCTCCGCCGCTGCGGTTCCCGCGTGACGGTGGCACCAGAGGAAACGGCCATGGGCAAAGTCGCATTTGTGTTTCCCGGACAAGCTTCGCAATACCCCGGCATGGGCAAAGAACTCGCCGAGAAATATGCCGCAGCTAGGGCTGTTTTCGACGAGGCAGACAACACGCTGGGCTTTTCGATTTCCAAGCTCTGCTTCGAAGGAAGCGAGGAAGATCTCAAGCTCACCGCCAATACCCAGCCGGCCATTCTGACCTGTTCGGTGGCGGTGACCCGCGTGCTGGCGGAAAAGGGTTTGCAGCCGGATTTTGTCGCGGGCCACAGCCTCGGTGAATATTCCGCGCTGGTTTGTGCCGGTTCGCTGAAGTTTGCGGACGCCGTGCGGCTGGTACGCAAGCGCGGTGCGTACATGCAGGACGCGGTTTCCCACGGCGTGGGCGCGATGGCTGCAATTATGGGTTTGTCCCATGCGGTGGTTGCCGACGTTTGCAAGCGCGCCGCGGACGGCGAAGTCTGCGCGCCGGCGAATTTGAATTCGCCGGACCAGACGGTCATCTCGGGGCACGCCGGCGCGGTAAAGCGCGCCGTCGAGCTGGCTTCGCAAGCGGGAGCGAAGCGCGCCGTGATCCTGCCGGTCTCGGCGCCGTTTCATTCCGCGCTGATGGCGCCGATCGAGGAGAAGTTTGCGCTGGATTTACGGGGAGCGGAATTTTCGGATTTGCGCGTACCGCTTGTCACCAACGTCGACGCCGATACCATCTCGACCGCCAGCGAAGCCCGCGAGGCCCTGATCCGCCAAGTTTCCATGCCGGTGCGCTGGGAAGAGTCGGTGCGCCTGCTCCTCGATGAGGGAGTGAACACTTTCGTGGAAGTCGGCCCAACCCGCGTGCTGACCGGATTACTGCGGCAGATCGAGCGCTCCGTGGCGGCGCTAAACGTCGAGGACGAGAAGAGCCTCGCGGTCACCGTGGAAAAAATCGCGGCGGCACGCAGTGACGCGGCCTGAAAGCGGTTCTAAGTCCTAAGCGGTAAGTTCCGAGCAGGGAGAAACGGCGGCTGGGGTTCTGGAAATGACCGGAGCACCTACGCTGGCACGGGCGCAGGAGCAAGATTTCATTGCTGACTCGGGTTGTTAAGAGCTCTGTTCCTTCGCTATGTAGTGAGAACTTAAGACTCAAGGACTTTTGCGGAATGTTCAGCCTGAAAGACAAAGTAGCCCTGGTCACCGGCGCGTCGCAAGGCATCGGGCGCGACACGGCTCTGGCGCTAGCCGAAGCCGGCGCCAAAGTCGCCGTCGCCGCCCGCAATGAGGAAAAGCTCGCGGCGCTGGTAAAAGAGATTGCCGCGGCGGGCGGAGAAGCCCTCGCGGTGAAGATGGATGTCGCCGAGGCCGGACAGGTCAAGGCAGGATTCAAGACGGTAATCGAGAAATTTGGCCGCCTCGACATTTTGGTGAACAACGCCGCGATTACGCGCGACGGTCTGGCCATGCGCATGAAGGCAGACGATTGGGACGCCGTGATTCGCACGAACCTGACCGGCGCGCAACTTTGCATCCAGCAGGCTCTTGCGGCCATGATGCGCGCGCGCGCGGGCCGCATTATCAATATCGCTTCCGTGGTCGCGCAGATGGGCAACGCGGGCCAGGCGAATTATGTTGCCGCCAAAGCGGGCCTGATCGGCTTGACCAAAGCCATCGCTGTGGAGATCGCCTCGCGCAACATCACCGTAAACGCCGTCGCACCCGGCTTCATCGAGACGCCCATGAGCGATGTGCTTTCCGACAAAGTGAAAGAAGACTTGAAAGCGCGCATTCCCTTGGGTCGCATGGGCTGCCCGCGCGACGTCGCTGCCGCCATCGTTTTTCTCGCGAGCGACGATGCTGGCTACATCACCGGCCACGTCCTCGACGTCAACGGAGGCATGTATCTGGCGTGACAGGATGCGGCTAACAAAGTGCTTTGTCGTCGAGTGATTCACTCGCACGGGACAATCGGCGGCCTTTTGCTGAAATCCGCCGCGGGAGATGGCCGCGAACTGACCGCGGAGGAGTCGTCAAAACAGGGCGGTCAAGGCTAGCAAGGGACATCAAGCGCCATCAAGGGCCAGCTGCCAAACGCCAGCTGCCAAACGCCAGCTGCAAGTTGACCTTGCCGGGAGGCCTGACTAGAATGGGCAGGTTATTCGGGGCTCTATTTTCAAGGCAAATAAGCCCGTAACCGCGGCCAGGCGCCGTGAACCGGATGCTACGGGCACAGAACACACGATTTTCGCGCGGCTGTACTCCGCGCAAGCAGGGCAGGCTCTTCAGCCTGAGGTCAGCGGACTAAAGTGGCAGCTACTTTGACGCGGAGGAACACGGATGGCCAGCGTAGAAGAACGCGTGAAGCAGATTATTGTCGAGCAACTCGGAGTGGATGAAGCGGAAGTGACGCCCACGGCGTCGTTCGTGGACGACCTGGGAGCCGACTCGCTCGATCAGGTAGAATTGGTGATGGCGTTTGAGGAAGCCTTCGGCATCGAAGTGCCGGATGAGGACGCCGAAAAGATGACCACGGTGAAGGACGCCGTCGAATACATCGACAAACACGCCAAAGGTAAGTAAGCCACGGAATCATCACCTCAACAGGGAGTGTCGGAACGGTGACTCGCCGGGTAGTCGTTACGGGTGTTGGGCTGGTCTGCGCGCTGGGCATCGGCACGGAGGAAAGCTGGAGAAACCTCCTCGCCGGATGCAGCGGCATCGCCCCGATCACGTCGTTCGACACTACCGGTTTCGATTGCAAATTCGGCGGCGAGGTGAAGAACTTCGACCCCCTCCAGTGGATCGAAAAAAAAGAACTCAAGAAAATGGCGCGCTTCATCCAGGTTGGGCTGGCCGGCGCGGATTTTGCCGTGAAATCGGCTAACTGGAAGCCCCAGGATTCGAATCTCGACGAAGTCGGCGTTTACGTTTCCTCCGGCATCGGTGGGTTCGATATCATCGAGCGCGAGCACGGAAAGCTGCTGAACGGCGGCCCGAACAAGATTTCCCCCTTTTTCATTCCCTCGGCCATCGTTAATTTGGCTTCGGGACAAATTTCTATTCGTTATGGGGCGCGTGGGCCGAATTCCGCGACAGCCACGGCGTGTTCTGCTTCCGCGCATGCCGTTGGCGATTCCTTCAAGATTATCGAGCGCGGCGCCGCAGAAATGATGATTTGCGGTGGCGCCGAAGCCACCATCACGCCCATGGGCATCGGGGGATTTGCCGCCATGAAGGCGCTCTCCACGCGCAATGACGATCCTGCGCATGCGAGCCGTCCGTGGGATGCCGGCCGCGACGGATTTGTCGTCGGCGAAGGCGCAGGCATCCTGGTCCTCGAATCCCTCGAACACGCGCAGAAGCGCAATGCGCCGATCATCGCGGAAATCGTTGGCTACGGAATGTCGGGCGACGCCTATCACATGACCCAGCCGGAGGAAAATGGCGACGGCGCCTATCGCGTGATGATGGCGGCGCTCAAAGACGCCACGCTTGCGCCTGACGACGTTGGCTACGTGAATGCCCACGGAACTTCCACGCCCATTGGCGACGTCATTGAAACGCGGGCGCTGAAGCGCGTTTTCGGCGAGCGGGCCAAGAAGGTGCCCGTGAGTTCGACGAAATCCATGACCGGCCACCTGCTTGGCGGTGCGGGCGGCCTGGAGGCCGGCATCAGTGTGCTGGCGCTGCGCGATCAGACGCTGCCGCCCACGATCAACCTCGAGAAGGCCGATCCCGAGTGCGATCTTGATTACGTGCCCAATCATGCGCGCAAAGCGTCGGTCGAATACGCGCTATCGAATTCCTTTGGGTTTGGCGGCACCAACGCCGCGCTCATTTTCCGGCGCTGGTCCGGGAAGTGACGCACGCGGCAAAGCGTGCGTCATCCTGTGGCCGCGCCTTTTGCGGTCGAAGGATCGCAGCTTCAGGATCGAGCCCGTGCCGCTGTACTAGCGTCGTCATTCTCGAGCGAGCAGACAGGCTTCGCCCGAAGAATCTCAGGTAGCGAGTGGCGAAACCGAATTGGAAATCTGAGCTACTTCGCTCCGCTCAGGCAACCAATCCCTTGTAACGCAGGTAGAGGAAGAAATCCGTGAACATCATCGTGTGTATCAAGCAGGTCCCCGCGAAAGATGCGCCGCTGGCGATCGCCGGAAACTGGATCAAGGAATCCGACATCGGCTTTGAGATGAACGAGCCCGACAGCTACGCGCTCGAGGAAGCACTGCGGCTCAAGGAAAAACACGGTGGGGAAGTTGTCGTCCTTTCGATGGGACCGGAGCGCGTGAAGCAAACGATCAAGGAAGCGCTCGCGAAGGGTGCCGACCGAGGCATTCACATCGCCGACGACCAGTTCGCCGAGCGGGATCCCCTCGGCTCGGCGAAGGCGCTCGCCGCAGCCATTCAAAAGGAGAAGGCCGATCTCGTCCTTACCGGCCTGCAGAGTGACGACCATGGGTTCGGCCAGACCGGCGTGCTGCTTGCCGCCTTGCTCGACCGCCCGCACGCCACCATCATCATGCAAATTGAAGTGCAGGACGGAAAGATGAAGCTCAAACGCGAGCTCGAAGCGGGGTGGTTTCAGTGGTTGGAATGCCCGTTGCCGGCGGTGCTTACGATTCAGTCGGGAATCAACAGAGTCCGCTACGCCACGCTGAAAGGCATCATCGCCGCGAAGAAAAAGGAAGTCACCACCGTTGCGCGCGGGTCCTTGGGTGTCGCCCACGAAACCACGCAGAAAATCGAAAAAATCTACGTGCCCACGAAAACAAAAAAAACAGAATTCCTGACTGGCACACCCAAAGAAGTGGCCTCGAAACTCGTCGAGAAGTTGAAATTCGAAGCCCGGGTGATCTGACCATGAAAATTCTCGTGGTTACCGAACAGCGGCAAGGGAAATGGAACAACGCGAGTTTCGAAACGCTCGCTGCTGCGCAACAAATTGCCAAGGACGGTTCGAGCGCGGTCAGCGGGCTCGTCATCGGCGAAGGCGTATCTGCCTTGGCCGACGAACTCGCTTCGAAAAATGTCTCCGAAGTCCTGCGTGTCGAACACGATTTGCTCGAAGCCTACACCCCCGACGGCTACTCGATCGCCCTCAAACAAGTGATCGAGTCCGCCAAGCCCGATCTCGTTCTGTTTCCGCATACCTATCAGGTCCGCGACTTTGCTCCCAAGCTTGCTGCCATGATGGGCAAAGGCATGATCGGCGATTCGATCGGCTATCGCAACGAAGGCGGCAGGCTGGTCTTCGTGCGCCAGATGTTCCAGGGCAAAACCGCCGCCGACGTCACTTTTGCTGGCTCCGCGCCTTGGTTCGCTTCGTTTCAGTCTGGCGCTTTCCGCGCGGACTTGCTTGCCGCGCATCCTTTGGGCAAAGCTCCCGTGAACGCAGTCACCGTCACGCTGAGCGCCGCAGAGATTCGCACCAAGCCGCTGGAACTTTTCAAGGAAGCCAAATCCGCCGTGGACCTCACGCAGGCGCCGCTCATCGTCGCCATTGGCCGCGGCATCAAAGCGCCGGAAAATATCCCGCAAGCGGAGGCGCTTGCGAAAGCCCTTGGCGCGGAGATCGCCGCTTCGCGTCCCATTTGTGATGAAGGCTGGCTCCCCATGGAGCGACAGATCGGCAGCTCCGGCCAAACCGTCGCGCCAAAGCTTTATCTCGCGCTCGGCATCAGTGGCGCGATTCAGCACGTGGTCGGTATGAAAGGCGCGCGCACCGTCGTGGCCATCAACAAAGATTCGAACGCCCCGATTTTCGAGATCGCGGATTACGGCGTGGTTGGCGATATCTTTGAAATCATGCCTGCCCTTACCGAAGCCCTGGAAAAAGCCAAGTAGGGCGCGCCACGGAACAGAACCGCCTTTCTTCGAACGTCGTAGCGCGTGATATGACAAATTGGCCCTTGGTCGCGCGGCGTACGGTGTACTTATAATAACCGATGACCGCCGGGAAGGGAGCATCCGATGGCCAGTGTGGAAAGGTTCCCCTACGAGACCAGACTCAACATTCTTTGCCAGCCTTTGGAAATCATGGATGAACGAGCCCTCGCCGACGCCTGCACCTACAAGTGGTACAACCAGACCCTCTGCCGGGTGAACGGGTCGGTGGTTCGTCTCGGTGTTGTGGAGGGTGAATACCATTGGCACAAGCATGACGATGATGACGAATTCTTCTACGTGGTTGAAGGGAAGCTGCTGATTGATCTCGAAGGCCGCACGATGGAGCTGGGTCCGAGACAAGGCACCGTCGTCCCCAAGGGGGTTTTGCATCGCACGCGCGCTCCCAAGCGAACCGTCATCCTTATGGTGGAGAACTCAGGGATCGTTCCCACCGGCAACTAAACCGGAACGGTACCAATCTGCGCGGCATTTATTAAGTCCCGTCGCTCTGCTTTGCTAGAATGGCTCGGTGGCCATCCAGCGCGAACAACTTGAAGCGGATGTTCTTATCGTCGGAGCAGGTCCGGCGGGGCTTTCTTGCGCGTTGCACCTGGCAAATCTGATCAAGAAGCACAACGCTTCCGGCGCGAAGCCGGAGCTTTCTGCCGAAAACATTTACGTCCTCGAGAAGGGCCGTGAGATCGGCGCGCACCAGCTTTCCGGCGCAATTATGAATCCCAAGGCGCTTGCCGAGCTGGTTCCGGGTTTCGAGAAATCTGCGCCGCTGGATACTCCGGTCACCCATTCCGCGGCGCTGCTCTTCACCAAGAATTCCGCCTTGCGTTTCCCGGTTACTCCTCCTCCGTTTCAGAACAAGGGCAACTACGTTATTTCGCTGAACAAAGTCAGCAAATGGCTCGGCGGGCTTGTGGAAGCCGCCGGCGTCAATGTCTTCAAGGAATTTGGCGGCGCCGAACTCGTTTACGAAGGCAACGGAATCGCCGGCGTCATCACCGAAGACAAGGGCGTCGACAAGAACGGCAATCCCAAAGACAACTTTACTCCCGGATATGAACTTCGCGCTAAAGTCACCGTCCTTGCCGAAGGCACGCGTGGCTCGCTCACCAAGAAACTCGTCGCCGCAAAAAAGCTCGACAATATCAATCCGCAAACCTACGGTATCGGCATCAAGGAGCTCTGGGCCGTTCAGCCCGGACGCCTCGAGCCCGGCTACGTCGCGCACACGCTCGGCTGGCCCGTTCCCGCGAGCATGTACGGCGGGGGCTGGGTTTACGCCCTTTCCGACAATCGCGTCTCGGTCGGCCTGGTTATCGCTCTCGAATACGCTGACCCGCAATTCGATCCCCACGCCGCGTTTCAAACCTGGAAGACGCATCCGTTTCTCAAGAGACTTCTCGATGGCGGTAAGCTCGTTCGCTATGGGGCGAAGTCGCTGCCCTACGGCGGGTGGTATGCCATGCCGCGCACCTATGTCGACGGCGGCCTCATCATCGGGGATTCTGGCAGTTTTCTCGATTCGCAGCGCCTCAAGGGCATTCACCTGGCGATGAAGAGCGGCATGCTTGCGGCTGAAACCATTTTCGAAGCGCTGAAGTCCGGCGACACCTCTGCAAAAACGCTCGGCACGTTCCCGAAAAAAGTCGAGCAGAGCTACATCAAGAAAGAACTCTGGCAAGTGCGCAACTTCCATCAGTCGTTTCAGCACGGGATGGTTCGCGGGTTTTTTCACGCCGCGTTTCAGCAAATCACCGGCGGCCGCGGCCTGAGCGATCCCATGCGGGCGCATCCAGGCCACGAAGCCTACAAAAAAATCAACGGCCGGCTTGCGCCCGAACGCTTCAAGGGTGACGGCAAGCTCACTTTCGATCGGCTCACCGACGTCTACCACTCCGGAACCCGCCACGAAGAGGATCAGCCCTGCCATCTTCACGTTGCCGACACCAACATTTGTTCCACAAAATGCGTCGTCGAGTACGGCAATCCCTGTCAGTATTTCTGCCCGGCGGCAGTCTATGAAATGGTGAAAGAATCGGCGGGCCCGCCAAAGCTGAAAATCAACGCTTCGAATTGCGTGCACTGCAAAACCTGCGACATCGCCGATCCTTATCAAATCATCGACTGGGTTGTCCCCGAGGGCGGCGGCGGTCCCAACTACGAAGGCATGTGAGCATTCCTGCGGTTTTACTCCCCGGCCCTAACCCTATCTCGAGAGTTCGCCAACCCCTCGCGACCAGAGTTTGCGCACGAAATGAACCACGCGATCAACCATGGAAGTTGCATTATTGGCTTGCGCTGCTGGCTTGATGGGCTTCGCCGGGGCCGGCCGCGCCGGTGCGGGCGAGGTCGGAGCCGCAGAAACAGGCGCCGAGGAAACCGGCAATTCTCCTTCTACGCGGCCCTGAAAAATGAGCGTAGGCCGCACGCGCACGCGCCGCACCACTACGATCTTGCTTGTATCCACTTCCGGCTGGACTTCGGCGTTGGCGTTGTAAATCAGCGGCGGGATGAAAAACTGATAGACCGGTGCTTCCTTTTCGGCTGGTTTATCCAATGGCAAAGGAGAAATGACGTCACCAGATCCCAACGGTCTCGAGTTCGCGTCCTCGCTAGTCTGGGTCGGAGGAACGAGTTCTAGTCGCGGCGGTCGAGAGTATTTTGTGAGCTGAGGATCGCACGAGCACCGCTCACCGCCCGCTCGAAGCCCGTCCAATTGTCCGTTGACGAGCAGAACATCGGCCGATTGCGGAACGACAATATTTTGACCGGTGAGCTGTTGCTCCAGCCGCACCGCGCCGCGATAAGCGCGCACGCACATGGCGCCAGTGGCGTCAAAACCAACCAGTGCATCTTGCGGGCCACCGCCAATCGCAATCGGTTGAATCTGAAGCAGCGGAGTGTAAATGGTCACCGCGGGTCCTTGCTCGATGGCGAGGTGAATCGTGCCTGAGTCCAGAGCAACGGTGACCAGATTTCCGGCTTTCAAAACCGAAAAATGCGCCGGCCCGCAAATGCTGATCGACCCGCCTCCGGTGAGATCAAGCCGCGCGGTCCCGGATTTGATCAGCACGTCGCTCCCGCTGCGCAGGACGGTTCGCGGAAAGCCGCCCACAACTTCGACGCGCATGGGGCCGGTGACAGCGACGGCCGCCCCGTCGATGGTTCCGACCGAATCGGAAGCTGGCTCGTCGGAACGCGCCGTCAACGCGGTCAGAACCGCCATGCTAGCCAACGCCGTCACGCTCGAAAAAAGCCAGAGGGCACGGCGTCTTGAATTCATTGGGATGAAGCCAAACGACACTCGGTTTGCACTCCCGGCACAAAGGCGGGGCTCTCGCCTATACTATACGTCGGCGGGGACTGCCGGCGCCCCTTTACAGAATGACAGCATCGCCAGGCAAAACGACATGCCACAGCCCGACACGATCCTGGATACCGCGAAGCAGCTGGAGCACGAGCCGGTCAATTTGCATTATGACACAAGGCTACCACCCTTGCCTTGGACGAGGCGTATCCAGATACCTTTTATTGCCGCTGCCGTCTACAGCGTCATTCGAACGCTCGGACCGACGCTGCGGTACGAAGTGCTTGGCTGGCAGCATGCGGAAAAAGTCCACGCTTCCGGCAAGCGCATTATCTGGGCGTTCTGGCACCGCATCATTCTCCCGATTGTGTGGTGGCATCGGCATCACGGGGTGGTCGTGATGAACACCACAGCGTTTGACGGACGATGGACACGCAAGGTTATCGAGTGGCTCGGATTTGGCACCGCGCAGGGGAGTTCATCTCGGGGCGGCTTGCGCGGGCTTGCGGTGATGGCCAAGCGGCTCGAAGAAAGCGCCGATTGCGCGTTTACCATCGATGGGCCGCGCGGGCCGCGCTACGTGGCCAAGCCCGGGCCAGTGATGCTGGCGCGGAAAACCGGTTGCCCGATCATGGTGTTTCACATCGGCGTCGACCGCGGAAAAACGTTTACCAAGACTTGGGATCACTTTCTGCTGCCCATGCCGTTTGCGCGCACCGTGATTTTATTTGCGAGGCCGATTTACGTCCCGGCGGACGCCAATGCGGACCTGATGGACGCGAAACACGCTGAAATGCAGCGCGAACTCGAACGTGTCCGCGATATCGCCGAAGGCTGGTTTCGGTTAAGCGCCGACAGCCGCGAGAAATTTCGCGCCGAATTCAATCGCTAATTAGGCCCAGTCCCGTGCCCTTCCTGCGATTTTCCGAAATTGGTTGACGCGGGCTTTTAGACCAGCGCGTTTCTCCTGGAGGAATGCCGCCCCGCCGTGGCCCCCGCCCGGACTAAGATAGCGCTTGGTTTATGGACCAAGCCCTGGCCGATGCGATCTTGCTCGCCCACCTGGCGTTCATTGTGTGGGTCATGTCTGGTGCGTTGGCAACGCGAGCGCGCGCTGGGCTTGCCGCGTTACATATCGTCTCGGTCGTCTACGGCATCGTCGCGGAACTCGGGCCTTGGCCGTGTCCGCTTACCCTTGCGGAGAATTTCTTCGAAGCGCGCGCTGGCCTCTTACCTTACCAAGGTCCGTTCGTGCTGCATTATCTGGACGCGATCGTATACCCCAACCTTCCGCCCGCGCTGGTCCTCACCTCCGGCGTGCTGGTGTGCTTCATCAATCTCTTGATTTATGGCTTTCGCCTGTACCGACACTTGGCCAAACGCTAACTAAGTGTAGTGACCAAAGATGCTTTGACAAAACCGCTCAGGAATTTCGCAAGTGTCGGAAGGACTCACCGGAGTAAGACGGCGTTCGATTCCGCCGCAAGGGTGAATGTTCACTTGGCGTCGCGCTCGCCGAGCTTGAGGGGAACTTCCATTTTCTTCCCGCCGCGATACACCGTGACGTTAACGGTTTCGCCCGGGCGGTGGTGGTTGAGGATCACGTTGAGGTCAAACTGGTTCGCGACCTTCTGGCCGTCGATCGCCACCATGACGTCACCGCCGATATAAAATTTTTGCAGGCCGGCCTGGACAAGACGATCGCCACCATGGATGCCGGCCGCGTCGGCAGGCCCACCCTTTTCCACCGTTTCTACCAGCAGGCCTTCTTGCACGGGCAGATCCAGCGCCTCCGCCAGACCGCCCCCAAGCCCAAACGTTACTACGCCCAAGTAGGCGCGATGCACGCGGCCGGAAGTGATGAGATCGTTGGCGATATTCTTCGCGGTGTTGATAGGAATGGCGAACCCGATACCTGCCGTAGTGCCGCTCGGCGTGTAAATCGCCGTGTTGATGCCAATTACATCGCCGTGTGTGTCGATCAGCGGGCCGCCGGAATTGCCGCGATTGATCGCCGCGTCGGTCTGGATGGCTTCGTCAATGAATGCCGTCTGGCTGGTTTGCACCGTGCGACCGAGCGCGCTGATCACGCCCGTAGTAAGCGTGGACTGGAAACCAAACGGATTTCCGATCGCCAGAACCTTCTGTCCAACCTGAAGCGCGTTGGAGTCCCCAAGCTTCAAGGCGGCGAGTTGCTTCCCTTTAGGGTCGATCTTGATGAGCGCAACGTCATTGCGCTGGTCGGCGCCAATGTATTTGGCCGCGTGCCGAGATTGATCTCCGAGAACCACTTCGATGGACTGCGCTCCTTCGACGACGTGGTAGTTGGTGAGAATGTAGCCGCGCGGATCGATGATGAAACCCGAGCCCGCACCCTCGACCGGCACCGGGTCCATGAAGAAGTCGTACTCGGTCGCTTTGGTGAGGATATTGGCCACCGCCGGCGAGGCCTGGCGGTAAATGCGCACATTGATGGACTCGTCTTCGGTCAATCCCGAGTCGCGCGCGGCCACCTGAGATAGACCGGAGCTGCGAAGCGGCACGGCTTCCACTTTGGACGGCCCGTGGGGGCCAAAACGAGCGCCGGCCCAGAAGGCACCCAGGATCAGCACCAGCGCGGCAAGAAAGATGCGCGCGCGATTCGATGTGTTCCCTAAGTTCATCGGTTATGTCCCTTCCTGTGCACGCGATGCCTCTAGTATAGGCACAATTGCGACCGTAGTTCACTGCGCCGCCTTGCTGCGGTGAAGCTTGGCGGCCAATGCTTCCACCTGCTGACGGGTTTCATCGAGGGTGCCGGAGCAGTCGATTTTCTCCGTGGCATAACGCAACTTCTCTTCCACCGGCATTTGCGCGGCGATGCGGCGGCGGGCTTCGTCTTCTCTCATGCCACGTCCAGCCAGGCGTTCCAGCTGCTGCTCGGGGCGGCACCACGCAACCACCAGTCCGTCAAGATGTTTGTGCAGGCCGGCCTCGACGACGAGCGCCGCTTCAACGAACGCGGCGTCACGCGTCCCCTGGCGTCGCCATTCGTCAAACTGGCGGGATACCGCGTCGGCGACGCGCGGGTGGACAATGGCGTTCAAGCGAGCGAGTTTCGCGCGGTCCGCGAAGACGAGAGCTCCAAGCTTGACGCGGTCCACGCGGGCTTGACCGTCGGTGATCGATGGGCCAAATTCGCGAAGGACTTGTTCGTAGGCCGGCTGACCGGGCTCAATGAGTTTGTGGGCGAGCGCGTCGGCGTCAAGAACCGAGAAACCTAGTTCGCGCAGCATCGCCGCGACCGCGCTCTTGCCGCTGGCGATGCCGCCGGTCAATCCAAGTCGCAACATTTTTTTCAATCACCGGGCCGATGCCGTGGATTGCGACGTGGAAACCGCCGGTGAAGCGCGGCGGAGACGCGCAGCCTTGACGGTGTTGCTCATAAGCATGGTGATAGTCATGGGGCCGACGCCGCCGGGAACCGGCGTGAGCGCGCCGGCAGTGTTGACGGCAGCGGGATGAACGTCGCCGACGAGGACAGAGCCTTTGGCGCGGAATTTTTCCAGACGCGCCGGGAAATTGCGGAGCAGACGCTCGGCTTCGGTGGGGTCCTTGATGGTGTTGGTGCCTACGTCGATGACCGCGGCGCCGGGCTTGATCCAGTCGGCCTCGACGAAAGCAGGTTTGCCCATGGCGGCCACGACGATGTCCCCTCGGCGCACCACCTCCGGGAGATCCCGCGTTTTGGAATGGCAGATCGTGACGGTAGCGTTGGCGTGCATGAGGAGGAGGGCCAGGGGCTTGCCGACGATGTCGCTGCGGCCGAGAACAACGGCATTCGCGCCTTCCATCGGAACATTGCCGCGCCGGAGAATCTCCATGCAGCCCGCCGGAGTACAGGCAACCAGCCCGGGACGCCCGCTGGCGAGGCGGCCGAGGTTGACCGGATGGAAGCCGTCCACGTCTTTCGAGGGATCGACGGCTTCGAGGATGCGTTTGGTGTCCACCTGCGGCGGAAGAGGCAGCTGCACGAGGATACCGTCCACGTTATTGTCGTGATTCAAGTCGTCCACAACAGCAAGAAGCTCCCGCGTGGTGGCGCTTTCCGGGGGTGTAAGGAGGCCGCTCGAGAGGCCAAGCTGTTCGCAAGCGGCGATCTTGCTTTTCACGTAGAGTTGCGAGGCGGGGTTTTCGCCGACGAGGACGGCAGCGAGGCCCGGCCGAACGCCCGCAGCGGCAAGCAGGCGAACTTCGTCTTTCAGTTCGGCAAAGATTTCGTCGCGGATTTTGAGTCCATCGAGAATGCGTGCCGTCATCGAGCGCTCGCTTTCGTGCAGCGAAACAGAATCATAACACACGGAAAAAAACATACCTTGTGACTGATGACGGGTTGACCCAGCCTCGTGAAGCTCAGGTACCGCCGGGCGGCGGATCCGGGACCACGTCAAGGTGCACCTCGGCGGCGATTCCAGACGGGAACCGCGGTAGCGCCAGGGAGCTGGCGGCGGTTTGGGGTGTGGGCGGAAGTTAGTCACCACGGGCAGTCCTAGTGTACTGTCCCAGGAATAACTAGCCAGACTATTCTTCTCCTTTCCGGCGGCGCCGGGGCTCGGTGCTGCCCGGTTTTATCGACTCCAATTTCGCCCGGGCGCGCTCAATCTTCTTCAAGATATCCTCGAGTTTGGCCGTCCAGACGAAAGGTCGCGGATTCTCATTCCACGCGG
>QHYH01000213.1 GCA_003223215.1 Acidobacteriota bacterium
TGAAACTCGGTATTCAGGTGTCGCAGGCAACAGTCGCCAAGTACATGGTCCGGCACCGGAAACCTCCCTCCCAGTCGTGGCGAACCTTTCTCAAGAATCACGCCAAGGACTTGGTTTCTGCAGATTTCTTCATTGTCCCAACGATTGCGTTCCAACTCCTATTCGTCTTTGTGATTCTCGATCAGGACCGCAGACGTCCGATTCATTTCGCGGTGACCGCTAACCCCACAGCAGAATGGACAGCCCGTCAACTTTTGGAAGCATTCCCCTGGGACAACGCTCCGCGTTACTTGCTGCGCGACCGCGACCGCGTGTACGGTGAGAAATTCTGTGAGACGGCGAAATCGATGGGCATTCGGGAAGTCCTGGCTGCGCCGCGATCGCCGTGGCAAAATCCCTTTGCGGAACGACTGGTGGGCTCCATCCGTCGCGAATGCCTGGATCACGTCATTGTTTTCCATGAGGCCGGGTTGCGCCGGATTCTGAAGGATTATTTCGAATACTACGAAAGATGCCGTACGCATCTGTCGCTCGAAAAAGATGCGCCCGTCAGCCGACCGGTCGAGCTTCCTTCGCTCGGTCAGGTGATCGAGATTCCGAAAGTCGGCGGCCTGCATCACCTTTACTCGCGCAAAGCTGCCTGATCGAAGACTGGCCTGCAAACGCTCGTGTGGGAATGCAGAACGAGCCGTGTGCCCGTTTGCTATGCGAACTTTAGTTTTTTGTGGCAGGACGCTTGCCCTTCGAATTGTTCCGAAAGGTGACGGGCATGCAGTACGAATAACTTCTGGTGGTTGCCCGACGAGGTTTTTGGTAGGGACAATCACAAAATCTGCGCAAGACACGCTCTGTGAGCGCAATTTTTACTTTGTGCGTTTTTGGGGGTTGGGGGTGTTGGGGGTCGTCGTACTTGACATATCAAGATGTGAGCGTAGACTTCTGCCCACGCCGGATACTCATCGCGAGGCTTCCAACACGACACAATGCCACTTCTTGTAAACTCATTATCCCGCAGACGCGTCTGGCTTATCGGTGCCCTTTCGCTGTTGATAGTTGGCATGATGGTCGGCGGTCTTTTTGTGCGATTTCGCACCCAAGCTGGTCCCCCCTATAGCCAGAGAGAAGCTCTCCGGACGATTCGAATTGACAAGGGCTTTCGTATTGAGCCCTTTGCCGCGGAGCCGCTGATCAAGAGCCCCGTCGCGATGGATTGGGACGAAGATGGGCGCATCTACGTCGCCGAGGATACCGGTTATCCGCTCGATACCAGGCCGATAGGCCGCATCGTGCTCCTTGAGGATACGAACGGCGATGGAATTCCCGATCGTCGCACGGTCTTTGCTGATCAAATCGTCATGCCAAATGGCGTGATGTGCTGGAAGGGCGGCGTCCTTGTGACCGCAGCTCCCGACGTGTGGTTTTTCAAGGATACAACCGGAACCGGCAAGGCTGACGTCCGTGAAAAAGTCCTTGCCGGTTTCGCGTTCACAAACCCGCAGCACATGGTGAACGGTCCGCTTTACGGTCCGGATAATTGGATCTACCTAAACCACCAAGGACCGATTCACACCGTGGTATTCCAGGACCCATTTGGAGACCGGGGAAGCGACATTCGCTTCGCGGATGGGCAAGGGCCGCGGTTAAAAATGGCGCCGCGCAGCGTACGATTCAGGCCAGAAACACATGAGCTGGAGTTCTTATCCGCTTGGTCGCAATATGGGCAGGCCTTTGATGAATGGGGACGCCATTTCACCGTCACCAACGACAGCAATGGACGCCACGATGTTATCGCCGCTCGCTACTTGCAGAGAAATCCCGCTCTCTTGGTGTCAAACGTTCAGCAGGATGTTTCCACGGATGAGAACAACAAAGTTTTTCCGATCACGCGAAATCCGCGATTCGAAATCCTGACAGACGTCGGAACGCTCACTTCTTCGTGCAGTATCACACTGCCATCCATGGGCGGCACGTTCCCGGCTTCATTTGATCGCGTGGCCTGCGTTGCTGAGTCTGCGCACAACATGGTGCATTGCGATGTCTGGTCAGATGCGGGCGCAACTTACCTCGCGCGCCGCCTGGAACAGAACGCCGAGTTCATTGCCTCGACAGATGCGTGGTTCAGGCCAGTCAATATGTACATCGGGCCGGATGGGGCGCTGTACCTCATCGATTATTACCGCAACACCATTGAGCATCCGGAGTGGATGGCCGCGGACACCTATCATGCCGGATACCTCTATAACGGACAAGATCGCGGTCGAATCTACCGGATTGTTCCCGATTCAAAGTCGCCCCTAGCCTTCGCCAAAGACATTCGACTCGGCCAAGGGTCAGACGCGGAGCTTGTCCAAAAACTGGCTAGCCCAAACATCTGGTGGCGCCGGACGGCTCAGCGTTTGCTAGTAGAGCGCCATCGCACCGATGCCGTTCCATTGCTAGTTCGACTTTTCCAGGAAAGCACGTCACCGCTGGGGCGCGTGCACGCATTGTGGACACTCGATGGCTTGGGAAAACTTGAGCCCAGTCTAGTAACAAAGGCGCTCGACGATCCCGTAGCGGGTGTCCGCGAAAACGCAATTCGCCTGGCCGAACCCTACTTGGCGAAGTCTCCCGTGCTGGCTCGGAAGCTCACGCAGATGGCCGGCGACCCGGATGCCAAGGTGCGGTTCCAGCTCCTTTGCACGCTGGGATTGATTGACTCCCCGGATGCAGCAGCCGCTCAGAACAAGCTTCTCGCAGACGGCGTGGAAGACCCGTGGATGCAGGTGGCTGCACTTACCGCACCTCCGCGTCGTGCGCTGCCGTACTTCGAGCTGGCGGTTTCTCGCTTTGCCAACAGCGAGACGAAGGGACGTCGCGATTTCTTTCATCAAGTCGGCTCTGTGATCGGCATGAAAGCCGACACGAAACAAATGCGGCGACTTCTCGCAACCGTGGCGAACAGCTCCCAACGCAATTCCAATTGGTGGGGCGGGGCCACGCTCGACGGCATGGCTGAGGGCGTTCGCGCGAATGGTGCTGATGCCAAAGCAGCGCTAAAGGCAGATCGCGATACCTTTCTGCGAATGTTCGAGCGCCGGCCGGGGCCAGTCGGTCATGCCGCGGTTCATCTCCTGGCGGCGCTCGGACTTCCGGACGACTCCGCTGCCTCAGAAGCGCTGAAGCGCGCTGAAGTCATAGCCGCAGATCGCAAAGCCGAGGCCACTGTACGAGCTGACGCATTGGAGCTCTTGGCGCTCGCAAAATCCGATCGCGAGGCACACTTACTGGAAAGCCTGCTGGACCCCCAGGAGCCCGACGCCGTTCAGATCGCCGCCGTGAAGGCGCTTAGCTCCGTCAGAGGTTCCAAAGTAGGCGGATTGTTGCTGGCGAAGTGGAATGGCATGAGCGCTACCGTTCGAGCGGAGGCTACTAACACCCTCCTGAGCGGAGGTTCCGATCGTGTTCGTCTTCTGCTGGAGGCCGTGAAGAACGGAGACGTGCAAACCTGGCAGCTCGAACCGTACAAGCCCCGCCTTTTCATGGACTCCGATCCTGCTGTCCGACAGTTGGCAAGGTCGCTTTTCGAGCAGAGCTCGGCGCAACGCGAGCAAGTCTTGAAGGAATATCAGCCGGCATTAAACATGGCTGGCGACGTAGCGCGCGGCAAAGAAACCTTCACGCGCGTCTGCTCGAGATGTCACGCTCTCGACGGCGTCGGCGTGGCCGTCGGTCCCAACCTCGGAACAGTTCGCAATCATCCCGCATCGGAGCTTTTGGAAGACATCATTCTGCCCAGCAAGTCAATCGAACACGGCTTTGAAACCTATGTCGTGGAGCTGGCATCCGGAGACATCGCGAATGGAATTATGAGCGCGCAGACTGCCGCAACGATTACCCTGCGGCAGGAGCAGGGAAGGGCGACGGTCATTGCTCGCCAAGACATCAAAAGCATGCGCGTCAGCAAGGTTTCCATGATGCCCGAAGGCCTCGAGAAGCAGATCAGTGTTAGTCAAATGGCGGACCTGCTGACGTTTTTGAAAGCCGTCCGCTGAGTTACATGCGCTGCTTAATGTTCAGAACAAACCCAACAAACCAACAAACCCGGTATCAACCACCGTTGCCACGAGCCATGCTAAAATCTGGCCCGTGAACCGCCGGCAGACCCTCCAGATGCTTTTCCGGCTCGGGCTTTGCTCTTTGCCGCCCTTCCCTCTTCTCTTACCCGCAAAGACTGGCAGCGAGGACGAGTACTTCCCAAACTATGTTGACGTTGCCCTTCAGGCTGGGTTGACCGCGAGGACTGTGATCGCGGGACACGAAAGCAAAGACTTTCTTCTCTCCACAACCGGTGGCGGAATTGCTCTATTCGATTATGACAATGATGGATGGCTGGACATATTTGTCGTGAATGGCTCGGGGCTAGCTCGGTTCCCCAAAGGAGAAGAGCCAACAAATCACCTCTATAGGAACAATCACGACGGAACATTCACGGACGTGACCGCCAAAGCCAATCTCGCGCGCTCCGGCTGGGGCCAGGGAGTATGCGTCGGGGATTACAACAACGATGGCTTCCTGGACTTATTCGTCACCTATTACGGCAAAAACGTGTTGTACCGCAATAACGGAGATGGCACCTTCACCGACGTCACCCGCGAATCCAGGCTGCTCCAACTTGAGGACCACTGGAACTCCGGGGCGGCTTTCCTCGATTACGACCGCGACGGCCATCTCGATCTCTTCGTCAGCAACTACGTTGCCGACGAATCCGGCCTCGCGCTGTACGATTCGGATCCGTCCCTGGTCGGGGTGCAATCGCCCGTGTTACACGGGCCCGCAGGATTGCAAGGATCAAAGAACATTCTCTATCACAATAATGGCGACGGAACTTTCGCAGATGTGTCCAAAGCAACTGGTATCGCAAACTCCGATGCCGCGTATGGTTTTACGCCTTGCGTTGCCGACTATGACAACGATGGTTGGCCCGATATTTACGTTGCGAACGATTCGACCCCGAGCCTGCTTTTCAAAAATAATCGTAACGGGACATTCACCGAGGTTGGCCTGCTCGCTGGAGTGGCCGTTGACGAAAATGGGGGCTCGCAGGGCGGAATGGGTGTGGATACTGGGGACTATGACGGCGATGGTCTTCTCGATATCATAAAAACGAACTACTCAGATCAAACCACGTCCTTGTACCACAACCAGGGGAATGGATTCTTTTCGGATCGCACATTCCAAGCCGGCCTAAGTGGACAGACTTCTTCCGTGAAGTGGGGCACTGCTTTTTTCGACTTTGATAACGACGGTCAGCTCGATGTTTTCATCGTCACGGGCGCGATTTACCCTCCGGGGCTGGGCGGACGGCACGGCAAGCCGAAAGAAGAGGAAGGCAAGAAAATTTTGTACCGCAATTTGGGAAACGGCCGCTTCCAGGACATCTCTGCGCGTGGCGGACCTGGCTTGGTGTCTCCGCGTTGTAGCCGGGGAGCGGCTTTTGGCGACATTTTTCGTACAGGGCAAATCGATGTGGTTATCAACAATCTGAATGACTTCCCTACGTTGCTTCGGAATCAGTCGCCTTCGCCGAACTCATGGCTGCTTGTTAGACTTGTGGGAACGCGTGCCAACCGCGCCGCAATAGGATCCCGTGTGATTGTCGAAGCCGAGGGCCGCCGGCAAATTCAGGAGGTGCGCAGCGGTGGCAGTTTCTGCTCGCAGAGCGACTTCCGATTACACTTCGGCCTCGGCCGCGCGCGCGAAGCGACTCGCGTAACGATTAAATGGTTAGGCGACAGGCAGGAAATCTTGGAACACGTGCCTGCCAATCGCTTGGTTGTGATCCAAGAGGGAAAGGGTATTGTTGGTCAGGAAAAGTTTTGAAGCTGTTTTGTCGTGCTATTTTCGACCGATTGTTCTGGCTTTCCTCGTCGTAACTGTTCCGTGTGCGCTACTGAAAAGTCAGGGAAATCCTGCCAATACATCTTCCGCGTATGACCGAGCCTTCCAATTATTGCAAGCCGGACAACCTGACGCGGCGCTCGCAGAAATAGATACCGCATTGGCCCGTGAACCGGACAATCCCTCTCTGAACAACCTTCGAGGGCTCGTAACTGCGAAGCTCGGTCGTTCGGCGGAGGCCGAGGCCAGTTTCAGGAAAGTCATTCGCCTGCTGCCTCATGCGGCGATGGGCTACAACAATCTTGCCGCACTGCTTTGGCGGCTGGGGCGCAGTGATGACGCTGCGAAAACATTTCGTCAGGCTCTTTCGGAGGAGCCGCACAATTTCACAGCGTTAGTAGGTCTCGGTACCATTTTGGCGGAAAGTCGAAAATCTGCAGACGCTCTCCCATACCTTGAAAAGGCGTGGGGCAGCCAACCCGGGGACTTCCAGACTGGCTATGAGTTGGCTCGAAGCCTGACCGAGCTCAAAAAAGCGGGTGAGGCTCAGAAAGTGCTAGCAAGGGTAGCCCCTCCCCAAGACAGTGCAACCCGTGCGAAGTTCTATGTCCTCTCCGCAGAAATAGCCGAACAACTTGCCGACCAACCTGCCGCAAGTCGTGATTATCGACGCGCATACGACCTTACTCCGCAATCGTTCGAGATTTACCTTGCCTTGGTGCGCAGTACTCTCGCGATGCGCGACCCTTCATGGAGGCAACTGCCTCCTCCGCCGGCAGGTCTTTCTCCGGAACAACACTTAGCGCTCGGCGTAATGCTTGCATCGAGTGGCACCTACTCGGAAGCGATTTCGCATTTTCAGCAAACGCTGCAGCTGCAACCCACGAGTCATCTCGCAGCCTATAACTTAGCCTTGGCCTACAAGGAGGAAGGTAAATCGCAGGCAGCCATTGAGTTGCTTGAACACACAGTCGATCAACAACCGAATGCCGAGCTCTACGACCTCCAGGCATCACTCGAAGAAGACGCAGGCCGCTATGTGCAAGCCGTGCGTCATTACCAAAGCGCCGTGGATCTCGATCCCGGGAACGAACAATATTATTTTGACCTCGCGGCGGAATACCTTGTGCATCTGACATTTGGTCCGGCACTCGAGGTGTTTCGCGTAGCCTCACAGAAATTTCCTGCATCTGCGCGCCTGCATGTCGGCGAGGGGTTGGCTCAATTCGCCCTCCGCCAATATGGCGATGCCGCAGACACGTTTATGGACGCCCTGGAGACTGATCCCACCTCTCCTGACGCCTTTCTCGCCTGGAATGCGTTGCCCACTTTTGTAATCGTAGCTGCATGGGAAAAGATACAGCCTCGGCTGCGGCATTTAGCGGGACGCTTTCCTGAGAATCCCCAGGCTGTGTTCTGCTATGCATCGGCGCTTTTTCGTCAGAACGTGGCTTCGGGTCAATCGGACGGTCTCGACTTGGCACAATCTCTGCTCGGGAAGGTAGTCCGCTTGAACCCCCGGATGGCTGTTGCCCACCTTGAATTAGGAGCAGTCTATGCCGAGCGCCAACAAAGCGAAAAGGCCGTCGCCAGTTTTCTCGAGGCAATTCGATTGGATCCCAACTCCGAAATGGCGCACTACAAGCTTGGGCAGATCTATCGGGACCTGAATCAATTGACTTTGGCTGAGCGGGAATTGGATCTCTATCGGAAATTGTCGAGAAACCATCGCGACCAAATGGTGCGAAACCGAAGGGCGATCAGGCAATTCGTGCTCGCAAAGCCTGCATACGACTCTGCTTCGACAAAAGAAAAGGCACCCTTGTGACCTAACGGAGACGGAAGAACGAAACGGGTCGGGCTAGAACTTGTATTTCAAGGCGAACTCGATCTGCCGGTTGTCCGTCGCGGTACTGGTGATGCTCGCTCCTCCTGGCTGATCCACAGTGTTGCCAGGCAGGCCGAAATTGGGGTGGTTCAGCATGTTGAAGAACTCGGAGCGGAACTCGATCTGGTGAGTTTCACGCAGGTTGAAGCTCTTTTGCAGAACAAAATCCACGCTGACAAGCTTCGGGCCGCGCAGGTTTCCAATCCGCGAGTTGCCGAACACGTGCGCGACCTGTTGTCCGGGGGCCAAAGACGGCACAACGAATACGGCCTGGTTATACCAACACGCCAGCGTTTGGTGGCCGGGATTATCGCAACCCAGACTCGCCTGTTGGGCCGTCCCAGTAGAAAACTCGTAAGGATTGCCGATCTGGTCCGGCCGATAACTCCCACTTCCGGTGTTGCTAAGATCACCGGACATGCCGGCCGTGAATGCCTCGCCGCTCTGCGCACTCGTTATTCCACCGATCTGCCATCCGCCGATAATCCCCTCGGCAACACTGCTGAGATTACTTACGAAATGTCGGCCTCGGCCAACCGGTAGCTCGTAGATATAGCTCACGACGAAACGGTGCCGAAGATCCGGCAGGACCGGGCCATACTCTCTTTCTGGATGGTGAGCATCCTGGATTGCGGCGCCCACGTTGCCATCCGCGTTGCCCAGATTGTGAGCCAGCGTGTACGAGGCCAGGAAGTTAAAGCCGTTTGACAGGCGTTTGTTCAGCGAAGCCTGGAAAGCGTTGTAGGTCATCTGAAGTTGTGGAAAATCCAATGGCAATATGTTGCTCAGGTCCGGCAAGACGTTGAAATATGGCCGACCAAAATTACCTGTGGCATCAGAGAAGTTGGAGTCCAACGGCTGAAGAGGCTGGTTCAGGTCGCTGACCTCATGGTTCCACAAGTGGTACGCACGCGTGCCGACATATCCAATTTGCGCCACCCAGTTCTGCGAAAATTCGTGTTGAATGCCCAAGTTCCACTCGAGGATCCGCGGCATGCGACGCACAGGTCCAGTGGTTCGCACGACCCCAATGGGGTGGCTCGGATCAGCGAACGGAATCGTCGGCGAAAAACCGGCGGATATAAATTGGCTCGCGGAGGGCACCTGGCCCACATTGAAGGTGCGCGATGCAAACGCCAGTTGCGGCGGGTTCAGGCCTAAGTCATCGAAGATGTTACCCTCGCTTGAATAGAAGATGCCGAAGGCGCTGTGGACAACGGTCTTCTTCTGCAACGACCAGGCTAAACCGATGCGAGGGGCCCAGTCGCTCTTATCGAACTGAACGCCGGCGTGAGGCACCGCATTCGGTCCATAGGAATTCACCACAACAGCGCGGTCGAGATCGAAGTTACCAACGCGTCCGTTGGCGGGCGAAGTCACCTCATACCGCAAGCCAATGTTCAAAGTAAGGTTCGGCAAAACGTGAAAATCATCCTGTGCGAACTCCGCGAGGTCCCAATAGCGTGTCGGATACAGCCCGGTCAGGAAATCTTGGCCGGACGAATTTGGGATTCCTAGCAACAAGTCAGCCAGTCCGTTGCCGCCGGTCGAGGTGGTCAGGTCCGCGGTATATCCGCCGGGAAAACTGAATTGTCCGCGAGACGCCGTAAGCTGAAAAAAGTTCCGCTGCTGCCGGCGGAAATCAATGCCGAACTTGAAAGAATGCTTGTTCCGGACCCAGGTCACAGTGTCCGCCACTTGAAAAATGTTTTCGAAAGCATGTTCGGGCGTCCAGAGCGAGTCGCCGAGAGAAGTAAAGCTGGCGACATCGATAAAAGACAATCCCGAAGAGTTCACGTCGCCACGATTTGCGTTGGGAATTCCCACCTGCTGAGACAGGTTTTTGCCGAAAAGCAGTGGCAAAGCATTCACCGTGTAGCGGAAGAACCCGCCATGAGCGTCGTTGAGCAGGCGCCCTGAAAAAGTGTGAGTCCATCCAAGGCTAATGTGCTGAGCTCGCGTCTTGTCGCGACTTGGACAGCAACTTGCTCCGCCCAGGTCCCCTAACGGTCCTGGCCTGAAGCTACGGATATCATCGAAGCTGTACCCCGCGAAGATTTGATCCGGTTCGCGGAAATGATGGTCGAGCCGAATGTCGAACGAATCCTGATCGTTCATCCGACTTGGACTGGAGAAATAGTTGTTGAACAAGCCCGGACCGTTAGGCATTGGGTACAAATTGGCAATATTCGAACCCGTCGCATCGATGATTGTAGGCGGGATCACGTTCAGTTGGCTGTTGTAGCTGATCGGATCGCGGAGCTGAACGCTTACGGGCTGCCCGGTTTTCGGATCCGGATTAACGCACGTATAGTTGCGAGTGCTAAACGGGTCAAAAATAGTGCCTGTGTCGAACGACTCGCCTGGACCGGGAGCGGGACAAGGCGAAAACGATTGCCCTGTCAACCGGTCGCTAAAATCCCCGGCACGCTCCGCGGCGTTCGGCACGGTGGATATGTAGGGTAGGCCCTCCCGCACCCTGGTCCCCTGGTAATCGCCGAAAATGAATGTCTTGTCTTTTTTTATCGGACTCCCGAGGAAAGCACCAAACTGATTTCTCTTAAAAGCTGGTTTTGGCGTGGGTGCGAAAGAGAAATAATTTCTCGCGTCCAATTTTTCGTTGCGGATGAACTCGAATGCGCCACCGTGAATCTGATTGGTCCCGGACTTCACTACCACGTTCACCGCAGCGCCGCCGCGACCAAATTCCGCGCTCATGGAGTTTTCTTCGGTGCGAAATTCCTGAATCGCGTCGGGCGGCGGAAGCACGACAACACCTCCGAGGCCGAATTCATTGTTATCCACGCCGTTCAGCAGAAAGTTATTGTTCGAAACCCGCAGCCCATTTACAGACAGCGCTTCATTCGCCCTTTCATTCTCAAAGACGCCGCCGGACACGTTGGAGCCGGTCTGGCCGCTATTAGCGCCTGGCCCCAGATAGGCAAGTTGAATGAAGTTGCGGCCGTTTAACGGCAGGTCAGAAATCCGCCTCTCCGTTTCTATCGTTCCTAGGGACGAGGTCTCGGTCTGCAGTAAGGGGGCCGTTGCGGTTACCTCTACTGATTCGGTCGTGGAACCCACCTGCAGAGTTAGATTCACCCGTACCACTTGGTTGACGCCTACGCCGACATTCGGCTCAACGGCCTTCTTAAAACCTTGTTTTTCCACGGTCACTGAGTACGCGCCAATGCGCAACACGTTGGCTGCATATGCCCCGGAGCTATCCGTTGTGACCTCAACTAACTGATCTGTAGCCAAATTCTTTATAGCTACCTTTGCCCCTTCCACGTTTGCGCCACTGGCATCGCTCACTGTGCCCACAATACTGCCGCGGTCAACTTGGGCGATTAGGGCAGAAGCATGGGTGATTACAACCGAAGCGAAAGCCAACTTCAGAGCCCGGCTAGCAACTGACAGTGCCTTCATATTGCCCCCTTGGCGTTGTGAGGTGAGGGGTGAATGGTTGGAATGAGAGCTCTAATACCCCACCACAAGCCCCCTGTCAAGAGGGTTATTGTAAGGTGCTTGTTAAGGTGCTCGAGGTGCTCGGGTGCTCGTGTTAAGGTGCTCGAAAGTTGTAGGAAGGTCTACCAGGCAGAGTTAGAATGCGGTCCTGCATGGGAGTATCGTCATGAACACGATTCGCCTCTCAACTTTTGTCCTTTTGGTCTGCTCCGTCGCATGGCCGCAATATCACGGTCCAGTGGGAAACGGTCATGATAGAAAACGGTGGGCCGAGCCCCCGGAACAGCACAATGCAACTCACCTAAGCGATAGGCCCGACTTGCGAGAGCTCAAAAGAGATGCAGAGGAATTGGCCAACCTGTCGCAGACGATACCTGCTGACGTTGAGGCCATTAGTCGCGGCTTGCTTTCCAGCAATTTGAATGAACGGCTCAAGCGTATTGAGAAATTATCCAAGAAACTGCACGATGCCGTGGAACGAAGCAAACCGTGACACGGAGAGTTGGTGTGTCTCCGTTACTGCGGATTCCGCGCGAGAGATGATCAGTACTGAACAAAACTGGTGGCGTAGCGGAAGGCTTCTACGTAATGGCCGTCCTTTCGAGGCTGCTGCCGTCGCATGTCGGCTTTGGCTTTGGCCAGATCGGCAGGCTCCCAATCGGACCGATACTGGCTGACCGCCGGCTCGAACTGGCTGACTTGTCTAGCGGCCGCATCGAATTTGAGTTCGGCCACCGCATCGATGTTTACGTAATAATTGGCTTCTTGCGGCGAAGGGTAGAAGAAATACGTTTCGGGAACTCTGTACGGCTGCAGGCCTTGCTGCAGGCGCTGATTCGGAAAATACAGCCAGAACTCCGCCGCACGGACCGCATCGATAGTATTAAAAGCCGCCATGCGATGGTCCGTTTTGTGCCATCGCTCATACCATTCCCCGGGATCCACACTGAGTAGTACATCGGGGCGTATGCGCCGGATAATGGCTGTGGCCTCCTCAACGAGCTTCGGCTGTGGCGCATATTCCAGCATGCCGTCGTCATATCCCATCCATATGATGTTTTCTTTCGGTGTGCCAAGTAGGCCCTCGGACACTTCTTCCTCGGCCTTTCTGATTCGGGCCAGCTCCTGGGATGTCATCTTGGGATCGTACGAGCCTTTGTCGTCATTTGTGTAGATCACGATGTAGATCTTGTTGAGATTGCGGTTGAGTAGGGCGATTGTCCCACCAGCACCAAAGACATCATCGTCAGGATGCGGCGTAAAAACCAGAACGGTCTTGCCATGGATATTTTCCAGACGCGTGTCCTGTTTTTGGACGACAGCACCCGCCAGGGTCAACATGATGATTGCGAATACCTTCATTTTCGGCTACCCCTGCCGAATCATACCTGCTAAAAACTCCGTGCAGATTGAAATCGTTGCATTTACCGAACCACAACCGGTAACCTTCCCGGGTCATGCTGACTCTACTTTTGTCTCTGCGAGATTGTTTCCGGGCTCGTGCCTTTCTGCAAGCAGAGATTCTTGCTCTCCGACATCAGCTTCTGGTCTTGCAACGTTCGAACCGCGGTCATAAGCTCCGTCTCGGTTGGGCTGATCGAGTCCTGTGGGTTTGGCTCTCGCGGTTGTGGAACGATTGGCGATCGGCGTTGCTCCTTGTCAAACCGGAGACGGTTATCGCCTGGCATCGCCAGGGATTTCGCCTCTATTGGAGATGGAAGAGTCGGTGTGGCGAAGGTCGCCCGACGGTATCTCCGGAAGTTCGGAATCTCATCCGGCACATGAGTCTCGCCAACCCTCGCTGGGGCGCTCCTCGCATTCATGGGGAACTCCTGAAACTCGGTATTCAGGTGTCGCAGGCAACAGTCGCCAAGTACATGGTCCGGCACCGGAAACCTCCCTCCCAGTCGTGGCGAACCTTTCTCAAGAATCACGCCAAGGACTTGGTTTCTGCAGATTTCTTCATTGTCCCAACGATTGCGTTCCAACTCCTATT
>QHYH01000214.1 GCA_003223215.1 Acidobacteriota bacterium
AGGCCTCCCGTTGAAATCGTGCCGCGATGGATAACGTGATCGCTGATCACACTCTGCACAAAAGATGGCGGGGCATCGTGACCGTTGACGCTCTCGGCGTAATATACGTTCCATTGCGCCCAGTTCTGCATGCAAGTTGTGCCGCTATTGCATGCCGCTCCCTGCGTGGCCGGGTGTCCTGGCTCCAGAATGCTGCGGTCGTTGGAATTGCCGGTCCGATCATCGCCGAACCAAACGATCCCAACGTGACCATTGGCGTCGGCCGCGATCCACGGGAAGACGTTGGCATTGCCCCCATTCACCGGGAAGCTCACATTCATTGGGTTCGACCAGGTCGTGCCCTGATTGGTCGAGAAGGAGTAAAAGATGTTGGAGTTATCCGACCAGACGGCGTAGACGAACCCAAAGTCATCCGTGGCAAGAGCCGGGAAAAGGTTGTTGGCGCCTTGATTCTGAGCGCCCGCCGGACCACTGAAGACCTTGGTGTCGGTGAAGGTGAAAGCAGGCAGACCCAGCTTGACGTCGGTCGAGACGCCGACGTAGATGCTACGGAGGGCTCCCGCCGCGAGGTTCTCCGTTACATTGTCCGGGGCCACGAAGATCTGGTACAGGTTGCCGCGGCTCGCGCAACTGCTGCGATCCACCTTGATCTGTCCGGCGGTGTTGGCACTGTTCGTCGCCGGTACACCGCCCACAGCGGGGAACGTCTGCGGGTCGATCGCCTCGCCAAAGCCATCAACGTAGGTCCGTCCACCGTCATTCGAGCGCTGCACTTCGATGTTAAAGGTTGCCACGTCATGGTAGTTCAAATACACCGTTTGAGCGTCGGTGCCATCGATCCACTGGCGGTCGTCGCCCGGCATCAGCGCAACAGCCGGATTCGGCGTGCTGAAGCTGTCGCCCCGTTTGATCGAATGCGTCCCGGTGACGCCCGGCGCGATCGTCAGGCTCACCAGGGCTAGATTCGGCGTTCCGCTCGTCGGCTGGTTCACAGCAATGTCCACGTCGCCGCCGCCCAATCCAACGCCCAAAGGGTCAAGGTTGTTATTAGCGCAGCCGCCTTGCGACATATTGAGGATGCCACAGTTGTCGGGCTGGCCTTCGTACTTGAAGGGGTAGGTGCCGCCTGAACCGGGCGCGCCGTCCACCGCGGCGTTGTAGCGATGGAGGTCGACGCCCCCGGGCACGCCGCGGATGCTCGAGACATACACGGTGCCTTGTGCATCGACGCGGACGCTAGGCTCGAGTCCGCGCACGGTGAACGAGGCTCCAGAATTGGCGATCGGCGCGGTGAGCGGCAGTGTCAACTCCTGGTTGTTGCTAAACCCGTTTACGGCCATGACGGACCTGTGGCCGATTACCAGAGCCAAGGTACTGAGCAGACTGAGCGCTAGAAGCAAACGCAATCGAACTTTATGAAGCTTCACGCGACCTCCTCGCTTTTGGGAGTGGCGTTCTCTTCGCAGGAGACAACCCTGGACACGTCGAGACATTAATGACAGCAAATGGAGGATTCCATAGGAGATATGCTGTCATTGCTGATCAGGGAAAAGCCTGAATGGGGGCAGGCGGGGTTTGTGAAGCTTCCACAACTGAGATTTGACTCGGCTGGGTGGTAGGGTTGGGAGTTCTGGCGCGCGTTGAAAGATGAGCCCGCAGTCGATGCGCCCGAGGGCTGTTGCAAGGACGGGCTCTAACAGCGCCATCTCCTCCGATGAAGGCCTCTCAAACATCTGGGCCCACCTCTGGATGTCCTCAGGGGTTATTGCTGGACACCTTAGGCGTTCAATGGAATCGATCAGCTAGCGCAGACCGCTCGGGGATAGACCGCTCGGAGTCTAATTGAGCGAAGATCGCGATTGTGTGCTAGACTCTTACTGCGCTTAATGCATCGGTTGGTTGTGCGGTCCCTCTGGTTTGAAGAGCTAATCTGAGAATACCCGCCCATCGTTTCCCTCCGTCGTTTTCAGCGTAATTCAAGAATTAAGACCGGCAATCTAGATTGCCGCGCTCAGCCGCATGTTCGTGTGCTGTTGCGACAATCTTCGCCGGCAAGAAAGCAAAATGCAAAGTTTTTCAGAACTCTCAATATCTCCTTCTTTGAAGGAACGACTCAAGGCAGCACGATTTTCAGTGCCAACGCCGGTGCAAGCGGCGGCAATCCCGCAAGCACTGGCGGGTAAGGACGTGATCGCTACGGCCCAGACAGGAACCGGCAAGACGCTGGCATTTCTCGTTCCGGTGATCGAAAAGCTGTTTGGGCAGAACGCGCCGGGCATCACCGCTCTCGTGCTCGTTCCCACGCGGGAACTCGCGATGCAAGTAGTCGCACAAGCCAACGCACTACAAGGAAAACAGGCCCCACCAGCGGCCCTAGTGGTTGGTGGGTTACCCGAGGGCCGACAACTGGACACTATTCACAACGGAGCCCGGCTGGTGGTGGCGACTCCCGGTCGGCTGGAGGACTATCTTGACCGCAGATTGATATCTCTCCGTGGCGTCAAGACGCTCGTGTTGGATGAAGCGGATCGCATGCTGGACATGGGATTTCTACCTGCGATACGACGGATTGCGTCCGTACTGCCTAAAGAACGACAGACTCTCTGTTTTTCCGCAACTATGGAGGGAGCGGTATCCCGACTGGTGAGCGACTACACGAGAAGCCCTGTGCGTCTGGCATTCGGTTCTACGTTGAAACCATCGGAGAATGTGCGGCTCCAGGCATTCGAAGTGGCCGAAAACGGCAAGCCGGAAATGCTGCAGAATCTGCTCGATAAAGAGACCGGCCGTTGCCTGGTCTTTTGCCGGACCAAGCGCGGGACCGAGCGGATTGCTAAGAGCCTGAACCGCCTGGGAATCCATGCGGCGATGATCCACGGAGACCGATCGCAATCCCAGCGAATTGCAGCGCTAACCGGATTTCAGCGGGGGCAGTACCGCGTGCTGATCGCAACGGATGTGGCGGCCCGCGGCATTCACGTGCAGGACATCGCACACGTCATTAACTATGACCTTCCTGAGGTAGCCGAACACTTCATTCATCGTGTTGGCCGTACGGGGCGAGCCGGTGCGCGTGGTGTTGCTTCGACTCTCTTCGTGAGAGAGCAGCGGACGGAGTTTTTCCAACTGGAACGGGCACTTGGGATTCAAATCGAGAGAGTTTCAATGAATGGCGAGTCGTTCGGGAAGAGAGCGCGGGTTCGTCGACCTGGCGTGGAACGCATAGCGGCAACATCCGGCCCCAGGATGGTTCGTTTGCCTGGGGAATTTCTGCAAGCCCAGATGGAAAGCTAATTGCCGCCGGGAGATCGATCCCCGGTTCTGGTGATAGTTGTATACTGAAACAGATAAGCGTGCCATCATGGATGGGCCGCGTTTGTCGCTCTTTCGAAACCTCTCGCTCCATTTAAGAGGCTCCTAAGGTCGCACTTGCGACTGTTCCCTTTTGGAATAGTGAGGCTCTGTGAGCAATGAGGTTGTCCTACAATACGTTGGGTTTGAAACTAGGGGAGCCGTCCGCGAATATGCTTTCACCGTCCGCGGTTCCGGCGGCGAATCCTCCAGCTATTTTGTGACCATTGCGAACGACGCTTTCCTGGCGCATCGCGTGCGCTATCAGGATGCGCCGGACATCTGTTCCCTGCGGCTTCGCCGGGAATTCGCCACGGAAACCGGCCAACCTCGCTTCATTCGCTTCGCCGTCACGGACGCAGAACTGACTGATTACCAGCACACCCACACGCCGAAAACGAAGCCCGGCACCGCTGCCCACCGGAAAGACAACGAGTCTTGATTCCGCTCACCACATTTCGCAGGAAATTGACGATGTCCTGTCCACCTTAGAGCGCCAGGGCATTGAGATCGACGAGGACCTTCCCACCGCGGCGGGTGCCGCTGCAAATCTCACGGAGGGTCCCGAATCCGACTGGAAAGAGGAACTCGCCGCCGAAGCGGGCCTTGACCTTAGCCAGCTTCGCTGTTGACCCCAAATCACACGATGCGGTGCGCATCTACCTCGGGGAGATGGGCTCAGTGCTGCTGCTCACCCGCGAGGGCGAGGCAGGTCATCGCCAAGCGCATCGACCGCGGGCAACTCGTGGTCATGAAGGCCCTCACGCGCTCGCCCATCGTCATTAGGGAAATCATCGTCGTCGGCGAAGGCTTGCGCAAGGGCGTGCGCTCCACCAAGGAAATTGTTCGGTTCGATGATGAAGAGCTCACCGAAGAAAAAATCACCAACAAGACGGAGCAGAAGCTTCGGCAAATTGAGAAAATCGCTGAGCTCTATAAAACCGCGCTGAAGCAAGCGAAAAAACTGGCGAAGACCCCAAAATCCAAGAGGCCGTCCTATCTTCGAGTCCAATGGGCCGTTGGCCGGACCTGCATCCAAATTTCTCTGGCGATACTTGATTGATATCTCTTTCCATTGGCTGGAGAAGAAACGCCTGGTCGACAAAATGCGTTTGGCTGTCGAAGGCTTGCACGCAGCCGAGCTGACAGAGATCCCTTCCTTGCGAAATCACCCCAATCACTGCCTCGGAAAGCCTCGGAAATGTTGCATGGTGTTTAAGGTGAAATCCCAAAAATCATCACATGAAAAAGGGCAACGGTACGTGACCTTCGTTACCGCTTTTCCGTGGTGGAAGACCTTTTGGGTGAGGGCGAAGAGGTTCAACGCCGCCGACCGCCTCCACGCATGGGAGCGCCACCGAAGCTGCGCATCGAGTTAAAGTTTTGATTACGCTGAGCGCCTTTGCTGCGCATTTGCTGTTGGGTTTGCAGCCTTGGTTCTGGCCTATCGATGGATTGCCAGCCGTTGCCGCTGTTGGTCGACCAACTACCGCTATCTCTGTTGTAACGGTACACCGTGCCGTCTTTGCCTGCATAGATGTTGTTCTTACCCGCAGCAATACCTGCGTTCGTGTTGGTGTTGTAAATGAACCCGCCGCGCCCAGCCGTGCCCTGCCCGGTGTAAATGTTGCCCACATATCCAGCTCCACCGCCTGCGACGATACCAGTGTTCGGGTTGTAGGTGGCGCCACCGCGGTATCCGTAAGTGTTCCCCGTGTAGATATTGGTGTTGTAACCCCTGCCAGCGATCGTGCTCCTGCCTGTTTGTGTATTGTGATAGGCGCCGCTCGTCGCAGCGCCGTAGTTCCCGGTGTAAGGATTCGCCCAGGCTGCGCCCGTACGCGAATAAGCTGTGTTGCCCCAGACCCCGTACACGTTGGCGACGGCAGCGCCACCCCATGCGCCCCATCCGTAATATGGATACCAACAGCATCCGTAATACGCCATTGGGCCCCACCATGGGTAGTGCCAAGGATAGTAGCCATATCCGTAACCGAAGCCGACGCTCCATCCGGTATCCTCGCTGTAGGTGAAACCTGCTCCCACACCATACGTATAGGGCCAGCCGTACCAAGCGATCGGACTAATATATGGCGGGTAATACCAACCCGTACCGTAAACCACCGTCATTGTGTTGGCTGAAACCACAGTGCCGTAATATCCCGGCGTGTAACCCACGTGCACAACATCGGGGGTCGAGTTGTACACCTTCACGTAGGTCACGTTGTAGAGCGGAGAGCTGGGCGGGATGTCGTAGATCTGTGCTGGCACCGCGTCGGCGACGAGCCACGGGCCTTCCGGTGACGATGCTTTGAACCATACTCCTGCTTCAACGCCGTAGTAGTTGTTGTCGGACACTTTGATGACAGAAGCGCTCGTGTTGTTGGCGTAGCTCATGGCCGTGCCTTGAATGGGCAGGAATGTCGCTTCGCCGTCATACTGCACCGTGAGCTTTGCCTCTGAACGTGTAATAGTGGCCGTTTGCGGAATGGAGTTGGCGATCAACGCCTCTTTTGCTTCCGGTGTTCCCGGAACCGACGCGAGCACTGTGCCTTTGGGATTATCCGCTGGAATCTTCCCGAAGTCCGGAGGCATATCCGCCGCAGTCACGAATGTCCAGGATCCGTCGAGCGTGCCGCTTTTGAACCAGCGGCCCGAGATCAGGAGGTAGTACTCGTTGTCACCAAGCCGAAAAATATTGCCATTGGTATTGACCACATACTGAAGGCCAGTGCCGGGGATGAGGTTATACGTTGGCTCGCCTTTGCTCTCGATCATCTCCGTCGGCTCGAAGACAACGTACACTGCCGGAGTCTCTGCGAGCTCCACTTTCTTCTCGGTTCGTTTCAGGGAAGGTTGCTGTGAAGTTTGTCCTCCGTCGGGCTTCTGTGCACTGTTCTGGCTGACGATAATTTCCTCGGCCCTTTTCATAGCGTCAGATAGTTTCTGGGCATACTTCCACGGTCCTTCGAGCGCTTTGGCTTGAAGCCACCTCTCCTGCACGCGGAGGAAGTAAAGCCGCTCGTCGCTATCGTAAAGAATGATGGATCTCGTGTTGATCACGCTCTGAAGTTTTGTGCCGGGCACATCACCCATCTGAGGTGTGCCGTCAATCAACACCAGCATGGAAGGTTTTGTCGCGATGATCACCTTAGGCGCGTCGTTCTTTACGTCGACGCCTTTGACGACATCGCTGTCCGCTTCGAGTGCTGCCTCCAGTCGGTCCAGCGAGATGGTTCTCGTGGCGCCGGGCAACTTTCTCTCCAAAAGTGCAGTGAGTTGGGGCTCCTTGTCGGCAGCCACCGGAAATTTCACCTTGGTGATCTTGGCCTGGTCCAGTGTCACCAAGCGATTGATCTTGTCCACCTCGGTTCGTGCCTGAATCCAAACGACGCCGTACTTGGTAGCGGTCTCTCTGGCTTCCTTCAGCTCGACAGCGCAATAGAGGTCAACGAGGTTTCCATCCCACTTGTCCACCTGGGGCTGATAGATGGTGAAGGCGTCGGCATCACTGGCGAAGGTGCGCGGCCAGCTACTCTCCGACGCTTGTTTCGGTGGTGTCGTGACGATCTTCGGTTTAGGACTGTCCGGTAGCGATTGCTGCGCGTTGGCACTGAAGAGCGAGGAGACCACGAAAATCAGGCTGCAGAAGACCGATAGTAGAGCATGGGTTGCAAACCGACCAATTCGCATGGTGAAACCCCCGCCGCAGCTGCACGTGCCCCGTTTAGTAGGAACTCTTACAGCTAACCGCGGCGCGTCAGAAAATCGTTACTGCGGCGCTACGCCTTCGCGCGCGCCAATCTCGTGCCGGGGCCGAAAAGCCAAATCACTCCAAGACCGATCCCTTCGGGAGAATTCTTCCACCGGAGCGATCTCGAGAGAAACTGTTTCTTTTGACAGCATTGGGACGCTTCTCCAGAGACACCAGGCGCGTCTTGCTACTGTTTAGGAAGGAATTTCAACGCCCACAGGCCAGTCGGTGTCCGATGAGCGCGTCGGGCCAGCCGTGGAGGGAGTCATCTTAGGTTGCAACCCGAAGCAACTCGATGAACCTGGTTTGCTCAATTCGGTGGCCTCTCGCATTGCAGAAACAAATCCCGCAAGTACTGGTCATTTTGCCAGTTGGCCGAACCCGGTGTGAAGGCTTGATAATGAACACAAATGACTAAGAGCGGCGGGCAAAGCGTCTCGCGGTCCATGAACAGGACTATGACGAGACGCGGCTGCGCGGTTCTGCTAGCGGTTTTCGCGTTTACGCCCTGTGCGGTCGGCCAGGAAATCAAAACCGAGGTGGTGAGTGCGTTTGTGTGGGGAGAGGATTCCCGCTCGGGCGCGATGTCCTCGACCATTGAAGACCCGCTGACCGGCCATTCCATCCACAAACTAAGGTACGGCCCAATCGAGATGAGTTCCCGAATCGGATTCGAGCGTGTCAGTGCCTACGAAGTGGGGACTTACCTCAACTACACGACGACGATCGTCAACGGCTCGGACTCGACACTGTCTGTGCGATATGGCGGAATCAGTATTGATGGGCGTGCAGTCTCCCTTCCATCGGTTATTCTTCATGGGAAGAAACTCAACAAGCGTGAACGCAAGAACACAACAAATGCCGTTGAGCCTGAGAAAATGCAATGCTTTACCGGCGGTTTTCTTTCCCATGATCACTTGTTTTCAGCGGACGGCGCCTCGCAGACTCTTAACGTCTCTCCCAAAACTGCGCTGACCGTTTCATCTGTGGTCCGGGACCTTCGCAGTTATCCCCTCCTTTGTTCAGTCGAAGGCTGCCACCCTGTCGGAACGATCCGCTACTACCTCACCGTCAACAGCCAGGATTACGTCTTTGTGTGGCCAGGACAATCTGCAATCTATTGCGGCAACTGACCTCGGCAGAAGCATGTTTTAGGAGCCATCCGCGACTGCCGGCATTGCGTCTGCTGATTTCGAGTGGCTTGTCGATCGGCTAATCGGCCGAGATGATCTGATTCCTTGCAGTCGTCCTCCGCCAATCCACTAAGTCCATGTCGACTACGCCTTTGGTGCCATCCAACTGCTCAAACACCAACGCATTTCCATCTCTTCGATATTTGCTTAGTTGCAAAGTTTCGTTCGACTTCAGCACCAGGATCGTGCAACGCATGGGCGGCTTCCAGTCGGCGGTGGTTGCCAAACTCTCTCCGCCACCGATCTGCTTGAAGAAGGCCGGCTCGGCGATGTTCGCACTTCTCCCCGTAAAAGTGCTCGGCTGGGCCGACGACGCATAGGGTGGCCGATCCGGCTTCATTGGCCCATAGGCCACGGTCGCCGGAACGGAAATATCATCCATTAAGCGGAGCTCAAGCGATTCCTCGCCCTTCAACGTGGGCCGGGGACCGCGCCTCGGCAACGAAACAACTTTCCACGGCCATAACACCGGGATCATCCACTCAGCAACGTCTCGCTTCGCATGTCCCTTCCCGTCGATGTCTCCCTTTTTGTCCACCTTAAATCCCTTCGCTTGAATCACTTTCGCGGGCACGGGCAAATCGCCGTACGGCAGAATCACCCTGTCGAACGAAATCTTCAAATAACCTTTCCCGATAAAGTGCCCTGGTTCTTTCTCCGCTTCCAGGTGCCCGCCCAACATACTGCCTCGGGGAAACAGTATTTTGCCAAACTCCTGCTGCGTGCGCAGGTGGCACAGCACCGGGTCTCCCACGGTTGCGGTGGCCGAAGAGAAATCTGGTTCATTCAAAGTGCATTGCAGGAGTGTCCCGGCTGGTACCAATAGGTCCCTTTGAGCGTAGACCCCACCAGCAGACACGAGCATTCCTACCGCAACCGCCAAGTTTCTGATGAATAGCCTCATACATCTACCTCCTGATAGCTTAAGCGCACGAAATAGTGTGGACTAGGACACCCGCAAAAGGTCTGCACCCGTCGACTCACTTAAACGTCTGGTCAACGAACAAGTGAGAAACGAAGGCTGCAATTGACCTTGCAAAGCTCGCGCCAGAAAATATTGGAGTATTGCTGGAGTCGCCACTGTTAGTTTTGACAGGTGGGTGGAGATACCAATGGAAATAGACAGCCAGACCATAAGTCATTTATTGTCAATTTCTTACAGATTTCGTTCTGGCAGAAGTAACAGTTCCTATTTGGGAATAGCTGTATCGGAGAAGAGACTGTCGAGGAGTGTCACAGTGCCCCGCAGAATGTGGGCAATCTGTTTGTTCCTTCGAAATGGCGGGAAATAGGATACGTGGTTGTGCAGGCCAAATCGGTATCCAGCAGGCCATCTCCTTTTGGCACATGATTTCCGAACGGTCCTCGCCGTCAAGAGGTGCTTCCTCGCGCCTTACGCTTGAGGGCCGACAAGCCTCGGCTTTTGAAGCCGGGGATATAAGGCCCTCTTGTTCTTTTTGAATGTGGCAACATAAAATGCTCTCGTCTAAACGACCTATGGGCGGGCAGCCCAAAAGTAAAGCCTCTTCGTGGTCCTCCGCTGAAGTAGGGCGGTTGTGGGAGGAACCCACCGAAGCCATCTCGGGAAAACGAACCGAGAGGCCGTAGGAATCCTCGCCGCTTGCGGCGGGGAGGATGTCAAGGACTGGTGCGCAAATGCATCCGGGGCCAACACATGCTTTCAGGGATTGAATATCATCACTATCCAAGTGCTCCTACCCGAGGAGGTGCGGTGCCACTAGGTTGAGGATTCGCGAAATGTAATGATCTTGGTCTTTTTCCAGAACCTTGGAAACTTGTTGCTATTGGGTCCATGAAAACCACCTGGCTGTCGCTGACGTAGGCGCAAAAAACTCACATCGGAACCATCGAAAGCGACCCGCGCTTTCGGCGCCTCGCTTATGAACCTTCCTGCGGATGGGTCGTAGTATCTGCCGCGGTAAGAGGATCCGTCATGGATGTCAGCTGCCATGGAGTACGCTCCCCGTTGTCCGGAATTCGCTAGATGAACAGGTCGGCGCCGACGTGGAAGAATGCTGCCAGCTTTTTGGCTTGCGTTTTGCTAATGGAGCGCTTGCCGTTGAATACCTCGGACGTAATTCCTTTCGATCCGAAGATTTTCCAGAGGTCCTTCTGCATCAGATTGCGAGCCTCCATTAAATGGTGAAGTGTCTGCCGCGGACGGGCCTTCGGAATGGGATGGCGGCGTTCCTCATAATCCTCAATCAGTACCGTCAGGAGTTCGGCCAACTCCTTTTCTTCGCGGGAAGTGTCCTCGCGTTCGTCAAGACGCAGAAGCTCGCTGGTCAACCGTTCACATTCCTCATCCGACCGGATGACGTGTGGCAGCGTCCGGCGTAGCAATTGCCCATATGTCTTCTCGTCAAGGTCGACTGTGGTCGTGCTCATTGCTTCCAATCTCCTCGGTCATACTCCGCGTGCGTCAAGATATAAAGAACGAAGACTCGTTGCGCCTGGTAGTTCACCCTTGCGACCAGACGATACTTGTTGCCCGCGATGTTGAATACTGTTCTTCGTCCAACCAGATCAGCTTTGCCGTACACCTGTTTCATTTCCGCAGGCGTTTTCCAATTCGCCCTGCGAACCACCGCGTACCAGGATTCGAGGCTGGCTTTCGCGTCCGGGTGCCGTTCCCAGAACGGCACGAGGGCACCTCGCTTGATGATGCGCACGTCCCGCATGTTCTCATAATGAGAACATGCAGTCAAGCCGTTTTGCGCCGACCTGATTGTGCCTCCAGAAGAGAGCCAGCAACAGTTGCAACGTGAAGGCAGATAATCGCGAGAAAAGAAGCAACGGAGGCGACAAAACAGCAGCAGAATTTTTAGTAATGGTGTTTAGGTAGAAGACGATCCAGCCGATCGAGAGAAACACCAGCCCTCACCAGAGGAGGCGAAAATCCATCCTTGTCCATCAAAGTGGGGTTGTAGGTCGGTGCATCGAATCCATTACCATAGCTGCCCGCGAGCGGCGCCAATTTCGCATCATGACGTGCTGCCTGTCGTTTTCGTTAGTGTTGCGCGAAGGCTCACGAGAAAAACACTGCTTATACGCTTCCCTCTTGTGAACTGTTGCCGGGAGTCTAAATGCTTCGAGGATCAGGTCCACGCGCCTGCAGACATGATACTTCTTCAGCAACGCCGAGACGTGAAACTTCACCGTGCGTTCGGAAATGTTCAGCTTTGCTGCGATCTCCTTATTGCACAGATTTTGAGCGATGCAGGCAAGCACTTCATTCTGGCGCTGGGTCAGGGCCAACGAGGAGTCTGGGCTCGAGGGGTCGGGGCGGGCGGAACAAGTGCGGATGAGCTCCATTGCTCGCCCCGCCAGGTTTTCCACTAGATCCTCACCGGTTGCGACCATAACGCCGAAATCTTTGGGCATCTGTTGTCGCGCCACGCAGTGCATGGCCAGCAGGCTGACTGCCTGCTCCTGCGGCATACGCCCGTCTTCGCGGGCCGTGACTTCGAAGAGTCTAGTGCCGGTGCTCTTGTCAAAGAAAACGAAAATCTTTGGATGTACCGAGAAGCGGCTGGCTCGCTCCTGACCGGACTGCAATTTCCTTCGATGATCCATTTCATGCCTCCTTCCTCCAAGGCGAGCAGACCTTGGAACACAAAATCTTGTCATGACGCGCTCGCTAGCCTGGCCTGGTGGAGGCCCTGGTGGGCAAGAGGCGTACCAAAGGTTACCAAAGCAAAGAGCGAACTATAAGAAGAACGAGGTTAGTTGGAAGAAGCTTTGTCCTATGACAAGCGCCGCACTTTCAATCCCAGAAATCCAGAGATGGATCGGCTAGCGCTAGTATGTCTCGGCGAACTCTAGCAATCTCAATGGTTGCTTCTAAGTCCTCAATATTCAACGTGTTAGCGGTAGGAAGGCCAATGTTTTCTGGCTCTGCATGATCCCCCCGCTATGCGACCAAATCAGAATCAGGAGGATTGCTAGCCTAGGCGAACTTTGAGGCGTGATAACCGGGGAGAGCTACCAAACTCCCTTGTTGGGTAGAGCACCCCCTGTCGGGACTGCGCAACCACACGGTCAGAGAGTCAAACGCACTAGGTAATGGTACTCCTAAGATTTACCCAACGATGGGCAAGGATTTTCATCTTTCGGGAAGACCTGGCTCTCTCTTCGGGGCGCATCGCGGCTCAGTGCGGACCCACGAAGGTGTCGACCTGATCGCGCCGGCGCTTGATGCGCCTTGGCCCTCCGCACTGTCCGGACCGCGGCTTTTCGGGGACTTTCGCGGATCTCTTTTTTCGCTGCGCGGCACGTGAGAGGCCGCAACTCGGAGGAGACCCATGAGCGCAAAGATAAAGAGCCGTCCGGACAACGAGGGGAATCCTCAATCGACTTTACCGGGCTCTCAGAGCAAGAAGTCCGGAGCGTGCTGGCGGGAGCGCTAAATTCTCTCCGCGACGTCTGCCTTACACGACCTTCGTGGAAAGCCTATCCTGCTCCGTTAAAGTGCCACAGCGTTGGCAGAGGAACGAGCGTTCCCACCGGGAGTATCGGCGCTTGTGCGTGAACTGATTGTGCCTCCAGAAGAGAACCAGCAGCAATAAGAACGTGACGGCAGATAATCCCGACCACAGAACCAACGGAGGCGACAAGACAGCAGCAGAATCTTTAGTAATGGTGTTTATGTAGAAGACGATCCAGCCGATCGAGAGGAACACCAACACCCACCAGCGA
>QHYH01000215.1 GCA_003223215.1 Acidobacteriota bacterium
AGGTGCAGCCTGACGCTTCGCCGCCCGTCGCGCGAGATCGAGTTCGTCCTTCAGCCGGTCGCGCTCCTGCCGAAGTTTCTCTTTTTCCTTCTCGACGAGTTCCTTTTCATGCCGAAGCTTTTCGTTCTCCGACGCAGCTTCTCATTTTCGTTTTCGAGCTTTTCGATTCGATGACGAGCAGTTACGCTGAGCAGTATCATCCAGCTCAACATAACTCAAACCAGGGAATTTGTCCAGCCCCCCGCTAATTAATTACCAAATGAGCCCGTTCCCGACCAGATTGGTCATCGATACCTACCACGGCCGAGCCGTCGTCCAAAAGAGCGATTCCCGCTCGCTCATTGCCACTCTCGTCATTCAATTGAATTCCGGTAGCCGGGACACGACGTTTAACTCGCTTGCCCATCATCTGTGGGTCCGGCACTGGGCCAATCACAATTCGGTCGATGCCTTTCTCGTCCACGACGACCAATTGATGAACTCGAAGTACATCCTTTTGTGCATTCGATTCTTGAGCCGCTCTGGTCCCCCTCGTACACGTGGACAGCAGTAGTACGAACACGGTCAATAGCCAGCCATAAATCGCCAATTTGAGCCACCGCGCCAAACGTATGGCTTGCACTTCAATCGCATCGAGTCGGGACTGAACATTCCGGTCTTCCATCGCCGCCTCCGCGTCAAGATTTTATTGATTGGTTCTCGCTAGACTCCGCCTGGGTCCAAGCCGCTACCTGCTACAGAACCACCGTTCCAGCACATGTGGCCATCGCCAGAAAATTGCGCAGCTCGACTAAACGATCCGTGCTTAATGGCGAATCCGGACGATATCACTTCCTCATCCGAAAGTCCTGGTTAACAGCGTACGCGTACGTACATGTGGAATCGGCCCGAAACCACTTCTCCGCGAACGCCACAAACCGTCCATGTGGGTACTAGCCGGAACTTCTCCGGCTTGGCGACCTATCCATGATGTTGCGGGTTCTTCGTGTTTCGTTGAGAATTTGTTGGATAGTCTGCCAGCCACGGCGAGAACCTCACAATGGGATTAGATGCTTCGGTCCGTTGCAATTGCATTCAGGAAGGCAAGGCACGACCCCATCCGTTCCCTGGACTTTTGGGGTTCGATGAAGCGGGTGAGCCGACGCTCAAAGGCGACCGTGACACCAACTTGAAGTTATGGCTGAAGCACGACAAGGGGTACCGCGACTCGTGTCCGCACTCAGGCTACTTGGTTGAGAAACGCCTTGGGAACACGGCTTCAGTGGCCTACGTTCGTGCGTTTCTTGCAAACCATTCTCCGAATAGCTTTCCGCTGCTTCTTGAACGCGTGGTCTCTAGCGGCAGTCACTCTGGCGATTGGGTCGCTGCTAGTGACATGCCGCAACTGTTGACTGAGACCCGGAGATTGCAAGGCTTGACGAGTGACCCGTTAATCCTCCAGTTCACGAATGATGTGGTCGAACTCGGAGAGGCGAGTATCGCAACCGGAAATCCAATCGTTTTCTGACCGCACTCCACGCCGTTGCTACGCTCATCGCGTCCAAGACCAGTTAAAGTCCCGTCACCCGTTTCTCTACCTCTTCAGCCGTAGAAGGCAGAGCCGCAGTCAACTTCACCAGCTTACCGTCTTTATCGACATAGAACATGTCTTCGATCCGCACACCCAGGTTCTCTTCAGGAATGTAGATGCCAGGCTCGATCGTGAACACCATGCCCGGACCGATCGGCACGGAGTAGTCTCCTGCATCGTGCACATTCAATCCCACGTAGTGGCTGAGGCCGTGAATGAAATAGTCCCCCAGCGGCTTGCCGTGCAGGTCCTTGCCGTGCGAATTGATGTAGTCGTAGGCAGCTTTGTACAGCGAGTTCGCGCCCTCTCGCCTCAAGGTCGACTTACCCGGCTGAAAAGCAGCGATCGCCGCCTGCTGCGCGCCCAGCACAATGTCATAGATTTCTCGTTGCCGCGCGCTGAATTTGCCGCTGACCGGCAGCGTGCGTGTGATGTCGGTGGCATACATCGAGTACTCCCCACCCACATCGATTACCACCACATCGCCCGCCTTCATGGTGGCTGAATCCTCCGAGTAGTGCAGGACGGTTGAGTAGTACCCCGAGCCGACGATCGGCGCGTAAGCCGGACGCTCACAGCCTCGCTTGGCGAACTCATACTGCATCAGCGCCGAGATATCCCGCTCCGTGATTCCCGGCTTCATCCCGCGCATGGCGGCGAAATGCGCGGCCACCGAGGCGTCCGTCGCTTTGCGGATCAGCTGAACTTCTCCCGCATCCTTGTAGGTGCGAAGCGAAGCGATCATGGGCTTGATGTCCTGCAAGGTCACGAAGCCGGGAAACGCGTTCGTTCTCTTCAGCCATTCCAGCGGGCCAGTCGACGCTGCAGTCTCGCTGCCCTCGGCTATGTCCGAATAGACGGTCAAACGGCCCTTGGGTAAAAACCCGGCCAGGATGTCGCGCAGCTTGTCCAGCACCTCGACCCGGTCAAACCCCGTGATCTTGGCCGCGCCCGGATTCTCCGGGCCCAGCTTGGGCCCCGTCCATTTTTCCTCCACGTAGTTGTGCGCTGGAAGAAAGAAAATCTCGGTGTAAGGCCGTGCCGGCGTATCTGCCGTCGCTTCGACGGCCGGCGCGATCAGGAGCGCTGCCCCCGGGTCGGGCCAGCCCGACAGGTAATAGAAATTCTCATCCTGGTGGAATCCGAAGATCGCGTTCGGACCCTCGGCTTCCATGGGCGCGAAAAGCACTACGACATTGCCATTGGTTTTCTTCGCCAGCGCCTCGCGGCGGGCATGGTAATCGGCGTTGGGCTGGCGCTCGAGCGCCCAGCAACACTGGCCCATCAAGAGAAGAACAAGGAGTAGCTTGCGCACGCTGTGGTCCTTTCAAGCCTGCAGGTCATCGACTCCGGCCATACACGGACTGTTCCCTGGCGCGGAAAGGTTCCCGTTCCCGTTCGCGGGTGGGTGATCGCTAGGGGATTGTAAATGAGAACCTGGTAAACGCGGAAACCGGCCAAGTGCCTCTGGCCGTTTCTAATTGTCGCTGCACTCCACTTTTTGTTCTACCTCGACTGGCTTATCGAGCACGAGATAAGGCTTAAAAATCCATTTTCGCACCGCATTCTCGCATGCCTTGTATCCCTCAGGGGGGCCTGAAATTGCATGGGCGCTTATGACATGCCCATCCTTCCCGACGACAATGTCTACTTTCACCGTAAAATGCTGTTGTCTCAACGATGCTGGCCATTGAGGAATGCTCGACATGTTTATGGGCACGAGATGCACACCTGAGACACGGTCACCGAGCGGACCGACCGCGTCGCGCGGTGGCAAGAAACTCGCGTCGTCGACATGAGATAGAAATTCGATGGCTTCGAGACGCAACTTCAGATAGGGCTTCCCACCATCTGTTACATCGACTTCTTGTGCAATGTTGCGTCCCTGAAATGGCTCAATTCGATTGTAGACCGTCTGGAACCAACCGAATCCACGGGTGTACCGAAGGACTGAACTGTCAGGTTCAAAGCAATACTGGGTGGGGTCGCTAATTCCCGAATCTCTCTCAATAAATACGCACCGAAGTTTGTAACCGCTGAAAGTGCGCTCCACATTTCTTCCATGGAAACCCTGCAGCGTCGCAGCGTAATAGAATGGAGCAATTACTTCTGACCGAACTTGTGATTGTGCGCCGTCGGGCCACTGTTGGTCTCCCTGACGAAACAGGCCCTTGTCAGTTGCATAGTCGGTTTGGTTGAAGTTATCGCTTTTGTATATGCGTTTGTACTTTTTTTCGCCTGCCCAATATTCTTCATAAACACCGCTGTGCACGTTATCGCCATCTTCATCGAATTGGTCGTAGGTCACAACAACGTGCCAGGGAAGCACATCTGCCGATTGCAGCCCGTTCAGAGCGGCCTCTTTGGCTATCCAGCCCGGTAAGTCAATAGCGTTCGCGCTCAGCTTTTTTTCCGCCCTTAAGTCGACGCTCACGGACGTTATCGGAGGCACAGCAACTACCGAATCGGACTTTGTCTCCGTTGCCACAATCAGAGTTTTCTGATTCGCAAGGCCGTTTGCCGGAGTGGGGTGACCCTCTTGACCGTGGGCTAAGGCGGAGGAAGCAAGCAGTAATATCGAGAACAATACAAAGTCAGCTTGTCTTGGCATTTGTTTGCCCGCATCCTCGTGGTTGCAGCTCGGAGAATTCTACATCATGGTGCCTGATTAAGCGCAAACCGGACATGTGGACCTGCGCGAAAATGTCGTCGCATCTTTCACGGAAGTGCCGCAATGAGCTTTTGTCGGACGTCTTCGCGATAGAGGACTTCAACGTGGGCAATCGTCCCTGCGACAACGTCAAGGATCACCATTCCTTCGGCGGCGTCTAAGTCCATGGAACGATGGCCAGGGCCGTAACTTCCTTCAGGCTTTGGCTGGGTATGGAACGACGAGCAGAAGTCGTCTCCACATCGGCAGCGGTCTACGGGTAGCCAACTCAAACTCGCCCTGCTTCTTCAGAAGCAGTTCAAGCTCACGGGCCAGCAGTGAGAGTATTTCGGTAAGCAGCACAGGTCATGCCTTGTTCTAATCAGTTGACTGCCCGACCTATGGAACTGAAGTCCACACGGTCGCCATGTCAGGTGGTTCTGGCCTGGGACGGAACCCACCACTTTCGATTAAGAATTTAGCTTGGCCGTGGGTGACGCTTAAAATTTGTTGGAGCAATGAGTCGACACGAGAAGTCGGGACAGTCACCATGAATCCTGAAGTCTGCGATTCAGATTGCGCAGATTCGATTCGAACGTCCTCTGAGGAAAGGCTCTCTTCGATCGCACTCGCGTATTCTTTCGGGAAAGTAGAACGACATACGGAAATGGCTTCCAAAAGGGTGGGATGGGCCTGCCGAAGTGCGGCCGTCGTCGCTCTCTGCGTGACCTCGCGAAATGCAGCTTCACTGGAATCTTCTTCGTGATAACTTCCATCCTCGACAGAAACGAGAACATCGGTCAGCTCAAGTCCAGCCAAAACACCCGTGCTGATTGCGTCTCGGACTCCCTGTGCCACAGCGGTTGCGAATCTTGCAGGAATGTTTGCACCTGCGTTCCATGCGAACACTGTTCCCTTGCCACGAGCCAAGGAACGAACTTCAACGCGAATCCCAGCATACACACCAAGGCTGCCATGCTGGCGAACAACTCTTTCATCGCCGACACCAGACCCAAGCACTGTTTCACGGTGAAAAGCCTGATTGAGGCTAGCAGTCATCGCAGCGTCATCTATTCTGGAGATAAGCAATCTGAACGAACTATTGTGACATGGGTAGGACTAAGTCCTGGTAAACAGCGATTGCGGACAAGTGAACCTGTGGAGAAAGCGGGCCAATCAGATTGACGCGAATGCCAGTTAGCAGGAAGTGGCTTTATCTGCTTTATCTGGCAGATTGGCCTTCTCTTTAAGGATTTCGTCCAGCAAAGCTTTCGCTAGCTTGGGCTCGCCCGGAACGTTCGAGCCGCGAATTGAACAGTAATGCAGGAAGCGGTCGACCTGTGCGTTTGGTTGACCAAACTCCGCCCGTAACTCTTGAATCTTATTAGCAATTTCTTTGAGCTGCTCTGCCTCATCCCACTGACAATATCTGGCGACTTCCGATGCGTCGTTTTGTCCGAACAGACCCCAGCGACCTCCGGCACACTCTCTCAGGCAGGAGATAAGGAGAGGTTCGAAATCGCTCTCCAAACCATCCAGCCTTTTCTCTTTTATCGGGCGACTTTTCATTCTGGCTGTCTCATCGAGTCATTGCAGATCGGAAATGAAAACCCACCACAATTCTAATAGGAAGACGGACTAGGTCCAAGCCGATGTCGCTAAGGGCCGTCAACTCCTGAGATACAGCGTTCGCGGAGAATTGAAATTCCGGAGGACAGGCGCACTGCAGCTGATGGCCAGCACTGAAAAGGCACGATCGGTCATTTGTCCGCGAACGCTTCGGTCCCTCCGCCATCAGTCACCTGCGTTGATATACTGATATACTCTCTGCGTATGCTCTTGCGCTGCTTAACGATCGCCGCATCGTTCGGGGTCTTGCTACACGTAGCACCCGTAGAGCAAACGCAGAACATTGAGGACAAAATTACCACAGGAACCAATCCGCCAGGCCTCTCATTTGTGCTGACGACAAGGAACGGCCAGAAGTTATTCCACTTGGGCGAGGTGATTGAAATTGAAGAAGACTATTCGTCCAGCATTCCAAGTCAATACTCACTTCTTCAGAACCCGCAAAAAGTTGAAGGGGGATCGCCGTCAAGTCTCACAATCGTGCCTAGCACGGAGGTAATCGATCGGGCTCACCAGACAGGGAGAGTGAGTGCTGACACAATTCTTCGTTCTCTTTGCGTCGGTGAAGGAATCGGTTTCGGTATAGGCAGCTCCTGCGGAGATTGTGACGGCGTTTATAAACTGAGGATTGAGCCTGTCCAATTTCAGTACATCTTGAACTATCGCTTTGCGATTACGGTCCTCGGAGACTATACGATTCAAGCGAGAGGGGCGAATGTTGTATCGACAGGCGATGTCAGCAAACCCATTCCAGTCACTTCAACTGAACTGAAAATTAAAATCGTTCGTGACGACAAGTGGTCTCACCAACAATTACGACTGGCGGTAGATCGCTTCGAGGAGGCCCAAAGCAAGTACCTTCTGAGGGGCTGGAATGCCAGTGATCCCGGTCCGGGGGAATTTGTTCAACAAACGGAGACAGCACTAGAAATGGACAAGTCGGCGGAGATAATCAGGTTCCTCGATACGGAGGAGTCTCTTCGGGAGGCCGTGCGCCTGTTCGATGGCTCGCCCAGAATAGCGACGTATGAAAATGCATTCTTAAAGGCAATTCTCGAATCGAGCCATCGAGATTTGGCCGTGCCTCTTTTGGCCAGTCGGATGGTGGACGATGACTTCCTCGCCTCGGAGGAATTCATCGATATGCTGACGGCTATGGCCGTTCAGATAGAAGAGCCAATCACCTTTGAACGGGCAGATCTGTCTTCTCGGCAGCAGCTTAATCCAAGAACCCTGGACATCCTTAGAGGATATGTCCTCGCGCTCGGCCATAGCCTTAGTTCAAAGCGCAGTGGGGCCCGCAAGTTGGGAATAGCGACTTTCGAGCATTATGCCGCCAAGGAATACTGCACGGGGGAGCGCCTAATAGAAAAGCGGTTGGCTGATCAGGTTCTGTTACGGGTCCAATCCAATTAAGAAGGATTTAGGAATTAGCTCCAATTGATCCGCCAGTGCCTGGGAAACAGCGTTCGCGTCGATATGGAATCGGTCGCGGACCTGGGCGGTCAAATGGACGTGAACGCCACAAATCAGATTGATAAGGGAATCCAAATCTGTGGCGACGTTCCACTGCGAACCATGCGCCCTGCGAGAGGGAATCAGCGAATCGGGCAGCCTATGCGAGAACGGGAGGGCGACCAGTATAGGAAGATCGGTTTTCCGCGCACGTCACCCAAGACAACTGGCCCAAATTCGGGGATTCGGCTGTCGAAACTATTGCCGAGGCTATCTCCCACCAAAAAGAACGTACCCTCCGGGACCCTTGCGGACTTGAACATCGAATAGTCGGCGGGATCGTACTTTTGCTGAATAGGGGCGCCACATACCTCGGGAAATATGAGCATTTTCCCGTTGACAAGGATCGTACCGTTGGGGCCGGGACCCACCGTGTCGCCAGGAAGGCCGACAACTCGCTTTATGAATAACGCGGGAGAAGATTTGTGTTGCAGCAAGACAAGGTCGCCCCGTTCGGGAGACTTCGATCTGTAAGCGCCCAGGTCCGCGACGATGCGTTCACCTGAGCAAATCGTGGGACACATGGACGCCGACGGGACCTTAAAGGCGGCGAAGGAAGTCCAGCGCTTGAAGTCATCGTACGACGGATAGAGCGCCGCGACGATTAGCACAACAGCAATCAGAGGATAAGTCAGACGCGGACGTGAGGGCGCGGACTCCGGTTTATTCGTCGTCCAACCACCGTAGGCTGCCTCGCCAGCGATGAACAGTCTCCACCCGACAAGGAGGGCAAAGAACGCCACCATAGTTACGAAGGAGAAAACGATCCGAGTTTTTGCAGCAAAAACGACCAGAACCGGAATCGGGAGCACGAGCAAGAGCGCCTTACGAGGTTGGCGATTGTAGAGCTGACCTGTTCCAGGGATGAAGAGGCTGAGAACACCAGCCAGTCCCGCCCTTTTCCAGCGAGATGACGTCGTGCGTTGGGACATCGGCTGCGCAGAGAGGAGTGTCGGATCACGATTGACGTTGAGTTCTGTCATGACTGGGACGAATGCACCGACAGAGAATATCACCTCTCTGCGCAGGAGATTATTTGCCCACAGTCGTTGCTCAACTCTGGTAAACAGCGTTCTCGTAGACTTGAAATCCGTCGTGAAGGCTGGCCGGTCAAATGGACGGGAACCCCACTTACCAGGCGCTGAGACCCGGATGGTCCTGATGGGGCCAATGACTATTTTCAAAAGTGAAAGACGAGGTGCATGACTGCAACGAAGAAGAGCAAATAAGACACTACAATCCCAAACTTCTTCCGGTCCTTATCCGACTTCGGCCACCACAGCCAAAACGCGGCGGAAAGCAGAAGTCCATGCGGCGCGACGACCAACACTTGGAGCCAGAGCGGCCAGTCAGAGTATCTCGGCCTCGGCAGGATTGTAACGCACGCGACAGGTACCGGGAGGAACTTTACCGGTTTCCCGCACGACAAACCGGGCGCAAATGCGTCTTTGGCAGGACATTCTGTCTATTGTCGTACTCGCTTGAATATTTCCCATTATTCTAAAACTTGCGTTTTCAGCGCAGTGTTCCAGGCATAGAACTTGCACATCGTTGCTGCTGTGAGAGAAGCACGCGTGGGTTCCCTACGGTGCTAGCATGTACTTTCGGTAAGAGACGAGCAGCTAGCTTAGCTAGGGGGGCACTAATGAATGTCTTGTACGCAGTTTCCGCTCAAAGCAATCCACTTTACCAAGGTAAGTTCGGACTTCATGGGCGCTATCAGACCTATGGTCAACACAGCTTCATATATGACCTCATTGCAGCCGCTTACCGGCGGGGTGTCCGTGTGACTCTGCTGGTTGAGGGCCTGAGTGCATTCCCATTGGCTGAGCCGCTTAAGAAATACGCGCGTGTTCTTGAAATGGATGAGGCGGCCTCACTTGGGCCCATCGATCTGATTTTAGTAGATGAGCCAACCGACAAACTTGTGATGTCTTTGCCTGCCGGGTGCCCAACAATCTGCGTCATTCACAAGAAAACCGCTGTTTATTCGCAAACGGTTCAGGATCGATGTGACCAGTTTCTGTGTATGACGGAAGCAGCACTGGAATATCAATCTACGCAGATCCCGCCCAGTAAACTAATAATGGTCAATCATGGCGTTGATCTCGAACGTTTCAAACCTTCGAATGATTGCGGGGGTACCCGCAAAACGCAGCGAAATCTCCTTTTCTACACGCGCTTGAACAGACAAGAGGCGACAATGTGGCGGATTTTGGAGCGGCTCTTGCTTTGCAATGTTAAATTAACGATGTTGGGAGACGGTGACGCATTTTGGAAAATAAGTGACCAATACGGACGCGATCTAACCCTGATTAACTATATACCTTGCCATTCGATCCATAATTTCTTGCACCATTTTGATATTGTCGCCTCAGCGGGTCGGGGAGTACTTGAGGCACTCTCATGTGGCCTTCCAGCCCTGTGTGCGGGCTACGAGTACGGAGGTCCTGTCCTGCCAAATAACATCCGGCAGCATATGGAAGTAAACATCACTGGGTATCGCATGGCTGCCGACCTAGCCGGAATGCCCGAGGACATTGAGATGGCGATGTCTTTAGACCGAAAAACCTGTCGTCTCATGGCGTCAGAGCACGGTTCAGTGGATACGTTCTTGGACCGGATTGGGATAGGAGAGAAAGGCCACCCAATTGGGTAGCTCCTGGTAAACAGCGTTCTCGTAGACTTGAAATCCGTTGTGAAGCCGGCGGTCAATTCGACGAGATCGGCACTTATCGAGACCTTACGCCGAATAGGTTCGAAACACACGTTCGCCCTCGCGCGCCGCTCACCACTTCCTGTATCACTATCTTTCTTGCAAATATACCACCAGAGGTGGTATATTTATTATCGGAGAATGGCATGGCAGAACTCTTTACACTTGACGAAGCGGCGGCAATTGCCGAGATTGAGCCCGACACGGTTCGAACGGCACTCGAAAAAAGAGCGGTGACCCCGTCGCGCAAGGTCAAAACTGGCAAAGCGGTGCGCTACCGGTTCTCCGAGGGAGACGTTCTCTATCTTCTCGTTGTGACGGAATTCCCCTTCCCTCTCTCGAAGGACGACAAAGACTCCCTCGCCAAGGTCCTGGCGCATGGAAGCAAGACCGCGAAACATTGGACGTCCGATGGGCCGGACCTCGTCTTTCGCTCGGGAGACATGAAGATATGGATTGAGTGCAAGCGTTTCCGCGAAACCGTGGAAAAGAACGTGTCCGCCTATCGTTGGGGCAAAGAACGAATCACCTCGTCTCCGGACGTCCTCAGCGGGGAGCCCGTCTTCCACGGCACGCGCATCCCGTTGGAGCATGTCGCCGCCTTGTTTCGCAAGAACGTTCCGGAGGAAGAGATCGCGGAGGACTTTCCCGCCCTCGACGCGAAGGACCTACAATACGCCCGGCTGGCCGCTCGATTCGGTGCTGCACCAGGGCGACCGAAAAGGCGATTGCGAATCGAAAGAGAGCACGGTAACCGCCGTTGACTCGGTTATTGCTGGACGAACACATTTCGCCGGCATTGGTGCGCAAACTGGGTGAGAAGGGCTTGTACGCGGAGGCCGTGGCCCATGTTGGTTTGTCCGGGAAACCGGACGAGCACATCTGGAACTACGCCTTAGAACACGACTTTACGGTCGTCACAACCAACGCGCGCGACTTCATCCGTCTTCTGAACGTGGAAGTGCACCCGGGCCTCATCGTCCTCCGCGAGAGCGGCCTGACCCGCGACGAACAATGGGACCGCATTCAACCCATAATCGACCACATTTTGGAATCGAGTGATGACGATTTCTTGCTGAACAAGCTAGTGGAGATCTCGGCTGCAGGCGAGTGGGAAATTCGCGAGATTCCTAAACCCTGATCAACATCAGCTTTGATAACTTTACACAAGACTCAGGCTGAATATTTTTCGGCGCGCCCTTCCTAAGCTTGAACGCGGCACGGTTGATGGCAGGCCGATTTGTTGGCTAGGTCCTGGTAAACAGCGATTGCGGACGAGTGCAATCCGTCCCGGAATCGGGAATCAGGTGAGACAGGCCCGATCTGGGAAGTTGCTCCAATGTCGCCACCAACCGATTCCGGGCGGATGACAAGGAAACCGCCCCTTCGTGCACACTTCTGGGACAGGCGCACATCAACACAAACCCTATAGACTGAACCCTTCCTTGAGACAAAGGTGTGCATCACACGTCTGTTTGGGACCTAGAAGAACCAAGAGATCAGCCTGCCAACCCTCGGATTAGCATCTACTGAGTGCCAAAAAATGCCATTCTCAATTCTCGAGCATCGACTCATGCAGTGCTCCTTCACTTTTTCCCCGGGCAAAGATCGAAGGGCCTCTCGGAAGGGGGTTTTTGCGTATCAAAAAGCGGGGCGGTCAATCTCGCAAAGTGTGCATCGTGAAACTGTCTCACTTTAGGGGTTCACAATTGAGAGGTTGGAGCAGAGATGAATCTCGTAAATGCTTTGCAATCAGAGAACAAGTTGGTGGACGTGAGGGGATTCGAACCCCTGACCCCCTGCTTGCAAAGCAAGCGTAAATTCAATCTAAGCCGTTGCGTCGGTTGCGTTTATCAGTTTGAAGCCTTTCTTAGGTTGCTCCAAAGTTGCTCCAAAAAGGCAGCCTTACATTGTCTGACAGGAGTGGTCGTAATAGTTGGATTCGAGCTCGTGGTGGAGATGAGGAACTTGGTACAGGGGAACCAATGAGGTCTTCCCCCAACTCGTTCGGTAGGCAACCGGCAGTCCCGTCCGTACAGCCACCAGAAATTGGCGAGACGCGATGTGTCCGGATCTGTGCTCTCCCCTACCTAAAGTTTGCGGAGAACTCCCCTTTGTGAAGCGAACCTGGAGCTGATGTTCAGCTACCTTCCTGGATCAAGCCAGTCAGTCTTGTTTGCGTGGACCTGACGGCGAAGGAACGGGCACAGCCAAGCTTTCGCCCGCGCCGACTCTCCGCGAAACTGCGGATGTCCTTTTCCCCGGAACGGAGGAAATCCAGAAAGCCCACACCCATGTATTTGCAGGTTTCGCAAAGGCTCAACAGAACCAAGTAGTCGCGGATGCCCTTTTCGGTGGTGATTCCCCCAATGATCTGGCGAAGCGCAGCGAAGGGTTTGACGGCGTGCTCAGCATTGTTGTTGTTCCATGGTACCCCGTCGAACTTCAGGAACGTGAAGAGCTTGTCTCGGTTTTTCTCCAACCGCTCCTTGAACTTCAACGCTGTTTCGCTGTGCAGGGTCAATTCGGGAATCCGCCGATAAAATCGATCCACAGCCACCAAGTGCTTCCTCAAAAAGCGGCTCTTCAAACCGTACCGATCAATGCTTTCGACCATTGGCTTGAGCAAGACCGTAAATGCCAGTGCGACCTGTTTCAATTCCTTGTCGTAGGGGTGCTTCAAGACATCGTCGTTCAAGTCCCGGATCAGGTGGACCAGGCACTTTTGCTGAGGGCAGTGGATTGAATCGTAGGCAGCGTAGAAGTCAGACACCAGAACGCCCTTGAAGTCTTTCAGCATGGTATGAAGCAGGTCGCCCTCTCGTGTCTCGCTATAGACGTAGGCCACTTCTTCCATGTTCGCAAACACCCACACAAATCCGCCTTTGTCCCTGACGTTAATTTTCGTCTCATCGGCGTGGAGCAATCGGCCACTGCACAGCCTCTTGACAAGAGTGTCGTAGGTTCCCTTGTAGTTCTCCGCTGCGCCAGCTTTGAAGTCGCCGATATTCGTGGAACCCAGATGAAAGCCGAACAGCCGATTCAGTTTGCTAGCAATATGCAACTGCGGCACCCGCAGCTCGATGTTGAGGTAAAGGGAATAGGCCGTGAGCTCGGAGCCAAACTTGCCTTTTCCCCAACATGTCTCTTTCGGCTGGAAAATGGTTCGGCAGCCTTGACATTGATACCGATGGAAGGCGTAACGGGTGATCCATCTCTTAATTCCGTGTCGCATGAATTTAAGATCGAAAACGGTCTTAGTGTACTTCGCGTGCTTAAAGAACTTCACCGACGCGCACTTCGGACAATTCCCTGGCCGAGGACACTCGATGGTTTTGTTCGCGGAGAAAACCTTTCTGGACTTCTGGGGCCGAGTCAAGGAGCGCTTCAAGTTCACATTTGTTTTTACATAGACTCGTTCGCGTTGGTAGTCCCAGTACGCGGCATTGTTAATGGTGTTCAGTTCTGGAATGGCGAATGTGTTGCGTTTAAAACCATAGGGGTGTTCCCACCTCAGCTTCGCTATGTTAACGATCTCGCTGAGGGGAAGGTCTCCTGCGTGAGGGGGTCCTTGGCCTAGTTTAACAAGCGCGTTCGTTAACGTCTCGAGAGCTTGGCAATCCTCCGCGTTGTAAGTAAGCAGCGCCTGTTTTGCTGCAGGCGCTTTTGAGGTTTCCCATTCTTGTCTCCAGACGATGGTGCGGATCCCAGTCGCGGTGGAATCAGACCACCGAAACCCAAGATGCCCGGCGATTTCCTTCACGCTGTTTGAGCGGCATGGGAAGTAAACTTGAGCGAATACAACAGACAGCAGGTTAACCGCGGCTTCGATCGTTGTGGTCGCGACAGAATTTGGAAGCGGTTCTACGTGACGCTCACGCATTCGTCTCAAAAAAGTCGTCTCGTAACTTCCATAGTGAATTAGTACCGGCTTCTCGACAGTTTCGAGGATGGCAAGGAATTCTCGCCAAATCTTCCCCTCCTTCTCGATGGTGTCCGCCCACAGGCTGTGCTGGAGGGCCGATTCGCCGTTGCCGATCCGTACGCCGATGAGGTAGTAGAAATCGCGGTCGGGCAGACCTTCGACGTCCAGGTAAACCGGCGTGCCCTCGATCTTCAATTCGGGATTGCCGACGATGTGGATTTTGTTCTCCCGAATCGCGAGCGCCTTCAGGGAGTGGTGGTACTTCTCCCGTTTGTCGCGCATCCGATCCGGCCGCCGACGGGGCCGAAAAGTGTACGAGAGCTGGGTGATGGTGAAGATTCCCTTGTTGTGGAATTTCTTTCGCTCTTTTCCCGTCATGTTCGCTAACAAGCTCAGGTCGTCTTTCTCAAGGGCCTTCTGTCGACAGCGGTCCTGGAACTCGCATTCGCTGCAGTGCCGGTTCAGGACAAGATCTGGCGGCGAAGCGCTCGTCGCCACTTCAGCCATTTTCGGCGCCAGTTTTCGAACTTCGTCCAACAAGCCCTCGGTCTTGACCTTTAACGTCGTGTGCTCATCACCATGGATGATTTTGCCCAAGTTGACTTCGCGTCCGAGCAATTCGGACAACCCCAGTGAGTCAAATGCTAACAACAAGCGGTCATCCCGTGTCAGCTTGTTCCTGAAATTGAAGCGAATCGGAACAAACTTTGCCGGCCTGCCCCTTCCTTCCGATACCACGCGTTCGATCGCTTGCAGTCGGGATTCCAAAAGCCGCGGCCCGGGCCGTGTTTGTACTTCAGACGTCCCTTCTGCGGTTTGGCCGGGGGTCGCATCCAGGCTTCTTTGTGGCCCCGAGTCACCGTCCGAACCTGCACGCGCGGACACCGAAAAGTCCACCGCCAGCAGCCACCTGGCTGCCTTCAGATTTTCTCCTGGGGGCGGTGCAACAACCCATTCCCCCTCCGGTACGCTTTCCCGCAATCGCCTGACGCCTTCGATGCGGTAAGCTAGTTCGTGCGCCTTCACCAACTCGGCGTAGGCATTCACCCCTCCAGTGTCGCCTCGCGACCGAAGCCACGATTTCGTGGGACACTTGAGATATGCCTCGAACAATTCAGAATTAGTCTTCATACCTGCCACGATTGCCTCCTTCGGGCACCTTTACTTTGTGCGCCCGCTTTTCAGACACGGTTACGACTCAAGATGTTGGTCACAATCTTCGCAGGAGTAAGACGTCGTGAGCTTCGCACAAATCACCAGCGGCAATCTGCTTGCAACTTTGCAACGCTTGCCGTCTGTATTTCGTCCGCTGAACCGCCCCCCTGCCGAGTAGCAGGGGCTATGCCCACGGTAAATTTGTTCTGACGGATCGCTGGAGAAATTCATAGGATTGGCTGGTTCCGGTCACACTCCGCCGGTGTGATCCTTTTTGATGCCTCAGCTGATCGGCAGGTATTCGGCTGCACAGAGCGCTGCTGCGTGCCGTGTAGTGTTCACTCTGCGGCGCGCCGAGAGTCCAGGAAAGAAGCTGAGTCGTTCTCCGATGGTGCCTATTTCAGGTGACAGGCGCAAGAGTTCTCGCTCATCCGCAGGTAATCGAATACCAAACGCACGTTACGCGTGAGTTGTCGCATTTTCTGCGCCACACCTCCTTGGCCTTTGGATTTGAGCACGCCGATGGCGAAACGGCGAAGCCGAGTGATGTTTTCCGGGCCATAGCCGGTACGGATGCGGCTGCGGTCCTCGTCATAGTTCCAATCGATCATGTAGTGGCAACT
>QHYH01000216.1 GCA_003223215.1 Acidobacteriota bacterium
CGCCGTTCAAGGACTCGCGCCCGGACACCTTGGTGTTCATGTTGTCCGCGCTAAGCACTAATTGAACTCGGTGCGGCCAGGGGCGGTGGGGATCGAACTTGCGTTCAAATCTCCCTAAAGCTCGCATTTCCCATCACTTCCAATCGCGGACACAGAATCCAATTGAGGACAATTGAGGACAGAAGAGCCTTTGGCGTTTCGGGGTACTTCCTTTATGATGTAAGTGAATCGACCTCAGCGCTTCGGGCGCTTTTCAAGGCTCCGGCGAAAGCAGCCGTTCTTTGCGGGAATTACTTCCGCCCTACGTCGAGCAGAAGATTTGACCTGCCGAGTTGTACCCCATTTGTAAAACGAGGTCGTAGGCGTGTACGCGAACGGGAAGGAAAACGCGAGCGGAAAGAAGCCCGCCTTGCGTCGCAGATTTCAAGAAGGTAGCTGGCGCTGTAGAAATGGAGTGTGGAGTTGCAAATATCGAGAGTACGTCGACCGAGCCGACGGTACTCAAAAGACCTTCGATAGAGGAAAGAGCTTTCCGGGATTGAGCGAACGTGCGGCAAAGGCCGCTATGCAGCCAATCCTTAACACGGTGAATGCCGCGAACAAAGCAGAGGCTCAACTTGTAGTTTCTCCAGCATCACGAACGCTGAACGATATTGTCGGCGATTATCGTAAGCTGGTAGTTCCCCACAGAAAGCCGCGCGGCGTGGAGACTACAGAGTCTCACCTACGAGCGCACATCATTCCCGAGCTTGGACAAGTCTCGTTGACGCAATTGGACGTGCGCCGTGTTCAGGAATTCGTGAACAAGATCAGCCCTGGACGCAGCGGGAAGATGGTGGAAAACATCGTCCTCACGTTGACGGGGATTATTCGTCATGCGAGCAAATGGGATAAAGAAGTCCAGCCCATCAATGTCTCTGACCTGACCATGCCTCCGAAGGAAAAGGCCAAGCCCCAATTCCTTTCCGGCCAGGAAATTAAGACGCTCATCAAAGCATCACGCGGAGTGCTCAGGACAATTTTGATAGTCCTCGCGCTGACTGGGATGCGCATCAATGAAGTCCTCGGCTTACGTGTTGAAGACGTGGACTTCGAGAATAAAGTAATACACGTCACGAAGTCCGCTTATAACGGCAAACTCGGAACTCCGAAGAGTGTCGCCAGCGCAGCAGACATTCCATTATCAGCAGTCCTTGCAAAGGAGCTCCGCAAGCATCTGAAGTCCAAGCATTTTCGTGAGAATCCCCTCGGGGTTTTATTTGCCAACAGGCGTTTACGTCCGTACAGCGACAACAAACTGCGCGAGAAACATCTGCGTCCTTTGTTGAAGTCCCTCGATATGAAGGCTGTCGGCTTCCATGCAATTCGTCACGGAGTTGCATCAGAGTTGATTAATTCAGGCACGCCAATCACGGCGGTCAGAGACCAAATGCGCCACTCAGACGTGCGGGTGACGTTGGGAATCTACGGGCACGTTATTGGAAACACACAACGCAAGGCAGTAGAAGGGCTATCGCGCTTCATTGGCGCGTAGAAGGAGAGGAAAAGTCATGAGTGAACAGCACCAATACATTGAAGGTTTCCTGCCGAAAGAAGAATCTGTTGCGAGAATCGCTCAGTCCTCTCTCTATGAGAACGGCACAGTTATCCCATTCCTCGTAAGGACTTGTGCGGGAGGCTCTCTTCACCAAATGCGAATTCAGGCTTTCTCGGCGAGACTCTGGCGCACCCGCTTGATGAGATCATCGGAAGCATAGAAGTTCGTTTGGCGGAGTCTCGCCAGCACACCTTCAAAATCGAGCAGCCGACGCAGGTGAGCTTCGGCCAGGACTCCCAAGGTTCCCATTACAGCTAGACCTCTACGCTCCGCTTCTGCCCGGCCGTCCCACTCGCCGATCAGGACGCGATCAGCATTCAGCGAGACCGCCAACGAGATTGCGGCGCGCTCGCCAGGATCGAGAAACTCAATGCTGGGGTCGGAGTACGGATCGGGTCGAATTTCAGCCCATCCCGGAAGGCTGGAGATCCAAGCCCGCACTGCCGCAGGTGCACGCTGATACCGGAGTTCTTGGGCGACGGCTTCCGGCAAAACTACACGGTTGTAGAGCGGCCCCAGCACGTCCACTGCTCCAATGAGTATCAGATAATGGAGTGGGCCAGCGTCCGCGACGACGATCATGCGTTGCGCTTAGGGCTCTCGCTAGCCCCGAAGGCCCGGATCGCAGCCACGTCGTGCTCGAAGTCCTCGGCCGTGTACTTCTCGATTCGATGGGCCTTGAGGAAACCGTCGAGTTCATACCTGGAGGGAATGCCCAACAACGTCCGCAGTTGCAAGCTACCGATACGGCGCTCGCGGTACGCCTCCAATCCGATGGCCTCCAACGCAGCGCGCGCTGGGTCGGAGCCACCGCTGGCTAGGGCGGCTACCAGTTCATCAGGGATTTCGATGGTCAGTTGCATTGGACGACTCCCAAGAAGAGCCTCTCACCGCCAGACGGCGACGGCCTTTAGGTCTCCACTTTAGCGCACTGCCTGGCTGGTGTGAAGGTCGATGCAACACTTGAGGACGAGCGGCCTGGCGCGGGAGCACCGCGACCTGAACCATTTCGTTCGGGCCCGCTCGGGTCGCGACGCGACGGGTTGCGGCCCTCGGCGTACCATCGTGACAGACTCCACCGCCCGGAACGAGACAATGGGCGTGGGGATAAAAGAGCAAGTCCTGCCCCCATTGAACACGGCCTCTTCAGCCAGGTCAGCCAGAACTGTTCGCTGGCGAGAAGCTGAACTTTTCGGAACGTACGGCTACTTTGACAATTTCAGAGAACCGTTCGAATGTCGCTTCCTTCAGGCAGCCTTTCGAATGTAAAGATGATGAAGGCCGCCGACTTGCGGAATTTCGATCACCTTGCCAAGAGCGGGAGGCTGGACCGGTCGGCTGAGAGGCGCATCTTTGGCAAGCGACAGATGCGTCCGGCAACTTTCGTAGTAGGCAAAATAGCGTTGCAGAGTTCGACGCAACGATCTGCTGTTCCACACCAAGACGTGGTCCAGGCATTCGCGTCGGATGGAGCCCACCAGCCGTTCCGCGAAGGGATTTTGCCAAGGAGATCGCGGCGCAGTAAGCACTTCCTCCATTCCCATATCTCGAGTCATGGCGACGAAGTTTCTTCCGTAGATGGCATCTCGATCGCGCAGCACATATCGCGGCGCCTGGTCCCAAGGAAACGCTTCCCTCAGCTGCTGCATGGTCCACTCCTGCGTGGGGCATTCCGCCACCCCGAAGTGCACCACCTTGCGTCGAGCATGTGATAGCACGACGAAGACAAACAGAACCCGGAACGTCACGGTTGGCAGGGTGAAGAAGTCGATCGAGGCTATCTGTTCTACCTGATTCGTTAGGAATGTTCGCCAAGTCTGGGAAGGCGGCTTTCGACGCCGCTGCGGATACTTCGCCACCGTCGATTGCGCCACAGTGATGCCCAGCTTGAGCAGCTCTCCGTGAATGCGGGGAGCTCCCCACAACGGGTTGGCTCGGCTCATGCGGCAAATCAAGTCGCGAATCTCCGCGCTTACCTCCGGCCTTCCCGGCCGGCGCCGCGATTTCCGTGTCCAATACCAGGCGAAAGCTCTGCGGTGCCAAGCGATAACTGTGGCGGGTTGCACGATTTTGAGACAAGGACGCCAACCGGACCAGAAACGCGACAAGAAAAGCCACAACACCCGATCCGAGCGTTTGAGGCGCAAGTGACGCGGCGCGTTGGCTTGGAGAACGGCTAGCTGGTGACGGAGGGCGAGAATTTCGGCCTGCAGGGCGGCACGGGTGTGAAAACTAGAGGCGATGAGAGCGAAAAGTGCGACGAAAAGCGAGTTGCCCATAGAGATGAGTATGGTCTCACGGATGGTCGTAAACTCTGTGTTTTCAGCTTGGACGGAGTTCTCGGTTGGGAACACCCGACCTAAGATAAGGACCGTGCAAGCAGATATGTTGGCGCCCGCTCCCACGGGAACGTGTTCCGAAAACCTCGCGCATTTCGTTAGAATGGACCCGAGGAGAAAGGGACATGGAGGGCAGACCGTTTACCGAACAGGAACTCTTAAAGATCGTTGCGAACCCATTTTACTGTTTGAGTGCTGTGCACCCGATCTTTGCACAAGTTCACGAGCCCCTGATCAGCGAGGAAATGTGGGTAGGAGCCGCCGCAGCTGCGATCAAAGACATGGGCGCAGAGAAGTTTCTTCGATTGCTTCTCGAGAACCTGAAGGGAAACTACGTCGCTGCTTGACAGATGCGGAACAATCCCCTGGAACTGCACGCTGTGCCAGCGTTCCCCATAATCGCAATTGTCCGGAATCCCTTTCGGCTACCGAAAGCTCTGTCCCGTGTCCCAAGGGGCAGCCACCTGTGGCGGCCGAAACTCCTGGATTTTCAATGCGGATCGAGTTTTCGGTAACCACACGGCTAGAAGTTTTCCCTACACAACTGCCTACGGGAAGGGTACCGTCGCTGGCGTCCGCGAATGCGACAGACGCAAAACGCTCGTGACGTACTCGCCGGGCTGAAGCCGGGGGAGTACGTCACTTGACTAATCGCCCGAGAAGGAACTCTGCCGGTGGCGCCTTGATCCCTAACACGGCATCGCTAACAAGCTTGCCTATCGCCGGACCGTGCTTGAAGCCGTGGCCAGACCCACCGCCTACGATCCACACATTCGCTGCTTCAGGATGGCGGTCCAGTATGAAATTTTGGTCGGCGGAGTTTTCGTACTGACAGACCCTGCTTTCGAGCAGCGGAGCGTCAGCCAATCCGGGGAAACGCATTGAGACATACCTTCGCGCGGCGGCTAATCCCGCTGCTGAGATCTGGCGCTCCATGGTCGTCGGGTCGACGACCGGTCCACGCGTATCGTCGGCTATTTTGAAGCCACGCCAGTGATTTCCGGGGATACCGTAATAGAAGTGCTCGCCGCGCCTGCTATTATCGATCCACACGGGCAGCTGTGCATCCGTGAAGCGCACATCTCCCGCGGCGGTTCCTAAGAAGAAAACCTCTTGACGAGTGGCACGAATCAAGGACGCCAAGAAGGAAAAGACCGTCCCGAGCCAAGGACCACACGCAAACACGTATGCGTCGGCGGTCAGGCTTTCCCCAGGTGTCAGGATGATTCCCTCCATGCGATTACCGGTGATCCGTCCTGGAGCCGCTTGCGCTTGTCGGTACTCGCCCCCTTCTTTGAGAAAGGCATTGAAAACCGCCTCGCAGCAACGACGCGCCGCTAAGAAGCCAAAATCCGGTTCGTAGATGCTCCAGGATATTTCGTCGAATTTGATTTGCGGCCAGCGTTTCGCGCAATCGCTGGCCGCCAGCTTCTCCAAGCGCACTCCTGCGTCACGGAGCAACGGCAGTGCGGCGCGCTCGTAAGAATCGTCCTTGCCCGTCATCCAAAGCACCCCGGTGGGGAAGAACAATTTCAGGCCCCATCGTTGCTCGTTCTCCTGCCAGAGCCGCAAAGCCTGCGCGGCCATTTGTGTGTAAATCCGGGAAGGTCCGTAGGTCGCGCGGATGATGCGTGTTTCCCCGCCTGAGCTTGCGCGGGAGTTTCCCGGTCCCCAAGCCTCAACGAGAACCACCTTCGCGCCTTTGCGCAAAAGCTCGAGCGCGGTCCATCCGCCGAAGGCACCGGCTCCGACGACAATAACCGAAAGGGGGTTCGGCCGAGCCAACACGCGTCGCCCGAGAACGTAAGCTGCTCCGGTTAGCGCCGAACCCTTTAAGAAACTGCGGCGGGAACTATTTCTTTCCATGAAATCGTCCTTTTGACAAGGCGCTTGGCTGCGCATTCTAACTGATTTTTCTCCACTTCACTCGAGCGATTCGCGATCAAGCGCGTGATGGGAAAACAACTTCTTCTTGACAGTGTTTAGACCGGGCTGAGAAGATGCACCAACCGTCGAGGGTTTCGCGAAGTTAGTGAGTTCGAGGATGGGGGTCCTCCGACCAACATGGCTGCGCAAACGGTCTGTGCAACTTCCGTAGTTTTCGCGTTCACAGCACTCCACCTGTCGCGCTGTTGTTGAACTTCACAAGTCTACCTCGGGCCTTTGTTCGGGCGTTTTCGATATTGACCTGATCAACCTCCATTCCAGAAATTCGGTTTTGATTTCGTCTAGGGAAAATGCCACATCGGCCGAGCTACCAGGAGGATGACATGATCATCGTTCGATTCCCCAAGCTGCTGGCACTTCTATTGTTTTTCGTGGCCGCGTGTCGGGTCTCAGAAGGCCAGGCCGTTTATGGAAATATCATCGGTACGGTTACCGACCCGAGTGGAGGAGTGGTGCCGAATGCCGCGGTAGTTTTCACCGATACGGATCGTGGGGTTACCTACCAAACGGTCACAAATGCAAGCGGCAACTACGAACAGACTCACCTTTTGGCCGGTCACTATAAGATTAAAATCACTGCGACGGGTTTCGGTCCGTTCGAAGCCGCCGCAGACGTCCAGATTGACGCCTCGACTCGCGTGGACGCGCAATTGGGACTTGAACAAGCGTCTACCAAAGTAGAAGTGACCTCGGAAACACCGCTGCTGAAAGTGGATCGTGCGGACGTCAGTACCACGCTGAGTACCGGTGAACTCAGCAGCCTCCCCATCCTCAACCGCAACTTAACGCAAATGCTGTTAGTCACCCCAGGTACGCAGCTCAACGACTGGCAGCACGCCTCATCAGAAAATCCGCAGGGCGGCTATCAAATTGACGTTAACGGCCAACAGTTCACTTCGAATGGTTTTCTTTTGGATGGAACAGAAAATAATAGCGCCATACTCGGTATCGCAGTCATCAATCCGAACATTGACTCGCTCCAAGAATTCAAGGTAACGACCAGCAATTACGACGCCTCCTTTGGATCGGTGGCTGGCGCGCTGCTGCAAGCCACGACAAAGTCAGGCACGAACAGCTTTCGCGGCTCGTTATTCGAGTACCTGCGCAACGATGCCTTCAATGCCGCCAACTGGGCTGCTCAGCAAGATTTGCCCTTGCGCTGGAACCAGTTTGGCGGATCCTTTGGTGGGCCGATCCTGAAAAACAAGCTGTTTTTCTTTGCGGACTATCAAGGACTCCGCCGGCGCCGGTCAGAATCGACGATCACGACCGTACCCACGCAAGCGGAACGCAACGGGGATCTGAGAGCTCTGCTTGGCGACTACATCTGCGCGGACGGAACGACCTCACCTACTCCATGCGCTAATCCAGCTCCAGCAGTGACGACTACGGAAGGCACGAGCGTTCCCGCCCGGAACGGCATGGTTTTTGATCCGACAACCGGTAACCAGGACCCAGTGACGGGTCAGCCGAATGGCATCGGGCGCGAAGCGATCTCCAGCGGGGGGCAAGTGAACGTCTTGCCAACTGTACCCGCTGCAGTAACGAACATCCTTAAATTCCTACCCATGCCTAACATTGCAGGCGGCGCGATCGCCGGTAATTACCTTGCCACTGGCGGCGAAAGATTTGACAGCGATCAAGGAGACGGCCGCGTTGACTACAATTTCTCGGATGCTCTGCACTTCTTCGGCCGCTACACCATCGCCGACTTTAATAAGTTCGCGCCGGGAGCCTATGGGACTATCGCTGGTGGTCCTGGTCTGGACCAAATCTTTTTTGCGGGAACCTCGTTGGCTCGCAACCAAAGCCTGGCACTCGGCGCTACCTACACATTCAGCCCGACTTTGATCACCGATTTTCGCTTTGGATTCTATCGCTACCGTGTTCGCGTGCAGCCCAATGGCGTAGGCACCACGCCCGCCAGCGATGCTGGCTTCCCTGGACTCAATTTGGGAACCGTGGAAACCAGTGGCATGCCTGCGTTCTACATCAGCGGAAGCGGAGGATTCAACTTTGGATACGCTTTGGGGGTCAATCAGTGCAACTGTCCGCTGAAAGAGACCGAAAACCATTTGCAATGGGTCAACAACTGGACAAAAACGCGCGCTGATCACACCTTTAGCTGGGGCGTGGACATTCGTCGTGCCCAACAGCAACGCGTCCCCAGCGATTCTCATCGTTCCGGCGAAATCAGCTTCAACAATGGCGTGACCGGCAGCGCTGACATTGATGGAGAGGGCGGTAGCAGCGGGGCGGGGTTAGCCTCTTTCTTGCTCGCGCAGCCTAGCGGTTTTGCTCGTTATTTTACGGGCTTGGGCTTTTATCCCGGCCTTCGCCAAACGCGCCTATTTTTGTATGGACAGGATTCATGGAGAGCGACGCGGAAACTCACGGTTAACCTTGGTCTACGCTATGAGAACTATTTGCCGCAAACGGCAGCAAAGCCCGGCGGCGCAGGCAGCTTTGATCCCAACACCGGCGAAGTTCTTGTGGCCGGAGTGGGTAGCGTCCCCCTCAGCATGGGCGTGAAAGCCTACAACCTGGGGTTTGCGCCAAGACTTGGAGTGGCTTACCAGCTACAGGAACACACCGTTGTGCGGGCTGGCTACGGCCGCAGCTTCTCGCCTGCAGGACTTGGGGCGGTGTTCGGGCAAGCCCCCGATTACGACCCGCCCGTTACCATTCCTCAACAAGTAAACCAAAACAATAACTACGCTGCTGTCTTTAGCCTCCTAAGCGGACCGCCTTCCCCTCCCAATCCGACCATTGGCAGCAACGGGCGCTACCCGTTGCCGCCAACGCTCAACGTCTTCTATTTCTTCGATCCTCCGTCCAGCTATCGTATTCCCTTGGCGGATTCCTGGAACCTGGCCGTGCAGCACGGCTTTACCTCCTCGCTGACTGCGGAAATCGCCTACGTCGGAAATGTCGGGCGGCACTTGTTCATGAATCCGAACGTCAATCAAGCAGCGCTGGATCCGAATTGCGTGACGGATGGCACGTGCAACGATTTTAACGCTCGGCGCAGGTTCAATGGCTTCGGCTTAGATCAGGCGATCTATCAGACCTGCAATTGCGACAACTCGGATTACCACGGCCTCCAAGCCAAGGTTCAACAGCGACTCGCACACGGGCTCGACTTTCTCGTGAGCTACACCTGGGGCAAAGCCATGGCCGACACCGAGACTGGCGGCGCTTTCTCCAATAACCTGAATTGGAAGCAAGATCGCGGCCCGGCAAACTTCGATAGGGCCCAGGCGCTCACTATCAGCCATGTTTGGGAATTACCCTACGGCCGAGGGCGCCACTGGGGAAGCGGCTCCGGAAAAGTGATGGATCTTGTGCTCGGAGGCTGGAACTTCACTGGAATCACCACAGTGGAATCTGGCCTCCCATTCACGGTAACGGTGTCCAACGCGCCAAACGTGTTCGCGGACCTCAACAGCGTGCGTCCCGATAGAATCGGGAACCCCAGTGTGGCAAATCCAAACGCAACCTTGTGGTTTAACCCTGCAGCATTTGTCGCGCCGCAAGGTATCGGCCGAAATGGTTTGGAGAGCCACAATTCGCTCCGCGGTCCGGGCTTCTACGAATTCGATCTTGGCCTAGGCAAGACCTTTACAATCACGGAAGGCAAGACACTCGAATTCAAATGGGAAAACTTTAACGCAACAAACCACGTCAATCTCGCAAATCCCAACGGCACAGTTGATGTGGTAGTTCCGAGGCAGATCACCTCGGCCGCCGACATGCGGCAAATGCGATTCGGTTTGCATTTGCGTTTTTGAGTTAGGGGAGACGCTCGACAAAGATCTGAGTTGTCGCCAATTTTTGTGTACATTCTTGCTGGTTCGATCTCCTAGATTTCGGAGGCGCACCCCCGATGACAACGCGAAAGCTGCTCGGCTGGTGGATTCTGCTCTGGTTCTTTGGCCCTAGAGTCTGCGCGCAGCAAGAAGCCCCTCGAAACCCCGGACCAGATGCCCGCTATAAAGTGGATGGGCTCGTTATAGTCGGACACCCGGATGACGACATCGAGGTCGCCGCCTACCTCGCAAAGATGATCGAGCAGCAACGCAAACGCTTCGCAGTCGTTTACACCACAAGAGGGAATTCCGGCGGCAATGCCGTCGGCTATGAACAGTCTACGGCTCTGGCCGATGTGCGCGAGATGGAGGCGCGGCACTCGCTCGCCACATACGGAATCAACGACGCCTGGTTCTTGCATGGTTCGGACACGCCGGGCGCCGACGTGCTTCATTCCCTTGAAACCTGGGGCCACGGCCAAGCCTTGGACGAAATCGTTCGTCTAGTACGGCTGACGTGCCCCGAAGTCATTCTGACCTGGCTTCCCAATTACGTCGTTGGCGAAAACCACGAAGATCATCAGGGCGCGGGAGTTCTCGCAACTGAGGCTTTCGATCTTGCCGGCAATCCCCTTGCCTTTCCCGAGCAGGTCACTGCGCCGCGCAACCGCCTCAACATCAGTAACTATGGCGAGGGCCTTCGCCCCTGGCAACCGAAGAAGATCTACTACTTTTCAGACACCATTCACTTCGATTTCTTCAAGGGCAAAGGTCCGGAATATCGCACCAACGAAATTTCGCCTTCTCGGAAGATTCCCTATTCGCAGGTGGCCGCAGAAGCCTGGAGTCACTACCAGACGCAGAACGATTTTACCGACGCACAGCTCAAAGAATTCACCGAGGCCCCCATCCGTTTCATTTTCGGAAAGTCGCTGGTCGGCGGCGCACCCACGAGTGACATCTTCGAACGTATCGCGCCAGCTCCCATTGGGTATGTCCGGGCTCGTGGTTATGAGCCACCATCGGCACAGTTGGCCCTTGAGCTGGGTGGACCCTGGGCCTTCTATCGGGCCTTTTGGCCAGCGCACAACATCGAGCATCTCGCTGATTTGTACGCGCCGGAGGCGCAAGTTGCACCTGGCGATTCGCTGTGGGTTCCCCTGCTTATCCGCAATGACACCGATGCGGTAAAGAAGGTTACGGTACGCGCTGTGCTGCCGGCGGGCTGGAGCGAGAAGCCCGGCACCGAGGTGTACTCCGTTGCGCCGCACGATTCCTACCCGGTTCAATTAGCCGTTACGCCATCGGAGTCCCACAAAAACAGTTGGCAGACGCTTGCTTGGGAAGCCACAACGGACGGTCGGAAGATAGGAACGGTCACCCTGCGGGTCGATGTGGTCGGCAACGGCCTTCCACAGTAAAAGGTAAAAGGCCCCACTTGACCATTTTCTTCAGCCAATCGGTTCGCGCTTTCTTGTACCAGAGAAGCTCCGCGCGCGATTCCCAATGGTCCATGCCATGCGGCGCGCCATCGACGGGGATCACGTCACAGTGGCCGCCCGCGGTCCTCGCCTTTTCGCGCATCTCCACAGATTGCTCGTAGGGAACATCTTCATCTTTGGTGCCATGTATTAACAAAAACGGGGGCATGTCTCAAGTAGATTACCGGTAAGGCTGTGATCAGCAGGGAGATCGTATCGGCATCGATGGAGAGAATTCCGAACAACTTCAGGACTTCCTTGGGGACCGGCTTCCACGCCGCCAGCGTCTATTGGGTGATGGGAGTCGAGAAACGCTACTAAACGTCGCAGAGATCCACGGCTTGGCGAAGAGAAGGGAGCGGATCGCGCGACGGCACAAATTCGTGGGCCACATACCCGCGAAAGTTCGTAGCGGCGATGCCGCGCATCACGCCATCCCACTCTACCTCTTGGGTGCCATCGAGTTCGTGTCGCCCGGGAACTCCCCCAGTATGGAAGTGCGCGATCCACTCGATATTCTTCTGGATAGTGCTGATCAGATCTCCTTCCATGACCTGCATGTGATAGATGTCATACAACAGCTTGACGCGTGGCGAGTTGACGGCTTGTACCACTTCGGCGCCCCATGCGGTGCGGTCGCACATATAGTCTTTGTGATTCACCTTGCTGTTGAGGAGTTCCAGGCAGATTGTGACGCCGTGATTTTCCCCAATTTTTTTCACGCGATTGAGCCCCACAATGGTATTTTTTGCCCCTTCCTCGTCGGACATGCCGTTGCGGTTTCCGGAAAACGTAATAACGTTCGGCACGCCAGCCTTGGCCGCCAGCGGAATGTATTTGCGAAAGCCTTCTTCGATTTTGGCGTGGTTCTCGACGCGGTTCAGTGCGTTCGCAATATCGCCGCCAGAAGCATAACCCATACTGCAAACCAAGCCGTAGCGAGCGGGTACTTCGTATTCGTCCGGATTGA
>QHYH01000128.1 GCA_003223215.1 Acidobacteriota bacterium
TACTTGATCCTGGCGAAAGACCTGGGATACGGCGACACCGGCAGTCTGACAACTTTACTGGAAGAAGTCAGCCGCTTGCTCAACGCTTATGCGTCTGCCATTCTGGCTTCTGAATCCTGACTGCTGACTTCCATATCCCGCAGGGATATCAAGGGCGAAGCCCTTGCCTAGTTAGAATAAGGAGTGATTCTGGCGTGGAAGTCTTCCAGGATTCCATTGGCAACAGGCATTCGAGGTGTTCGCTCGCGTTTGTTACAAAACACTTAGGGCAGCTTTGTCGCTTCGACCAGAAGGTGTCCCGTGAACGAGGTGATGAGCCGCGGATTCGAGCTGTCGATCGTTCCCAGGTCTTTCGCGTCTACATAATCCGTCACGCGGTATTTCCCGGATTCGAGGCCGCGTAATTCGATGGCTCCTTGATACGGCGCGCTTGGATTTTCCGTGAAGAAGGCATAGTACATGGTTCCGTCCTTCTCAATCGCATACGCCTCGGGATAATCGTAGCCGTAGACATACAGGTCGCGAAATTCGCCGCGCGAAAGCATTTTCTCGTTGTAAAGAGAGATCCATTTCTTCCACTGCGCCTCCTTCGAGGCCGTCAGCGCCACGTCTTTGTACTTCGGGCTCGGGTCTCCCCAGGTGAACTTCGTCCCTAGGACGCCGCCGGTGCCAAGTGTTGAAGCGAAATCGCGGCCGTGCTCTTTCCAGTCGCCGTTGCCGGTGCGGGTCATTTCCGAGAGTTCGACGTGATCGCCGTAAACTGCGGCTTGCGGCCCGAGTAAAGCCTTGTACCACTTGATTCGGCGACGCACCTGCACTCCGCCGACTGGATCGGCCGTCACCGCCTGGTCCATATATTGCAGCCAGGTAAAATTGGGCGTCGTTCCGCAGGGACATATTTGCGTCACGCTGTCCGGTTTCAACGCCCGCGTCGTCTGGAAGATCACCTTGTAAACCTCGGCCATCGCCTGAATCGACTCTTGCGGCGATTGGTGATGGTGTTTGGGGTTATAACAGGCGGGCACGGTATAGATATTGTCCAGCTTGTGGCCGTCGAAATCCCAATCGCGGATAAACTTTTGCGCCAAGCGCTTCGTGTATTCCTGCACTTCCGGCATGGCGGGGCAAAGGGTTGCGAGTCCACGCGTGCTCGGTGCCGGCTTACCGTCTTTGTCCAGAATGAGCCAGTCCGGATGTTGCTTCACCACTTCCGCAACAACGTATTTGTGCGATTCATACCCACCGGTCCCGTTTTCCGCCACCAGCGGATACCACCAGATCTGCGCTCGCAGTCCCTCTCTGTGGAATTCATCCACCATTTTTCTGATCGAATCACCGGGAAACGTGTCCTGGCGTGGATTCCAATCGCCGTAGGTATCAAACCAGCGGTCGTCGAGAGTGGCCCACCTGATCCCTAGCTCCTTTAGTTTTGGGATGGTCCCGAGCATCTGCTTCGGCGTCACATTGGATTCGTAGCCCCAGCCACACCACGCTATTCGATAGTCCTCATTGTTCGGTTTCGGAAGCGTCCAGCCTTCTTTTTGCAAGGCCAGCGAATACATGCGCAGCGGCTCGTAAAAATCGCCGGAGTACACCGCGAGAAATGTCCGGGGAGCCGCAAAACTCTCACCCGGTTTGAGCGTGGCCGCATCGTTCAGCTCGATAGCCGCTTCGACACGCTGGTCGCTGCCCACACGAACGGGCATGGTGAGCACGAGGGGGAGAGTCTCAATATGCCCGATCGCGACTCCTACGTTTCGCGTCCAGAATGCGTTGACGGGAATCCCGCCGCCCTGTCCGTGATTGACCGGTGCCGCCATCACGTTTTCTTGCGCGAATTTCGCCGGGATCCCCAAAATTTCATCATTGCCCCAGTTCACGCTGGCGCCCTGGAAGGACCACATCTCGTACGGCTTGGCTTTAGCGTCGGCCAGGGAGGCATCCAACTCGTGCCGCTCGGCAATGACTTGGTCGAGCTTGAGATCCGAAAGGGAAACGTTCTTGTACGCCGTTGAGAGGATCGCCAGATTTGGGAAGTCGTCATAGACCTCGATCGTGTCCCTTCTCTCAAGCTTCGTCGAAGCGCTGGTGCTTACGAATTCCAGTCGTCTGCCCTGAGCCCCCAGCCGGCCGCTCGCGTCGCTGATCTTTGGCGCCGACTGCGCGACGAAGTCGTCCACCGGCTTTCCATTGACGATCGCTGTTTCCGATTGATCCTCACTTCGATCCGCCTCAATCGTCAGCTTGTTCGCATTGGCTAGCAGGAATGCCTTTGCCGAGTGCCCGCCAAGCACGTGAAACTCTGCGGTCTTGGTCCGCACGACCCAGCGATTTTCTTGTCCTGAGGGCGGAACGATTTCGACAGATGACGGCCGTGTCCCTCTGGGCGCCTCGCCTTTTTCTTTCGCGCAGCCCGCAGCCCACAGCAGAAGAACCGGCAGTGCCCGTGCGAGCCGGAGCAACGTCGTTGTTTTCACAACCCTCGATTTCCGCCGCAGGTGCGCCTTGACTTACGTCCCGCTTTGATTCATATTCCGCAGCACATCGAAAGCAATCGAAACCTTGCAACGCGCCTTAGCGTGCCATAAAGGAGCGATGCGAAGCAATATGAACCGAGCGGCTTCCCTGATCGCGGTTTCTCTCTTGCCCGTTGTGGAAGAAAGACGGACAAGGTGAAAGGAACCTCGCGGTGGGTCAATGCCCTGATCACGATAAGCTCCTCGGTCTCCTCGAGCCGATTTCGCGTCGTGATTTCCTGGATGGAATGCTGCTTGCCTCCGCGGATATGTTTCTGGCCGGGTTCTGCCCGTTTCCTCTCGGTGCCCAAGGAACCGGTGAAATCAGTCCTGGTTGGACCGGATATACCGGAGAGGGCGACTACCAAGCCGCTGCTGGCAATACCGAACGAGTGATCCAAGACGCGCATGCGGTGCGCGATGGCCGGTATGACCAATCTTCGTCGGAATCGACGGAAACTGGCGAGGTCTACGACTGTGTCGTGGTCGGAGCCGGGTTCGCCGGTTTGTCGGCCGGATTATTCTTCTCCCGACAAGCCAGTCCGACGCGCAACTGCCTCATTCTCGACAACGCGCGAATCTTTGGCGGGGTCGCCAAACGAAATGAGTTCGTCGTTGATGGCCATCGCTTCTTTGCTCCGCAGGCGTCGGTTCATTTTCAACCGCCCTATCCGAACAGCTTTCTCGAAAGCGTCTATGACGCCATGGGCTTGGACTGGGACGCGTTCAAGTCCTATCAGAAATGGCAAGGTCCCAGGCCTGAAATTTCCCTGCCGCGAAGCGCCTACGGTCATGGGACGATCGACGGCAAGCCCGCGACTGGCTTCTTTTTCGGCGCGAAGTACGGGCACCAACCCGGAATCTGGATCACTGACCCGTGGGGCAAGAAACTCGAAGGAACTCCCTTCTCGGAGACCACCCGCCGCGAAATGTTGGCGCTGCACGGCGAACAGGCGGTTCGGGCGCCGCTGGTCTACGACTATCCGGGCGACGCCGTCTCACGGCAGCTTGACAGTATGACTCTCGAGGACTACCTCATACGCACCTACGGCGTCAGTCGCGAAACGATTCGCCTGCTGGTCGCGGGTGAATCGAGCGGGGGATTCGGCCTGGGCCCCGATGCGCTATCCGCATTCCTCCACTACGAATGGTCCAAGGTCATTCCGACGGTCGACGACAGCATGGCGACAGGGATTCAAATGTTCCCTGGCGGCAACTCCGGCATGATTCGATTGCTCGTCAAAACCCTCATCCCGGAATCGATCGAAGGACCGCGCACCATGGAGGCGGTCTGGAAAAACCCCGTTAACTTCTCGGCCTTGGACCGATCCGGTCAGCGGGTTCGCCTGCGGCTCGATTCCACTGCGGTTCGGGTCGAACACCTCGGCGAACCCGAGAAATCGGATTTCGTTTCCCTCACCTACACCAATGGCGGTCGCCTCTTTCGAGTCAAAGCGAAGACCGTGGTTATGGCCGGAGGCGGGTGGATGAGCAAGCACGTCGTGCGCGATTTGGATGAGACGCGGCGCAAAAGCTACGAACAATTCAACTACTCGCCCTATATGACGGCGAACGTCGCCGTTCGCAACTGGCGCTTCCTCTACAACCTGGGCATCTCCAGCGCCGAGTGGTTCGAGGGCTTCGGCCGTTATGTCAACGTGCGGAAAAGCGCGACGTTTGGTGTCGATTCGCCAACGATGGGCCCGGATCTGCCTACCGTGCTCACCTTCTTCGTCGATTTCGCCAAGCCGGGCCTTCCGGCTCGCACGCAGGGTCAGTTGGGTCGAGCGGAATTGCTTTCCACCTCGTTCGCCGATTACGAACGGCAGATACGCCAACAAATGACCGACATGTTTCGAGCCTCCGGCTTCGATGCCAAGCGCGACATCGCCGGGATCGTGCTCAACCGTTTTGGTCACGCTTTCATTAATCCGCAACCCGGTTTCTTCTTCGGACTGGATGGCCAACCCGCTGCCCGCGATGCGCTTCGCAATGGTCCTTTCGGCAGAATCGCCTTCTCTCATTCCGATTTGGCCGGAGCGATGGATCATCGCAACGCGTTCTTGGAGTCCAAACGTGCAGTGAATCAACTTCTGGATCAGGTCCTAACTTAGGGAAAGGATGGCGAAGTCACAATGCTAAGCCCAATTCTGGTTCGCAGACTAACCGAAATCTTTGGGTTCATCGCGCTCGGGCTGGTGCTTGCTGTAACGGCCTTCGCACAGGTCGATACGGGAGCAATTTCGGGCACCGTCAAAGACACCAGCGGCGGGGTCATTCCCGGCGTCAAAGTGACCATTGCCAATGAAGATACGGGACTCTCCGTGTCGACCACTAGCGGCTCCGCTGGCGAATATGTTTTTTCGCCGGTCAAGATTGGACGTTACTCGGTATCCGCAGAAATGAAGGGCTTCCAAAAGGTCCAGCAGAAGAACGTTACGGTCGATGTGCAGCAGAGAGTAGTGGTCGATTTCACGCTGGCGCCGGGCCAGACGATGGAGACCGTAGTCGTGAACGCAGCGCCTGCGGTGCTCCAGACACAAGACGCCTCCGTCGGACAGGTCATCGGTGAACGCACGGTAGACGCTCTTCCACTGAATGGACGCAACTACATCTTTCTTGCTCAGCTCTCTGCCGGCGTCACTCAGGGTCAGCAGGACACGCGTGGGCTCGGAGGCAGCGGAAGCTTTGCCGCGAATGGCCTGCGGCCCGCACAAAACAACTACTTGCTTGACGGCATTGACAATAACGTTGAGCTCGTCGACTTCCTCAACGGCACGCATTTTGTGGTCCGCCCTCCGGTCGACGCCATCCAGGAATTCAAGATTCAAACCAATAGCTTTAGCGCCGAGTTCGGACGGTCCGCCGGAGCCATTCTGAATGCCACCATTAAGTCCGGCACCAACCATTTCCACGGGACGCTCTGGGAATTCCTTCGCAATGACAAGTTCGACGCCGCAAATTTCTTTGAGAATGCCGGAGGAATTCCCAAAGGAGAATTCCGGCAAAACCAATTCGGCGGATCGATCGGTGGTCCGGTAGTCATTCCGCATCTCTATCACGGCACGGATAAGACATTTTTCTTTTTCGATTATGAGGGTACGCGCACCCGCCAAGCCGTTCCCTATACTTCAACAGTTCCGACGGCTCTCGAACGATCGAGCGGCTATACCAATCTTTCCGAACTGCTCACGCAGGGCGGCACGCAAACCGACGTACTCGGGCGAAGCACGCCGCTCGGCCAGGTTTTTGAGCCCTCCACCACACGCGCCGTTTTCTGTGGTACCGCCGATCCAGTCACGGGACTCACGCCGACGAGCGGGCCGGATAGTGCTTGTCCCACCGGAACTCCGCCTGGAACGCAAGCGGGGTTTGTCCGCGAACCCTTCTCAGGAAATATCATTCCGGCAGCCCGCCTTGATCCCAACGCCATCGCCTTGCTCAATCTGTTTCCCGCGCCGAACAACCCCAGCTTGTTCTCCAATTTCGCGAGTAATCCCGTCTTGCGAGTCAACGCCAACCAGTTTGATGCGCGCGGCGATCAGGCCATCGGTGCCAAGGACCAGATGTTTGTACGTGTCAGTTACTCCGATTCGCCCGAATTCATCCCGGGACCGTTCACCGGAATCGCCGACGGCGGCTCTTTTTCCTCGGGCGACCAAACCGCGAAATCGTGGAACATCGCCCTGAGCGAAACACACACGTTCTCTCCGCGTCTCGTAAATGAAGCCCGCATCGGCGTCAATCGCATCGAAACCACACGCGTTCAGCCATTCAGCAACGACCTGAGCAACATTCCCGGTCAATTTGGCATTCAGGGTGTTCCGCAGGTGCCCTCGAATGGCGGCCTCGGGACCATTTTCATCACCGGGCTGAACACTCTGGGCAGCAACCAATTCCTGCCATCCATCGAGACGAGCCTGACGTCGCAATACATGGACAACCTCACGAAGGTGTGGGGAAAACAAACCATGAAGTTTGGCTTCGAGCACCAGCACTTGCGCTTCACCATCCTGCAGCCGCCCTCCGGCCGCGGAGCGTGGTCCTTTAGCGGCGCCTACACGGAAGTTCCCTCGCAAGGCGGAGGCAACACGGGATTGGCACAGATGCTGTTGATCCCCATCAAGGGTACGGTTCCCGGCGCGTCTGACTTTGTCGGTGGCGCGGATAACATTCAAGCTTCCAATTACGCCAATACGGACATGGGGCGCAACTATAACGCCGCCTACGTGCAGGACGACTGGAAAGTGACCCCCAAGCTGACGCTGAATTTAGGATTGCGCTGGGAATATTTCGGTCAAATCGTGGAGCGCTACGGCGCACAAACCAATTTTCAACCTGCCGCGACCCCGGGGGGCACTTCGGTATTTCTGCTCACGAAGCGGCGATGCAGCGTGCCTTTCTCCGCTGATTTCATGGCCGCCGCTGCCGCAGACAATATCAGCATCGTGTGCTCGAACGTGGGCGGGCTCGGTCATTCGCAGAAGACCAACTTCGGCCCGCGTATCGGTTTGGCCTATCGCGCGACGCCCAAGTTCGCTGTGCGGGCCGGCGCCGGTATGTTCTATGGCGGCTTTGAGAACTCCGTTATCGAAACCTATGTTGATTTTCCGTTCCAGTTCAATTTGTCCTATCCCTCGCTTGCGCCGAATCTGCCAATCACGTTCGCGAATGGAGCGATCGGGACACTCGAAACCGGGCTCTCGGCGCTTGTTCCCATTACTTCTGCCGCGGCGGAGCCCGCTGGCTCCAGCTTGATTGGCGAAGACTACCATATGAAAACGCCTTACACACTGAGCTACAACCTCACCCTGCAGTACGAGCTTTCCGCGGGTCAGACCGTACAGGCGGCCTACGTAGGCAACGGTGTGAGGCACTTAGGTGTGTACATCAATCCGAATTCACCGAACCAGATTCTTCCTCCGGGACTAAACTCCTTCCAGTATGCTCCGTATCCCGATTTTCCGACGGGCTTTACCTATTCGACTTTTGCCGGCAACAGCTACTACAATTCTCTCCAACTCAACTACGAGCGGCGGTTCAGCGCGGGCTTGCAGGCGCTCGCTAATTTCACCTGGTCCAAGTGCCGCACCGATGCCGCCGACGTCCTCAACGAAACGGCTATCTTTTATCGTGCCCCGCGGCTCCCGGGGTTCGGTATCCAGGGAGACTACGGCCTGTGCGATTTCGACATCACCAAGGTCTTCCATTTCAGCGGCGCCTACGAGTTGCCCATCGGCAAAGGAAAGCGCTTCCTCGCAAATGGTGGAGCGGTCGTCAACGGTGTGCTTGGCGGCTGGAAAACCAACTGGATTCTCACGCTCCAGGATGGCCAGCCCCTTACCGTTCCGTGTGTTATTTCCACGACTTCCGGGTTTGGCTGTTATGCTCTGCTCGTTCCCGGACAGAACAAATACGCTGGTCCGCACAACGTGGACCAGTGGCTGAACCCCGCGGCCTTTACGAGCCCGCCCGTCGCGACCACCATAGGCCAGTCGGATCGCTCGCCCTTGGGCGGCGCCCCGACGCAGTTCTATGGCCCCGGTTTTCACCGACTGGACTTCTCCCTGTTCAAAGATTTCCGCACCTCCGAAAGCACGCACTTGGAGTTCCGATCCGAGTTTTTCAACCTCACCAACCATCCCAACTTCTCGCCTCCCGGATTTAGCGGCAATGGTGTCCTGGCCGCGCCCGGTTCGCTCAATTACGCTTCGCCGACTACTTTCGGAAAGATCGCGTCAACGCGCGACGGCCAGAACGACCAGCGCGAAATTCAGTTTGCCCTGAAATTCTATTTTTGAAGTGAAAGTCCGTTCACGAGGCTTTCGTGGCGGTGAGTCGGTTTGGCGCTTGACGCGCTTAACGCGTTGGACGGATATTGCACGGCGCTGCATTCTCAGATTGAGCGTGAGGCTTGATAAGGATCATCCTCCTTGACGTCAGGCGCGGTGGCCAATGATGAGAGATACTATTTAAAAGAGATCTGTTTCAGCTTCGCATATTCCGACTTGGCCAGTTTGAGGATGGGAACGTCGGGGTCAGCGTCTTTCCAGAGAGTTAGAAAGTCCTGGTATTTAGTCTTCGCTTTCGCGGAATCACCCGAGAGCTGGTAGGCGCGGGCAAGCCCAAGGTGGGCCAATGCGCCGAAAGGGTGGTGGGTAACGATGCCGCGATGATCGAGGAGAATGGCAACGTAGCCGTTGGCGGCAAGGCTGTCATCAATTCTAGTGGACAAAGTGCGCTGAGCGAGACAGGTCAGGTTGCGGTTCTTCAGTCCTGATTGGTGGTCGGCTTGGAGTCTTTGGTTCGTTGTGCAATCTCCTGTTGCATGTGTTCGATCATGGCGTTCATTCTTTTTTTCATGATGGGATAAGCTGCTTGCATAGATTCGGCCACTATGGCTGGCATTTCCGTAATAAGCTTCTGCCCTGTGGGACTCGAATAAAATGCGATCAACGCATCCACATCCGCTTTTGTCAGATGCTTCTGATAAACGGGCACCACAGCCTGCTCCAGCTCTTCGAACGGCATTGCCTTTATCATTTCATCCAGCTTCCTGTTTTCTTGGACTTCAAAATCAGACGGTAACTTGTCCTTGTGCTTCAAGTATTCTTCGTGCGTCATCTGACGTATTTGTTTGCTCATAGCCTCCCACATCTTTGTCATTGTGTCCCGCGAATGCATTAAATCCAGATATTTTTGGACATCTTCTTTTGAAGCGGGAAGGTTATCGCTAGTCTGCTGGCCGACGCTGGCGCTGGCAAATGCCAGGCACGCAGCCACAACCATTGCTAGATGTTTCATCGGACTCTCCCACGGTGCAAAGCAAGCCTAAAGCAAGAATCGCTGGAATATGTACAAAGCTTGCCAGCACACTCGTAGGTTGGTCGAGGTCGCTGGCATTTTCCACCGCATCTTTCGACGAAGGGACGAAAGGAGCACGGGGTCCGTTCTGGCATCCGACCCGGGATACCACGTAAGCAGTCCGGAGGCCAGAGCGGCACCCGACAAGAACAGTACACGTCGGTCGACAGTCTTCCCTGCGCCAAAATCAAGTTCGGTGGTGAGCCCCGTTTTGGAAAAGCACCGGCCACGCCCTTTGGGTGGCAACTCCGTATCGCTACAGACAGCGGAGGCCAGGGGCATCGCCCTTCGTCACGCGCTTACAGCCGGCGTCCAAACCTGCATCGGTGTAGCGGCGCGGTTGGCCCACCCGTAGTAGGGAATGAACGTAAGAGTGGTCGCGTGCTTCTCGGAAGTTTCCGGCCGGTAGCGGAAGTATAGCCCGGCGGTTGAACTGGATCTGTCGTAGAGCGCCCCCATGCACTTCAGTACGAGGACGCCTCCCAACAGGTCATCGCGGAACTCTTCCTGAAATGGCGCTGAGGACTTTTGATTGACATCAAGGCGGACGTCTCGGAGTGCAACTCCTTCAGGTTGGTCGAGTTGTTCCAGGCAGTAAACGAGCGGGCCGCGCTGTATGGCCACGCGGCCGTAGTCGTCAACAACGCGTGGATTCGCCGCAACCAGATGTGTTGTCAGATCGAATTTCACGCTAATGACATCGCCCGGCTCCCACCGCCGTCGCAGCGCAAGGTACTGGCCAGGGGTGGCTCCCGAAACCGCTTTTCCGTTGACCTTCACCTGCGTATGGTCAGACCATCCGGGAATCCGCAAGTAAAGCGTGAATTCCACTGGTTTCTCCGGTGTGATCGTGATGTCCCCCACACCATTCCACGGGTACTTTGTTTTTTGTTGTACCTTCAACGCGGTCCCATTCTCAAGGTGCCAATCGAGCACGGAATCGTCGTAAAGGTGAAGATAAAGGCCTTCGGAGCTGGTGCTATAGAAATAGCCTGGCAGCGAAGCAAACGTGCGCTCGAGGTTCGGCGGGCAGCAGGTGACGTCATACCAGGGATTGCGGATATGGTCGCCGCTTGAAGGATCGAACCCCAGCGGATTGCGGTAGCAGTAAAGCGTTCCATCCAGAGACATGCCGGAGTTGATCCCGTTGTACAGGGCGCGCTCAATGACGTCGGCATATTTAGCGTCACCGGTTGCAGCGAGCATGCGCCAATTCCACATCATGTTGCCGATGGCGGCGCAGCTCTCGCCGTAAGCGGTGAAGTTCGGAAGCTCGTACGGATCGCCAAAGGCTTCGCCGTCGCTGCGTGCTCCAACTCCGCCCGTCACGTACATCTGGTGATTGACCAGGTCGTCCCAAAGAGTGTTTAGCGTTTTCCAGTAGGCTTGGTCACCGGTTTCCAGATAGTAGTCCGTCGCGCCACAGCACGCGTACATGGCGCGCACTGCGTGTCCCTCAAGATGCGTGCGTGAGGTGAAGGGGATTCCACAAAAGTGGTAGACGTATCCGCGGTGCGGCACTTTGATGCGATCATCGCCCTGAAGAATATAGCCAGCCAGTTCGAGGTGACGTTTATCTCCCGTGGTTCGATACAGTTCAATAAGGGCAAGCTCAATTTCCGGATGACCGGAGAAGATCGGCTTTTTGTCCGGCCCGGGACCGAAATTCGGAAGCAAAAAGCCATCGACAAAATGGATTCCGGCTTCCAATAGAGTGCTATCGCCCGTTGCGCGGTAGTAGGCAATCGCACCCTGAAGAAGGTGGCCGATGTTGTACAACTCATGGCCCCATCGTTGAACTTCGGGGGTCATGCGATCCTTAGCGCGGTCACCAACGTAATAGGTGTTCAGGTATCCGCTGGGCTCCTGAACCGCGACAACCTCTTTGATGATTTTATCTGCCATAGTGCGCAGTTCGGGAAGATCAGCGGACTCGAGCGCGAAGCCCGCCGCTTCGGTCCATTTGTAGACATCTGAATCGGAAAATACCGGCCCACGCTGAGAAGCGTCGCTCTGGCCCGCCAAGCGCAGGAAATTGTCCATCCTGCCGTTAGCCTGGAGCAGCTTTTCCATGGACGGGATGCTCTTCTCCACGTTTGTCTGGCGTCGAGCTGCCCAGAAGCCAGACGTGACGGTTACCGCGTGGACGGGCACGTTCCGCAACTTGGCGTAGGGAGATTTGACCAGGTTCAGCACGCCTTGATTCTTCCATTCGGAACCCGTTGAGGAACCGGCAGCAGCGGTAGACGATGCCAGTTTGCGTTCACTCGAGAGCGAAAGGTCTCCCAGCGAAGCTACTGTCGCCGCCGAAATGGCGGAGCTGACGAATTGGCGACGTGAAATCTCAGATCCTTTTGTCATATCGACCTCCGGGCCGCACTGTTCACTTGAAGGGTTGCGCAGAAGTCATGCCACCCTTCTTCGGAGCGAATCAGCGCCTAATGCCATCCCCCCGCCAAATGATAATAAGCATCGTTCCATTTCAGCGCATTCATAAAATCAGGAATCTTCGTGTCCCGATCGATCACCAGGCACTTCATTCCCGCAATTTCCGCAAAATGCCGGGGATGTGCCGTCGTCAAAGTTTGGCTAAGCCCCGTATGATGCGAGGCTCCCGCGAAGATCCAGGCAGTAGCCGCCATCTTGAGGTTGGGTTCGCGTACCCAGGGCGGAATAGCGCAGTTGATTTGCGCGGCAACTTTGTCGCCTTCCGTGACGGCGACATTCCGCATGTTGTTGCCGAGCCGGGCAATTCGCAACTGCTGGGCGTCGTGCCGCGCAAGCAGCGCATGTCCAGGTGGCAAGCTCTGAGTGAATGTTTGGATCGCGCCAAGAACCGACGATGTTCTAGAAGCTCAGCTTGCCTCCAATCTGCCACCAGCGTGGAAGCGTCTGGGCGGTCACGCGGCCAAAGTTCCCCGCACTTAGATCGCCCTGGATGTTCTGGAAATTCGGATGATTGAAAAGGTTGAAGAGCTCAAAGCGAAACTGGAAATTAAGCCTTTCCGTGATGTGCGTATTCTTATAAACCGTCGTGTCGGTCTGGATGAACGCGGGGTTGCGGAATGGGTTAAACTTCTCGTTCCCTTGGGTGCCTTGGGCAGGCGCGGTGAACTGCCCGGACGCAAAAACTCCGCTTAGGTAAGCGCTCCGCGAGGTGCCCTGCTGATAGCTGCTCACGTTCGGATAGTCGTAGTTATCGCCGTCAGCGTTGTAGTCTCCACCCGCCGAAAACGACGCACCGGTAAATACCGTAAAAGGATAACCCGTCTGGTAAATGCTGGTCCCGCTGAGTCCCCAACCCCCACTGGCGTGCCCGACAAATCCTTGACCGTTTTGTAGACCTGGGAGTTCATAGTTGAAACTAACCGAGAAGCGGTTGGGGACGTCCCACGGTGAAGGCCCGTAGTACTGGTGAGGATTGATCGCCGTAGGAAACCTGCTGGCATCATCTTGGGAAGAAGAGCGGGTATACGAGGCATCGACGAAACCACGCCCTACTCTCGCTCGCAGGTCAAAGGTCACGCCATTATAGTTGCCCACGCGATCATTCTGAGTATAAGCGATAGCACCAAAGCTTGGATTCAGCCGTGTGGGAGCCGAATTGGGTGGCTTGCCGATCAAGTCTCCGGGCACAGCATTGATGTCGACGCCGTAGGAAACCAAGCCTCCAGCGTTGCCATGGCCCACGAGATTCGACGTATGAGATCCGCTGTAAAGTACGCTGGCAACCAGATGACTGGTCAACTTATGTTCGAGCGTCGCTGCAAAAATATATGCGGTTGGGGACACTATGTTCGGATCAATTCCTCCAATCGATAGACCCGCACCGACAATTCCCCCGGCCGTGTCTAGACAGGGGGCCGTGGGGCAGAGAGCTGTTCCTGCCAACGCCGGGAATGTAAATCCAAACGGCGGTTTGCTACTGGTACCCGGAACAAAAACGGGCCGGTTCCCCGGTGCATTTGCGGCGAAGAACGTCGGCAGAATCAAGCCCGGCGGATTGCCTCGGAATTCCTCCTGGATGTTCGCGGGCGTGAGCCAATTGGAATACATTCCAAACCCTCCTCGCAAGAGCCAATCACCCTTTCCGTTAATGTCCCAAGCGGCAGCAAGACGGGGAGTGTAGGCCTTGGGAGAACCGTTGACGGCATTATGCGTGGGTTTTGCGAAGCCGGTGGCCACTCTCTGGTCGAAAGTCGCACCGGTGCCAAGATAGAAATTGCCAAACACCGTCGATGTGGAACGGGAATAAGGGTTTCCTTGATCGTCGAATCGGAAGCCCAGGGTCAAGGTGAGATTGCGACGCGCCTTCCAAGTGTCTTCGACGAACAGGCCCCAGGTCTTGGAGGCAGCATTCCAATCCCAAAGTTGCTGCTGGCCGGCTATCGGGTCGTACATGACGCCCCCTTCAGTGGCGGGAGCATCCTGCGCCAGAGCTAACAAGTTGTTAAAGCTGAATGCCGGGTGCGACCAGGGCCCTTGGAACGGTTCCACGTCATCTCCAAACCAGCCCTCATACCCCACTTTCAATACGTGGGCGCCACGAATTTTGGTCAGAACATCCCGCCAATGATAGTTATGCTGGATAAAATTCCCCTGAGCGAAGCCGAGACCGTATCCGAGATTCTGCCCCGTCACGCTGATGCCTGGAATAGTAAAGTCGCCGGTCTCGTCAAGCTTTCCCTCGATGCGATTCTGAGCGAAGACGGCTTCATTCAGCAGCGTTGGGCTGAATGTATGAGTCCAATTGACTTGGAAAGCGCGCTCCCAGGTACTGTTCGTCGTCGAGAACTGCGGGATCGCCGCGGGCCCGCCGTAGTTAAGCAACGTGCGAAAGAAACTGCCGTAGATGCGGTCATTTTTGAAGTACTTGTCCACACGGACGAAATATTGCGTACCATTGCGGAAATTGGTGGCGTTGAAAGCTCCCGAATCGATCATCGGCGTCGAGCATGGCAAATTGTTCGTTGCGGCGGTTCCGCACGTACCAGGGAAGATATCGTTTGCGGTTTTCAAAACCGTTGTCCCTACTATGTGGGTGGGAACGTAGGTATTCAGAATCTTAGTTCCAAACGTATTGGGATAGTTGGTTTGCGCCCACGAAGCAAACGCGCCATCTGCAAAGGTCAGTCCTACACCGCCCGTGGAATAGGAAGAACGCAAAGGCTCGACGCCAAAGAAGAAGAAAAATTGGTGGTGCGGGATGATGGGACCGCCAATCGTCGCGGAGATGTTATTGCTGTGAAAAGGGGCGTAACTCCCAGACGACCCCCGCAGAGAATACTTGGCATACATAGGCTGGTAGTTGAAATAGTCGCTAGCCAGCCCATGGAAAGTATCTGTGCCGGACTTCGTTGTGAGTGCCGTTTGTAGGCCACTACCACGACCGTATTCGGAGGCGAAGGTATTGACCTGAATGTTCGTTTCCTGAATGACGTCGGGGTTGGGTACCAGATTCAAAACTCCTTGCCGAATGTTGCTGGTGACGTCGAGCGAATCAATGGTCCACATGTTGGCCACGGTGCCCTGCCCGTTGGCGCTAACATCGGCGGCGGTTTCTGTGGAGAAAATGTCCACGCCCGTTCCTGGCGTGCCAGAAGCCACGCCTGGTCCCCCGGCGAGTCCCAGGCCGGAAACACCAGGGGCTACGCTTATGAGCGACAGCAGGTTGCGGCCTGCGAGCGGCAAGGTAGACAGCTCCTGGGCCTGTAGCGTCTGTTGATTCCGTGTCTCGGCAGTATTCAGAAGCGGCGGCTCGGTGGTTACCACCACCGATTCAGTAGCCGCGCCAACCTTGAGGGAAATTGGCAAGTTCAAATTCTGATTGGTTTCCAGCGTGAAACTCGTTTCAGACTTGGAGAATCCTTTGGCCTCGACGGTGATTTTGTAAGAGCCGGGAGCAAGGCTCAGGAAACGATAGTTCCCAGAGCCGTCGGTCGTGCTCGTAGCAGGAACCCGCGTCACGGTGTTGAGGAGGTCCACTTTGGCCTGCGCCACCACGGCCCCGCTCTGGTCTACGACCGTGCCCTGAATACTGGCGGTAAACTGCCCCCAAGCGGGCCCTCCCATAAACAGCATGACCACCAAGAGCCGGGCAACCCGTGACGTATGGCCATTCATTCGCATGCGCCTCCTCCCCCGATTAGGTGCAGCGTTCCCACCGAGAAGGGGGTCGCGTTTGCTCCTCCCCACGTCCCGGCAGCCCGTCTCGGGACCAATCCATGCACTGGTGCAAACGCTTGCATTATGATGCCGAAATGCTTGCCGCAACCCGGCTTCAACACACAGAAATCCTAATATTTCCGCTGGTATACTGCCGGCACCTCAAAAAGAAACCGCTTGCAAGTACTGCCGATATCACGAACCATTGGGGATGTCAACAAAAATTCATCGCAAAAATTCATCGAAAAATTCTGCGAGCAAGTGCGTGGGAGCGGGAAGATGCCCTTCAAGCGTCTCCGCGTTCCGGTTAGCTCTTGGACCATCCGCGATTCGGGATGCGTCCAACCCCTTCTTTAAGCGTGATCAACTGATTTGCGGACACTTGCCTGAATTTCTCATGCAGTCCGCTCGGCCAGAACACCTCCACCTCCACAGTCGGGGAATTGCCCAGGCCAAAATGAAGCCGGGGATCGTTGCAGGAGTAAAAACTGGCCTGGCTCACGACCGCCTGCGCCTGCACTCCCGCACTGTAATGGACCAGCACGCGGGCACCGATGGCGCTCCGGTTGGACTTTACGCCTTCCAGCTTCACCTTGAGCCAGTTGGCTTTCCCCGCGACGTCATTCCGCAGCAGCGAAGGCGGCTCGTTAAGATTGACAATCAACACATCCACGTCACCATCGTTGTCGAAATCTCCGAAGGCGCATCCACGGCTGCAATGGGCCGCCGCGACCCCCGGGCCCGCCGCTTCGATTAGCTCTTCGAAAACACCTTTGCCGAGATTGCGAAAGATGGCCCGCGGCGTTTTGTTGGCATACTGCGGCAGTTTCTTTTCCACCTCAGGATAAACGTTGCCGGTAACCATAAAAACATCCGGGCAGCCGTCGTTATCGAGGTCGTTTATTCCGGCACCCCAACAGACATAGCGGGTTTCCACGCCCACGCGGGAGGGCCGTGTTTCGTCATCAAAGTAGCCCTTGCCGTCGTTGCGATACAGACCATTGGCGTCATCTGCAAAATGGGTCTTGAAGAGATCCAAATGCCCATCCAGATTGTAGTCTCCGATTCCTACGCCCATGCCTGCCTGCTCCATGCCATCGTCGCTCAGGGCCACGCCGCGCAAGACGCCTTCTTCGCGAAACGTTCCATCGTGGTTGTTCATGAAGAGCAAGCTGGGCGTGGAATCGCAGGCAACGTAGATGTCGGGCCAACCGTCCTCGTCAAAATCCGCAGCAACCACCGTCATGCCATACGTCTGCGTCGCCTTGCTGATTCCCGCTTGCTCTGACACCTCGGTGAATGTCCCGTCTCCATTGTTGCGAAAAAGCGAGTGCCTCCCCGTCGGCAGTCCTCTGGGACCGCACTCGACGGGGATGCCTTTCCAATTGCAATTCGTGTTGGCCCCGGGCACCGGTGCGTGTTCGATGGAGAATCGCACGTAGTTCGAAACAAACAGGTCCAAGTGCCCGTCACGGTTATAGTCCAGGAATGCGCATCCAGCGCCCCAGCGCGGCTGCTCATTCCACAGCCCGGCAGCCTTCGTCACGTCGGTAAAGGTTCCATCCCCATTGTTGTGATAGAGCCGGTTTTGTCCGAAATAAGTACAGAAAATATCGTCGAATCCGTCGTTGTCGTAGTCTCCTATGCAAACACCGCAAGCCCAGCCAACAGCCTGCAAGCCAGATTTTTCAGTTACGTCCGTGAAGGTGCCATCGCGATTATTTCTATAGAGGCGGTTCGTGGCGTCAGCGGGATGGCCATCGAGGCGCGTCCCCGAAAGCAAAAAGATATCCATCCAGCCGTCATTGTCGTAATCGAGAAACGCACATCCGCAGCCGGTAGCCTCTAAGATATACTTCTTGCTCTCCACTCCACCATAAACTACCGGGGCGCCGAGCCCCGCGGCGGAGGCCACATCCACAAAATGAGCGTGGAAAGGACGCCCGGAAGGGGCTGGTCTCGGCACAGGTTTTGCTATGTGCGTGGCTACGCCTTGCGCGAGCAGGCGCATGGCATTCGTTGCAAACGCCGATCCCAGGGAGAGCTGCACAAACGCGCGCCGCGTGAAAATCATTCCAAAAGATGCTCCCCTGGCTTTTTGAGCGTCGAGTCCAGGCCGCTATCCGTTTACCAACAAGAAAGACACCATCTTATCCTTCCCGTTGGCTGGAATCGGCACCACATTCGTTCGCATCCTACGGTTCGGCGGGCTGTTTCGCCACAGGATCCTCTTCGACCAATTTATAGCGATAGCGTTCTCTCTCTGCTTTTGTCTCCTGTTCACGGAGCGACGCGAGGCGTTTCAGCAAGTCAGGGAGTTCCGCCGTGTTCCCGGTTTTCCGCAATGCTTGGATGAGCCGGTACAGCGCGGTCTGGTCCTTCGGATCGGACTCGAGAGCCTTCCGGCACTGGTCAGCCGCTTGTTGGTACTGGCCCGTTTCCATATAGAGCTTGGCCAGCACGCCTCTAGCCGCCGCCATGGAGGGCTGCAAGAGTACCGCTTTCCTCGCGGAACGCATCGCCATTTGAAATTCCGGCGTACCTGGCTCCGCCCCTTTCTGCGCAAGCACGTCCGCCTGCAGATAGAGCAACAGAGGATCGTTCGGTTTTCGCGCGAGCTTGGACTGTACCTTAGCCAGGGCGTGGTCGAGGTCGTTCGCCTGCAGTGCGGCCAGTCCCTGCGCCGCTGTGCCCAAGGACTCGTTAGGATCTAGTTGCTGTGCTGTTTCGAAATCCTCCTCGGCTTTGTCGTATTGAGCTAATTGCACGTAGAGCACGCCGCGCGCCAGATAAAGCTGTGGCGCCTGCGGTTGCAAGGTCAACCCTTCACTGATCACATCAATGCCCACCTGAAAAGACTCGTGCGCGAAGGCGATGTTTGCGAAATCCAGATAAAGGCTCACGTTGCGCGGGTCCAGCAAAATCGCCTGGCGAAGCGCGCTCACGGCCTTTGGCGTGTCGCCAGCGTCTTCGTAGGCTGTGGAAGCAAGGCTGAGAGTGTCCGCGCTCGGATCGCGCGTCTCAATAACTGGCTCGAGAGTGTCCAGAGCATCTTTTGGCCGGTGTAACATGAGTTGCAAGGAAGCGAGCACCCGCCGCTCGTGCGGATCCTCTGGATTAAGGGCAACCGCTCGCACAAAGACCTGTTGGGCCTGCTCGATCTTCTTGCCCCTGACTAAGCAAGTAGCGTAGGCATGCAGCGCGTCGCGTTCGGAGTTGATCAGTTCGCCGGCCTTTTCGAAATGAGATGCCGCGCCGGCGCAATTCCCCTGGCGATACTCCAGGACTGCCAGCATGGCGTGCGCGACCTGGTTCTCTGGATTTAGTCGGAGCAAGCGTTCGAGCAGCGGAACCGCCGCTCGATTTCCAGCTTGATATTCGATTTGCGCTGCCCCTTCGAGGGCCGCCATGTTATCGGGAGAGAATTTGAGCGCCTGGGTGAAGGCTGCTAGCGCCCCCTTGCTGTCACCTTTGCTCGCCAAGGCGATCCCCTCAAGTGTCCACAACTGTGTGTCGTTGGGCGAATCTCGCAGGGCCGCTCGGCTCAATTCGACGGCCTTATCGAAGTCCTTGGCACGGAGAGCGGAACGGATGGATTCGAGAGGGCTCTCGCTCATCTGTGCAAGAACGGACGAGACACAAAACAAAAGCGCGACGGAGAAAACTAGTTTTCGCAGAGCAGACATGGACCTCTGGCGCGAACAGCAAAGTTCATTCAAAAAGGGACTACAGCTTATCATCGGGACTTCCGGAGAGTAAGATGCCAAAAATCAGGATAGGAGATGATCAAGTGCGCCTCGGACGGCGAACACTTTTGGCGGCAGCGATCGTTTCGAGGCTCATGCTTCCAAGCCCGAGCGGCCATCAGGACGTACCCGTACCAGCAAAAAAGGCGCGGTCCGCCCTGACGATCGACGTGGATGCGTCCAGAACTTCCGGGATGTTGCCGCGAATGTGGGCTTATTTTGGTTACGACGAGCCGAATTTCACCTACAGCGCGAATGGCAAGAAACTGCTGAAAGAATTGGCTGGCCTGAGCCCGGTACCCGTGTATCTTCGCACACACAATCTTTTGACAAGTGGCGACGGCACGGGTTCGCTGAAATGGGGCTCCACAAATTTCTACACCGAAGACACCGAGGGCCGGCCGGTTTACGATTCGACAATCGTAGATCGCATTTTCGATGCTTATCAGGAAGCCGGCACGCGCCCCCTCGTGGAGCTTGGTTTTATGCCGGAGGCGCTGACGACCGGGCCGCCTCCGTACCGGCATAACTTTCCCAAGAACTTCGCTACCGCGTGGAGCTATCCTCCGAAAGATTACGCAAAATGGGCAGAACTTGTGTTTCAGTTCGCAAAGCACTTGAGGGAAAGGTATGGCGACCGAGCCGTGAAAACGTGGAGATGGGAGGTTTGGAACGAACCGGATATTTTCTACTGGCATGGAACACCTGAGGAATACTTCAAGCTGTATGATCTTTCTGCTGAAGCGGTGCGCCGCGCTATCCCTGAAGCAACCATCGGTGGGCCCGACAGCACCGGCCCAGGAAATGATCGTGCGGCAAATTTCCTGCGGGCGTTTCTCGATCATTGCGCCCACGGAAGAAACTACGCGACCGGCAAGACGGGAGCGCCGCTGGATTTCATAAGTTTTCATCCAAAAGGCTCGCCCGAATGGGTGGATGGGCATGTGCGGATGGGGATGGCCCAACAATTGAAAGCCATCAACGCGGGTTTCAAGATCGTGGCGAGCTTTCCAGAATGGCGCAATACTCCCATCATTCTCGGAGAGAATGATCCCGAGGGATGCGCGGCATGCTCCGCCAAAGAACATCCGCAAAACGCATACCGCAATGGGTCACTTTACGGAGCCTATACAATGGTCGTCTTGCAGGCCGCCATGGACCTGGCCAGACAGGACGGTGTGGACCTTCGCGGCTCTGTCACCTGGGCCTTTCAGTTTGATGGGCAGCCGTATTTTGAAGGATTGCGAGAGCTCGCGACGAACGGAATCGACAAGCCCGTGTTGAACGCCTTTCGCATGTTGGGCCTGCTGGGAGAAAAGCGGCTGCCTGTTACAAGCAGCGCCGCGATCCCTGCAATACAGATCGAACAAGAAGGCGTGCGCGGGCAGCCCGACGTGGACGCCATCGCGGCGCAAAAAGAAAACGAAGTGGAAGTCCTCGTCGTGAACTATCACGATGATGACGTGTCAGCTCAAGACGTCCTTGTGGACCTCAACGTGAGGGGTCTTCCCGCAAACGCCGAGAAAATCGAAGCGGAACTGTATCGCGTGGACGCAACGCACAGCAACTCTTACACCTTGTGGAAGCAGATGGGCGAGCCCCAACAGCCGGCGAGCGACTCCTACGAGTGGCTTGTGCTCGCGGGACAGTTAGAAAGGGAAGGATCGCCCGAATCCGTGAACGCCGTTGACGGCGCGGTTCATCGAACGTTTTCGCAGCCGCGTGAAGGGTTGTCACTCTGGCGATTCCATTGGGAAAGGAGGTAGCGCCTGCGATCGCGATGCGCGGGAAGAGTGGCCTTGTGGACTAGGTACTTACCTTCTGATAGAGGCGGTAGTCTTCGTCTTTGATTGCAGCAAATGGACGCATCGTCATCGTTCCGCCTTTGCTGCGAATGTCCCAGTCGTCCGAAGACTGGGTGGAGACTGCTGCCGCCAACAATTCATCACGCGTCACGTCGGGAAAGGTATTGCCGATGGCAAACAGGGCGAGAGGGCCTCGCACGAGCGCCACGGTGTTGGGAGTCGCATCGTCTACGGCCTCGAGCCGCAAAGGCATTGCGACCTCAAATTCGACTCGATCGCCGTCCTTCCATGTTCGCGCCAGAGCCAGAAAATTTCCGGGAGTAAGTTCGCCTTCGGTGCGTTTGCCGTTCACCGCCAGCAACGTCTTAGGACCGGCCCAGGCCGGGATGCGCACATAGATCGTGAAAGTCTCCGGTTTCGTGACCGCCAATTCCAGCTGAATTGTGTTTGACTTTGGGTATGCGGTCTTTTGTGTCAGCGTGCATTGCGTCCCGCCGCGGGTCCAAGTGAGCCGCGAAGGAAGAAACAAATTAACGTAAATGCCGTCCTCGCTCTGGTAATACGAACTGATTCCGTAATCCGCGGATAGTTGAGGGAAGGTACCCGAGCAGCAAGGCCATTTGTCCTTGTACCATTCTTTCTTGGCCTCATGGCGGTTGTAATCGGAATAGTAAAAGCTCGTGCCGTCCGGCTCGATGAGTCGCGCGCCGCCAATGGTGTTATAAAGAACGCGCTCCATGCTATCGCCGTAACGCGAGTCGCGCGTCACGCGCAGCAGATAGCGCGTAATCTTAAAGTGGCCATAGGCTCCGCACGGCGTCTCGAAACTGGAATGCGTGCCCTCGAGGCTCGCCGCGAGGGCCCCTCTTCCCGGCTCCACAAACGCTTCATCTGGTCCCCACCCTCCGGTCGAGTAGCTCTGCTCCTCGACCATCCGAAAACCATTTTGCGCCGCACGCAAGTACTTTTCCTGGCCTAGAACGAGATACGCCTGCATCGCGGAACTCAGCGCATTGACGTGGCTGTAGGCGTGCTCGCCGGGAAGAACGTTATTGTCCTCCGCCAGTGGATCGAAGTAATCCTGCTCGAGAAAACGAACCGCCAAATCTCGATAACGCCGGTCTCCTCCGCTGCGCTGATAAGCAAGGAAGAGGTTTTCCGGTAGCGTATAGGTTTCGTCCCAGGTGTAGGAAACATCTTTATGCTTCCGGGCGCGCTGTTCTGCGCGACTCAGCGCCTTTTCCGGCAAATGCGGCACCACGGCCTCGATGCTTCGCCAAAGCACATCGAGCGCAATGGGATCCTTGGCAAACTTGTGCGCATCGATCAAACCACAGCAGGTCTTGTCGAAAGTGTAGGCCGGAAGGCGATAGTCGACATAAAACTTGCCGGTGGGATCGACAGTCTGGGCGTAACCGCGAACCAGCCGTTGCACTTTCTCCTGGGTCGCCTTGGAGTCGGTCACTGCGTAAGCGCGGGACAGCGAGGAAAGATATTGGCCAAAACTATGTCCGGCGATGAAGCCATGAAAATTATTCGCGGGATGGAAGTCGCTGGCGTTGTCATACCAACCGCCCATATCCGGGCCCGGAGCGGGCAAGCCCGCACGCTGTCGAAATGGTTTCAGCAGCGCGTCCTCATCCAGGCCGAGAAACAATTTGTGGTTGTGTTCAAGTTGTGTCCGGAAGAGTCCCTCGAGCAGTTGAATCTGCGAATATTCGAATAGAGAAAGCGCAGGCACGACGGCTGCGGATGCCGGCTGACGAGTCCACGCGGGCACCGAGCGAAACGCGATGGCGCCTCCAGCGGCGGCTGCGCCTAACTTCAGAAAGTTGCGTCGCGAAGAATTCTTCATGACCGGTTCTCCCTCTGCTAATCAGGTTGGCTTTTTGGTTGAGGCGAGGAAGCCGATCGATCGACGAGGCTTCGTCTCTTCTCTTCCATCTCGTTCGATTCCTTTTGGAGGCGCATAAACGAGTCCAGCGCTATGCGGCTCTGCTCTGTTTTCCCAAGCCGCCGGTAGACGTTCGCTAAGACGTAATAATAGGAAGACGCCCTGGGATTGAGAGAAACCGCCTTGTCCAAAGCTTCGGCCGCATCGTCGAGCCGGCCTTGCGCCTCGTTTGCTTTTGCCTGCTGGAACCAGGCGCCATCACACTTAGGATCGAGTTCGAGTGCTGCTCGGGCATACGCGAGCGCCTTCTCGGTATCGCCCTTGCGGTTGTAATACGCGCTTAGGTTCACATGCGCCGAGACGAACTTGCCTTTCCTGGCTTCATTGAGTGCAATCGCTTTCTCATAGCTTTCAACCGCTCCGACCCCGTCACCCAAGGATTCCTTGGCAAACCCCAGAGCATCCCAGGCTTCCATGTAGGAAGAGTCTATCCCGAGCGCAGCTTCAAATTCCTTTCGCGCGGCGACCCAGCTATCTTGGATGGAGAAGAGTTTGCCCAGGTTGAAATGCATCTCGGAGGATTGCGGGTTGTAGTGGATTCCTTGTTCGAACTCCGTGCGAGCCGCATCGAGCCTTCCCACAATCATTAGGTCGCGGCCAAGGATTTTGTGGGCCTCCGCGTTTCGAACGTCGAACTCGAGCGACTTCGCGAGCACCTGGATGGACTCCCCGATTTTCCTCTGCGCGAACTGGCTGTACCCCAAAGCGTACCAACCCCAGGACGATTTGGGGTGCTCTTTGACATAAGCTTCAAGGAGCGGCTCGACATCCTCGAAACGTCCCTCACGGATATATTCTTCGAATTGCCGGACGCTTTCGGGATCGTCTCGAGCGCCATTTTCGTTCGAAAGCGTAGAGATTTTCTCTCTTGCCTCGAGGTCACCGGGGTTGAGCTCCAATGCTTTTCGATAGGCGGAGGCTGCACCCTCGGCATCGCCTTGCTTCTCAAGAACAGTTCCCAGGAGATGCTGGGCATCCGAAGAGTCTGGTTCTAACTGAAGGGCGTGCTTGAACTTTGCCATAGCTTCCTCGAACTGCCCTTTGCCGAGCGCAACACGGCCTTCGGCAACGTCCAAATCAGCATTCTGTTTCCGGTCGTCCGCGGAAACCAATGCGCGGCCCTTCTGCAACTCAGCAACGGCCTCGTCCTTGCGCCCCGCCCGCCCGAGGGCCAGTCCCAGCTGATAGATTGCCTGGGCATTCTGAGGCTCGAGGCGCACGGCCTCCCGGAGTTCTCCGATGGACTCCTCGACTTTCCCGACGCTGAGAAGTGCCCTGCCTAGAGCAAGGCGTGCACGCGCAAAATTTGGCTCGGCGGCAATCACTTTGCGCAATTGCTCGATTTCTTTTGCGGGACCGTAGTTCGCATCTGCGCCGTAGGCCACCGCTAGATTGAATTGCGCCTTCAAGGATCCGGGCGCGATGGCTACGGCCTTCTCAAGCTCGTGGATAGCCTCCTCACTGTTAGTGGTCGTGAGCACGGCGCCCAGATTGGCGTGGGCATCCGCGTAACCTGGACTTAGGCGCAAAGCCTCGCGAAACTCCGCGATCGCCTCTTTTTCGTTGTTCTCCTGGGCCAATACAAGCCCTATATTGTTATGGGCTTCGGCAAAATCCGGCCGCAGACGAGTGGCCGCACGGAATTCTGCCAATACTTCTTTGCCATCGGCTCCTTTTCGGCCAAGCAGTAGCCCCAGCACATTGTGCGCTTCGGCTGAGTCCGGTCTTGCAGCCAACGCCTTCTTAAGATCTGCGGTCGCTCGGTCCCAATCGGGCGCTGGGCCGGAGGGAACGGGGATGTTTAGGCCGGCCTCGAACTGCCCGATGGCTTTATCCATGTCCCCGCCGCGAAGATAAACTACCCCAAGATCAATGTAGGTGCCGGAAAACGACGGTTGGAGCGCAATCGCGCGCTGCAGGTTTCGCCGCGCATCTTCCAGTTCTCCGGTTTCGCGCAGCGCGGTTCCTAGAAAGGCATAGCTCGGCCCTCCAGCCGGATCAAGTCGGACGGCCTCCCGGAGTTCGGATAGGCTTCTGGTCTTCGAGCCGCTGTACCATAACGCGACGCCGAAATTGTAGTGTGCATCGCTTAAGGCGGGACGGAGCTCGACCGCGCGCTCCAAGTGGATCAATGCGGAAGTCAAGTCGCCCTGTTGGCCCAATAGGAAACCCAGCAGATTCTGCGCTTCGGCGTGGCTACTATCTTTACTACCAGCCTCGGCGAGGAGGTGTTCGGCCTCTTTCAGGTCGCCGCGCGCAGCGGCTTGTTGCCCGAGTTTGTACAAATCGTCGGCCGGGCTCGCGGACGGCTGCTGCGGTTTGCGAAGGGATGCGGCGCGCTGCTTCAAGGCCACGCCAAGAGCATAGTAACCCTCGCGGAACTCCGGGTCGGCGCGCAGCAAGGATTCGAAGGTCTCGATGGCTGCGGCAAGGTCTCCGCTCTGCTCGAAGGTCTGGGCGAGCAGATACTGCGCATTGATGTTATTGGGCTCCCGCTTCACCGCGAGTCGGAGATGCACGAGGGCAGCCTGGGCATCACCCCTCTCCCGAAGAGCAATGCCTAGGTTGAGGTGTGCCGCCACATTGTCGGGCTCAAGCAACAAGGCCTTTCGAAAAGCACCGATGGCGCCGGACAAGTCGCCATTCTTGGCCAATGCCGATCCCAGGTTGTTGTATCCGCGTGCATATTTGGGGTTATGGGAAATGGCCTTTCTGAATTCCGCAACCGCATCCGGAAAATCGCCCTTCTGCATGAACGCTGCGCCCAGCCAGTTGTGGGCCTCCGCGGAAGAGGGGCCGAGCTTCACCGCGCGCTCGAAGGCTTCGAAAGCATGTGCGTAGTCGTTGCGATCCCAAAACGCGAGCCCCAGTTTCACATAAAGCTCGGAATTGTCAGGATGTCGGCTGATCTCTTCCTGAATCTGGCTGACCGAACCGCGCGACTTCTCAATTATTTGTGCCGGTGCAGGCAGCAGGGATAACTCTACAAAGAATATGAAGAACCTTGCGGCCCGCGACATCTTTAGACAACGGTTCATAGCTCCAGGTCCCACGTAGAAGCTGCGAATCAGACCCCGCATTCATTTTCCTGAAGGCACTGACGCGAGACAGGATAGCGCCAAGGCGATTTCCTGTAAACGCATACTGTAACTCTTCGCATGCCGCGCCCCAGCTTTGCGAAGACTGAAAGCAACTTGCCGGCCTGGCCAATTGTGTTTTGGAGCTTTTCCAACAGTTCAAGAGTTTTCCTTACGGATTTAAAATAACTTCTTGACATTTGGTTCTCCCGAGGTGTAAAAGCGCCGGGACATGGGAAAACGTTTACTGGACACCCGGCAAAACGGTTTCCTGGATTCTTGCAATCGTTTGGGGCGCTCGAAGCAAGGTCGTTATCGTGAAACGAGTGCTGCGTGAAAAGGAAAGAAGGGGTGGGGAACCGGCCAATTTGAGATTTTCGAGACTGTAGCTACCGAGGCAAGCCCGGTATCGCGGGCGGCCAGTCGTGTTTGATTTACAGCCACGAAAACAGGACCGAGGCCGCCTTCATGCCACCCCGGTAAGTTTCACAGCCGACTAAGCCTCAGCGCGTATGTGGGGGGGCACGAAGATGAGACGCGCATTTTCTCTCGGCGTGTTGCTGTTAGGTGCTATGGTTGTGTTCGTCGGGCAAAGCGCCTATGCCCAGTTCGCTGACCGGGCGGTGATCACGGGAATCGTGACGGATTCCAGCGGGTCGGCCATTCCCGATGCCAAAGTCACGATTATTGACGAGAACACTGGCGCAAAGATCGTCGTGGGCACGACCACCGCCGGCAACTACAGCACCCCGCCGCTCATTTTAGGCATCTACACAGTCCAAGTGGAGAAGGACGGCTTTAAGACCTCCACCACCAAGGGAATTATTGTCACCGGCGGGCAAACGTACCGGCAGGATGTGAAGCTGGAGGTGGGCGCGGTGACCCAGAGCGTCACTGTTGAGGGCGGCGCCTTGCAGATCAACACGGACAACGCGACCGTCTCACATACGATCGGCGAGACGTATTACCGCGACCTTCCCGCCGCGATGGGTGCTGACATCCGGCTGGCCGAATCGCTCTTGCAGCTCCAGCCCGGCTTTGTGCCCATGCAGCCCAACGGAGACGCCATCTTCCGCGGCAGTCAATTTACATCCCGAATCAATGGCGGCCAGACACTGGCAACGGAGAATTGGTTCGACGGTGCGGCTTTCGGCTACGCGGAAGGCCACCAAGGAACACAGGAGAGCTCGGTCCCCTTTACCTCGGTGCAGGAAATGACAGTGGTGGAGAACACCTTCTCGGCACAGTACGGCCACACCAGCGGCGGCTTCATCACCTACACCACGAAGTCCGGTACCGACAAATTCCACGGCAACCTGTACAATTTTTACAGCAGTGATTCACTGGACGCAGGAAACTTCTTCTTTGCTGGCTTGGTGAAGAACAAGAAGCTCCCTCTCACTCAGGATAACTGGGGGGCCGCCGTAGGGGGCCCTGTTCCGAAGATTACCAAGTTGGCGAAGACGTTCTGGTTCTTCAATGTTGACGGGCTGGACTATCACAGCACGGTCAACACCGGCTTTGTAAACACGCTTCCGACTCCGCTGCAAAGGCAAGGGAACTTCAGCGAGTTTCTGGGTAGCCAAGTGATGCAGACGTGTCCCACTGGCACAGCTAATGCAGGGAAAACGTACGGGTTGACCGATCTTCTGGGCAATCCTATGCTTCAAGGCCAGATATATAATCCGGCTCCCACTTCCTTCGTTCCTGTCGCCGCACACACTGTCACTGATCCCTGCACAAACAATACCGTTAATGTACCAGCTGGCTTTGCGCGGCAGCCCTATGGGGGAAACATCATTCCGGCAACTGATCCGCTGCTGAGTTCGCTCGGAGCGTTCATGGCTCCCCTGATCCCCAATCCGGATCGGAATACTCTGGCCGTGAACGGTTTTGGCGGGACTTCTGACGACAACAACAAGATCCATGTGAGGACGTGGCTCTTCCGAATCGATCATACGTTCAATAGCAAATTCTCGATCAGCAACACCTACTATCAAAACAACCGCCCACGTGTTGCCCACTGCGGCGGACCGCAGGGCTGCAACACGGTTCATGACGGAGAAACCGACTCCGCGGCGAACGACACCTACATTGGCCAGGGCTTCTTCCAGCGCATCACCAACCATTTCGAGCACTTGCAGATGAACTGGATCATCAGCCCCAACCTCTTTAATCACACCACGCTGGCATACGACCGCTGGCATATGCAGGGGAACCAATTGGCGGGAGGCGTCGGGTGGAATCAGAAGCTGGGACTTGGGTTGCCCAACCAGCCCGTATTTGACAAAGCGGGCTTTCCCTCGATCAACTTCAGCGGGCCTCAGGGCTACACCGCTTATGGCACGCCATGGGCGAGCGGCGGGAGCGACATCAACAACCGCTACCAGTTCTTGGATGATGTTAGCTGGACTACTGGCAAACACACTTTGAAAGCCGGGATCGAATACCGCTACATGACCTTCCCGCAGACCGGATGGGCTGTCAACACTGGCGGGAGCTTCAATTTCAGCTCCAATGAAACTGCGCAATACGACTTGACGGGGGCCATCAGACCCGACGTGACCGGGAACGGGTTTGCTTCCCTCTTACTGGGGCAAGTGAATAACGCCGGTTTCTCGGCGCCATTCAATTATATGCCCAAGATGAAATATAGCGCCCCTTGGATCAACGACGACTTCAAGGTGACACCCAAGCTCACTCTGAGTTTCGGGTTGCGGTTTGACTGGCAGTCCGGACTCTATGAGCAGCACGGAAGGTTCTCCACTTTCGATCCCGCAGCGCAAAACCCTGTGGGCCATCTCGGAGCGACCATATTTCACAGCTCCAAAGCCAATGGCAACGGCAACTGGAACGTCGGTCCGCGCTTCGGGTTTGCCTACAATCTGAAAGAGAAGACTGTTATCCGTGGCGGCTACGGGATCTATTACGCTGGTGCACAGGCCGACTCCTGGGATCCTTACCCCGTTGATGGTTATCAGACTAACCCTACTGCACCCAACCTCACGAACGGGTTATTGCCAGCCTTCTACTTCCAAGGAACTGGTAATTGTCCAACTCAGGAGACAACCAACAGTGTTGGCACAGTTTCCTGTGGCTGGCCGGCCGGCTCAATCGTGCTTCCACCCCAATTGCGAGCCGACGTGGCAAACGGCGGCAATCCCGTCGGGGTTGCTTCCAATACCTACACCATGCCGCGCTATCAGAACTGGTCAGTCTCGTTCCAGCGCCAGTTGACCGCCAACATGGCCATCGATATTGCCTATGTGGGGAATCATGGAACGCGATTAATCGACGGCCGCAGCTCTGCGGGCGTTTATGACAATATGAACCCCGGAAGCGTGCTGGCCTTGGGAACAGCTCTTACGGCGGGCCAATTCGTTAACGGCGTCCCCAACGCTGCGGCGATCGCGGCGGGATACTCGACACCGCCTTACGCCACGTTTACTGGAGATTTGGCGCAAGCTTTGCGGATGTGGCCGCAATATCAGCAGATCAACTGGAGATATTTCCCCAACGGCAAGAGCCACTACAACGCGCTCCAAGCCAGTTTTGACCGGAGAATGAGCCAAGGGCTGCAATTTAGGGTCGCCTACACTTATTCCCGGCTGATGAACAACGGCTCTGAGACTGGATTAGGGTCGGGCGGTCCTCCCGTACAGAATCCGAGCGACATGAGCAATCTCTATACGGTCAGCTCGGACGATGTGCCGCACATCTTTACATTTGGCTGGGTCTACCAATTACCTTTCGGAAAGGGCAAATGGGTCGGAGGGAACGCGAACGGTGCTTTGGACAAAGTCATCGGCAACTGGCAGATCTCGGCCATTCAGACCTACCAATCGGGAAGACCGCTATCGATTACGATGGCGAACAATAACCTCGGCGGGTACCTCTTTAACTATGCCGAGTATCCCAACAAAGTCAGCGGCGCCAACCCTCTGACGGGAAGCTTCAGCGACCCGAACAAGGACACTTATCTGAATGCAGCGGCATGGGCCGACCCGGGACAGTTTGCCTTCGGCAATGCGCCGCGACAGGATGAGAACGTCCGCTGGTTTGGATATCACAACGAAGATTTCTCGATCTACAAGGACACGTACTTCACTGAGGGCAGGTATGTTCGATTCCAAGCTGACGCCGGCAACGTCCTGAATCGCGTCTTCTTCTGCCCTCCCGGCACGGGCCTGGGTAATGGCAACTTCGGGAAAACCGGGAGCCAATGCAACATCCCGAGGCGCGTCCAACTGGCATTGCAAATCTTCTTCTAGGCTCACCCCGGGAAGATACTTTCTGTGGATGGTCCGCCAAGCGCGGACCGTCGACGGATAGGTGGGTCGAATGGCGCTTCGGCTACACCTCCTTGGTGAATTTCTCGCGGCGAACGATGCCGTGACCCTCTTGCACAACCAACAGTTGATCCGGGCCTATGTTTTTGAACGATTCTACCAGACCGAGTGGCCACTGGACTTCCACTAAGTCCGCTTGCTTGGCATGACCGAGACCAAAATGCAGCCGTAAGTCATTTTGGGAAAGATAGCTCGAGCCGCTCATCACCTCATTCATTTGAGAATGCCGGCCGGTAACAACTCGCACACGCGCGCCAATGGCGCTGCGATTGGACTTGGTGCCGATGCATTTGATCTTAAGCCAGTTGTTTTTCGAACCGGAGTCATTGCGGAGAAGCGAAGGAGGCTCGTTCATGTTTATTATCGCAACGTCGACGTCTCCGTCATTGTCGAAATCGCCGAAGGCAGTACCGCGGCTCGGCCGCGGTTCTGTTACCGCTGGTCCAGCGCTCGAACTAACATCGACAAAGCGCCCGTTGCCGAGGTTCTTGTATAAGAGCTTTCTCTGCTTGAAGGTTACGTGCAGCTTCTTGGTGTCCACTTCGGGGAACACGTGGCCGTTCGACATAAAAATATCCGCCCAGCCGTCGTTGTCGAAATCGAAAAGCCCGACTCCCCATCCCAGATACTTGGTGTTGGCTCCCAATCCCGCCTGAAAGACCGCGTCGTAGAACGTTCCGTCGCCGTTGTTATGGTATAGGTTCGCGGTTTGGTCGGAGTAGTTGGTCTTGACAATATCGAGCCAGCCGTCGCAGTCGTAGTCGCCCACCCCAACCCCCATTCCTCCTTGTGGCACGCCATTTTCATTCAAGGCGCAGCCAGCCTCGGAGCCGATTTCCTCGAATGTCCCATCATGATTGTTGCGGTAGAAGCGGCTTGGCACAGAGTCACACGCAACATAGATATCGGGCCAACCGTCGTTGTCAAAATCCGCTGCGCACACGCCAAGGCCGTAAGAGCCCGCGGGAATCCACTGTTCACTCGCGAAAGTGGGCGTCGCAGGGCCGCGCGGAACCGTAATACCGGATCGCTCGGAAACATCCTCAAACGTTCCATCGCCGTGATTGTGGTACAAAACGTTTGTTCCACCACTGAGTCCTTGCGGTCCACAGCCGATGAACAGGCCAAAATACTTGCAGTATTGATTGTCGCCGGGTAGAGGGGCCGCTTGCGGATCGAAATTCACGTAGTTGGCAACAAATAGATCAAGGTAGCCGTCACGGTCATAGTCCACAAAACAACAGCCGGTATTCCAACGAGTCATGGGGCCCTTTTGCATGAGGCCGGCCTTCTCCGTAACGTCCGTGAAGGTGCCGTCTCCATTGTTGTGATAGAGGACGATTCCACCCCAATAAGTCACGACCAGATCGTCAAACCCGTCGTTGTCGTAATCTCCGACGCAGCAGCCCTGCCCCCATCCCGATCGAATCAGTCCGGCTTTCTCGGTTACATCGGTAAAGGACCCATCACGATTATTGCGAAACAACAAATTCGTCGGCGGATGGTCCGGTGAGATGCCTTCAAATCTCATTCCGTTGACCAGGAAAAGATCCAGCCAGCCATCGTTGTCGTAGTCAAATAGAGCGAGGCCACAGCCGATTTCCTCGAGGAGGTAACGCTTGCGGGTGACACCGCCGAAAACGTTGTTTGCCCGGCTTAACCCGGCTCGCGCAGTGACATCGGTGAAATGAAAACTCGCACCAGGAGGGGGACTGCTGCCAGGTTTTCGCGTGGCAGGTGACGCGGGCGATCCTTCTAGCGCCAGCATTTCAGCGAGCCCGAGCAACCATCGAGAAGCAGGGACGAGCGAACCCAACCGCCCGATTTGGCAAAGAAAGTCGCGCCGCGATACTCCCTTTGGCACTATCAAATTGCGCCTAATTCCGTTCGTCGAGGAGTCATCCGGCATGTTTTCATCATTCCGGCAGCAGCAATCGGAGTCGCACGTCGCTCTGCGAACTGCGCTCCGCTTCCAGTTTGCGGGATTCTCGAAGCTCGTTCTCCGACTCGTTGATTTTGCCGAGGCGTCGCAGCAACAAGCCCAGCTGATAATGGGCTTCCACGGACTGCGGATCGAGCGAAACCGCTCGCGTAAGATTCTTCTGGGCTTCCTCATACTGGTGCTGTCTCAAGAGAATGCCTCCCAGTTTGGTGTAGGAAGGGGCGTGTTCCGGATGGCTTTTGAGCACCTCGCGAAAAACAGCGGCCGCCTGATCCTCCCGGCCGATGGAATCATACGTAAGAGCCAGGTAATAGGAAGCGGCCACTTGATCGGGTTGCGTTTTGAGGCTTTGTTTGAGCGAGGATTCCGCTTCGCTGTAATTTCCTTCGAGGTAATAGACCGCGCCAATCGCATAGTTTAGGACGCTATCCTGCGGGTGCTTTCGCAAGAGCCCGGAGAGCAGCGAGGCAGCCTTGGGCAGATTGCCTTTGGCGACCTGGGCAGAGGCCAGAACGTAGACGTACGGATCGTGATCAGGTTCGAGGGAGGCGGCCTTCTCGAGTGCAGGCAAAGCGTCCTCGAGCAGATTCCGCTCGAGACATGCCTTCCCGAACTCGAAGAGGATTTGTGGATTTTCGGGTTCCTGCTGTTTTGCCTTGAGCAAATAGGCAAGAGCCATCTCGCCATTCCCGAGTCTCTCCGCAATATCGGCAAGCTTCTGGTTACAAATCGCGCAGGCAGGTTCGAAGGTGAGCGCAAGTTCGAAGCTTTGCTCGGCGCGGCCGAGCAGTCCGAGCGACAGGTAACCCTCTCCGAGCTTCAGGGCCGTAGCCGCGGACGGATGCCGAGCGATATTTGCTTCTTCGTCCTCGAGAACCTCTCTGGCCTCAGAGTTCATCCCGTAGGCGATCAAGACCTTGGCAAATTCGAGGGATAAGTCATCGGAGGGCGGCGCCGGCAAGTCATGCCAGCTACGAACAAGAGCCTTCAGCTCTTCCTTTTTTCCAAGCGCACCATAGTCGGTTGCCAGCAGGAGTACGCCGTCATCGGATTCGCATAGTTGGCTAACAATGGGATCGGCTATTCGCAAAGACTCCTGGTAGTTGCGAACAGATGCCTCGACCTTGGCCAGCCCAAGACGGGCATTGACATTTCCGGGATCCCGGGTAAGGACTTCCCGGAAGCTTTTTCTCGCCAAGACCGGCTTGTTCTCCAGCAAGTAAGCGTTTCCCAGGTTTGTCCTTGCCCCTAGCAATTGAGGATTCAGTGCCACGGCTTCGGTCAGAAAACTCTCGCTTTCCCCGTACTGGCCCTCGCGCAGGCGAATGGTTCCAAGCATCGCTAGCGCCAGGGGTCGTGTGGACGGATTTTTTAGCGCCTGCCGAGCTTCTGTTTCTGCTTGGTCCATTTGTCCCTGATTTAGCAGGTTTGCAGCCTTTTCGATGTGATTAAGCTGGGCAAGACAGACGTTTGCAAGAATCGGGAGTGCAAGACAAAATACAGAGAACCAAAGGGCGCGTCCGAGGCGACGAGCAGGATGGCGGAGGAATTCGGCAGTTTCGCTACCGTGGCCCATGTTCGTACATGCTAGCAAGGCCCGCAGAATCGTGGCAACGTTTACTCTAAAAGCAGAAAGGATGGCACGTGCAAAGTGCAGTGGGAAAATCCTTTTGTCGAACAGACAGGTCGTACTCCGCTGAAGGCCTTTTCTGCTGATCGGGGAGTCCGATAGCTTGGTCATCAAGAAAACAGGACCGCATATTGGCTCGCGCCGCAGCTTTTTGAAGCGTCTGCTCGCCGGCCTCGCCGGCAGCGAGCTCGCGCCCTCTACTTTGCCATGCTGCTTCGCAATGCCTCAGAGCACCAGCAAATTTCCCTTTGAGCTTGTTCCGCCGGCGGTCAGCGGGATTACCTGGGTGCACCGCAACGGGCGCTCACCGGAAATGTACCTGCCCGAAACCGTGGGTGCCGGGTGTGCGTTCATCGATTATGACAACGACGGCTGGATGGACATTTACCTGGTCAACAGCGGGAAGTGTGATTTTCTTGACCCAAATCCCGCGCTGCGCAACGCGCTTTACAAGAACAACCGGGACGGAACCTTCACAGACGTCACCGCAAAGGCCGGCGTCGCGGGCGGTGGGTACGGGATGGGTGCGGCCGTTGGAGATTACAATGGCGACGGCTGGCCCGATCTCCTGGTGACGCAATACAACGGCCTGATTCTCTACCGTAACAACGGTGACGGCACGTTTAGCGACGTCACCGGGAAAGCCGGATTGCCTACGGAGGGCTGGGCTTCGAGCGCCGTGTGGTTTGACTACGATAACGACGGGAAGCTCGACCTTTTTGTCTGCCGGTTTGTGGACTTCAATAAATCCAAGAACAAGTTCTGCGGCGACCGTGAAACCGGCCAGCGCTACTATTGCATCCCGCGCGTTTACGATCCAACGCCGAGCTGGCTATTTCACAACAACGGCGACGGTACCTTTACAGACGTCAGCCGCGGATCGGGCATCGCCAAGTCCTTGGGCAAGGCTTGGGGCGTTGTCGCCTGCGACATCAATAACGATGGCGGGATGGATTTGTTCGTGGCCAATGATACGGTGGCGAACTTCTTGTTCGTCAACCGTGGCAACGGGAAGTTTGAAGAGGTGGGTCTCGGGGCCAACGTTGGTTATAGCGCCGAGGGGCGCGCGCGATCTGGGATGGGAGTGGATTCTGCTGATTACGACCAGGACGGCTGGATGGATTTGTTCGTTACCAACGTGGATCAGGAGATGTACTCGCTCTATCACAACAATCGTGACGAAACCTTCGATGACATGGCCGTTCGGTATGGCATCGGCAAGGTCACGCGGCTGATGAGCGGGTGGGGAGTGAAATTCTTCGATTATGACAATGACGGCACGCTTGATCTGTTCCTGGCCAACGGTCATCCGGACGACAAAATCGAAGAGCATACGAGCGGAGTGAAATACCGCGAGCCATTGTTGCTCTTTCACGGCACGGGCCGGAGCTTCGAAAACGTGACTGCCGACAGCGGCCCGCTCTTCTCAAGGCCCTATGCGGCGCGCGGCATGGCGATTGGGGATTTCAACAACGACGGCGCCCTCGATGTTCTCATCGCCATTAACGACGGAGCGCCGTTGCTGCTCAAGAATCAGACAGGCCACCTCAATCATTGGCTTGGCGCGAGGTTGGTGGCGAAGCGAGCCAATCCCGACGCCGTTGGTGCACTGGTTAGCTGGCAGGCGGGGGACTTGAAGCGGTCCCTGTTCAAAGCGGGAGGAGGAAGTTACCTGGCGTCGCACGACCCCCGCATAGTCATGGGCATAGGCAAGCGCAACCGGATGGACTGGGTCGAGGTGAGGTGGCCGCAGCCGAGCGGGCGCGTGGAACGCTTCAGCAACCTCCCCGTGGACCGCTACATCGATCTCGTCGAGGGCCAAGGCGAAGTGCGAAAACCCTGACCAGGGAACGACAGATTGTAACCGCTTTGGGCTGCGGGAACCTGTGAGAAAGGAGGTGGCACCTAGTCGGGGCCGGCCAAACCGTGTTAGATTGCTCGCTCTGCGGGTATGCAAATCCGTGAGGGCAAAAGAGCAAGCCTTGAATATTCATGAAGTTGCCAGACGCGCGCGGGTGTCTACGGCGACGGTGTCCCGCGCAATCAACTGTATCCCCACGGTTAATCCCAAGCTTTCACAACGAGTTTGGAAAGTCATTAAAGAACTGGGCTACTACCCCAATACGCAGGCGCGCGCCTTGGTCTCGGGCCGCAGCAGAATATTCGGGCTGATTGTCTCCGAACTGACCAATCCATTCTTTCCGGAAATCGTGCAGGTCTTCGAGACCATCGCCGTTCGACACCATTACGAGATTCTGCTGACCTCGACGATGAACGATCCGGAGCAGATGGAGAGTTCCGTCCGCCGGATGATTGAACGCCAGGTCGAAGGCGTGGCGGTCATGACCTTCGGTATGGAAGAAGCCCTGCTGGAAAACTTGAAATTACGCCAGGTTCCGCTGGTTTTCGTTGATGTTGGACCCCGCCGCCCGCGGGTGAGCAACCTGCGCATCGACTACCTGGCCGGCATTCGACAGGCCGTGCAGCATGTCGCAGCGCTGAGGCATGAGCGAATCGCTTTCATCACCGGGCCTCATACTCTCAAGTCCGCCCTGGCCAGGAAGCAGGCCTTTCTAAAGGCAATGCACGAGATTGGGCGAGAGCCGGATATGAATTTAGTCGTGGAAGGGAACCACACGATGGAAGGCGGCCGACTCGCATGCGGCCACTTGCTGGCCCTAGCCAAAGAGCCCACAGCCATTCTCTGCTCCAATGACATGACGGCCATCGGGGTCATGAGGAAGTGTTACGAAGACGGAATATCCATACCCAGGGACCTTTCCGTGGTCGGCTTTGACGACATCCGCTTGGCACAGTTTATGCTCCCGCCACTTACGACCGTGCAAATGTCTCAAGCGGAGTTAGCAAGACTTGCTTTCGATGCGCTGCTTGCCGAAGTGGAACGCGAGGAGCCCCTTCCGGAAGGCTCTGAATATGTGCTCAAGACAGCATTGATCGAGCGCGAATCGACAGCCATTTGCCGCGAAAGCGCTACCTTAAAAACGAATCATCCGGCACCAATACGAACGGTTGGCTAGGCCGACCACTGAATGGCTGTATACGAGCGCGCGGGCACTTCAAACTTAGTCCGGCCGCCGCTTGTGATAGGCTTTGCAAAAGTCTGGGGAGCAACTTTCTGCGGGGTATCGAAGGTATTGAACGCCTTCAGGTCCGTTCCCGTCAGCACCGTGGCGACGAGCACTTGTCCCGGTATCCTATCCTGCCAGTCGATCTCCACGACGCGGGATTTAGATAGGTCACGGTTCAGAGCAAAAATTGCGACTTTTCCATCCTGAGCACTCAGCGTGCCCGCAACGTCCACATAGGGAACCTGGCCCATATTCGACACTTCATAAGTCGGTGATTCGACCAGTAGATTGAGGACCGCCCCGCGGGCATACTGCAGCGCCCACTTATAGGGATAATAGATGGTCTGGCGAAGCAAACCGCTGCTATTGGTCATAATTGGCGCAATAACATTGATTAGCTGCGCCAGGCAGGCAACTTTAACGCGATCCGCATGACGAAGGAGGGAATTGACCAAGCCGCCCACAAGTAGGGCATCTTCAAGGTTGTACACCTCTTCGAGTAAATGAGGAGCTTCCTGACGATGCCCGTTGCTGGCGTCGCCGCTGCGCGCCCGGTACCACACGTTCCATTCATCGAACGATAGCCACAACCTTTTCGGCGAGCGCTTGTGTCCCCGTACGAGGTCGCAAACCGCGATCGTCTCTTCGATCTGCCGTTCCATACTCAAGTTCATCGCCAAGAATTTCGCGCTGTCTCCTCCGGTATCCTGCGGGCCGTTGGTGAAGTAGCGATGCAGTGAAAGCCCGTCAACATAGTCGTAGCATTGTTCCAAAACTTCGCGGTCCCACTCGAGGTACGTAGGCATAAAGGGCCCGCTCGAGCCGCACGCGATTAATTGCAGCGAAGGATCGACATAGCGCATCTGCCGTGCCGCATCCTGTGCTTTCAACCCGTACTCGGTTGCCGTCATATGTCCGATCTGCCAGGGACCATCCATCTCGTTGCCCAGGCACCAGCGCTTCACTCCATAAGGGTCGGCAAATCCATGCTTGCGCCGCAGCTCGCTCCATTTGGTCCCCTGATCTGAGTTGCAATACTCCACAAGAGCCGCCGCCTCTTCAGCGGTTCCTGTCCCAAGATTCAGGCCCATTAAAGGTTCAGCCCCCACAGCCTTGCACCAGGCCATGAATTCGTTCGTGCCGAACTGATTCGTGTCGATCGAATTCCAGGCTTTGTCAAGGACGCGTGGACGGCTTTCCTTGGGGCCGACGCCGTCGAGCCAATTGTAGCCTGAAACAAAATTGCCGCCGGGATAGCGAATGATGGGAACACCCATCTGGCGCACTTCTTCCATGACGTCTTTGCGAAACCCGTTGGCATCCGACAGTTTCGAAACAGGGTCGTAAACGCCTTCGTAAATCGCGCGCCCCAGGTGCTCAAGAAACGAACCAAAAAGGTTGCGGTCAAGCGCCCCGATGAGGCGGCGGGAGTCCACGTAAACCCTGGCAATATCGCTAGTGCCCGGCAAAGTTTGGCCGGACAGGAATGGACCGCCGCCGAACAGAGAAGTTGCGCCCCAGGCCGCTCCGGCGTGCAACGCTTGGCTCAAGAAACGTCGTCTGTCGTAGGAAAACATTGATCGTTCTCCCGGTCATTTGATCACAATCTAATTTCACCTGAAAAGGGTTGCTTCCTTAACCTGTGCGAGGTTCTAGAACCAGGGTGACGAACCTTTATCCCAGGGCTGCAATCATCGGGTGCCGATCTGTCGACTCTGGGGAGTAAACGTTTACCACATCATGATACAGACCTGCAAGCGCGATCCTGGTTTAGAACTGGCTTAGAGAATCCCTGATGGATCAGTCTGCCCAAAGGCATATACTCGCGCGACGATTGGTCCAAACCAACTTGGCAACGATGAAGTTTGAAGTCGCTCATCCGCGATCACCCTTCCGGCAATTGCCGATCGCTTTCGCCCAGGAATACTGATCGGAATCAGCCCGGAATGTTGATCGGCTTCGCCCGGAATCGGCAGTCTATAGCCATCCTAATCCTGCTTGCGGACTTGCGGAGGCGCAACGCAGCGCAGGAGTTGCGGCGTTCAGAATAGGTGTATGGCATGCAGAAAACAACGGAAGCCAAAAATCTGCATCGAATGCGGCGCGAGTCTCGGCACTAAGCCGACCAAGTTCTTTATACCAGCGGCCAGCAACGCTCGACGTGCCGAATCATTTTACGAATCAATTAAGAAGCTCGCTAAAGAAACCACTGGAGGTGATGTAACTCCGCGACGAATCTTTGCAATCGCCTACGAGCATGACGGCAGGCAGTATCATGCGGAGGTAGGTAAGCCTGAGCCGCGAGAAGGTGAATTAGTGATAGCTATTCTAGAGACAAATGCAATGCCGTATCTCATCTGCACTCCAAACAGAGGAGTCCTACGAGGCATGCCATATTTCGTGCGCAAGGACGAAGTTTTGTCCATCGTTGATTTCGTGACCTAATCCAGCCATCCACGCTTCTTCCGGTGTATCGCCATGCGCAGCCTTCTAGTCTTGCTTAGCTGCTAGGTTCGGAGGAACGTTCGGGCCAGGCGACAGAATTTCCATGATCTCGCCCCACTGGTATTTCGTCCGCTCGCAATTGTGAATCAGCGTGTACGCGAGTATCGCAACCTCCACTATGTTTCCGCGGCCGGGGCAACGAACACGGACGCGCGAACCGCAGGTGAGCTATGTCGATTCACGGGTAGTCGAAAGCGAACTCATCAATACAGCGAAGGCCGTCGAAGAGCGCAATGCTCGATGTCATCCTCTTCGGTGTAAGCAAGTTTCGATGAATAAAATGAATCACAAAGAGCAAATCTTTTGGGTGTGGCTACTTTTTGGCAACGAGAAAACCGCGAAAAATCAGGTGATTTTGGGCGTTGCCGCCGCGGAGATGGCCGGAAACTCCCGGGTTATCGAGGTGAGGGAGGAATATCCCCTGGTTTAGCACTGCCTTTTTTGGTTTTTTCAGCCGGCAGCAGGTGGCGGTGGGCCTTTTGTGAAACTCCGTG
>QHYH01000230.1 GCA_003223215.1 Acidobacteriota bacterium
CAGGCCTTCGGAGACCGGTCGTTGTCGTCCAGGGAGATTCCCTGAACCGGAGCCGGATCGCGACGGTTGTCTGCGTTCCTCTCACAAGCAGTGGTCCAATGCTCCCGGCAATGTTTTGTTGCCAGCGCGCTCGACGGGTTTGGCGAAGGATTCGGTTGCTAACGTCTCACAAGTTGTTGCATTGGATAAGACGCTGCTCTCAGAGCACGTGGGCAGATTGTCCCGAAGTCAACTCGGCTTGGTCCTCTCCGGTATTGATGTGGTGCTTGGCAGATAGGCTCGATTCATTGAACGAATGAAGATGCAGAATCCGGATCAGAAATGTGAAATGCTGCGGCATACAGTGGCCACGCTCGCTTATCGCGGAGCGAAAGCGATACGCGGTGCGCCGGATTCGTTTGCGTCATTCCGCGCTTCGGAAACGACGCGCACGCCCGCGCAGATTTTGGCGCACATCGGTGACCTGCTCGATTGGGCGTTATCGATCGCGAAAGGCACGGAGACCTGGCAGAATTCACCGGACCGAACGTGGCCGGAAGAGGTCGCGCGTTTTCACGCATCGCTGAAGCTTCTCGATGAGTACCTTGCTTCAGAGGAACAGCTTCACGCGTCGTGCGAGCGACTGTTCCAGGGACCGATTGCCGACGCCCTCACTCACGTTGGCCAGATAGCGATGCTGCGCCGGATCGCGGGCGAACCAATTCGGGGCGAAAATTATTCGATCGCGAAGATCGAAGCTGGCCGGATCGGAGCAGAGCAAGCCGAACCTTTGCGTGAATTCGATTAAGGAACGGATCTCTTTAACGCCAGTTCAGGATAGGGAATAAGATCGCAAGCTCAGGGCGAAAGATCCTGTGGCGTGTGTCGAAGAATCGGTAACTCGCTTATCCTGCTCCCACGATCCGCCAGTTGTTATTGGATTGGGTGGGAATCGTCTTGTGCTTTTCTACCCAATCGATAATCAGTTCGCGCACTTCTTCGCTGGAGCGATACACGACGGGGGCGTCTTTGTACATCGTGTAGTTGCCGCCGCCGTTGACCCGATAGTTATTCGTCACCACGCGCAGCTTCTGTGTCGGCGCCAGCGGTTGGCCTTTGAATTTCAGATTCTGAATCCGCTGTCCGAAAGGCTTGGTGAGATCTATGTCGTAGGTAACGCCGGCGGCCATGTCGAAGTTGTAGCCGGGAACGCGCTGATCGATTAACTCGGCGAGGCTTTTTCCCAGCTCATATTCGCGAAAGTAGCGCGCCGAGTGTTCCAGCGCGTCCTGCAACTGCTGGCCGGTCAGCTCCAAAGTAACGAGCGTGTTTTCATATTCGTAGAGCCCGGCGATATTGCGCACCGTGACTTTGCCTTTCGGAATGCGCGCCTCGGGATTAAAGCATGCGGCCATTGAGACGTCGGCGTTTCCGGCTTCGAGCTGCACGCGTTGAATCAAATCAATGATTGCGGTATCACGAAAGCGACAATCGCGCGCAGTCAGTTCTTCCGCAGATTCGCCGATCGATCGACTGAGCCAATCCTGCGTTTCCTTGTCATAGGGCTCGCCGAGTTTCGCGATTTCCGGATCGAGCGCCGTCTTTTCGGTGATTGGAATTGTGCGCGCGGATCTGGCGATCACGCGCCATCGTCCAGCAACCTGTTCAAAATAAACATCGACCCGAGCCACATGACTGGCCCAGCGATTTGCCTGCGTCAGCAGTACGCCGTTGACCACGAGCGAAGAGATTTCGCGATGCGTGTGGCCCATCAGGATTATGTCCACGCCCGGCACGTGGCGGGCAATCGCAATCGCCGCGTTTTCGTTCGGCACTTGCGAAGGATTGATCTGGCCCGTGCGCAAATCCTCTTCCACGCCCATGTGCATCGCGATGACGACGAGATCGACCTTCTCGGTATTGCGCAACACGGCGACCCACTTCCTGGCTTCGCCGACGGTCTCGTGAAATTCAAGGCCCGCGTAATTGGGCACGTTTTCCCAGTTGGGAATCCCCGGCGTCGTCAGTCCCAGGACGCCGATGCGAACCCCGCCGACTTCCTTGACGAGATACGGCTTATAGTGAGTGTGGGCGGCGCCCTGGTCATAAGTATTCGCCGAAAGCCATGGAAACCGTGCTTCGCTGCGCGCTTTCTCCAGGACTTTCAAGCCGAAATTGTATTCATGATTGCCGACCGCCATCGCATCGTAATGCAGAGCGTTCATCGACAACATCATCGGATCGGGTGGCGTATTGTTGCGCTGGTTATGAAAGTATTCGAGCGGCGTTCCCTGAATCGTGTCGCCTGAATCGAGCAATAACAGATCGGGGTC
>QHYH01000129.1 GCA_003223215.1 Acidobacteriota bacterium
GGTTCCGATTCGTCCCGCGTCCACCGGAAGTCCGAGGCGTTCGGCGAGCTCTAGGTTGACGCCGGCGTCATCCAACTCCGAAAGGCTGAATCCTTGCGCGGGGAGCACGCGATTGAGCCCCGTCGGATAAACGGGGCGGGGTGGACGGCGATGTCGCCACGGGCGGCGCGCCGCCTCGTAGAATCGCTTCCAATCGGATTTGCTCCAGGTCGTCATAACTATTTCGAAGTTCCCTTTGCCCATGCCATTGGATGCCGGCCCCGTCCACAAGGTTCACCGCAACTCGTTTCGGCGCCTTGTCAGGGAGCGCTGCTCCAAGGACTGAGTATTGATATACATCAGCGCGGCCCTCGAGAAACATTTTTTCTCGCCTGTTGTATCAAACACGTTACGGGGAGATTTGTTTCGGGCGGTGTTTTCTCCGGCGGCTCGCGGTTGGCAACTTTAGCGAAGAGGCGGGGTCGCGATGCGGTGGGTTGATGCGAGGAGGAAAATCCGCGGAAGCATCGGGAAACAAGAAACGGGAGCGAGAAGGAATAGTCTGTGATTCGCGCAGACCTGCCGTTCGGGTTCTCTCCAAGGGAAGTAAAGGGCCCGCTGGGTGAGCCCGGTTCTCTCAGGCGCGAACTGGCTTTTTACCAGCGGTTGCCGCGGTCGCCACGGTCGCCACGGTCTCCGCCGCGCCCGCCGCCGTAGCCGCCCCGTCCGCCACCACCGCCGCGCCCGCCGCCGTAATTACCGCGCCCGCCGCCGCTGCGCTCGTTCTGAGGACGCGCTTCGTTGACCACTAGGTTTCGCCCTCCAAAGTTCTGTCCGTTCAAGGAATTGATGGCGCGGTCCGCATCTTCGTCGCTGTTGATCTCGACGAAGGCGAACCCGCGCGATTGGCCTGTGAAACGATCGCGAATCAGATTGACACCTGAAGGGGACACTCCTGCTTGAGACAGCCACTCTTGAAGCTGATCTTCCGTTGCCGAAAACGGAAGATTGCCGATATAAAGCTTCTTCACCTCTTACTCCTTCTGCCCGGAACCTGACTTGCCAGTCGCGGAGCGTGCCGAAGACACAGCTTTCGTTCACCGGGGAGGCGAATTTGTGGAGCCGCCGAGGGAGCGAGACCGGAACTTCAGCGGTCTGCTGCATGGTCTCGGAATTTCCCTCCATTTGCAACTAAATTAATGATCCAATTGGCTAGATGTTCGACGCCCCGTCCGCCTCCCGTCCGCCTCCTCCCCTTGGCCAAAAATTCGTGCTAGCATCGCCCGACTTGTCCCCACCGGGAGGGTCCCATGCGCGGCACGATGATGAATTTCCCTTTGACGCTCCCGACCATCCTGGAGCGTTCCGGGAAAATCTTTCCCCGCGTCGAAATTGTGTCGCGCAAGCCGGACAACTCCATTGTTCGCACCTGTTACGGGGACTTCTATCGTCGCGCCCGCCGTCTTGGCGCGGCCCTCAGCAAACTCGGCCTCGAACCTGGCGACCGCGTAGCTTCCATGATGTGGAATCATGCGAGCCACCTGGAAGCCTTCTTCGGAGTTCCCTGCGCCGGCGGCATCCTGCATCCGCTGAACCTGCGCCTTCATCCCCACGAAATTGCCGCCATCGCCAAGCACGCTGGGGACCGCTTTCTCCTTGTCGACGACGTGCTTTATCCCATCTATGAACAGTTTCGCGAAGACGCCTCGTTCGAACGCGTTATCGTGGTCCCCTACGGTTTCAACACCGTGGCCGAAGGCTTTTTGAATTACGAAGAACTGCTTGCCGCTTCCCGAGACGACTTCCGCTATCCCGCGATTGACGAAAACGATGGCGCGGCCATGTGCTTTACCTCCGGCACCACGGGTTTTTCCAAAGGCGTCATCTACTCCCATCGCGCTCTGGTGCTGCACTCCTTCTGTTGCGGGCTCGTTGAAGTGCTTGGCTTGAGCGAAGCCGATACCGTCCTGCCGGTCGCACCCATGTTTCATGCCAATGCCTGGGGCATTCCCTTTGCCGCCACCATGCTCGGCGCGCGTCTGGTGCTTCCCGGCCCTCATGTCGATCCGGAGAGTATCCTGGGACTGCTGGTTAACGAGCGCGTGACCATCGCCTGCGGCGTCCCCACCGTTTGGATCGCCGTTCTCGACGCGCTCGAAAAAAACCCCGCCAAATGGAAGTTCGCCTCTCCCATCAAGGTCCTCTGTGGCGGCACCGCTCCTCCTGTCGAGCTCATCCGCCGGCTCGATCGTTTTGGCTTGCACCTCAAACATCTTTGGGGCATGACCGAAACCACCCCCATCGGCACTTCCGGCGGCCTCCGCGCGCACATGCACGGCTGGCCGGACGAAAAGAAGTATGACGTCCGCTCGAAGCAGGGATGGCCCGCTCCTTTTGTTGAGATTCGCATCATGCGCCCGGAAGGCGAAATCCCCTGGGATGGCGTCACCTCCGGCGAAATTGAAATTCGCGGCCCCTGGGTGGCCGCGAACTACTACGAATCTCCGGACCAGGCCCACCGCTGGACCAGCGACGGTTGGTTCCGTACCGGCGACGTTGCCACGATCGATGAAGAAGGCTACGTCAAGATCGTCGACCGCGCCAAAGATCTCGTGAAGTCAGGCGGCGAATGGATCAGCTCCGTCGACCTGGAAAACGCACTGATGGGTCACCCCGCGGTGAAAGAGGCCTGCGTGGTCGGCATTGCGCATCCCAAATGGCAGGAGCGCCCGCTCGCCGCCGTTGTCCTGAAAGACGGCGCCCGCGCGACTGCTGAACAGTTGCGCGCCTTTCTCGCCGAGTCTTTTGCCAAGTGGCAGCTTCCCGACGCTTTCGTCTTCCTGGACGCCATCCCGCGCACTTCCGTGGGCAAATTCAAGAAAATCGCCCTCCGCGAACAATTCGCCAACTGGAAGTGGGAATAGCGCTGATTTCAGGTGCGATAGCTTGCGTTGATGCGCACGTACTCCGCTGTGAAGTCGCAGGTCCAGTAGCGGGCCGATGCGTCGCCTGCATGCAGGTCGACGATGAGTGGAACGTGATCCGCAAGAAGCTTGTTGCTGGCGGCGCGCTCATTGAAGCCGAGCGGCTGACCGCGCCGCAGCACGGGAATACCGGCCATTTTGATATCGACCAGCGCCGGATCGAACTTCACTCCCGAGCGGCCTGCGGCCGCAAAGACGCGGCCCCAGTTCGGATCGCCACCCGCAAACGCAGTCTTCACGAGCGGCGAAGTGGCAATCGTTTCCGCGATGCGACGGGCGGCGGCTTCGCTCTTGGCGTGGCGGACCTCGATTTCGATCACGCGCTGCGCCCCTTCCCCGTCCGCAACGATTTGCAACGCGAGCGACTGGCAAACCTCTTGGAGCGCTCGCATGAAAGCGCGATGTGCCTTGCTGCCGTTGTGAATGATTGGCGCACCCGCCTCGCCGTTTGCCAAAACGAGAAGGGTGTCGTTTGTCGAAGTGTCTCCATCCACGCTAATGGAGTTGAAGGTTCTTCGCGTCACTTCGTTGAGCGTCTTTTGCAGCAACGCCGGCGAGATGGCCGCGTCGGTCACCACAAACGCCAGCGTCGTGGCCATATTCGGATGAATCATCCCTGCGCCCTTGGCGCAGCCCACCAGGTGAATCCTCTTGCCCGCCATTTTGAACGAAGCGGCGGCCGTTTTCGGGCGGGTGTCCGTGGTGCAGATGGCCAACGACAGTTCCACGAAGGAGCGCGCCGAGGGGCGGCGGTTCTGCGTGAGCGAGGGGAGCGCTCGCAGGATTTTTTCCACCGGCAATTGCACGCCGATGACCCCGGTGGAGCACACGAACACTTCCTCGGGTTGCGCGCGCAGGCGCCTCGCGGTTTCTTCGACGGTGCGCAGCGAAGCCGCCTCACCCCGGGCTCCCGTCGCACAGTTGGCGTTCCCGGCGTTCACCACCACCGCCCGCATGCGCCCGCCGGAGAGTTGCAGATGCTTTTTCGAGAGCATGACCGGCGCGGCCACGACGAGGTTCTGTGTGAAGACGGCGGCCGCCGACGCGGACACGTCGCTTGAAAGGATTGCGAGGTCGAGCGCGCCAGTTTTTTTCAGGCCGCAGGCGGTCGCGGCGAATCGGAATCCGCGCGGCAGCGCGGCTTCGGAGGGAGCTTGCTTCATTCGCGGCGCGTCCGGGCGGCTAGCGTGCCGCTCCCGGAAGAGACCTCCAATCTCCTCGAGCGAGTGGGAGAGTTCCTAGATGAAATGCGGATGGTACGCTCACGGTTTTGCTCCTGTTTTGACGGCTTTTTTGTTGAGCCGTGCTTCCAGATCGGCGATGGCACCGCGCACGCTTTCTGGCGCCGTGCCGCCGGGGACTCTTTTGGCATTGAGCGCCGCATCCACGGTGAGACGCTTCAGCAGATCGGCTTCCAAGGCGGGAGAGATTCTCTCGAGGGTACCGAGGGGCAGCGCCGTCCACGGAACGTTTTGTTTTTCCGCTTCGCGCAGGACCTTGCCAACGAGGTCGTGCGCCTGGCGAAACGGAATGCCCTTGCGGACGAGATAGTCCGCGGCTTCCGTGGCGAGCAACGCGGAATCGGACGCCGCGGCCCGCAACCGCTCGGCGCTGAACTTGGTAAACTCGAGCGCTCCCGTCGCGACCGCAAGCATGTCCCGAACCTGGTCGTGCGCGGCGAAAAGCCCTTCTTTGTCTTCCTGCAGGTCGCGCTGATAGCCCGTAGGCAGACCTTTGAGCGTCATGAGCAAGCCGACGAGCGCCCCGCTGATGCGGCCGGTTTTCCCGCGAATCAGTTCCCAGGAGTCCGGGTTCTTTTTCTGTGGCATCAGGCTGCTGCCCGTGGAATATTCGTCGGGAAGCATCACGTAGGAGAATTCCTGCGACGCAAAGAGGACAAAGTCTTCGGCGAGGCGGGACAGGTGCGTCGAAATCCCAGCCAGCGCGAAAAGATAGTCGAGCGCAAAATCGCGATCGCTTACGGCATCCAGGCTGTTTAAAGTGATGCGGGAAAACCCCAGCTCCTTGGCGATGGCGTTGCGGCCGATCGAGAAAGAATTCCCAGCGAGCGCGCCAGAACCCATGGGGCAGGCATCCGCGCTGGTTGCCGCGTGCTCCAGGCGTGTCAGGTCGCGGGCGAATGCCTCCGCGTGGGCAAGCAAAAAGTGCGAAAGCAGTATTGGCTGCGCATGCTGCAGGTGTGTCGTGCCGGCCATGGGCACACCCAGATTCGCTTTGGCCTGCATCAGAAACGTATTCAAGAGGTTTTCTAGGGAGCGTTCGGTTTCCCTGGCGGCATCCATCACAAACAGGCGAAAATCCGTGGCGATGAGTTCGTTGCGGCTGCGGCCCGTGTGCAGTTTCCACCCGAGCGGTCCAAGCTCTTCGACCAGAGCCTTCTCGACAAAGTGATGGACGTCTTCGGCCTTAGCCCCGAAAGAATCGATCCAAGCAGGGTCCGTTTTTGCGCGCTCGGCAATCTTATCCAAGGCCGCAAGCGTTTGCCTGACTTCCGCGGCCGTGAAAATCCCGATGGGTTCGAGAGCTTTGGCCCAGGCGCGGTCCACGGCGATCTCGTAAGCAAGGAGCCGGCGATCGAACGCAAAGGAGCGCTGGAAGCGGTCGAATTGAGCATCGGGCTCGCCTGCGAAGCGTCCTCCCCATAGTCGGTCGTCCTTGCGTTCGGTCATGGCAGGTCTTCCGTCGACGAAGTGGCGCAAGGCTTGGAGGTTTTTGAAGCCGGCCATCCGCTCGATCCTGCTCGGGATAAAGCTAGGCTCCTAGAGAGCCCCTTTCTCGAAATGGTGAGCCGCGAGACCCTCATTTGGTTTCCGCTTTGGCTTTGGGGCGAACGGTCACGGGCAGGGCAAACAAATTGATGAAGCCCTCGGCGTCTTTCGGGTTGTAGCGACCCATCGTGAAACTGGCGAGGTCGGCGCGATAAAGTGAAAAAGGAGAAACGCGCTTGGTGACGTTGAGCGTGCCCTTCCACAATTTCAGGCCAACGGCGCCGGTGACGCGCTGCTGCGCGACGTGGAAAAACCCGTCGAGCGCCTCGCGCAACGGCGAGAACCACAAGCCGTAGTAAACCAGTTCGGCGTAGCGATTCGCAAGCGCCTGCTGGAAGTGCGCCGTCTCGCGGTCCAGCGTGAGCCGTTCAAGTTCCTGATGCGCTTTCACCAGCAGCGTTCCGCCGGGAGTTTCGTAAGCGCCGCGCGATTTCATGCCCACGAGGCGGTTTTCGACGAGGTCGGTTCGGCCGATGCCGTGCGTCGCCGCAATCTCATTCAGCTTGTTCAGAAGATCGACGGGGCCAAGCTGCGAGCCATTGACGGAAACCGGGGTGCCGGATGCAAATCCGATTTCCACCTCCTCCGGCTTGTCCGGAGCTTTTTCCGGCGAAACCACCCATTGCCACATGGCCTCGCTCGGCGCATTGGCGGGATCTTCGAGCTCTCCGCCCTCGTGGCTGAGGTGCCAGATGTTGCGGTCGCGGCTGTAGATGTTTTTCTTGCTCTGCTCGACCGGCACCTGGTGCTTTTGCGCGTAAGCGATGGCATCCTCGCGCGACTGAATGTCCCACTCCCGCCAGGGCGCGATGATCTCGACATGCGGTGCGATGGCTTTATACGCCAATTCGAAGCGCACCTGATCGTTGCCCTTGCCGGTGCAGCCGTGGGCCAGGCCGTCGGCCGAAAGCTTGAGGGCGATTTCCGCCTGGCGCTTGGCAATGACCGGGCGTGCCATGGAGGTGCCAAGCAAGTAAGTGTGCTCGTAAATCGCGCCCGCGCGAAGGGTCGGCCAAATGTAATCGCGCACAAATTCTTCGCGAAGATCCTCCACGTACGCCGAGGACGCGCCGGTCGAGAGGGCTTTCTTGCGCGCGGCCTCGAGGTCTTCCTGCTGGCCCACGTCGCCAATCACGGCGATGACTTCGCAGCCGTAATTCTCCCTGAGCCAGGGAATAATGATGGAGGTGTCCAGCCCTCCGGAATAAGCGAGCACGACCTTTTTGGGTTTGTTTTGCTCGGTTTTCACAATTCCTCTCTTGCCATCCGGTATAGCCAAGCTGGGGCGCAACAGGCTCGGCCCCTGCAAAGAAAAACAAAGAAGGTTCGGTAGGAAACCCGCGAAAGCATCTCTTCCTGTCAGAACAGCGTGTGCAGAATGGCCTTCTGCACGTACATGCGATTTTCCGATTGATCGAGGACGACCGATTGCGGCCCGTCCAGCACCTCCGGCGTAACCTCGAGGCCCCGGTGCGCCGGAAGGCAGTGCATGAAAACCGCCTCGGGGGCGGCAAGCGACATCAATTCGCTGTTGACCTGGTAAGGCTCGAAGATCTTTGTACGCACTTCTTCTTCGGCTTCAAAGCCCATGCTGGTCCAGGCATCCGTGTATACCGCCATCGCGCCGCTGACCGCTTCGCGCGGGTCATGCATGAGCTCGATCTTCGCTTTCGTCTCGCGGGCTACGCGCTTGCTGTCCGATACCACCTCCGGTTCAGGTGCATAATTCTCGGGCGTCGCCACGCGCAAATGAACGCCAAGCCGCGCCGCCAGACACAGCAAGGAATGGCAAACGTTGTTGCCGTCGCCGACATAAGTCAGCTTGAATCCGCGCAAAGCGCCGAAGCGCTCTTCGAGCGTGAAAAAATCCGCCAGGGCCTGGCAGGGATGGAACTTGTCGGAAAGCGCGTTGATCACCGGAATGCTGGCGTTTGCGGCCATTTCCTCGAGCACCTTTTGCGAATAAACGCGCGCCACGATGCCGTGAACCCAGCGGTCGAGGTTGCGCGCCACATCCGCTATCGATTCCCGCTTGCCGAGCGAAGCGGAGGCCTGCGTGTGATCAAGGAACACTACCGCTCCGCCCATGCTTTGAATCCCGACATCGAAGGTGACGCGCGTACGCAGCGAGGGCTTTTCGAAAATCAGGGCAATAAATTTGCCGTGCAGCGTGGAGGCATAGCGACCGGGTCGCGCTTTGATGTCCGCTGCGAGGTGGAGGAGTTCGCGCGTATGCGCGGGACTCCATTCCGCTCCAGTGAGGAGATCGGTCGACAAGGAAATAGGAGCTACGAGAGAAGTGGTAGTCATTCGTTTTATCCCCTGGCCGCAGCGTGGACGGCGCCCTGCGGAATGGCAGAGTCAACCGCATCGGAAGCGGAAGCCTGCTTTGGAGTTTTTTCAAGAACCATTGCGAAGAGCTTCAGAAATTCGCGGACCTGCGCCCGCGTGATAATAAAGGGCGGAAGAAGGCGAAGCGTGAAGTCGTGCGTGCAGTTGATCAGCAAACCCCGTTGCATGGCCTCGGCGACAAACGGTCCGCCTTCGCGGGAAAGCTCGATGCCGATCATCAGCCCTTCCGCGCGGATTTCGCGAACGAAGTCGAATTGCGAAGTGAGTTTGCTGAGTCCCTCCCGCAGCTCTTCGCCGCGCGCACGGATGTTCTCGAGAAGCTTTTCCTCTTCCACGACGCTCAGAAATTCGAGCGCCACGGCGCAAGCCAGCGGCCCGCCGCCGAAGGTAGTGCCATGCATTCCGGGAGACACGCGAGAGGCCACCGCTTCGGTTGTAAGAATGGCGCCAAGAGGAAGACCGCCGGCAAGCGGCTTGGCGATCAGGACGATATCCGGCTTAGCAGCAAATTTCTGATAGGCAAAGTAGCGCCCGGTGCGGCCGAGCCCGCACTGGATCTCGTCGGCAATCAGCAACGCGCCATGTCGTGAGGCCAGCGCGCGAGCACGGTCCCAGAAAGCTTCGCTGACGGGATAGATGCCGCCCTCTCCCTGAACCGTTTCGAGAAGGACGGCGCAAACGGTGTCGTCGAATTTCGCCTCCAGATCGGCGGCATCGTTGAAGCGGACAAACTCGACTCCCGGAACCAAGGGCGCAAAAGGCAGCCGATATTTCTCGGTGGCGGTGACGCTCACAGCCCCAAACGTGCGTCCGTGAAAGGAATTCTCCAAAGCGAGGAATCGGTGCTTCCTAGCGGGCGTCGCGGCGGACTCCCCGGGCGGGCGGCCAAGCAGACGAGCCAGCTTCATCGCACCGTCGATCGCTTCCGTGCCGCTATTCGAAAAGAACACGCGATCCATACCGGACCATTCGGCGAGCTTGCGCGCCAGCGGGCCCTGAAACGCGTGGTGATAAAGATTGGAGAGATGAATTGCGCGCGCGGCTTCGCGGCGGATGACCTTGACGATGCGGGAATGGGCGTGGCCAAGGGCATTGACGGCAATGCCGCCGAGAAAATCGAGATACTTTTTGCCCGTGGAGTCGAAAACATACGCCCCTTGCCCATGCGTCATGACCACCGGCTCCCGCTTGTAGGTAGGCAGAAGAAATTTCTTGGCGTCCGCGAGACGTTCGTCTAGTCTCGCCCGCGGAGGTTTCCTGGCCTTTCCTGCCGGTTCGCTTGCGGAACCTCTTTTGGAAGAGTTGCGCATTAGGCCACCGTGCAGGCGGCCTCAGCAGCCGAATGAGAATGGCCTAGGACAAGCGTCCCGGGCACGGTGGCCACCTCTTCAGGATGGGAGGCGAGCAACAACGCCTCGGGGGTGGCGCCGCCCACGATGCGGACCTGCTGGACGCCTCCTTCGATGGCCCGCTTGGCGGCCTCGAGCTTCAGGACCATGCCGCCACAGACGACGCGCCGCTGCACGAGTTGCTCGATTTCCTGGCAGGCGACGACGGAAAGAACTTTTTCACCATCCAGCACGCCGGCCACATCCGTGAGATAAATCAGCTGGTCGGCGCCGAGGAATTCCGCGCACGCCGCGGCCATGTGATCGGCATTGATGTTATAGAGCTCGTTGTCGGAACCGATGCCGAGACAGGGCGCCACGGGCAACAGTCCTTCGCGCCACAAAGACTCTATGAACGGCAAATTCAACCCGGTCAGATAGCCGACATAGCCCAAGCCGCCTTCCACCTCGTTGTGCACCATCGGCTCGGCGAGGAAGCACCGCGAATCCGCAGCGGAGATTCCGACGGCAGGCTGGCCTTCGGCGGAAATCGCCGCCGCAAGTCTTTTGTTCAGCAGGCCCGCAAAAACCATGATGGCGGCGTCGCGCGTCTCGCGGTCCGTAACGCGCAGACCGCCGATGAACTTGCTTTCGATGGCCATGCGCTTGAGCGTGGCGGTGAAGAACTTGGCGCCGCCGTGCACCACCAGGATTTCGTGCCCCTCCTTCGACAGTGCGGCCACCTGGCGGGCCAGGCCGCGCACGGTCGAGTCGTCTTCGAGCAATGCTCCCGCGAATTTGATTACGGTTCTCATTGAAGTGAGGTCTGCTCCTCGATACCCAGCATGTGGTTCAAGTTTTGGACCGCTTGGCCCGCCGCGCCCTTCCCGAGATTGTCGAGACAGGAGATGAGCACCAGCCGCCGTCCCGAGGAATCCAGGGCAAAGCCGATGTCGCAAAAATTCGTATGGGCCACGTGCTGCAACTCCGGCAGCGCCCCGGCGCGCCAAATGCGGACCATCGGCCGTCCGGCGTAGAACTTGCGGAAAAGTGCTTCCACGTCGGCACCGCTTCGCGGCGGATCGAGCGTGACGTAAATGGTAGAGAGAATCCCGCGCGCGAGCGGCAACAAGTGTGTCGAAAAGACCACCTGCGATTCGCTTAAGCCGGTATGCTCGAGGATTTCCGGCGTGTGGCGATGCGTGAATAAGCCGTAAGCCTTGAAATTCTCATCCACCTCGACAAAGTGCAAATCGCGCCGGGGATCTTTCCCTGCCCCGCTGGCCCCGGACTTGCAGTCACAAACCACCGAAGTGTTCCTCGCGATCCAGCCGGATTCAGTGAGAGGCCGAAGGGCCAAAATGACGCTCGTCGAGTAGCAACCGGGATTGGCAACCAGTCGCGCGGCCGCGATTTCCTTCGAATAAAGCTCGGGGAGGCCGTAGACGGCTTCGCCAAGCCACTCCGCATGGGGAGCGGGCAGCTGGTACCAGGAAGTGAACGTCTCGGCACCGCGAAAGCGAAAGGCCCCGCTCAAATCGATGACTCGCAATCCTGCTTGCAGCAATTTGGGGGCTAATTCCGCCGAGACTTCATGCGGGGTGGCAAGAAAGACCGTGCCGGCGCTGCTCGCGGTAATGGCCTCAACCGCTAGCGGCCGTAGGGGCGCTTCGCCCCAGCCGCGAAACTGGGGAAAGCGTTCCGCCAGGCACTTCGCGCCGTGGGCATCTCGCATGTAGAAAACCGGAGTTGCCAGGGCCGGATGACGCAGCAAAATGCGCGCCAATTCCAGGCCGCTGTACCCGGTCGAGCCCACCACCCCGATTTGTCGAGGGTCCCTCATTTCACCAGGGCTTCGATCTTTCTTTGGAGGGACTCGCAAGTTTTCCTGCTGGTGGTGATGATCAACACGGTGTCGTCACCGGCGACGGTTCCGGCGACCTCCGCGAATTTGGCCGCATCGACGGCCGCGGCCAGGGGCTGCGCGCCGCTCGGCGGAGTCTTCAGCACCAGGAGATTTTCTGCTGGGCGAATGTCGAGCAGAAACTCGGCGAGCGCCCGCGCAAGCGGCGGGAGAGGGGTGGGCTCTTCCGGCAACGCCGAGGCCTGCTTGTATCCCTCTTGCGTCTTCACCAGGCGAAGTTCCTGCAAGTCGCGCGAAAGCGTCGCCTGGGTAACGCGCATCTTCTGCGCCGCTAACCGGCGGCGCAGTTCTTCCTGGTTGCCGATGCGCTCACCGGTCACCAGCCGCAGGATTTGCCCCTGGCGAAATGTTTTCCCCGTGTTCATCGCCACACCTGCATATTTATACAGGCGAATGCATATTCTTGTCAATGGAAAAACGAGATTTTCTTCCGGTTGGTCCCGTTGGCGGGTCGGCGCCGGCCATGTAAGATTCGGCGCATCTGGCCAGACGGGCACTGGATTTTCCGACCAGGGAATGTTACTTATCGTCCTGGCCCCGGGTCCCCATGGGAACAACTTGCCAAGTCGCAGGATGCAAGAATGACTCGCCCTCGGCGCTTGCCGAGCAGAAGTTGTGCGTCTTGCACTTTACCCTGTCCCTGGAAACCAACTGCGGAGAGATGCGGCGAGAGACGGCCCTCGGGAATGCGCCAGCGGAACGCCAGCGCGAGATCATGCGCTTCATCACCGAACAGGGGGAGCGGCTGGCGCGGGTGGCCACGAGCGGCCTTCACCTGACCGATGATTTGAAGGCCCGGATCTTAAGCACCTTTCTCACGCTCATGAACCTTCGCGAAAACCTGGATCGCGCCAGCATGCGGAGTTCGCTCGGCCGTTCCGGGCATCCTCGCTGAACCTGGAATTCCTCGCGCGAAGCGGATCACGCGCCCAGATAACGGGCATAAAGGGAGCGCGCCACGGCAGGGTCCTTGGTGCCCTTCAGGATGGCGCGGCCGTCCGAAAAAACCGTCATTTCGTAAGGCGCGACGCGAAAGCAAATGAGAAAATCGTTTTGTCGAACATCCTCGACCAACGGCGCGAGCCGGCTGGCGAGGGCCGGGAGGTCCAAAGCCCGGCTGCGCTCGTGGATCTGCACCGAATCACGCCCGCAAAGGGTGATATGCGGCTGCGCCTCTCCTTGGAGATAGGAGTAATCGTGCTTTGCGCAGGCCCGGCATTCCGGATTGCGGGCCAGGCGGATCGCTTGCATCCGGCCAGTCCATACGTCACCAGAGAGCAACCGCCCATGAAGGGCCTCGGGACGGCCTGCTAGGATCTTGAGGGCCTCGGCAACCTGCCAGGAAGCAACGAGGTTCACAATAGGACCGAGCACGCCGATCGTGTCGCAGGTTTCTTCTAGCGCTTGCGAGGAATTTCCCGATTCGAGAAGACAAGCAAGGCAGGGCGTAACTCCCGGGCGAATGGTCAGGGTCAGGCCGTAGCTCGCGACCGCGGCTGCGTAAATCCACACCCTCCCGGATTCGACCGCGAAATCGTTGATGAGGAAGCGGGTTTCAAAATTATCGGTGCCGTCGAGGATGAGGTCACAACCGGACAGAAGTTCCACGGCATTTTTCGGACCGAGATCGGCTACCACGCCCCGGACCTCGACACCCGAATTGATCGAACGCAGTTTGTGCTCGGCGGCAACCGCTTTAGGAAGCGCATTGCGGGCGTCGGATTCATCGAACAGCGTCTGGCGCTGCAGATTGGACGGTTCAACGAAGTCTCGATCAATGATGTTGACCGAACCCACTCCGGCACGAACGAGGAGGTTGGCGGCGGCAGCTCCGATGGCCCCGCAGCCAACGATCGTCGCGCGTGAGCCGAGCAGACGGCGTTGCCCGTCGGGTCCCATCCCGGCAAACAGCATCTGGCGGGAGTATTTTTCCAGGAGAGAATCGCTCGCCAAGGGTTAGTTCCGTACTGGCCAATCAGACAGGCCTGCCAAGTAACATCATAGCGCCAAACTGCAGGGGGAAGGCAACGCCCCTGTGCTACGCTTCGTCTGAGCGAAAGAAAGCATGAGAATGCGCTCGACCAAGAGAAGGCGAGGTATGATTGCTCTTGCGCTGCTGATCGGGGCGGTGCCGGCGTATTCGTACCCGCACGCTCGTCAGGCGGCTTCCGGCAATGAGGCTGGCTCTGCCCCGGTGGTTGTTGCCGTCCGCATCGTCGGCGAGGACGGCCAGGTTTTGGTCGGCTCTCCCCGAGGCATCCCACTCGAAACGGGAAAGCCTCTGGATCGGGAGGGAGTCGCGGGAAGCCTTCGCGCGCTTTATCGAACGGGAGATTACGCTGATCTACGGGCCGTGGTCACGCCGGAGAACGGGGGCGTGCGGCTGGACTTCGTGGTGCGGGAGAATCTGTTCTTCAATTTGGTGCGCCTGGAGGGGCTGGAAGCGCCGCCGAGCGAGGCTTCCGCCGTGGCCGCGATGCAGATTGGCCTCGGCCAGACCTACCGCAAAGAAATCCTGGGCGAAGCCCTGGAACGGTTACGCGAAACTCTTCGGGAGGAAGGCTTGTACCGCGCGGAAGTTTCCGCGGAAACGGTGCCGCATCCCGAGACCCATCAAATGGATATCATGGTGCATGTGAAGCCCGGCCCGCGGGCCCATGTGGCGAGCATCCAACTAACCAATGATACCGCGTACCGCGAGGCGACCCTGCTGTCCCGTTTCAAGATGAAGCCAGGACAGGCCATCACATCCGCGCGATTGCAGCGCGGAACGGGGCGCGTCAGAAAATTCCTCGCCAAAAAGGGCCATCTTAGCCCCCGCATCAACGTGCGGCGGGGCGAATTCGATGCGGCAAAAAATGCCGCCGCGATTTTCCTGGAAGTTACGCAAGGGCCGGGCGTCGAAGTTTCCGTGAATGGCGCGAAGTTCTCCGCAGGGGAGCTCAAGAGACTGATCCCCATATACCAGGAAGGAGCTGTCGACCCGGACCTGCTCGAAGAAGGGAAGCGGAACATCCGGGAGAGGTTGGAACGTCAGGGTTATTTCGATGCCGACGTGAGCTACAAGATCGACATGCGCGACGTGAAAGGCAACGCCTGGCCAGGGACGCAGGAAACCATCACCTATACCGTCGAACGAGGCGACAGGCACAAACTCGTGGGCATCGAGATCTCCGGAAGCAAATACTTCGACACGGAATTGCTAAAGAGCCGTCTCCAGGTTTTCCAGGGAGCTTTCGGCTCGCCGGGTCGATTCAGCCGGCGGCTTGTGGACCTCGATGCGCAATCCATGCAAGGCCTGTATCAGGCCAACGGTTTTCTTGACGCCAGAGTCATTCCCTGGGTGGAGGATAATTACAAGGGCAAAGAAGGGGACTTGTTCATCAGCTTCACGGTGCTCGAAGGCAAGCAAACGCGAGTAGCCTCGCTCAGGATCGAGGGAACTCAGGCCTTCAAGGAGGACGAGCTCCTGGGAGTCATCGGTTCCGGTCCCGGCCAGCCCTATTCCGATTTCGGCGTGAGCACCGACCGCGACAACATCCTGGCGCTTTACTTTAACGAAGGATTTCCCGAGGCCACCTTTTCCGCGACGGCGGAACGCGTTCCGGCCACCACGGCGGAGGAAGAAGCATCCGTGGGTACGCATCACGGCTCCCCTCCCGGGGAGCACAAAACGGAACAATCAAGAAAAGAGGCCAAGCCTGCGGCCGAGCAAGCTGACGAAGTGAGACTGGTCTATCGCATCCAAGAAGGCCCGCAGACTCGCGTACGCCGCATTTTGATCAGCGGGTATGAACACACGCGGCCGGGTGTAATCCGCCGTGAGGTACATATCAAGCCGCACGAACCCTTGCGCGAGGGCGACGTCGTCGATTCGCAGCGCCGCCTTTATAACCTCGGGATCTTCAACCGGGTCACCATCGAGCCGCAGAACCCCACCGGAACCGACATGGACAAGGACATCGCCCTTCTCGTTGAGGAAGCCAAACGCTACACCCTGGCTTATGGCGGAGGATTCGAAGTGCAGCGCCTCGCGAGCACCACGAATCCGACCGAAGGGCAGGTTCAGGCCGCTCCCCGCGGCATTCTCGAAATCAGCAAACTCAATCTGACGGGCCGCGCGGATACGCTCTCCTTCAAGTTGCGCGGAAGCACCTTGCAGGGACGCGCTTTGCTCGGATACTCCGCGCCCAACACTTTCGGCAATTCCAAGCTTAGTTTTCAGGCCACCGTCTTTGCGGAAAAGACTCGCGACATCAACACCTTCACCGAATCGCGCTACGAGGGCTCCGTGCAGTTGACCGACCAGCTCAACACCCGGAACACGCTCTTTTTGCGCTACGCTTTTCGCCAGGTAAAAATCTCCGACCCCAAGATTCCCAGCGACGAGATTCCGCTGTTCAACCAGCCCACCCTGGTTTCCGAGTTTGGCGTGACCTGGGTTCGCGACTCCCGCAACAATCCGGCGGACGCCTCGAAGGGCAGTTTCAACAGCGCGGATTTTGGCGTGTCGGGCACCTACATTGGCTCGAGCGCCAGCTTTTTGCGGTTTTTCTACCAGAACTCGACCTATTACCCCATCAAGCGCCGGTTCAGTTTCGCGCGGTCGACTCGCTTCGGAGTTCTAGCGCCATACCGGGATACCGTCTCGCTCAGCTTTCCCGCGCCGACCACGCCGCCGCTGCCAACGGTCATTCCCCTGCCCGAACGTTTCTTTGCCGGAGGCGGAACGTCGCTGCGCGGGTTCGCCCTCAACCAAGCCGGGCCCCGCGACTCCGTTAGCGGATTTCCCGTCGGCGGCCAGGCCCTGCTGGTGCTGAACCAGGAATTTCGCTTCCCGATGCGCCTGCCGTTCCTCGGAACCTCGCTAGGCGGAGCTTTGTTCTACGATGGCGGCAACGTATACAGCCGCCTGAGCCGCATCTCGTTCCGGACCAATCTGCCGGCTCCCACTCTTGCCTTGCAAAATCCGTCGTTGCCCCCGAGCTCGACAAACGTACCGATGTGCGTAGCGAATTGCTCGAATGAGCTGAACTATTTTTCACACACGGCGGGCCTCGGGTTCCGCTACAAAACGCCGGTCGGGCCCATTCGTATCGATCTCGGCTACCAGCTCAACCGGCCTTCGTTCATCGTCCCTATTCCTTGCCCGTCGAATGCGACCGATTGTAAGTCGGGTTCCCTCGGCCAGATGAGCACACGGCTGTCGGGCTTCCAAATCTTCTTCAACCTGGGGTCCACTTTCTGATGCGCGGCCCGGCCATCCGCGGAATTCTCCTGGCGGGGTTCATGGCCATTCCCTGGGGATCGCTTGGGGCCCAAGAAGTCGTGGATCGCATCGTGGCCCGCGTGGAGAACGACGTCATTCTATGGAGCGACGTTCGCGCCCTGGCCCGCTACCAGCAATTCCTCGACGGCAAATCAGAGTCCGATGATCAAATTCTCGACCGCCTGATCGACCAATGGATCGTGCGAACCGAGGCCGACGCCTCCCATTCGCCGCGCCCCTCCGAAGCGGACATCGATCGAGGCCTCGGCCGCGTCCGGAACTCGTTTGCGACGGACGAGGAATATCAAGCGAGAATGAAACAAGCTGGACTCAGCGAGCAGGACCTGCAAGCCATGGTCGCCTCGCAACTCTACCTGAGCAACTACTTGGATTCGCGCTTTCGCGCCGCGGTGCGCATCGATCCCAAGGAGATTGCAGATTTTTATCAGTCCTCCGTTGTGCCCCGCGCAAAGGCCCGCGGGCAGGAGCCGCCTACCCTTGATGCGGCGCGTGATTCCATTCAGGAAGCGCTGATCCAGAACGGCATCAACCGGCAGGCGGAACAATGGTTAAAAGAGAGCCGGCTGCGAGTGCACATCGAAAAATCCCTCGATGAGGTGGCGAGATGAACCAGCGACGCCGCCATCTGATTTGGCGCTGGGTCATTCACACGCCTTGGGTGCTGGTGGTGCTCGCCGTCTTGGGAGTGGTGACCTTTTTCGGAAGCGGAAGCGGCAATCCCCTGCTCGAGCGGCTGCTCGTAAGCCGCCTGGAACGAGCGACCGGCGGAAAAGCCGAATTGCGATCTATATCTATTAGCTGGCTGGCCATGCGCGTAACCATCCATGGCTTGGTGATTCACGGAAAGGAGCCCGCCGGGACGGAGCCTCTGTTCACTGCAGGCGAAGTGCAAGCCGCTCTGCGCATCGATTCCCTGTGGGGCAGGCGAATCTCGCTCGATGAGCTTTTGCTGCGGCAGCCGCACGTGCATGTCCTCGTGGGCAAAAATGGCTCGAGCAACGTGCCGACACCGAAACGGCCTGCTTCGGCCAAACAGCACTGGAAAGACACCCTGTTTCAACTGCGCATCCATCGTCTCTTGCTCGAGGATGGATGGCTTCTCTACAACGATGTGAAGGAGCCCGTCACCGTCCACGGCGGTGATCTGAACTTCTCTCTGGATGCGGGTGGCACGCCGGAGCATCCCTTATATCTGGGCAACCTCGAATGGCAGACCGTGGAGTTCGCTTCCAAGCGCTATATGCCCTTGCCCGTTGGCGCGACCGCCAAGTTCACCATTTGGCGCGATGGCTTTGCCCTCGAGCAAGGCGTGCTCAATGCCGGCCATTCGCGTCTTGACGCTCAGGCCGAAATGAGCGATTTTGCGGATCCCCAATGGAATTATCGCTACCGCGGGTGGGTGGAGCTGCTCGACTTCCGCGATACTCTCCGCAATCCCAAAATCCCGACCGGGCGAGTCGATCTCCGCGGCGAAGGCCAGCTTGCCGATGGCCGGCTTAAAGGCAGCGGCACTTATTCGACCGAAGACATCGCCTTAGGCTACGAAATTTTTCACGCCAGCGGATTGACCAGCCGCGGCACCTATCGTATGGATAACCGAGGTCTCGAGATTCCTGATTTCTTTGCTGGCGCGTTCGGAGGCGCCGTATCGGGCCGCGTGAACCTGCAGTGGCAGGGATGGAAGTTCCGGGCCGAGACCCACGTGGCAGACATGCAACTGGCGCCCATCTGTCTCTCGATCGAACACCGAAATTTCCCGGTGAACGAACTGCACTGGGACGCCCGGATTTCCGCCGATTCGGTGGAAACCTGGACCGGCCCGTTTCAAAACTTCGAAGTCTCCGCGAAAAGCGTATGGGATTCTCCCGGACAGCTGGCCCCACACCATGAGCCGGTCCGCGGTTCATGGCAACTGCACTACCGCTATGATCCGAACACGCTTTTTATCAGCGCTGGCGAATTCGAAACGCCTTCTTCCCACGGCACGGTTGACGGCCTGCTCGCGCCGCGGAACTCCCTGCTGAACGTGAAGTTTGAAACACAGTCCCAGGCACCCTACAAGGACTTTGTCAATGCCATTCGAGAGGTCGCGCCGGGCTCGCCGGAGGACGCCAAAGCGATTTCCGGCAGCGTGAAATGGGACGGCAAGATTACCGGCCGATCTTCCGGTGCCACGTTTCAGGGCCACCTCCGTGCAGAAAATGCCCGCTATGACGGCGCCTTTGCGGATTCTGTGGAAGGCGACCTGACTTATTCGCCGACCGGGCTGGTTCTCGCAAACGGAACCGTCCGCCAGGGCCAGATGCAAGCGGTTATCGAAGCCAACTTTTCTCTAACGAAATGGACTTTCAGGGCCCAGAACGCGTGGACCGCCGACGCAAGTTTCGAGAAAGTTCCTGCGGAAAACCTCGAGAAAGTTCTGGGAATGACGTACCCGCTGAAAGGGTCGTTGACCGGCCAGTTTCACGGACGAGGTAGCCGCGCGGAACCGAACGTTACCGGATTATTTGATCTTGCCGACGGTAGCGTGTATGGCGTCTCTTTCAACCGCCTCCGCGGACAGCTTAACCTGGCTTCGGGCGAGGCGCGCATCGCCAATGCGGAATTGAGATTCTTTGCCCCCGGAAAAGAGGGTGGCCGCGGCACCGGAATCATCACCGGATCGGCGGGCTACCGGTTCAGGGCGCAAACCTTTTCGGCGGATCTTGTTGGCGCGGGTTTGCCGCTGGCGAATTTCGAAACACTACAGTCGCCCCGTTTGCCTGTCGGCGGACAGTTGAGTTTCCGGATGAAGGCCGATGGCTCGCTCGTGGCGCCCGCAGGTGAAGGAACCTTCCGTGTGGTTGATTGGACGGTCGGAGAATCCGTAATCGGCAGTTTCGAAGGCCATCTGAAATCGGACGGCGTCGCCGCACACCTCGACTTGAGCTCGGCGATGTCCTCCGGAGAGATATCCGGCGGCTCCACTCTCAGCCTCAGCGAACCCTACAACCTGGGCGGCAAGATCACCATCAAGAACATCAACCTGGACCCGTTCTTGCTCACCGCTCTGCACCTCGCGAGTTTCAGCGGGCATGCCAACGCCGACGGCGACATTACCCTGAAAGGCGCGCTCCGCCATACGGAAAACATCGTGGCGGACGCGAATTTCTCGCGCATGGCCATGGATTTCGCCGGCGTCCACCTGGAAAACACCGGAGTGGTTCACTTCCGCACATCGCGCGACTCTCTCGACATAGAACCCGTCACGTTTCAGGGTAAGGACACCAACCTCCAGATTGCCGGGGCCGTGCAATTTGCCGGACGCCGCACTCTGGGTTTGCGACTGAACGGGGGCCTGGACTTGCGCCTTCTCGGTGGCTACGTGCCGGAACTGGACGCGCGTGGCAAGGCCCAAGTCAACGCGTCCTTCGAAGGGACTCTCGACCGCCCGCGCATCACCGGGGGCGTGCATATTGAAAACGTGTCGGCTCGCGCAGCAGATTTTCCCACCGGGCTTAGCGCTATGCAGGGCGACTTGATCTTCGACTCGACCCGCCTGTACTTCGACAATGTCAGCGCCGAATCCGGTGGCGGAACCCTGCGCCTCGCCGGCAGCGTCAATTACGCCGAGAAACCTCTCCGCTACGACATCAACGTGCGCTCCGATCGCGTCCGCATTCGTTATCCCGAGGGCATGAGCTGGCTCGCCGGCGGAACGCTGCGCCTGACCGGCACTCCCGCCGCCGCCGTGCTTTCCGGGCGGGTGACGATCGAGCGCGTCACGCTCACCCAGGGCCTCCAGGTCGCGGGCATGCTGGTCTCGGCGAAGGAAGGAATCACCGCGCCGGCCACCAGCTCCTCCTATTTGCGCAACTTGCAGTTCGACCTGGAAGCGCTCTCCGCTCCCGATGCCCGCATGGAATGGCCCGGCGCGGAACTTCAGGCCGAGGCCAGTCTACGTGTGCGCGGAACCTGGGAGCACCCCATCCTGCTCGGCCACATCCATATTCTTTCCGGCAATTTGAATTTCGCCGGCAACCGCTATCGCGTCTCGCGGGGAGACTTGAACTTCGCCAATCCTTTCCGTCTCGACCCCGTGCTGAATGTGGAAGCTACAACCACGATCGAGCAACACGAGATCACCTTGAATTTCAACGGACCTGCAAGCAAGCTCACTCTCGCTTATCGCTCGGATCCCCCCTTACCCACGGACGATATCATCACCTTGCCACCTCCGGGAGCGGCACTTCCAACGCCTCGGCCATTCTCTCGGAAGCCATCTCCAGCCAACTGGGCGGGCGGCTCGAGCGGCTGTTCGGCATCACTCGTTTTCGCGTGGATCCAGGACTCGCGGAGGTCGGCTCGACTGGATCGGAACAAAACGCGGCGGCGCGCGTCACCGTCGAGCAGCAAATCGCTCGCAATCTCACCATCACCTACGTTTCCAACGTCAGCTCCACGCAGCAGCAGGTCATTCAGGTGGAGTACAACGTGGATCGCAACGTTTCGATCGTGGGTCTACGCGACCAGAACGGTACCTTCGGCATCGACATCAAAATCAAAAAACGCTTCTAGTTTCTCCTAGAAGCGCTTTCTCCGACAAACCACGCGACAAGCCTGTTACTGCGGGCCTGTTACTGCGGGCCTGTTACTGCGGGCCTGTTACTGCGGCTTGTTACTGCGGGTCTTGTTGTTGGGCGGTCTGCGGTTGAGTTTGTTGCCCCCGCCGCTGCTGCCAGCGCCCCTGGCCCATGCCGAGACGCGCCGACTGCCCCACTCCGGGGTTTTCCCGCTTGGCTTCGGCTAAAGCCTCTCTGGCCGCTTTGCCGCTCGCCGCGCGGACCGCAGCTTGGGTTTCCCGGCCGATCTTCGGCATCTCCATGGCCACTTTCTGGCCCAGGGGCGAACCATAAAACTGCAAGAGTCCTTTGATTTCATCTTCGGTGAAGTGCTTGTCGTAAATGCTCACGAGTTCGTCGGTTACCTGATCGGCGTCAAATCTCTTCTCGTAACTGGTGGCGAAGGCATTTACAAAAGCTTGCCCTTTGTCGTTGTTGGGCACGGTCGAGAGCAGCTTTTCCCGCGCCTGCTCAATGGCGTTGTTGGCTCCGTCTGCGACCATATCGCGCGCCCCGGGAAGTTCCATGAGCGAACGAATGTCCGCCTCTTTCAGCGGATCGATGTTCGCATTCGATTGCGCGGAGGCCATGCCTGGTGCGGAAGCCGAGGCTTGCGGCGCTGCGTTCACGGAATTTTGCGACGATCCCTGAATCACAACGAAAAACGTGCCGATGTAAATGACAATCAAAGCGAGCAGGGGTTTCATGACGGCCTCCGTGGCGCCGCGTTCCTGTCCCGCGCCACGCCTCTGATTCTAGAGTGCATGACACGAGAAGCGAGCGCTTCTTGAGAGGGTCTGTGTTCCGTTCGTTCACTGTCCGAACGTCCAGTTCGAAACTAGCCAACAGAAGAACAAAGGTTAAGTTTCTGTTAGGATGCCTCGCCATGAGCGAACTCCCTTCCGAGATGGCGGTTGAAGACAGCCGGGCGGCGACCATCGTGGCTCGCGAGTCCGGCCTCGAGCGCAGCCTTAGGCCCGCGCAGCTCGCCATGCTCGGTCTCGGCAGCACCATCGGTACCGGGCTGTTTCTCGGCAGCGCCATCGCGGTAAAGCTCGCCGGCCCCGCGGTGATTCTGAGCTTTGTCGCGGGCGCGTTGATCGCCTTGCCGATGATGTGGGCCCTCGCGGAAATGGCCGCGGCGCATCCGACCGCAGGTTCTTTTGGACTCTATGCGGAGATGTATCTGCATCCATGGGCCGGATTTGCGATTCGCCTCACCTATTGGCTTTGCATGATGGTCGTGGTGGGCAGCGAAGTCGTGGCCGCATCGATCTACTGCAAGCTGTGGTCCGCGAAAACACCCGCGTGGGTTTGGATCGCTTTGTTTTCCGTGCTGATTCTTTACGTCAACACCATCCACATCGGAAACCTTGGAACCTTCGAATATTGGCTTTCGCTCGTCAAGGTTGTCACCATTCTGGCGTTTCTCGTTCTCGGCTCCGCCTGGTTGTTCGGCATCGGGTTCCCGAAAGTCGGCTTCGCCAACTACACCGCCTATGGCGGATTTCTTCCCCATGGCTGGAGCGGCGTCGGGCTGGGCGTCATCCTCGGGCTGTTCAGCTTTTTCGGAATCGAAGTCGTGGGAAGCACCGCCGGCGAGGCAGCCAATCCCAAGGAGGCAGTTCCGAAAGCATTGCGCTCGACCGTCGCCACGCTCATTCTTTTTTACGTTGCGGGACTCGCGCTGGTCGTTGGCATTGTTCCCTGGAAGCAAATCGACATGGGCGCGAGCCCCTTCGTCCGCGTGTTCCAGACCGTCGGCATTCCCGCCGCCAGCCACATCATGAATTTTGTGGTTCTGACCGCCGCCCTCTCAAGCGCCGTGGCCAATTTGTATTTCGCCGCGCGGCTGGCCTTTTCACTAGCCCGCGCCGGCTATCTCACCCGGACGCTCGGCCGGCTGAACAAAAAAGGCATGCCCATCGTCGCCGTGCTGGTTTCGGGCGCCGGCATGGTCCCGGCGATGGTCTTGTCGAAGTTCTTCCCGGATTCCCTCTTCGTTTCCATGATCGCCGTCAGCACGTTTGGCGCGCTCTTTGCGTGGCTCATGACCCTCGTCACGCACCTCGCGTTTCGCCGCCATCATCACCGCCAGGCCCGGCCGTACCTCCGGTTCGGACCCGCGGGGCCCTGGGCCTCCCTTGCCGGACTCCTCGCCGTCCTCGCCGTGATGCTTTCAACCTGGTGGGTCCCCGGCTTTCGCATCATGCTGGGTGCCGGGGTCCCCTGGCTCGCCCTCCTTACGGTGTGTTACTTTGTCTGGAGAAGGAATTATCCCCGCACCCCCGGCCTTGGAGAATAGCCTGGTGGATCCACTTCTCAAATGGCGCGCCGAGTTTCCGATTCTCGAGCGCACCACTTACCTGATCAGCAATTCGCTCGGGGCCATGCCGCGCGGCGTTTACCAAAGCATGAGCGCCTATGCGGATTCCTGGGCCGGGCGCGGCGTGCGCGCCTGGGAAGAAGGCTGGTGGGAAATGGCCGTCGGCATCGGCGACCAAATCGCCCCGCTCGTGGGCGCCAAGACCGGGGAGATTTCTCTGCATCAAAACGTCACGCTGACCGAAGCCGTGATTTCTTCCTGCTTTGACTTTCGCGGTCCGCGCAACAAAATCGTGATGGTCGATCTCGAGTTTCCTTCGATCCAATACTTCTACCACGAGCAGCGCCGCCTTGGTGCGCGTGTGGAAGTCGTGCCTTCGGAAAACCCCGTCCGTTTTGACTTGGAAAAGTTCCTTGCCGCCATCGACGAAACGACCCTGCTCGTTCCGATTTCGCTCGTCCTGTTTCGCAGCTCTTTCATTGTGAATGCCCGCGCCATCATCGAGCGGGCCCACCGCGTCGGTGCCCACGTTGTTCTCGACGCCTTCCAGGCCGCGGGAACGATTCCCGTCGATGTTCGCTCCCTCGGCGCCGATTTTGCCGTTGGCGGCGTGCTTAAGTGGCTGTGCGGCGGCCCTGGAGTTGCTTACCTGTATGTCCGTGAAGATTTGCGCGCCAAGCTTAAGCCCTCACTCACGGGATGGATCGCCCATCGCCGCCCGTTTGCCTTTGAAACCGGCGCCATCGATCCGCGCGACGATTCCTATCGCTATCTGAACGGCACCCCGCACATCCCGGCGCTCTTCGCTTGCCGCCCCGGCCTGGACATTCTCAAGCAAATCGGCATTGCTCCCATTCGCGAGAAGTCCGTCCGCATGACCACGCGTTTGATCGAAGGCGCGAAGTCCCGCGGTTGGCAAGTCAACACGCCGGAAAACCCCGACGAGCGCGCGGGAACCGTCTCGGTCGAATGTCCGCACGCCTACGAAGTTTGCCGCGAACTTCTCGCCCGCGAAATCCTCGTCGACTACCGGCCCAAAGCTGGCGTGCGCCTCTCGCCCCATTTTTACAATCGCGAAGACGAATGCGACTTCACCCTCGCCGAGATGGAAGAAATCCTGAAAACCGGGGCCTGGGAAAAGCACGCCGCGGCAGTCACACATGTTTGAAATCAAAGACGACACGTGGCAACGCGCGGAAATGGTCGAAAAGCAGCTGCGCCGGCGCGGGATCCGCGACCCCGCCGTCCTCGCCGCGATGCTTGCGGTACCGCGCCACGAATTTGTCCCGGGGGAATTCCGTGCGCGCGCCTACGACGACGTGCCTTTGCCTATCGGCGGCGGTCAAACCATTTCACAGCCTTATATCGTAGCCGCCATGACCCTTGCTCTGCGGCCTCAGACCTCCGATCGCGCTCTCGAAATCGGGACCGGCTGCGGCTATCAAGCGGCGGTGCTCTCGCTTTTGGCGAAGGAGGTCTTCACCATCGAGCGGCAGCCCGAGCTGGCTTCCACGGCGTCAGAAAGACTTCCGAACCTCGGCTACCACAACGTCCACGTTCATTGCGGAGACGGCACTCTCGGGCTGCCGGAGTTTGCGCCTTTCGACACCATCCTGGTTGCGGCAGCTGCTCCGGCCGCACCCGAGCCGCTGCTGGCTCAACTGGCCGAGCTCGGCCGCATGATCATTCCTGTGGGCGACGCCGACAGCCAGGAACTGCGGCTCATCGAAAAACATGCGGGCGCGTTTTCGACGAAAACGCTCGAGGGTTGCCGCTTTGTGCCCCTGGTCGGACACCACTCCTGGCAGAAACCTCCCGAGCGATGAGTTCCGCCGACCGCGAACTCTCCATCATCATTCCTGCCTACAACGAAGAGTTGCGGCTCCCCACAACGCTTGAGCAAATCGCCGCATACGCGAACCGCTGCCACCGGGAAGTGGAAGTCCTGGTTGTCGACGACGGCTCGACCGATCGCACCGCCGCGGTTGCCGAGGCTTTCCGCGGCAAGCTCGCCGCGCTGCGCGTGGTTCCGAACGGAGTCAACCGCGGCAAAGGCTTTAGCGTGCGCCACGGCGTCGAGCAAGCGCATGGCCGCATCGTCCTGTTTACCGACGCCGATCTCTCCGCGCCCATCGAGGAAGCCGACAAGCTCATCGGTGCCCTCGAACATTTCGACCTTGCCATTGGCTCGCGCGCCGTCAACCGCTGCCTGATTACCGTCCACCAGTCTCCTCTCCGCGAATTCGCGGGAATCCTGTTCAACAAAATCGTTCGCGTCATCCTGCGGCTGCCGTTTGTCGACACCCAATGCGGCTTCAAAGCCTTCCTTCGCGAGCGTTGCCGGATTATTTTCGACCAGCAGACCATCGAGCGGTTCGGCTTCGATCCGGAATTGCTCTACCTGGCCAGACATCATGGCTTGCGCGCCGTCGAGATACCCGTGCGCTGGGGGCACTCCCCGGCCACGAAGGTCAGCATGTTCCGCGACAGCGTTCAAATGTTCCTCGACGTTTTCAAAATCCGCTGGAATGCGCTCGTTGGGCGGTATCCGCGCAAGTCCTCCGATCCCGCCTGAGCCGGCCCGAGGTGTCCAGCCGCAAATACTTTGCTATACAAAGTACTTGACAAACGTAGGCGAGCGCCTTAGAGTGTGACTATGGCGACTACCCCTGGTCCGCTGCGCTCTTCCCGCCGCGAGGCTATCCCCATCGATGCTCGCGCCGCCGACCATCTTCGCTACATCCGCGAAACCATGGCGAGGGCCGCGGAATTTACCGCCGTGCCGGGCTGGGGCGGCGTGGCCATGGGCATCACCGCGATGGCCGCGGCGTACCTCGCTTCCCGGCAGGCTAGCGCCAGTGCCTGGCTCGTCGTTTGGCTCGTGGAAGCGTTCGTGGCGGTGGCCATCGCCGCGCCCGCCGCGGCGACCAAAGCGCACCGCGCCAATTCCCGGCTCTTTTCCGGGCCGGGACGAAAATTTCTGCTGAGTTTTGCTCCGCCCATTGTTGTCGGCGCGCTGCTGACCTACACTCTCTACCACGCCGGCGCGCTTACCGCCCTCCCCGGAGTCTGGCTCTTGTTGTACGGCACCGCCATCGTCACCGGCGGAGCCTTTTCCGTGCGGGTGGTCCCGGTGATGGGTTTGTGCCTGATGTTGCTTGGCGCCGTGGCGCTGTTTGCGCCTGCGGTTTGGGGCGACGCGTTCATGGCGGCGGGCTTCGGGATTGTGCACGTCGGGTTCGGCTGGTGGATCGCCCGGCACTACGGAGGCTAAGGAGATCATATGGCTAAGTCATCCGCTGCGCGTCAAGAACGCGTGCAACGGTCGCGCGACCGTGAAACCATCCTGGAATCCGTGCGCAAACCTGCGCGCCAAGCGGCTCCCGCGGACCTGGACCGGCTGATTCACGAACATGTGCGCCTGGGGATCGTCAGCGCCCTGGCGGTGAACCGCGCGCTGACGTTCAATGAGCTAAAGGCGCTGCTGAAAGCCTCGGACGGCAACCTGAGCGTCCACGCGCGAAAGCTGGAAGAAGCCGACTACATCGTTTGCGAGAAGTCCTTCGACGGACGCACGCCCAAGACCGAATATCGGCTGACCTCCGGGGGACGCAAGGCTCTCGAGCGGTATCTCAATCACATGGAAGCGCTGATCCGCGCCACGCGCGAGGGGTAGCGACAGGCAAAATTTTTTTGCCAAGACACTTTGCAGTGCAAAGTAGTTTGCATGACAGTTCGCAAAAACGTTGGTTGGCGGCGGAGATGGGATACCCTATGGAGTCAGCAACCCCGGCAGAACAGCAAATCCCATCCCCGGCAAGTGCCGCGGGCCCGGCGCTAGGAACTTCGCAGGTTGTTGTGCCCATGCCCGCTTCGCGGCCGCCGGCGCCGGCGGCCGCCGAGGGCGCGGAATTCGCGCCTCCGGCGAACTCCGGCTTGCACGTGGCCATTATTTCCGATGGCAACGGCCGCTGGGCCACGTCTCGCGGACTGCCGCGCTCGGCCGGGCACCGAGCCGGAGCGGAAACCGCACGCCGCATCATCGAGGCGGCGCCGCGCCTCGGTATCCACACGCTGACACTGTTTGCGCTTTCTTCAGCGAACTGGAAGCGGCCGGCCGCCGAAGTCGGCGGCATCCTGCGGCTGCTTCACGAATACCTGCTCAGTGAAACCGAGCACTGCGTCCAACAAGGCGTGCGGCTCAGCGTCATCGGCCGCCGCGACCGCGTGCCCTCGACGCTGCGCCAGGCCATCGCTGATTCCGAGGCCGCCACCGCAGCCGGACTGCGGCTGCATCTTCGGCTGGCGATTGACTACTCCGCGCGCGAAGCCATCTTTCACGCCGCTTGCCGCTTCTACAAAGTCACTGAGCTTTCGCCCGAATCGTTCAGCCGCGTGCTCGCCGAAGTGTACCGCGGCGGCTCTACAGAAGTGGATTTACTGATCCGCACCGGCGGCGAGCAGCGGTTGTCCGATTTTCTGCTTTGGGAATGCGCCTTCGCCGAATTTGTGTTCGTGCCGAAGGCCTGGCCGGACTTTACGGTGGCGGACCTCGAAGCGGCGCTCGAGGAGTTTACGCATCGCGAGCGCACGCGCGGCGCGCTGCCGGACGCATTGGCTGGGTAGGGAATTTGCATGAACATGTCCGCGTCGACTCCGCATTTCGCGCCCCTGGTCGTGCTGCTCTTTCTGGGCACGATTTTCCTGCTGGGCACGGCGCTCCTCGTATTGTTTTGTGGCGCGGTGCGGCGCTCCGCTTTTTTCGCGAAGCTCGGCGCCGGGGCGGTCGCGACGATTGCGTCGGGCTATTTTCTCTTGCTCAGCGGCGTTTCGCTCGCGAGCAGCGAAGAAACTTTGCCGCCGGACGGCTGGAAATACTTTTGCGAGATCGACTGTCATATCGCGTATTCGCTGACTCGCGCGCAAACCGCAGGGGCCCTGGGACCCGAGATGCAGCAAATGTCTGCAAAGGGGAAATTTGTGCTCCTGCGCGTGAAGACCTGGTTTGACGAGCGCACGATTTCCGCCCGCCGCGGGAACGCCCCGCTCACACCGAACCGCCGCAAAGTACTGTTGTTGGACGCTACCGGGCGAAGCTATGCGCCTTCCGCGGCCGCCGAGGCCGAGTTCGCTCGGCTCGGGCAAAGCTCGACGCCGCTCACCAAAGCCCTGCGGCCGGGCGAGTCGTATACGACGGATCTCGTGTTCGACGTGCCGAACGACGCGCGCGGGCTGCGCTTGCTCGTCAGCGAAGATGATCCGGAAACACGCTTTGTCATCGGCCACGAAAACAGCTTGTGGCACAAGAAAATCTACTTTAACGTGGACGCCCGGGAGAGCACGCCTGAAGCAACGAAGTGAGGCAGTTGCGAGCCGCGCGAACGGCGGCGCGCCGCGCGAGACGCGCTCGGGGAATGCTTAGCTGGTCGCGGTAGCGCTTCTAGAAGTGCGCGCGCAGCTCGCGGAACGACGGCAGGATCACCAATTTGCCGGAGCCCGCGACGACCGGCTCGTGCTCGAGCGCCCAGGTGTGCTGGTGAGGAATGTACACGGCGTTCAAGCCGACTTGCATGGCCGGGTTGATGTCGCTGCGCGGGCTGTTGCCGATCATCCAGCCGTGGGCCTTCACAATTTTGTGCTTGTGCACCAGCCCGCCATAGGTCTGCGTATCTTTTTCGGGCACGATCTCGATGAACTCGAAAAAGCCCTGCAGCCCGGAGCGCTCGACCTTGGCGGCCTGCTCCGCGGGCTCGCCCTTGGTGAAGAGAATCAGCCGATGGCGCTCGGTTAGATAAGCGAGCGTTTCGGGCACGCCATCGAGAATCTTCGGCGGGGTGCGCTCCAACTCCATCACCCGGCTGTGAATTTGCGCGAGCATCTCGCGGCGGGCCATCTGGTCGGCCAGCTTCAAATACGTCTCCTCGAGCGAGCGCCCGAAGCTGCGCACTCCGTAGCCGTACTGCCGGATATTTTTGCGTTCGGTTTCGTTGAGGATGTGCCGGATGTAGGCCCGCGTGTAGCCGTAAGGCTCCACCACGGTGACGAAGTCTTCAATCAGCTTCTCGTAGAAGACGTTGTTTTCCCAAAGTGTATCGTCTGCGTCGATCAGCAGTGTGTATCGTCGCATTAGCTCTGACGATTCGCAGCGGCAGCGCCGCGGACCGTTCCCCCGCCTCGTTTCTGCCCTCTTTAGTCTAACAGCCGAAGGGCGTCTTCGGCGATGGCGGCCGCAGCCGCCGGTTTGCCGAAATACTCTACTGGACGATCGTCTCGAGCGCGCGCGTGAAGCGGGCATCCATTAAGGGCACCCGCCGCACCATCGCAACGCAAACTCTGTCGTAGGCGCGGTCGCAAAGCTTGCTGACATGGTCGAGCGCTTCGATGTGCTCCACGGTCGATTCGCCGCGCGCCAAAAACGCCTTTTTGAAGAGCCTCCGGCGCGCACGCGGCCTGCGCCGGACCTCGCCGAGAGCAACAGCACTCGCGGTTTGCCGGTTTTCTGGAAGTTAGCAGACTTCGAGACGGCATCAAGAGGCCTTGCGTTGCCCGGTGGCGAGCCGTTCCAGGATGCCGCGGCCAAGCTTTTGCAGTTCGCCGAAGCGCGTCAAGTAATCCTGGAAATCGTGGTTCAGCAGTTGTGCCTGGCTGGCCTCCAATTTCGTTCGCAGAATCATGTCGCGCAATTTTACCGGGTGCGGGAGCAGCGCGTCTTCCTGGAGCTCTTCGAGGGCCAGGTTAGGATCGTAGTGGTACATGGTTCCCTCAACGGCAGACAAATGGAACGTACAAACCCCATTGTACTCATGCCCGGGAGCAGAAGAGAAACGATTCGAGGAATAGAGCAATCCGCCGCCGGCTCAGGCCGCGGTGGCGGTTGCGGGAATGAATTCGTAACGTGCGATCTTGGCCGCGATCCCGGCGCGGCCGCTTTCCGTTGCTTCGACGCGAACAATTTCTCCCTGGCATCGAATATGGACGTCGCCCGACTGCGTCACCTGCTGGGGAAGGGTGATGACGAATTCAATTTCGCTTCCGACTGTGAAGTCCGCCTCCGCGAGGAAGTACAAGCCGCGATAGCTGAGATCTCGCGTGCGCGCCACGAGTTCGCGCCCCTTCGCTTCGCGGGACAACACTCGCATCGGAAGATTCATGTTAAATCGCCGCGCTTCACGGCGTTCCGATCCATCACTCATCAATAACCCCCGCAGCTCAAGGATTTGGCGCAAAGCTAGCATTCAGCAAGGCAAGTTTCAACGCGAAAATCCAACAATTTTGTCCTAGTACGAGGTCTTGTCGTATTCGCCACGAGAAGCCTATACTTTCCTCAATGCCGTCCGAGGGCAGTACTGTAACTCTAGAAGCCCAAGCGCTTCCCGGCCCGTTTGCGGTGGACCACGCCTTTGGGCCAGAAAATCGAATTAGCGGAGACGAGCGACGTTTCCCGCGGCGGCCTGCTCGTTCCCAGCCCGGAGTTTCATGCTGCGGGCGTCGAGTTCTGGGTAACCTTTCCCTATAACTCCCTATAACCCTTCGCTCGGGGACGGCCAGCCCGAAGTACTGGCCCGCGTCGTGCGCTGCGTCACCTCCTCAGGGGTATCACACCTCTGTTGCCGCTCCTTTCGTCCTGGCCATGCATTTCCTTGGGCCGGCTCGAACCAACGGAAATCGCACGCGACCTGTTCGGGAGCGGCGCGGCAGCCCTCGCCGTTTGCTCGCTGTTCCCATTCGTGTGCGCCCGGAGCAGGTTCCGGGGTTTGAAGAAACCATGTCCTTGATTTTTCCGCAAGAGGCATGCGCTTTCGCAGTTATCGCGAATATACAGAGGGTGAGGTCCTCGGAATCACCTTCGAAGCCCCCTCTCCGGCCGCTGGCCAGGCCCGGTTGAGTTTCGCGCGAAGGTCGTGCGTGTTTTTCCCGCAGCCGACGGCGCTTGGCTGGACGTTGGCGTCTGCCGAGCAACTTAGCGTCTCATTCAACATTTTTCCTTCGATGCGCTACACTCAGAAAAAAACTCACGGGCGCATCCATGACTGCTTCCCACAATTCCCGCAATTTCTTTTTGGAAGGCCCTGCCGGCCGCCTGGAAGCGATTCTCTGGACGCCCTCCGCCCCGGCGCGCCACCGGCCCCGGCTCGCGGCCGTCGTTTGCCATCCCCATCCTTTGTTCGGCGGGACCATGCACAACAAAGTGGTTTACCAAGCCGCGAAGTCGCTCGATTCGCTTGGCCTCCCCGTGCTGCGCTTCAATTTTCGCGGCGCGGGCCTGAGCGCGGGCAAACATGACCGCGGAGTTGGCGAGCAGGACGACCTTCGCGCCGCGCTCGATTTTGTCGCGAAACAATTTCCCGCCGTACCCGTCTTGTTGGCGGGATTCAGCTTTGGCTCTTGGGTGGGGCTGCGCGTCGGCAGCGAAGACGGCCGAGTGTCCCACCTCGTTGGTTTGGGCGTTCCGGTGAATAGCTCGGACTTCTCTTTCCTCAGGTCGTCGACAAAGCCCAAGCTCTTCGTCCAGGGAAGCGCCGACCAGTTCGGCGCGGTCGAAAAAGTCACGCGTCTCGCTGCGTCATTACCCGGTGAGAATCGTCTTGTCGTTGTGCAAGGCGCAGACCACTTTTTTTCTGGCAAGCTCGACCAACTCGACGCCGCCATTACCACTTGGTTGGAAACGAGCGTTTTCCGGCCGAGGCACTAGGTCCGTTTTGCCATTCCCTCGGCGCCTCGCTCTTCACGCGCTTTCGCCGCGGGCAAACAGCTTGCCAAAATCTTCGACCGTCGCCGGAGCTACGTTGACCATCCGCGCATTGGCCTTCACGTGCTCCACGCGCGACATGCCCACCAGAGCGGCGGTGATCCCGGGCGCGGACCGCGCGAATTGCAGCGCGCGCTCGGCAGCGTTCTCGAGGCCGAAGGCTTCGGCAACGACCTCCGGCAGGTTGCGCGCAAGCTGCCCCTGCAAAAGCGACGCGCTTGCGATTACCGTAATGTCGAGATCGCCCGCCAGTTCCACCAAAGTGCGCCCGCGTTCCCGCAGAATCTGATTTCCCAGGGTGAGGGCTTCGGGCATCCCCAAATTGAAGGGGAGCTGCACGAACCGGAAGTGATGCATCCCGCCGGCAATTTCCTGTGCCGTCTGCGCGATGTCGGCAAGTTGCATCGCATCTTCCGCGCGTGGATCTCGCCGGAACCCATTCCATGTGGCCACGCCGTAGTATCGAATTTCCCCAGCTGCCACGGCGGATTCCAGAAATTCGAAGGCCGTGCGCAGTCGATCGAGAAATTCCGGCTTGGCGATTTCCGATAGCTGTGTCTCGGGATTGTGCAGGTAATAGACGTCCAGGCATTCCACACGCAGATTTTTCAGGCTGCGGCCAAGCTGGTCTTTCAGGAATTTCGGCGCCATGCAATGGCTGCCCGCGGCAAGATCTTTCGCGGTGAAGATCCCTGGCTGGATGTACTCGCGGAAGAAATATTCGTTGGCGTCGGCGGGCATGGAGCCGTCGGGCGTCAGATAGCCGCCCTTGGTCGCGAGCACGAGTTCTTCCCGGGAAAACCCTTTTGCCGCAAGTTGCTCGAGCGCCGCGCCGATGCTGCGTTCGCTGCGCTGAAAGCGATAATTGATGGCGCTGTCGAAGAGGTTGATTCCGCTTTCTGCGGCGGCGACGACCGCAGCGGTGTAGGCTTCATCGGTCATTTTGTCGGGCTGCCCGAGGTACGTCCCGAGGCCCAACGAGGAGAGCAGCATTCTCTGGGCTTCCCGGAAATGGCCGGAGGCCGCGCGCGCGGCAAACCTCTGGGCGTAGCGCCTGGTTCCTTCTTTCGTGGCGGATTTGGTCATGACGCTCCTTCGGGCGGCGGCTGGGGCCCCGGCGCCGGGTTTTTTGCCGGCTCGCTTTCCCCTCGAGCGAGCAAACGCGAACAGGCTCGAAGAATCCTACGATAAGGCCAGTCCTTTTCCCGAAACAAAATCTCGCCTTCGCGCGGCTTGCTGTAAAACCAGCGGGAGACCAGCGACAAGTCCTCGGCAAGATCGCCGTTCGTCGCGTTGCCAGCCGATTCCAGATAGTCGCGGAAGATTTGCTCGGCCGACCGCGGCTGGCTGGCGATTTCCCCAAAACGAACAAAGAGCGGCTCCGCCAAACGGCCACCGTCGACGGCGAACACCCCGATCGTTTGCTCCTCTGCCGTACGCTGTAGAATCACCGCGTGCAAATCCTGGATCCGTCGCGTGATCTCCGGGCGTCCGCGCAAGACTTCGTCCAGCTTCTCTACTTTTTTGTGCAGCGTTCGAGCGCGCTCGAAATCCAGCTGCTCGCTGGCCCTTTCGCGCTCTTGTTCGAAAGCGGTTCTCAATGAGCCGCCGCTCGTCTCCAGGAACTCGACCAGGCGGTTCACCTCCACGTCGTATTCTTCTTTCGTGCAGCCGGAAAAGCAGGGCGCCAGGCACATTTTCATTTCGGAATAGATGCAGCCCGGAAACGTGGGATCGCGGCGAATCTTGATCTGGCAGCGCCGAACTTTAAAAAAATCCAGAACGCGTTCGGCGAACGCCTCGGCCGCGCGGCGGGAAGGGAAGGGGCCGTAGTAAGAACCTCCGGCTGGCCGGCCGTCCCCATCCAGCCGGATTTGGCGCGTCACGTAGCAGCGCGGGTAGGCATGGGGCAAATTTACCTTCAAAACGGTAGGCGGGCGCAAACGCATCAGATTTCTATAGCGTTTGGGGAACCGCTGTCTGGCCTGCCGATAGAAGGTAAGCGTTTGCTCGAACCGCGAGCCGGTGAGCCGGTAGCGGACTCCACAGGCGAGGTCGCGCAGATTGAGCCGCTTGCTCGCGGGATTGGCCGGCCCCAGCAGCCGTTCCAAGCGGCGCCGCAGATTCTGCGTGCGAATCAGGAACGGCTCGGCCTTCCGGTCGCGCGGCTCGATCAGGCAAACCGCAGGGTGCGCCGGCAAAGCGGGGAAGAAGTCTTCCTCGGTCCGCGCCGCGTCAAATGCCAGTGCGCTGTCGAGTTCGAGCACTCCTGTCAGGATACTACGACAAACCTTGCGGTGCTCCCGGGGGCGTCGAGGTTAACGGACGATGGCGCAGGACCTCTGGCGGCGATCAGGAGCGCAAGACCCAGGAAGAAATGACCAGACGCTGGATTTCGCTGGTCCCTTCGTAGATTTCGGTGATGCGCGCATCGCGGTAGTTGCGCTCTACCGGGTATTCGCGGCTGTAGCCGTTGCCGCCGTGGATCTGAATCGCTTTGTGCGCGACGCGCGTGGCCATTTCGCTGGCAAACAGCTTGGCGAGGGCGGCGTCCATGGTGAAGCGGGCGCCGGTGTCCTGTTTCCATGCGGCTTTGCGGTTGAGCAGGCGGGCCGCGTCAATTTCCGTGCTCATATCCGCCAGCATGAATTGAATCGCCTGAAACTGCGAAATGGGATGGCCGAACGCCAGGCGTTCCTGCGAGTACTTTAGCGCGGCTTCGAACGCGCCCTGTGCGATGCCGGTGGCTTGCGCGGCGATGCCGACGCGCCCGCCATCGAGCGTCGCAAGCGCTATCTTGTAGCCCTCGCCTTCGTTGCCGATGCGATTCGCGACCGGTACCGCGCAATCGGTAAAGATCAACTCACAACAGGCGGTGGCGTGAATCCCGAGCTTTTTTTCTTCTTTGCCTACTTGGAATCCCGGTGTTCCTTTTTCCACCACGATTGCAGTGATGCCTTTTTCCCCTTTGGCCGGGTCGGTATTCACGTACACGATCGCTGCGTCGGCCTCTCCGCCGCAGGTGATCCAAGCCTTCGTTCCGTTGAGAACATAAGCGTCGCCTTTCTTTACCGCCCGGGTTTGCAGCGCTGCGGCGTTCGAGCCGGCCTGCGGCTCGGTGAGAGCATAACAACCGACTTTTTCGCCACGCGTGTAAGGAAGCAGGAATTTCTCCTTCTGTTCTTCGGTGCCGTAGCGGTGGATCGGATCGCCGTAAAGCGAATTCTGGACGGAAAGGATTACGCCGGTGGAGGCGCAACAGCGCGAAATCTCTTCGATGACGATGGTGTAGGCGACATAATCGAAGCCCGCGCCGCCCTCCTTTTCGGGAAACGGCACGCCGGTAAGGCCCAGTTGGGCCGCTTTTTGGAACAAAGCGCGCGGAAAGCGCCCCGTCTCGTCGTGCTCCTTTGCCAGCGGGCGCACCTCCGATTCGGCAAACTCGCGCACGCTTTTCTGCACCAGTTTCTGTTCTTCCGTCAGTTCGAGGTCCAACTTCGAGCGCTCCTGCCTCTCGCGAGCCCGGCGTTCCCACTATTTTAGCCCGAGTGGCCTGGCTTTACGGGTCTAAAGACCGGCCTTGGCAAACCGGAATAGAAATCCACGGGTCTTTCGGACCCGGCCTTTACCGAAGCAAAGCGCGGCCAAAGAAGCGACCGGTTAGGCCAGCGCTTTCGAAAGGCGTTCGTAGGTGGTCTTCAAATCTTCCGGATGCACGCGCGTTTCGCCGGTCACGGTCATGAAGTTCGAATCCCCAATCCAGCGCGGCAGCATATGCAGGTGCAAATGCCCGGCCACACCTGCGCCTGCCGCACGCCCAAGATTCATTCCGAGGTTCATGCCATCCGGCTTGTACTCCCCGCGGTAAACGGCTTCGACGCGCTGCGCCAGCAGCATCATTTCGCCCAGTGTTTCCGCGTCGCAAAGTTCCAGTTCCGCCACATGCGCGTACGGCACGATCAGCACGTGCCCTGAAGTGTAGGGAAAACGGTTAAGAATCACGAACGCTTTCGCGCCGCGATGAACGATCAGGGTCTCCGAATCTCTCTTCTTCGCGACGGCATCGCAAAAAATGCATTCCGGCGGCTGGCCTCCGGCCGCTTGAGCCATGTACTGGTAACGCCAGGGAGTCCACAGATAGTCCATCGCGACGTTTCCTTTTGCCTGCCGATAACGGCGCGCACCGGTTCGCCGGCAAGCCACATCCAGTGAGCAGGAAACTCTTTTCGGGCGGAGTCGGCAGAAGAGGGCGAAGGAGCCGAAGTCCCGGCGCTGACTAACCGGCCTGCGAGTCTCCGGCGGCGGAATGAGCGGCGGCGTTATTGACAAAGTCTTTCAAGTCTTTGCTGGGCTTGAAATAGGGAATTTTCTTAGCCGGCACTTCGACTTTTTCTCCGGTCTTGGGATTGCGCCCCACGCGTCCGCGGCGCTCGCGCGTTCGGAAGCTGCCGAAGCCGCGAATCTCGATCTTTTCGCCCTTTTGCAAAGCGCCGATGATGCTCTCGAATATGGTCTCTACAATTGTTTCGGACTCTTTGCGCGGGAGCTCCGTCACGTTCAAAACTTCCTCGATCAGGTCGGCCTTGGTGAGTGTCGATGTGCTTTGCTTGGTCATCTCGCTATGCCTCGTCGCGCAGTCCCGCAACGGACTGCCTAAGCTATCCCGCCCGCTTCACCTGCCTGGAGCGCGGTGCCGCGTAGGGGATTACAAGGGGCTGGCCTACCGCCGAATTGCTCCCCTTCCTATCATTAAAATGACCCACGGGTAAATGAAATTATGAAAGCCGCGCCCAGGGCCGGGCTTCCACTCATCTAACGCGCCGAAAGCTTGGACTTCAGTGCGTCTCCAATCGTCGCCGTCGACGAGGACTTCGACGACGACCGATACTGTTCGATTTCCCGGCGCTCGAGCTGCTTCACCGCCGCGCGATAGCTCAAGCCAATCCGTCTTGTTTCCGGACTGATCTTTATGATTTTGAAATCGTATTCCTTGCCCGGCTCAAGCGGGCCGGCACTCTTCAGCGGGCCGGTGGTCGGGCGGTAGCCGCCCATGCCTTCGTCCCGCCGGCGGCGGTCTTCGATCTCCGTGTTGTGGCAAAGCGCTTCGATGTTTTCGCCCAATTCAACGAACGCACCGAACGTGGCAATGCGCGAAACTTTGCCTTTCACTATTTGCCCGACCTTGTGCTGCTTGAACCAATCGCCCCAAATGTCGTTGACCTGCTTGACGCCGAGTGACACCCGGCGGTTCTCCACGTCAATTTTTAACACTTTCGCGGTGACCGGCTCGCCCTTCTTGAACACTTCGTGAGGATTCTTCACGCGGCCGGTCCAGCTCACGTCGCCGACGTGCACGAGCCCGTCAAAGCCCTCTTCGATTTCCACGAACGCGCCAAACTCCGCGATGTTGCGAACCTTCCCGGTGATGACCGTTCCCACGGGATATTTCTCAGCCGTCAGCAGCCAGGGATCGGGTTGCGCCTGCTTCATTCCCAGCGAGACGCGCCGGTCGCTGGGCTTGATGTCCAGCACGACCACGTCCACCACGTCGCCGACCTTCGCCACCTTCGACGGGTGCTGAATTTTTTTGTTCCAGCTCATCTCCGAGACATGCACCAGGCCCTCGATGCCTTGTTCCAGCTCGACGAACACTCCGTAGTCGACGATGCCTACGATTTTTCCTTGAACCTTGCCGCCCGCGGGATACCTTTCCGCCGCGCCTACCCAGGGATCCGGGGTCAACTGCTTCAGTCCCAGTGAAATGCGCTGCTTGTCCTTGTCGAACTTCAAAATCATCACGTCGAGCTCTTGGTCCGTCTTGACCGCGTCGGAAGGGTGCTTCACGCGGCCCCAGCTCAAGTCCGTCAAGTGCAACAGGCCGTCGATTCCGCCCAGGTCCACGAACGCACCGTAGTCGGTGACGTTCTTCACGTGCCCGCGTACGACCTGGCCTTCGCTGAGCGTGTCCATCAGCGCCGCGCGCTTGGCGTGCAGTCCTTCTTCGAGAATGACGCGCCGGCTCACCACCACGTTGCCGCGCCGGCGGTTCAACTTGGTGACGCGCACCTCGACTTCCGTGCCGAGCAGTTCGTCCAGGTTCTGCGCGGGCTTCAAGTCGTACTGCGAACCCGGCAAGAACGCGCGCACACCGATGTCCACCACCAGCCCGCCCTTAATGCGGTCCACCACCTTGCCGGTTATGGTTTCTTTCGCCTTGAACGCCGCGTCGATCTTTTCCCAAGTCCTCCGACGCAGGACTTTCTGGTAGGAAACGATCTCGTAACCGTCCTTAACCTCGCCCGAGCGCTGCACTTCGATCGTGGCGTTCGGATCCGGCCGCGGAATTTCCGTCTCGGCGAATTCTGCCGCGGGAATCAGCCCTTCCGTTTTGCCGCCGAGATCGACCACCACGCCGTGCTCGGTGTAGGCAACCACCTTGACCTCGAGCACCTCGTGCGAAGCCGCCGCTTCCTGCTTCTCGTCGAACTCCTGCATCAGCTTGCTCATCTCTTCGGAGCCGGCAGCCTCTTCCTCGGCCGCGGCGGATTCTTCGGCACGCCCAGCTTCCGCGGCGGCAAGCTCGCCGGGCGCTTCGGCTCCATTCGCTGCCGCCGCTGCCTTTTGCGACAGAGATACTTCGGTCGCCATTGCCGGCGCGGGAGCCAGATTCGCGGGCGCCCCGTCTGTCGATTCAGCTTGTTCGGCTACAGGCGGAGCAGCTTCCTCAGGTGTGCTGGCTTCGCTGTTGCCCGGTGCGGTTGCGGCGGCAGCCGCGATGTTCGACGGGTTCTCGTGGTCAGGAAACATGGTTGTTGGCCTCCAGAAGATACTTCCGATGTGACAGCCGCTAGGGCGGCCCCACATTTCTCGCATAAATTCCTTGCGGAATCCCTACTAGGGTCTAGTGCAAGGTGATTGACCGCCCCACACCAGGGCACGGTCAAACGGGAAATGCCGCGAACGTCACGGAGTACGCTGCAACGTGAAAAGCATACTCGCCGCCTCGCGCCTATGTCAATGAAACTACTAGACTACCGGACTACCCACGGCGGTCTAACCCGGGCCAGGACCTCGCAGAAACCTCGTTGCGGGCATGGGCCCGCTCGCCCATCCTCTCCTTCATGCCCGGGCTCGCCCTGCCTGGCGCACTTGCAGCCGGAAATCGGGGGTGCCCCGCTCAATCTTGACGGTTCGGCACATCTCGTACAGACGGGACCTCATTCTTTCCCCGATGCGATTCCACAACGCGTCCTCGGTCAGGACGGAGGTTTTTCCGCTTGGCGACCTGATTTCCTTTGCCTCCATGTCATCAAAATAGTTGGTCGTAATGATGGTGCAACGCGGATGGGTCAAGTCTCGAGAGCGCTGCACGTATCGTTCGTTCAAAATGTAACCCACGGTGTCGCGCACCCAGTCGGAAGGTTTAATGCACCCTAGATCATCGAGCACCAGCACTTCGGTCGAAAGAACCGGTTCCAGGATCTTCATTTCCGTCAGGTCATTCTCAGAGCTGTAACTCTGCTGAATTTCTCGGAGCAGCTTTCCATACTCACAAAAGTAACCTCCGTGGCCGCGGCTGATTAGCGTTCGCAGGGCCGCAATCGCGAGATGAGTCTTGCCGGTCCCTGGCGGTCCCATCAGGAGCAGTCCCGCTTGATCGCCTCCGGGGTACTCGCCGACAAACCTTTGTGTGATGAGCTTCGCTTGCTTAAGAGCGGAGGCATTTTGCATGGTATAGCTCTTGCCATCGGCCAATTCCGTCTCAAAGCTCTCGAAGTCGCACTGTTCGTAGTGCTTCGGAATCCGCGCGCGCTCCATGACGCGCCCCGCCCGCTCCCGCATCCCGCAGTCGCACGGCACGGCTACCTTGCCTGCCGCGCCGTCTGCCCGCGGCACGAGCTTCCATCCCGTCCCTCTGCACAGCGTGCAATTTTCGAGCGCCATTACGGCGATCCCCAAAAAACGGTGATTTCGGAGCCTGCTTCGGCCTGGCGGGCTCCGCAAAGCAATGCCTCTTCCGCTGACGCCAGCATACGGTCGCACCACCTCTTCGGCAAGTTGTCTTCTCTGGGAATCCTGTGGAAGCCTTTTGCTTTCGGGAAGGAACACACGCTATGACCAGGAGCTCTCTAGGGAAGGACGAAAAACGGACCGCTCCGGGACTTGCCTACCTCATCGCCTTCGGAGTCGCCCGCACAATCGCATGCCGCGGGGCCCTCTCTCGCGGGTAGCTCGCCGCCACGCGCGACAACTCCTGCTGTACGACTTGTGCGAACTCGCCCATCTGTTTTTCCATCTCGATCATCTTCTCGCGCATATTCAAAATAATTTCGATTCCTGCCAGGTTCACGCCCATGTCGCGCGCCAGCGTCAGGATCACTTCCAACCGTTCCAAATCCGCATCCGTGTAGAGCCGCGTATTTCCTTGCGAGCGCGACGGCTTCAGCAGCCCCACGCGCTCGTACAAGCGCAGGGTTTGCGGATGCAGCTTGTAGAGCTCCGCGACGGAGCTGATCATGTATCCTGCCTTGGCCCGTTTTTTCGCTGTTGTTGGCATGATGTGTCAGCTCAAACCTGGTTTTTGATGTCCATCGGGACTCTCCGAGCGAGCCGGGAGCGAAAAGGCTTCCGGAGCAGGAGCCCGCGGAGCAGGCCGAACGGCAGCAGGGAGATACCATGCGAAGTTCTGCGACTGCGCCGCCTCAAAACATCAAAACCAATTTGCTCGCTTCACCATGGCGACTCCTGGATACCGGTTTTCTCGCGCTCCTTAAACCCCGGCTTTGCTGAACAAATCCTTCCGGGGATCCTCCTGCGCCACTTTCTCGAGGTCCTTCATCAGCGTCCGTACGCGCTCATCGGTCGGCTGCGGCACCACCACTTGAATCTCCACGTACTGGTCGCCGCGCGCTCCGTTCCTCGCGTTTGGCACGCCCTTTTCTCTCAGCCGCAGCGTTTTGCCGCTGTTCGTTCCCGGAGGAATCCGCACGAGCGCGCGTCCATCCATGGTTGGCACTTCAATCTTCGCGCCAAGCGTCGCTTCGGCCACGGTTACCGGCACGCGGACGTAGAGATCGTTGCCACGCCGCTCGAAAAACGGATGCGGCCGCACCACCACACGCAAATACAAGTCGCCCGGCGGAGCGCTCATGGTCCCCGCGTTTCCTTTTCCCGGCACGCGCACGCGCCCGCCATTAGCCACGCCCGCGGGGATGCGCACGTCAATGGTTTCCGTCCGCCGCACGCGTCCTTCGCCACCGCAGGTCCGGCAAGGGGTGCGCAATTTGCCCGTTCCGCCGCAGCGCGTGCATGGCACGTTGAAGCGCATCTTGCCCGCGGCCTGCTGGATGGAACCGGTGCCATGGCAGGTCGGGCACGTTTGCGGCGAGCCCACCGCCCCGGTGCCGTGACAGGTTTCGCACGCGTCCATTCGGGTGATCGAGAGCTTCTTCACCGCGCCGCGCAGCGCGTCCCAGAATTCAATCTCGATCTGGTATTCCAGGTCGCCGCCCGGCTCGTGTTCCGGCCCACCGACGTGGCCGCCCCGCGCGCCAAAAAACTGGCTGAAAAGGTCCCGGAAACTCGCCCCGCCGCCCGCCCCGCCGGTTCCGCCGCCGAAATCAAATCCGCCAAAGTCAAAGTTCACGCCGGGATCGCTTGCGCTTTGCCCGCTTGGATAGCCCCCCGGCGGCAGATTCTCGCTGTAGAAGCCGTACTGGTCGTACATCTGCCGCTTCTTCGAGTCGGAGAGCACGTCGTAAGCTTCCTGGATTTGCTTGAATTTTTCCTCCGCAGCTTTATCGCCGGGGTTCAGGTCGGGATGGTATTTGCGAGCCAGCTTGCGAAAAGCGGTGCGGATATCCTTCAGGCTCGCCTTGCGGGGCACGCCTAGCACTTCGTAATAATCCTGTTTTGTCGTCGTCGCCATGTTTGCGCCAACCGTGGCGCCAAGCCTTTTTTGTAGGGGCGCAGCAGGCTGCGCCCCGTTTCGAGAACCAGCTAGATCGTTCTCACGCGGTCCTTAGTTTCGCATGGAGAGTCTTTAGTTCGGCTTCTTGCTGTCGTCCACGTCCACGTACTCGGCGTCGATCACGTCACCGGGCTTTTTCTGCTCCTGGCCTCCGCCGCTTGAATCTGAGGCGGACCCGCCGCCCGCACCTGCGCTTGCCGCGCCGGCGGCTTGCGAGGTCTTGTAGAGTTCTTCCGCGACCTTGTGCAGGGCGCGCTCCACGTTTTCCGTGGCCGAGCGCAGCCTTGCCGTTCCGCCTTCGGCCATGGCCTTCTTGGCGTCTTCAATGGCCTCCTCGGCTTTCTTGACGTCGCCCTCCGGCAGTTTGTCGCGGTTTTCGCGAATGGTCTTCTCCGCGTGGAAGACCATTCCGTCCAGACGGTTGCGCGATTCGACTTCCTCGAACCTTCTGCGATCCTCTTCCGAGTGCGATTCCGCTTCCACGCGCATCTTCTCGGCTTCTTCCTTGGTCAAGCCGCTCGATGCCGTAATGGTGATCTTCTGCTCCTTGTTGGTGGCCTTATCCTTCGCGCTCACGTTCAGGATCCCGTTGGCGTCGATGTCGAAGGTGACCTCAATCTGCGGCACGCCGCGCGGCGCCGGCGGAATGCCGTCCAGCTTGAATTTGCCGAGCGAACGGTTGTCCGCGGCGAATTTGCGCTCGCCCTGCAATACCTGGATCTCCACCCCCGGCTGGTTGTCTGACGCCGTCGAATAGGTTTCCACCTTGCGCGTCGGGATGGTGGTGTTCCGCGGGATCTGCACGGTCATCACGCCGCCGAGGGTCTCCACACCCAGCGAAAGCGGCGTCACATCCAGCAGCAGAATGTCCTTCACCTCGCCCGCCAGCACCGCGCCCTGAATCCCCGCGCCCACGGCCACGACTTCGTCCGGGTTCACGCCCTTGTGCGGTTCCTTCCCGTTGAAGAAGTTGCGCACCAGCGTCTGTACCTTCGGGATACGCGTCGAGCCGCCGACCAGCACCACTTCCTGGATGTCGTTTGGCGAAAGCTTGGCGTCTTCGAGCGCCAGCTTCACCGGCTTCATGGAGCGCTCGAGCAGGTCGTTCATCATCTGCTCCAGGCGCGTCCGCGTCAGCTTCAGTTGCATGTGCAGCGGTCCGCCGGCCCCCGCGGTGATAAACGGCAGGTTGATCTCCGTCTCCATCATCTGCGACAGCTCGATCTTGGCTTTCTCGGCCGCTTCCTTCAGCCGCTGCAGCGCCATGCGGTCCTTGCTCAGGTCAATATTGTTCTCTTTCTTGAACTCATCGATCAGCCAGTCCACGATGCGCTGGTCCACGTCGTCGCCGCCCAGGTGCGTGTCCCCGTTGGTGGACTTCACTTCGACGACGCCGCTGCCCACCTCCAGCACGGAAATGTCGAACGTGCCGCCGCCCAGGTCGTACACCGCGATCGTTTCATCATTCTTCTTGTCCAGCCCGTACGCCAGCGCCGCTGCGGTCGGCTCGTTGATGATTCGTACCACTTCCACGCCGGCGATTTCGCCCGCCTGCTTGGTGGCCTGCCGCTGCGCATCGTTGAAGTACGCGGGCACGGTGATGACCGCCTTGCTCACCTTTTCACCAAGGAAGTCTTCTGCCGCGGTCTTCAGCTTGGTCAGAATCATCGCGGAGATTTCCGGAGGGCTGTAGAGTTTGCCGGAGATTTCGACCCGGGCATCATCATGCGGGCCCTTGACGACCCTATACGGCACTCGCCGCATCTCTTCGCTGACTTCGTCGTACCGGCGGCCCATGAAGCGCTTGATCGAATACACCGTGTTTTCCGGATTGGTCACCGCCTGCCGCTTGGCCACCTGTCCGACCAGGCGCTCACCCGTCTTGGTGATCGCCACAACCGACGGCGTCGTCCGGGAGCCCTCCTGGTTGGGGATGACCACAGGCTCCCCGCCCTGCATGACTGCGACAACAGAGTTGGTCGTCCCCAGGTCAATTCCAATGATCTTGCTCATAATCCCTTAGCCTCCTCAAACCGTTTGCCGTTCGCCGCCCCCTATGGCACTGTTTTCTAGGGCAAACGCTCCTGGGTGCTCGCCTCCCAGGCCCGGCATGGTCGAGAGTATACAGGTTGAGTGTGATCTTGTCAAGTTTTCTTATATCATTAATGATGGCCTTTATTTTCAATCTCTTACAGCGAGATCATCCTCGCAGCTAGGACAAGCTGGTCCTATACGGCAGGGCGCCAAGCGAGTCCTCTACTTATGCAACAGGTGTAGGTTGGCCGTTGGCGTCAATCCTTGCGAAGCCATCCTATCCTAATCCTATCCTGCTTTAGGCCGGGCCACGCGAAGCGCCGCCGCGAGCCACCAAACGGATTTGCGGCTTGCGCTTTACTCGGAGTTTCTCTTTTGGTAGAGCTTCCAAGCGAAGTGCCCGTCGTTTCGACTCATTTCGCGCTAGAATTGTGTAGTCCAAGCACGAGGCATTTTATTGAGCCTTTCTGGAGGTTGGCGTGAATCGTCGACGCATCTTGGTTGCAACGGTCAGCGTGACCCTGTTGCTTTTGGGGGCTTTGTTTCTGCCCTGGCTCGATCAAGCCCCGCCACCTCGCCTGGCGGCTCCCGACGGCCCGGTTCCTTTGCCTGTCGCACCCGCGGCCACCGAACGGCCGCTGCTCCCGCGCTCCCCGCTTGCTGCCGAAGCTGCTCCGCCTCCCGTACCTCAAGCTTCGGCGCTTCAGGACGTCGATCCTCACAAGGCCTTTGGCTCGAAAAACGCGCCGGTGGTCATGGAAGAGTTCAGTGACTACCAGTGTCCGGCATGCAGGACGCTCTACACCACCACCAACCGATTGCTCATGGACAACTACGTCAGCACCGGAAAGGTTTATCTGATTCATCGTGATTTCCCGCTCACGATGCACGCCTACTCCCGCGTGGCCGCTCGCTATGCTCGCGCCGCGGCGGAGATCGGCAAGATCGAGCCGGTGGAGCAGGCTTTGTTCCAGAACCAGGAAAAATGGGAGCAGACGGGAGACGTGGATGGGACGGTGGCCGCGGTCCTCACTCCCGCGGAAATGAACAAGGTCCGCGCACTGGTCAAGGGCGGCACGCTCGACGCGCTGATCGACAAGGATTTTACGCTTGGCCAGATGTACCGGGTTAGCGAGACGCCCACCACCATTTTTCATTTCCAGGGCAAGACCTATCCGGTCAAGGGCATCATGGCTTACGAAATGATGAAACAATTCCTGGAGCAACTGCTTTCACAAAGTAGGATGTGAGATCGGAGAACTGAGTCGGCGAGAAAGCCTCCTTCTCCGTTCTCTCGTCTCTTGAAACGAACCGCCAAGAACGGACGGCGAAGAAAAGACACTTTCCCATGCTCGCATCGAGCCCATTCAATTTCCGGCGCGCGGTCATCTGGATCGGCCGCCTCGTTCTTGGCGGAATTTTTGTCTACGCGGGCATCTCCAAGATTTTCTTCCCCAACACGCAGTTGTGGCCGATGTTCGTCCTGAGATTTTCCATCTCCACGAATCTGGCGACGTTTGCCGAGCAGGTGGAGTCCTACAAACTGCTTTCGCCCGCGGGGGTTGCTTTTGTCGCGCACACCCTGCCCTTCGCCGAAATCCTGCTCGGCTTGCTTCTGCTGATTGGCTGGGGGCTGCGTATCTGGGCTTCGCTGGTAACTCTTCTCATGCTGGGATTCCTGACCCTGGTTACCCGTGCCTACCTCCTGCACATGAACATCAACTGCGGCTGCTTCGCCATCCCGGAACCGCTCACCATCAAAACCGTGATTCGCGACAGCCTTTTTGCTCTGCTGGCCGTGCTCATGACCAGCTTCGCGTTCATCGAGGCCCGCCAGCCACACCCGTGGTCAGCCCCGGAAAAAATCTCTCCCTAGGATTTCTTTGGACAACAAACCCTTCTAACCGACCGACTTCCCACCGCGTAGCGCGGCCGTTTTTCGGGTGAGACTCGAAATCAGGGATTCGCCGGCTCGCTATACAGCCAAGCGCCGCCGATCGAGGCCAGGATCGCGCCGACCAGCAGAATGACCGTCACGGTAACCGTCAGCCGTCCCGGACTCAGACCCGCTACGACGTCATTGGCCGCCGGAATGGCGTAGGCGAAGAGCCAGAACGCAAATCCCGTGAGGGTGGCGGTCTTGGCACCCGGCCCGAGACGCGGCCGTGCCACGGCGTACAGCCAGATCACGCCAATCCCCATAACAAAAGTCGAGACGATGAAAAAGGGAATGGCGCCAGGACGCATGTGACGGCCAAGCATCTTCTCGAACCCGTCCCACTGAGAGGCAAACACAACGCCGTTCAAAACATACTCGAAGATATTCAGGATGAGGCCAGCCAGCAGACCACCGAGAATCACACGACCCAAGTTGGTTTTTCCCATCGGAATCCTCCGCGAGCAATCGTCACCAGAGTTGCGACTCGAAAGGGGCCGAAGGAACCGCTCGAGCGAGCCTACGAGGAGGGAGCACTGCGAGTCAAGAAGAAAGGGCGGCGGAATTCACACCGTTTTGCGCATCAGCACGTGCGAGCTGTAGCGTGTGCTGCCAAACCGGCCGACGCGCTGGAATCCCGCCTTCACGAACATGGACTCGGTACCGTGGGTCGACTCGTTGCCAAAGGCGCGCGTCAGCCAGCGCGTGATGGGATAGGCCTCCACGAGGCCGCCGCCTCCGCGGCGAATGGCTTCGAGAGCGGCGCGCAGCGCCGCGGAGGCGACGCCGCGCTTGCGATACGGCTTCAGAACGGCAAAGCAGGTGATGCGCCAGAGTTTTTCCGGGCCTTGGGGAGCGCGGCCTTGGTAGTCGCGCTGTTTGTCGATGCGCGGAAGTTCTTCGCGCGGCCCGTATTGGCACCAGCCCACGGGCTCCCCGTTTGCGTAGACGAGGATGCCATGTGCGCATCCCTGCTCAACGAGTGCGCGCTTCTGCCGCCGATTGCGGATGCCGCGCTCGGCCCGCGTGCGGAGCCGCTGCTCCTTCGGCAAGCTCCGCGGCCGGTGAAAATGCATGCACTGACAGAAATCCCAGCCGCTCCCTTGCGAGAACAGGCGCACAAAGTCCGGCCAGGTTTTCCTGGAAAGTTCTTTCGTCGTGTAGGGAGAAAGTTGCGGCGATGGCATGTTGAACGCGGTACTCCGCGTATCATAACGCAACGGAACCCGAGCAGCGAACCGATGAACGCGCAGAAGCTCGAGAGGGACTCCTCGCCCCGCCCGGAATGACGGTGATGCCTCCGCAGAAAGAAACCGGAAACGCAAGAGGAGTTACCAGGCAGGGGGAACCTCGAGCATCCAGGCGTTGGAGCCGCCAGTGGCCTCCCAGATGGCGAGGCGTTTGCCGTCCTGCGAAGGAATGGCCCAGCCGACATAGGGTTTGCTTTCTTCGAGAACCGGCTTCGCGCGGCCCTCAAGATCGATGTTAATCAACGCGCGCGTTTCCCCGTGAAGCGTGGCGCTGGCCCAAAAACTCTTTCCGTTGGCGGCCCAATCGAGCGTCGAAATGCGTCCCCAGTCCTTCACTTTCAAGACGCGTGGGGCTCCGCCGCCTGTGGGAACCAAGCGGATTTCGGCTTCCTCGGCCGCCCTCATCTTCTTGGCCAGCGCCACCGTCCGGCCGTCCGGTGAAAGGCTCCAGTTGAAGGATTGCCATCCGGGCTCGCTCGTGCGCAGCAGTTCCTTTTTGGTGCCCGTTTTGGCGTCGAACTCTTCGAAGACCAGCGCGTCTTTCGTGTATTTGCTGTAGAGACACTCGCGCGAGGGCAAGCGCGCGCACTGAAAATTGTTGATGCCGGAATCTTCGAGCAGGAGCAGGGAGACGCCGCCGTCGAGCGGAATGCGCATCAGGCGCACGTTGGTTGACTGGAATTCGCCTTCCGGCTGCGAGTTCGTGGCGCGGCGGGCGGGCACGCCGGAGTTCTGGCTCGAGGTTTCAGTCGGTCGGGCGTCGGCGGTTTTGCGATCCGATTCGACGGAGTAGAGGATTTCCGTGCGCTCGGGATTGAGCCGCAGAATGTTCGGCGAGCCTTGAACACCGGCGACAAGCTCGGGAGCCGCGGCGCCGACTTGCTGACGAAAGATGTGAAACGTGCCCTCGCGGTCGGAGACAAACAAGACAGACTTGCCGTCGGGAGCCCACTCGTAGGGACGGCTCTGCCATTCGTCGTGAGTCAGCCGCTCCAACCTGCCGATCTCGCGCGTTTTAGCATGCACATCGGCCACGTAAACCGCCGGCTCAATATTCGTGCGAATGAACACGGCGTGCTTTCCGTCGGCGGACATATTGATGACCGGCTTCCAGTCCGGTCCGCTCGTGAGACGTACCGGAGCGCCCCCTGGCCATCCGGGCCGTCGATCGACTTCGAGCGACCACACGTTGGATTGGCCCTGATTCGGAGGCTCCTCCGCCCGTGAGAAGAGAATGCGGTTGTTGCGCGTCCAGACCAAACCGTATTGCAAGCGGTAGTCGGAGAGAAGCACCTCGCTTTTGCGGCCCGCGAGCTCGTACACTTCGATTCGAAGGTCTTCGGTAGCGCAGCCGGGCCAATAGACGTCCTGGAGATAGGCGAACCGCCGGCTGTCAGGCGACCACGCGGGCGGGCCAACCACGAATCCCGGGACCTCGACCGCCACCTGCGGCCCGCCCCCGTCGGTATCGGCCAGCCAAATCTCCGAATGATCAAACTTGTCGCCGCGCAGGAAGGCCACCTGCTTGCCATCCGGGGATACACTTCCCGCTTCGGCACCGGCAACCAATTTTCGCGCCGCACCACCCAGCACGGAAATGTTCCACAAGCTCGGGCGCTGTTCCTGGCCAGCCACCGCTTCGGCGAGCAAGTGAGTTCCGTCCGGATACCAGCTCAAATGATGGACGCGGAAACCCTCGGGGAGCGGCAAGGCGTGGGATTCATCGGTGCCGATCTCGCGCAAGAAAGTTCCTCGAGGATCGATGTAAGCCAGATAGCGGCCGTCGGGAGAGAGTGCCGCAAAATAAACCGGGACATCGGGGGAGTTGGCGGTCAACCGGATTTCCTTGGGGAGAGCCGGCTGAAGGGCGCGGGAAACGCGCATGCCCAGGTGCAGCCCGAAGCCAATCGCCGAGATGACCACGAGGAAGCCAACCGCCAAAAACCGCCAGCGCAATCCTGCGATGACGGAGGTCTGCCCTGCGGGAGGCGCCTTGCCGGGAAGCTCGACCGGTGCAAGAAAGCGGTAGCCGCGACGAGCCAGGGTTTCGACGAAACGGGGGTTTTCTGCCGAGTCGCCCAAGGCGTCGCGGAGACGCTTGACGGCGGCGTTGAGACCGTGGTCGAAATCGACAAAGGTGTCGGATGGCCACAGGCGGGCGCGGAGGTCTTCGCGTGTGACGACCTCGCCGGGGCGCTCAAGGAGCATGGCCAGAACCCGGAAGGGCTGGTCTTGGAGGTGGACCCTTAAGCCGTTGCGGCGAATCCGGCCCGCGGGAAGGTCGACCTCAAAGACTCCAAAGCGAATAACGCCGCGATGGACCTCGCTGAATGGCATGTGGATCGTCCCTACCAACCTGGAGCTCCTTTGGTAGTAACGACTGATCTAGAAGAAAGTTTCCGGAGATTGCTCGCCATTCCTCGTCCTATGTATTTGACGTTAGGAAGGTTATCTCGTCATCGGGAAATGAGATGCGCGCCTTCTCCGCGTCATTGAGATACCTATTCACTTAAACCATTTTTGGTGCCACCCGGAGAGGTGCGCGCCATGGTTACAAAGACGCTTTCGCGGTACTTTTGGTTTGTCGTGCTCCTGACTCTGCTCGACACGAGCCTCTGCGGAAAGGACACAAAGAACGGTCTAACCGAAGAAAATGCCCAGGTGACCGTTTCGGTTTACAACCCGGCGGACGTGCCGGGGGAAGTGCTAAGCCGAGCGGAACAGACGGCATCGCGAATTTTTCAAAGGGCCGGAATTGAGGTGAACTGGCTGAACTGCCAGATGCCTGCGGCAAGTGAGGAAGCCTCGAGAGCGTGCCGCGAGCTGGCATTTCCGACGCACCTGCACTTGCGGATCGTGCGAAAGTCGGCCGGCCTGAAAGGAGAGGCCATGGGGATCTCCTTTCAGGGGCAAGACGGGATCGGGTGTCTTGCGGACCTGTTTTACGAGCCCATGGAGGAGCTCGAGAGGAGCGATGGGACGAATGTTGCAACTCTACTGGGCCACGTGGCAGCGCACGAACTAGGCCACCTTCTGCTGGGCACGAATTCGCATGCGGCGGCAGGCATCATGCAGGCCCGCTGGACCGCGGACGAACTGACCAGCACGCATTTGGCTCGGATGGTTTTTCTCGATCAACAGGCGCAGAAGATGAAGCAGAGATTACTCGAGGCAAGACCGGCCCTCAGGCGCGGCACGGGCGGGTGCAGGTCTCGGCCACGCCACGCCGGCCTTAACGTTCCTTTTTTCTGCAACTTAGGACTCGATAGGTGTGGAAAGAGCTCCTTCCGAGGCCTGTACCGAGGGACGGTAATTGATTGACCACAGGGATGGCGCGCCCGGAAAAACGCTCGTCTAAGCTTGGAGGATGCGAAAGCGGCTCTATTTCGCCTCCCTGTGGTTCGCGGCGGTTATGCCGGGCGTGGTGTTCCTCGCGGGCGCAAGTCAAGCGCAGACCTCAGGGCAGCAACCGGCAGGCCGACCGCGTCAACCGTCGGCAAAGCCGGCGTACGGCGAGCAGGGGCCAACGAGGCGAGCCCCCGCAATTCCGGCTGGCTACCGTCTACTCAGCCTGAAAGAAGGTCAAGCGCTAGCGCAAGGGATTTCCTGGGCGGACGACGAAGAGGGGCTGGCTCCGGACTGCTCGCATCTGGTGCACACTCTGTATCAGAAGGCGGGGTACCCTTATCCCTACGCCACCTCGGTAGACCTTTACGTCGGAACAGGGAGCTTTTGGCTGGTGCGCACGGCGCAACCGGGCGACTTGATCGTGTGGCGCGGGCACGTGGGCATCGTGGTGAGTCCACGGGATCATTCGTTTTTCAGCTCCGTCAGTGCGGGGACGCAGATCCAAAACTATGGTTCGACCTACTGGCAAGCGCGGGGCTATCCGCGCTTTTACCGGTATTTAACCCCCAGTCCACTTAAAGGCGACAGTGGAACAGTGGAAACGGCGGGCCGGTCGGGGCCGCCACCGAAGCAGCAGGCAGTCCTCGGCGGATTGCAGAATCAGCCGAGTCTTCGAGCGGTGAAAACCGCGTCGGCCACGACAGCCGGCCGGGTGCGCCGCGAGGGCGCGCTCGACAAATCGCCGGTGGAAAACTCCTCGCCAACACGCTCTTGGCCGATTCTGACCGGCGGGAAGCAGCCGAAAACGGCGGACGTGTCGGCCGCGCTCGAGACGGCGAACCTTGAGGCCGGCGAAATCCTGCGCGCGGCGAACCTGGAGAAACTGGAACGGCCGGTGGTGGTTTACCGGCAACTGCAGGTAAGCGGCGTGGAGCTGAACGGAAAACGCGGCACGGCGCAGATCCAACTGCAAACGGTGGCAGCGCTAACTCCCGAGCGCATGGCGCCGCAACCGGGCTGGGAAGACCATCAACTGGAACTCGAACGCACGAACAAGGGCTGGACGATGGTGCAAGGAAACGAGATTGCGTATGTGCCGCGTGACCGAGCAATGCGCGTCCTGGCACAGAGGCTGGCGGCGCTGACGGAAAGCCCGGAGCGGAGTACGCAAAAAGACCACGAGCAGGCGGACATCGTCCGATTTATGAATCTGCTGGTAGAGTAGGACACGGATTCTTCACACCCTCGTCGGACAAAGCGGCGGTTGACAAGTCCGATCCTGTCTGCACCGCGCCATGCTCCCCACGCTAATCGCGGCGATCCTCAATTGCCGTGTGTCGTTCCGGGTCATTCGACCGGTGCTTTTCCACCCCACCGACGTGGCTAAGCAGAGCGTCAAACGGTCTCAGGAATGGGCTTGGCGTGAAGTCGAAATAAGCCGGCGGTGTCGGCAGGATGATCGGCGGCGTGCCGGGCAACGAGCCCGGGGGTGGAGGCAAAATGACGATGTTCGACCCGGGACCACGGGCGAAGGCGGCCGCGTTCATGGTGGTTGCGTCGAGTGGCCCCCAAGTTCCGGTGTCCAGGCGCGTCAGCAGGGATTGCACGGCGGTTATGGTTTCGGAGGGAGTGAAAGTGCAGTGGCCGGCGCGATCGACGAAGGTCTCACGCAAGAAGGCCGAGTTGTCCGCTTCCGTCACGACGGTATGGTAGGCGGATTCGTTTTGCACCAGAACGAGGCCGTCACCCTTGGTGTGCATGGTGAGCACGGGGATGCGGATTTGACCGTCGAAAATGATGTTGGATGCAAGATAGTGAACGGCTTCGGGGTCGGCGCTGACGCGTGTTTGCGCTTGAAGGGCCTCGAGGTCGGCGTCGAGATCCAGGCCGGCCTGCTGGTAGAGCGCAACAACCTCGTTGCGATCGATGGAACCAGCAAGCAGGGACCGGTAATTGACACCGACATTCCAGGAAGGATTGCCCCGGGCGCGAGATTCCAGTTCGGCGCGAAAAGCAAAGAAGAACGGGAAGTCGGTGGTGGATGCCCACAAGAACTGGTTGAATTCCTGGGATGCATAATCGGTGGCCGCGGGCTCCGGGGAAGTCGGGACAAACCAGCCGGGTCCGTCGGCGAGGGCAGCAGCCAGGGCTAGCTTCGCACGGCCCTGCGGTGTGGCTTGCGCGAATGTGAGCATCCCTTCGGCGAGCGTGAGATTGCCGACGGGGTCAGTGATGTCGACAAGCTGCAAGCCGCTGCCGGGCGCGACCAGCGTTTTGAACGCGAAGGCGAAATCGAGGGCGGTGTTCCAGGTGGCAACGCCGCCCGACAGGACGCCGCACATGGGAAGCGCCGCGTCAAACCGGTCGGGGTAACGCTGGATGAGGCCTGCGGTGATGATGCCGCCAAGGGAATGGCCCCAGGCGATGGTGTGCGTGGGAGGACCAACCAGCTGCTTGAAAACATCGAGCACGGCAATTTGGTCATGGAAAGCTTCGTGTAAGGCCCAGCCGGTGGTGGCGTAGTCAACGGGTCGCCCACGTCCAAGGCGGGATTGGAACTGCCAGGGAGCACATAGCCATGGCTATAGAGAAACAGCGTGCCGTTCCAGTTCCCGGGAACTTCGATGAGATAGGTGGCGCCGTCGGGGAAACTGCCGGCGTGCGTGGTGACCCCCGGTTGCGCGTAAGCCGCGGGCGAGAACAAAGCCAAAAGAATGGCGAGAAGAGATAAAAAAACGCGCTTGATTGAACCAGACATGATGAATGCTCCGTTCGCTCTACCTGACGCGAAGGCCGGCGATGCGTCCGGGGATAGGGGCGCTACTCTACGCCAGTTCGCTCCTGGCGCACAAGGGGGGAAAGACCGGGGAGAGACCGCAGGCCGAGGCGGCAGCGGTCAAGAAGACGAGCCGACGCCGTACATGGTGATACCGCTCAGAAGCTTGGGATAAAAGTCGGTGGATTTCTGCGGCAGGACTTCGCCGGCAGTGGCGATTTTCATGACTTGCTCGACGGCACACGGACGCAAAAGAAAACAGATCTGTCCGCGCCCGGAGTCGATGGCGTCGAGAGCGGCCCTCGCTTCGCGTTCGTAAGTGAGATGGGCTTCCGCGGTAACCGCCTGCCGCGTGATGCCCAGAGCGGGCTCGAGGATTCCTTCGTGAAGCAAGACGACGTCAAGTTCGCGCTGGAGCGGCGAGACATGAGGAAGAAGCTGGGTCAGGTTCGCGCGGTCACGGAGCGTGAGGAGGCAGAAGGCGCGCCTTTGTGAATCTGCTGCGGGGTAGACTCCGATGGCGCGCCGCGATCGGGCGCTATCGAGGAACGAGAGGAATCTTTTGCGGGCTGCGGCTTTCTCGGCGTCGTTCGAGAAAGGAAACGCTTCGGCGGCAAACCACGGTTCGAGGTGCCGGCGCACCGCAGGCCAGGAAAAATCGTGAATGCGCGTGGCAATGCGGTGCGTGGGAAGAATGGTGAGGCCTTCGCTCGAGGTGTTGATGAAGGTCATCATCACGCGTTCGAACGGCGCGTCGCGATCGCTTTTCCGAGCGCTGGCGCGGCATTCGTCGCGGTAAGCAAGGGCAGTTTCGTAGCGGTGGTGGCCGTCGGCAATGACCAGCTTCCGCTCGGCCATGGCGCGCTGAATTTCAGAGATGTCGCGGGGACGGGAGACGATCCACAGCCGGTGGAGGACGCCGTATTCGTCGCAAAGCTCGGTATCGGGAGTCGAAGATTCCGCTTCGGCGAGAATCTCATCGACGCGCCGCCGCGGATCGGCGTAGAGCATGAACAGCTGGCCGGTGTGCGTCTGCGTGTGGCGAAGGAGTTCGAGGCGGTCGACCTTGGGACCGGAGAGAGTTTGCTCGTGGCGAAAAACCACGCCGGCGGAATATTCTTCGAGCCGGCCGGCGCCGATAAAGCCGCGGCGGATGCGGCGCTCTTCCGTGCCGGGGACCGTGTATTCCTGAGAGTAAGCATAGAAGGCAGGCGCAGGATCCTGCCGCAAAATGCCACCGCGAATCCAGTCGGAGAGCGCGGCGGCGGCGCGAGTGTAGACGTTGTTCTGCGTCGTATCGCTTGAATGACTGCGGCCTTTTTCAACGGTAATGAGGTTGTGGGGATCGCCAGCGTAGTACCGGTCCTGCATGGCCGGCGTGATTTTGTCGTAAGGCTGGGTGAGGACGCCTTCGAACCGGACAAGAGTGGGGTTGTAGCGAAAGGCGCGAAAGGGAAAAACCTGAGCCATGCGGTCTCCAGGAACGTGAAGTGCCAACTGCGAAGCCTTCCAGTTTACGCGAAGAGCGGAGAAATCCGAAAAACGGGAAACGCCGGGACGCCGGAAATGAGGGCAGTTGCCTAGGCGATGACTGAACGTACCGAACGCTTTCCTTCGGCAAGTTTCACGAACCTGTACACCATCCTGAAAGTTAGATCACGGCGGTGGAAGCGCTGGCATATTAAAATAAATCCTCTATGGCAGCTTTGGATTTCTCTCGGGTTCGCGCGCTGATCTTCGATTTGGACGGCACGCTGATTGATTCGAAACAAGACCTTATCCGCTCGGTTAACGCGATGCTGGTAGAGATGGGGCGCGAGCGGCTGCACGAAGAAACCATCTCCGGCTATATCGGGCACGGAGCGCCGACGCTGGTCGCCCGTGCGCTGGGAAACGGGGCTACGGAAGACGAGCGCGAACAGGCGCTCAAGTTTTTCCTGGCACACTACGAAGCGCACAAGCTCGATGCAACGCGCCCGTATCCCGGAGTTGCCGAGGCGCTCAAAGAACTGCGCGGCTTTCCCATGGCGGTGCTGACCAACAAGCCCGTGCGCGTGAGTAGAAGGATTTTGGAAGGATTGGAGCTGGCGAAATATTTCCGCACGGTTTATGGCGGGAACAGTTTTGCAACCAAGAAGCCTGACCCACTGGGCGCGAGAAAAATTGTAGAGGAGCTTGGCGCGACGGCCGGGGAAACCATGATGGTCGGTGATTCCGAAGTCGACGTGCAGACCGCGCGGAACGCGGGGACGCTCGTAGCGGCGGTGAATTACGGATTCGGGACGCACGACCGCGCGGCGTATCCCGCGGATGTTTACCTCGAACGCCTGACGGACCTCGCGCCGCTGCTCGAGGCACCGAGGAGATGATAAGACCTGGGCTTGCCATTGGGCCCGCCAGTTGGCAGACTCAGCGCGTGGTTATCGGCCTGTTCCCAGAACTGGATGCACCCGGGGGGGTGCAGCGCGTGGGGCGCCATTTAGCGGCGGTGCTGACCGAGTTCGCTTCCAGCCGCGGGTGGGACTGCCGTCTGCTCAGCTTGAACGACACCCCAAAACTGCACCGCGGGGCAGTGGGCGGCCGGGAATTTGTGTTTACGGGCTGCGAAAGGTCCAAAGGGCGCCTCGCCGTGACGGCATTGCGGGCAGCCAAGCGCAACGCCAAGCTCGTGTTGGCGGGGCATCCGAATCTCTCGCCGGTGGTGCAGTTGATGCGCCTGGTGGCGCCAAAGATGAGAACCATTGTCTGCACGCACGGCGTCGAAGTCTGGGAACGCCTGGGACGACTGCGGCGAGACGCGCTGCGGCGCGCCCACGTCGTGCTGGCACCTAGCCGGGACACCGCGGAGCACGTGGCCGTGCAACAAGAGGTGGCGCGCGAGCGGATTCGCGTGCTGCCCTGGGCGCTCGACCCGCAATTCGAAGCGCTGCTGGCGGCCCATCCTCTTCCGAAGCCGCCGAAAGACTTCCCCACCGGGCGGGTCATCCTGACCACCGGGCGTTGGGTGGCGAGCGAGCGCTACAAAGGAATGGACACGCTGATTACCGCGCTGCCGCGGCTTCTGACCATGTGGCCCGAGCTGCATTTGGCGCTTGCCGGATCGGGAGACGATCGCGCGTGGCTCGAGGATTTTGCCGAGAAAAACGGCGTTGATCGCCACGTGCATTTTCTCAGCGGCTTGAGCAACGAGGAATTGGCGGCGTGCTACGCAGCTTGTGAAATCTTTGCTTTGCCGAGCCGCGGCGAAGGATTTGGCCTGGTGTACCTGGAGGCGATGGCGTGCGGCAAACCGGTGATCGGAGGCACGCACGGGGGAGCGCCCGAGCTGATTCAGGACGGCGTCACCGGCTACCTAGTGCCGCACGGCGATCCCATGCAACTGGCGACGGCCCTGCAAACGCTGCTGGCCGACCCGCAGCACGCCAAAGAAATGGGCGCGCGCGGCCGGCAAACGGTGGACCATGAATACCGCTTCCATAACTTTGCGAAAGCCCTGAAAAAGATCCTGCGCGAGCAATGCGAATCCTGAACGTCACGGAGACCTACGCCCCGTTTCTGGAGTTTGGGGGGCCGCCCGTGAAAGTGCGCGCTCTCGCCGAAGGTTTGGCGCGCAGTGGGCATCCCGTGACGGTGCTTACGGCAGATTGGGGCTTAGAAAAACACGCGGTCGCGACCGCAGAGAAGAACCGAGCGGAACGATCTCCATTCGGCTGGCGGCGCCGGGAAAACGGTGTCGAGGCGATTTACCTTCCGACCTGGCTGCATTACCGGCAAGTAAGCTGGAACCCGGCGGTGCAGCGGTACTGCCGGGCGCGGCTGGAACAATTCGACGTCGCGCACATTTTTGGGCTGTACGATCTGCTCGGTCCGGCGGTGGCCGCGGCTTGCCGCAACCGCGCGATGCCGTACGTCGTCGAGCCAATCGGAATGTTTCTTCCGATCGTGCGGAATTTGTGGCTAAAGCGAATGTATCACCGCGTATGGGGAACGCGAATGCTCGAGGGAGCAAGCGCGGTCGTGGCGACTTCGGAGCAGGAGATGGAAGAGCTGACGGCGGGAGGGATTGCTCGTGCGAAGGTGGTCATGCGGCGAAATGGCGTGGAAGCGCCCGAGTCATGGCCGGAGCGAGGCCTGTTTCGAAAAAAATGGGGAATTCCGGCGGAAGCCAGAGTAGTGCTTTTTCTGGGGCGGCTATCTTCCAAAAAAAGTCCTGATCTGTTGTTGCGAGCCTTTGCCGAAGTGAAAAAACGGCGCGCCGGGATGCCGTTGCGATTGGTGTTTGCGGGACCGGACTTGGGGCTAAAAGCGCAACTGGTCGAAATGGCAGCCGAGCTCGACGCCAGCCAGGAGGTCCAGTTTGCCGGGCCGCTATTTGGCCAGGACAAGTGGGCGGCGTACCGGGACGCCGATGTTTTTGTCCTTCCTTCACAGCACGAAAACTTCGGGAATACGGCGGCCGAGGCGGTTGCATCGGGGACGCCGGTGATTGTGACCGAACAGTGCGGGATCGCGCCGCTGCTCGCAAACCAAGCCGGTATGGTGGCAAGGCACGAGGCCCACCATGTGGCTGAGGTGCTTTCTCGCGTTTTGACCGACGAGGAACTCCGTAGACATCTTGAAGCCGGATGCGCTAAAGTCAAACGGAATCTCGGTTGGGGGGAGCCGGTCCACCAGATGGAGCGCTTGTACGCTCGGTGCATCTCTCCGAAGGGACAGGGAGAAACTGAGGAATTGGTATAGGGCTTGTGCCTGAATCTCGCCATCCCATTTTTCGCGCGGTCTGGTGGAGCGCGAACCTGCTGCTTGCCCTTGCGCTCCTTGCCGTCGTTTATTCCGGAGTCAGGGAGTTCTCCGTTCGACGGTATCTCGACGGGTATTCCGACGCGATTGTTCCAAACTTTGCGCCGCCGGAGGAAAGAGTCGAGGCCATTCTGGATTGGATGCGAGCGGGACCTTCGCGGGGGATCGCCGCAAACACCGCAACCCTTCCGACGCGCGATCCACAGACCACTCTCAACTACGCACAACTCCTGAAGGTGTGCGGGACGGCCACGAACGCTTTCTTGAATCTTGCGCGAGCCTCTGATCTTCGGGTGCGCCGCTTGCTCCTGCTCTCGCGCGATGGGATGACCAAGCATGTGGTAGCCGAAGTGTTGATTAACCAGCGCTGGATCGTCGTTGACCCTAGCTACCGGATGATAATGAAGGATGCGAACGGCCATTTCCTGACACGCAAAGAGTTGCAGGATCCGGCAAAGTTCGCGCAAGCGGTAGCTGCTGTTTCCGGCTATCCTCCTCAGTATGACTACCAGAGCGTGGCGCATGTCCGGCTGTCGCGGTTGCCGATCGGAGGGCGCCATTTGCAAAAGGTTTTCGATTTCCTCTACCCGGGTTGGGAGGAGGCGGTGGACTGGAGCCTGCTCCTCGAGCGCGAATCGTTTTTCTACCTGGTGCTTGCGGGAGTGGCCTTCGTTCTCTTGCTGTTGCTCCGGCAACGCCTCGCGTGGTACGCGGACCGTCGGTTGAGGATCGCGCGCTTTCATTTTCGGGAACACATGATCCGCGCGGGAACGGCCTTCTTCTCAACGCCGGAGATCAAAGAATAGCGTGTGCGGGATCTGCGGAGTCGCCTTCACCTCGCGTAATACGCAAGCGGAGGCGCGAGTGCGGGCGATGACCGCGGCGATGCGGCACCGCGGCCCGGATGAAGAAGGATTCCTTGTGGGCGAACCGCGTGCGCCCGGACTGGCGCTGGGCGTGCGCCGGTTGAGCATCATCGACCTGGCTCGAGGCCAGCAACCCATCTGGAATGAAACCAGGGATGTCGCCGTGGTGTTCAACGGCGAGCTGTACGGCTACCGCGACCTGCGCGAGCGCCTGAGCCTGTGCGGGCATCGCTTCCGAACACAATCGGACACGGAAATTCTCGTCCACGCATGGGAAGAGTGGGGAGAAGACGCACTCAGCGAACTCCGTGGGATGTTTGCGTTTGCCCTGCTCGATTTGCGGGAGCGGTACGCGACGGCGCCGATTCTGTTTTTGGCGCGCGATCCCCTGGGAATTAAGCCGCTCTATTACACGCAAACGCCCGAGGGATTTGCCTTCGCATCGGAAATGCGGGCGCTGCTCGCCGCAGGCGCGGCTCCCAAAAACGTGTCGCCCGACGCGCTGACATCGTATCTGCTCTTTGGGAGCGTGAGCGAGCCGGTAACGCTTGTCGAAGGAGTGTTCAGCCTGCCTCCGGGCCACCGCGTGCTGCTGCACGTTCCCGAGCGCCGTCGCGTACCGCGCGCGCGCCCGTGGTGGGATCCCGCGGCTTCCCCGGCGGCGCAGGACACCCGGAAACCGCGCGACCTCGCTTCCGCCGCCAAGAAGTTGCGTCCGATGCTCGAAGACGCCGTGCGGGCGCATTTGATCGCGGATGTCCCGGTGGGCTTGTTCCTTTCGAGCGGGCTCGACTCGGGAGCCATCGCGGCGCTGGCGGCTAAAGCGACGACGGGGATTCAGAGCTTTACGCTGACCTTCCCAGGCGCAGCATTTGATGAAGGCGAAGCCGCGCGGGCGGTTGCGAGCCGCTACCGAACCCAGCACGCCGAAGTGCCGCTGGACGGCGGAGCAATCGTGGAGCGCATTGACGAGGCCCTTCGGGCACTGGACCAGCCCACGATGGACGGCGTGAACACCTATTTTGTTTCCTGGGCGGCGAGGAAAGTGGGGCTGAAAGTAGCCCTCTCCGGCTTGGGCGGCGATGAGCTTTTTGCGGGGTATCCGACGTTTGCGAATACGCCGCGGCTCTCCAGACTGGTTCGTACTGCATGGTTCGTGCCGGCAGTGGCAAGACGGTTGGCGAAACCAGTTGTGGCGGCCCTCGCCGGGAAGCGAGGTTCGCCGGATGCAGGAGGCAAGGCGGCGGCTGCCTGGGTTTCTCCCGATTCGCTTCCCCATCCGTATTTTTTTTCACGCACGCTTTTCCCCCCGGGAAGATTGGAGAAGATCATTGAACCGCGATTCCGCCCCAGCACCATCAGCCTTGACGGCGTGACGCTGGAACCGACATGGCTCGGATGGCTCGAAAGAGCCGCGGACGAAGCACGCCGGCTGGAAGCCGTGGGGGGTGTCTCCTGGCTGGAGATGCGCAGCTACATGGCGAGCACGCTACTGCGAGACACGGATTCCGTGAGCATGGCGCAATCGCTGGAAGTCCGCCTCCCGCTGCTGGACACGCCGCTGGTGGAATTTGTGAAGGCTTTGCCGGACGCCTCGCGTCACCGGCCGGGCGTGCACAAAGCATTGCTTGTCGAAGCGATTCGCGATTTGCTGCCGCCGGAAATTCTCGGGCTAAAGAAACGCACCTTTACTTTGCCGTGGGATGAATGGTTGCGCGGACCGCTGCGAAAAAGGCTGGAAACGAGTTTCGCAGATCCCGCGCCGCCTCTCGCGCGTCGATTGCGCCCCGGCGGAATCGCCGGCGTCTGGCACGATTTCCTCGAGGCGAAAACCACCTGGTCGCGTCCTTGGTCTCTCTACGTTCTGAACGAGTGGTGCCGCCGGCATCTCGCCGCATGAACCTGCTGTTGAGGTACACTCGGTTGATCGCGCGATGAACATCCTCGGGATTAATGCCTACCACGGAAACGCTTCCGCGGCGATTGTGTGCGACGGCCGTCTGGTCGCCGCCGTCGAAGAGGAGCGATTTAACCGCGTCAAGTATGCCGCGGGATTTCCCGCGCAAGCGATCCGCTATTGTTTGAAAAAGGCGGGTTTGACGCTCGCGGAAATCGACCACGTGGCCGTGCCGCGAAACCCCTACGCGCGGCTGGGGAGGAAAATATTCTATGCGCTGCGCATGCCCTCGTTCGCGCGCGGACGCGCCAAAGTCCTCCTGAAATTTCAGGGCATCCCGGAAGCGCTGGCCGAGACGTTTGCTGGCGACTTGCACAGGATCCGCGCGGAATTTCACCGCATCGAACATCATCAGGCGCATCTCGCGAGCAGTTTTTACTGTTCGCCATTTGCACAGGCAGCACTGCTGTCGGCGGATGGGCTAGGGGACTTCGCAAGCACCATGTGGGGGATTGGCAGCGGCAGCCGCATGAAAATCGAGGGCGCCATTGCGTTTCCGCACTCCCTGGGTCTGTTTTACAGCGCCGTGACGCAGTACCTGGGCTTCCTGAAGTTTGGCGACGAATACAAAGTCATGGGGCTGGCCGCCTACGGGCAGACCGAACAGCTGGAACTGTTCCATGACATTTTGCGCGTTGAGAAGGGCTCCGCAGGAAACGGTTTTAAGCTGGGACTGGAATATTTTTCGCACCATCGCACCGGCCCGGAGATGTCCTGGGCGGAAGCGGACAAAACGCCCAGGCTTGGCAAATTGTTTTCCGAAGGGATGGAAAGACGGCTTGGCTCGGCGCGCGCTGCGGATCAAACTCTCGAGCAACGCCACAGGAATCTGGCGGCTTCGCTGCAGGCGCGGCTCGAAGAGGTTTATCTGGGAATGTTGAGGAGGTTTGCCGAACGCACTCGGTTAAAGTCGGTGTGCCTGGCCGGCGGCGTGGCGTTCAACTGCGTGGCCAACGGGAAGATTTTTGAGGCCACGCCATTCGAGCAGGTTTACGTTCAGCCAGCAGCGGGAGACGGCGGGCTCTCCGTCGGTGCGGCGTTCATCGTCTGGCACCAGGTTCTGGGCCAGCCGCGCTCGTTTGTGATGGATCATGCCTACTGGGGCCCGGAATATTCGCACCAAGAAATTTGCCGCGCCGTGGATTCTTCTGGCCTGGCGCAAAAAGGCTGCGTGGTTCGTGAACTTCAAGAAGAGGAATTAATGCGGCGAGCGGCGGCCATCATCGCGGAAGGCAAAATCCTCGGCTGGTTTCAGGGACGAGCCGAATGGGGTCCACGGGCCCTGGGTAATCGCAGCATTGTTGCCGATCCGCGACGGCCAGAGATGAAGGAAATTCTCAACCGCCGCATTAAGCACCGCGAGAGCTTCCGGCCCTTCGCGCCTTCGATCCTCGCCGAAGCCACCGGGGAATATTTTGCCAAGTCGCATCCTTCGCCCTTCATGACGCTGGCTTATCCCGTGCGCCCGGAGAAGCGCGAGAAAATCCCGGCGCCGACCCACGTGGACGGCACCGGGCGCTTGCAAACCGTCACACGCGAAGCGAACTCGCGTTACCATGCGCTGATTTCCGCGTTCCGTGACCTCACCGGTGTGCCCGTCGTGCTGAACACGTCGTTTAACGACAACGAGCCGATTGTCTGCAGCCCCGAACAGGCCATCGACTGCTTCGAGCGCACACAGATGGACGCCCTGGCCCTGGGCGATTTGCTGATTACCCGCCAAGGCGAGTGAACGGCTGAAGCTTGTCGGAAGCGGATGGCCCGCTTGGTCCAATGTGATTGGCGAATAGCAGACTGCGGCTTGCAGCCGTTCCGGATCCTCCGGAGAGTTCTCGCTGGAGACGGATTGCGGCAAGAAGAAACAGTTCGACATAAGCGCGCAATACGACTAATCATTTAAGCCGTCTCGAATTGCTGTCGGGCTAGAAACGATTGAAGATCCTTCTCCTGAATCTTTACTATCCGCCGGATACTTCGGCGACCGCAAAGATGGCCCACACGGTGGTGGACACGATCTCGATCCATCACCGCATCACGGTGCTTTGCGGGCGGCCGTCCTACGACCCGACCGAGCGGCATCCATGGCGTCCCTACCAAACGGAAAATGTGGACTTGGTTCGCATCATCCGCGCCGGGTCAACGGAGTTTCCACGGTTCAACATGAAAAATCGCCTGATGAATTACCTGAGCTATGTGATGCTGGCTCTGCCGCGCGCGCTCTTCCTTAATTGCGATGTCGTGCTGGCCATGACCGACCCGCCATTTCAGGGAATCGTCGGAGCGTTCCTGGCCATGCTGAAGCGAAAACCGTATGTCTACAACATCCGGGACCTGTACCCCGACATGGCGGTGGGAGGCAATATCGTCGCGCCTGGTGCGCTGACGCGTATCTGGGAGAGGCTCAACCGCTGGGCGCTCGGACGCGCCGAGCGCGTCATCGTTCTTGGTGAAGACATGCGCGCGCGAATTATCTCGAAGGGAGTAGCGCCCTTGCGAATAGTGGTTATTCGCGACGGCGCCGAGATTCCTCCTCCCGGGAAATCCCTGCCCCCTCGCGATCCCGAAGTGATCCGCGCGATCCGCGGCGGTTTTTCGTTTGTTTTGCTTCATGCGGGCAACCTGGGATTTTACGGCGCATGGAATACGCTCGTGACCGCGGCCCGCAAGCTCTCTAAAGAGGGGGTTGCATTTGTTTTTGTGGGCGACGGCGCCGAGCGGCCGGCGGTCCAAGCGGCGGCGGCGGGGGCCGACAACATACGCTTTCTTGATTATTTCCCCGCCGCACAAATCCCCTCGGTTTTGGCCGCCGCCGACGCGCACATAGTCACCGTAAAGCGTGGGCTGGAAGGAGTGGTGGTCCCAAGCAAAATGTACGGAATTCTGGCGGCCGGAAAACCGATTGTTGCCGTAGCTCCCCGGGAAAGCGACGTTCGGTCGCTTGGCGTGAAGCAAGGCTTTGCGGTAGCTGCCGATCCTGACAACCACGGGGAACTCGTCAGCGTGATCCGGCACTTGATGGCGGACGGGAGGAAGTTGCAATCGATGGAAGCGGCGGCACGGGCCGCCGCACCCTCCTATGATAGAGTGGCCGAGCTTCAGAAATATCTGGAAATTTTCGAACACATCCGGGCGCGCTAGAGAATCAGGAGGCAGACGAGGAGTGGCCACAACCGAATCGTTTTGGGCGGGAAAGACCGCGCTGGTAACCGGGGGAGCATCGTTCATCGGGTCGACCCTTACCGATCATCTGATCGCACGAGGAGTCATGAAAGTCCGAATCGTTGACGACCTCACCAGCGGACATTTGGGCAATATCCGCCATCACCTCGGAACAGGTAAAGTGGATTTCCTCGAAGCCGATCTTCGCGAACCGGGCGTAGCGCGGGCGGCGATCGAAGGCGTCGACGTGGTTTTTCACCTTGCCGCCGACCACGGTGGCCGCGGTTATGTGGATTTGCACCAGGCCGGCCCGGCGTCGAATTTTTTTCTGGACGGGCTCATCTTTGCCGAGGCCCTGAAAGCCAAAGTGAAAAAAGTGGTCTTTGCTTCTTCCGGCTGTGTGTACCCCAACTTTCTGCAGTCCGATATCCACAAGGAACTCTACCTCACCGAAGACCTCACCAAGGGCCCCAATGACGCGGACAACACCTACGGCTGGGCCAAACTGATGGGTGAATTCACCCTGCAGGCCTATGCCAAAGAGCACGGTTTGCGCGGCGCTTCTTGCCGTTACTTTACCGTGTATGGTCCGCGAGGCGTGGAGAATCACGCGGTCATCGCCATGATTGCGCGCGCCTTCCTGGGGCAGAATCCGTTCGAAGTCTGGGGCGACGGCACGCAGATCCGCAACTGGACCTACATTGATGACATCGTCGAAGGAACGATCCTTGCCGGAGAAAAAATCAATGACGGCACGCCCATAAATCTCGGCACCATGGAGCGCATCCGGGTCATCGATTGCGCCAGGATGGTTTGCGAATTTACCGGACACAAGGCCGAGATCAAGCTGCGTCCGGACATGCCCACCGGTCCGCTGAACCGCGTGGCGGACAATTCCCTGGCGAAGAAACTGCTCGGCTGGGAGCCAAAAGTCCCGTTCCGCGAGGGGCTGAAGCGGACCATCGACTGGTATTACTCGACCAAGGACAAGGAAGAAGTGAAGCGCATCTTCAGCAGGATGCTCACCGAAAGATAAGGCCGGAGGGGAAACAGGGATGGCAGACACGCAAGAGCACTCTATCCGAAATTTGTCGCCTATTTGCGATGACCTGCCCCTGTCCCCTGGCGTTTCATATCCTTTTGGCGGCAGTCGATTGAACCGCAACAAAAATAGCAGTATGGTGTTTTCGCCCGGTGGGGGCAGCCATTCTCGAATCCTTGGGAGCCTGACGCATGGCCGCAGGCCTGCTCGCGTTCTTCATTGCCTTGTTTGCATCCCTGATGTTGGTCGTGCCTGTGCGAGCCCTCGCACTGCGCGTGGGCATGGTGGATTTGCCCGGGCCGCGAAAAGTGCATCACGCGCCGGTTCCCCTTCTTGGCGGCTTGCCCATATACGCTGCCGTGGTGATTGCGGTTTTGCTGGCGTTCCATGGGCCTGCCCGGACGCAAATTGCCGGCATCCTGATTGGTGCGACGCTGGTCGCGGCAGTGGGCATGCTCGATGATCAGGGCCTGCTCCATCACCAGGTAAAACTATTCGTTGGCATGCCGGTCGCGGCGGGGATTTTGCTTCTGAGCGGGGTTCGCGCCCAGGTTTTCAGCACTTTTCTGGAAGGGCGTGGCGGCGTCTTTTTGGACGCCGCACTTACGGTTTTCTGGGTCGTTGGCATTACCGCTTCCTTCAGCATCCTCGATCACATGGACGGTTTGTGCGCCGGCGTTGCGGCTGTGTCCTCTGTCTTCTTTGCCTTCCTTGCTTATAGGAACGGACAGATTCTGGTTACCATCCTGGCGGCGGCCGTGCTCGGGGCCGCCGCCGGGTTTCTGCGCTGGAATTTCAAGCCCGCCAGGATTTTCATGGGTGACGGCGGCGCGATGTTCTTGGGATTCCTGATGGCCGCTTTGGGTCTAAAGTTAAGTTTGGAGAATACCCCCCATTTTTCGGGTTGGCTGGCTCCGATCCTGATCCTGGGTGCGGCCATTTTTGATACCACCCTGGTAATCATCTCGCGTGCCCGCCGAGGGTTGCTGCCTTTTGCCACGCCCGGCAAAGACCATGCCGCCCACCGGCTGTCGAATCTCGGCCTTGGTCATCGCGGAGCCGTGGTCACGGTGTACCTTCTGGGGGCGCTCGGAGGTTCGGCGGCCTTGTTGATCGGTTATCTTTCCGCGCGGGGCGCGCTGCTGCTCGGCATTCTCGTGCTGGCGGCGGCCTTGTCCGGCATCGCCTATCTCGAGCGGGCCCCTTATGAGCGCCAGGAGCGCGAACCGTCCCGCGCTCGCTGAAAGTCGATCCGTTGCTCACGATCGAGAATTCCAAACTCCGTCTGGCACTGTCTTTCTTTGTCCTTGGATGGCGTTTCTGTATACTTACAGCGCCCTCCCACCCATTTCCTTTGGGGTCCCGCACGGGTCGGGCGGAGAAGCAGATCCAATCTTTTGCGTAGACTCTCGAGAATCAGTGTAGAGAGACGGCGTACCATTGGGATGTACACGACTGTGGAAGACGACAAAGCCCGGCCAGCAGGCGGCTGGCCCGAGCGGAACGTCATTGTTGTGGGTGCTTCGGCCGCCGGCCTATTCACCGCCGCAAACGTGGCCCGGGGCGGGCGGCCTGTCCGTGTGTTGGAATCCAGGCCGCGGCTTGAACCGGCCGCGCGCACACTGATCGTAACCGATCATTTCCGCAGCCAGATGGCGGTGGTGGCCCGGCAGAGCGTCATCAACGAAATCCGCCGTTTTGAACTCTTTACCGACGGACGCTCGGCGCAAATCGCGTTAAAGAAGCCGGACCTGATTATCGAGCGCTCGCGGCTTATTGCCGCCCTTGCTCGGGACGCCCGGCACGCCGGGGCCTCGCTTTGTTTTGATTCGCGTTTCTTAGGCGTGGGGGCAAACGAGCGCGGCTTGCGCTTGGAAATCGAGAGCGGCGGCAAGCGCGAAGAGCTTCATGCCGACAGTCTCGTTGGTGCAGACGGTGCGGCGAGCCGCGTGGCCCGTGCCGCCGGCTGGCCACCGGTCGACACGGTGCCGCTCGTGCAAGCCATCGTGCGCCTCCCCAAGGACTGCCCCCCGGATACCACCCGCGTGTGGTTTGTCCCCGACGATACACCCTATTTTTATTGGCTGATTCCGGAGTCCGCCGAGCGCGCCGCGCTCGGCGTGATTGGAGAGCACGGCCGCGACACGAAGCGCTGCTTCGAGAATTTTCTGGAAAAGAAAAAGCTCGATCCGCTCGAATGGCAGGGGGCGCGCATTCCGGTTTATCAGGGATGGGTGCCGGTACGGCGGCAAATCGGAAAGGGCGAAGTGTATTTGGTGGGAGACGCCGCGGCGCAAGTCAAGGTGTCAACCGTCGGCGGCATCGTGACTGGATTCCGCGGCGCCCTGGGGGTTGCCCGCGCGCTGCTCAAGCAACGCTCCCGAGAGGAGCTCTCGGCGCTGCGGCGTGAACTCGGCACGCATTGGATGATCCGCCGCGCGCTGCATCATTTTGCGCAAAAGGATTATTCGCAACTGGTGGATTTGCTGGACCTTTCCGCGCGGGAGTCGCTCGGAGAAATTCATCGCGACGAGTCCACCCGCCTGCTTTGGAACTTGGTCCGGCGCCAGCCCCGCCTCCTGCTGCTTGGATTGCGCGGACTGCTGATGGGAAACAGCATCAGGAATCGCGGACCGCTTTCTCCTCCGGGATAGGAGCAGGCTGTCCATCTTGACTGGTGTTTTTTGGGCGGGCAGGGAAACGAATCGCTTTTTTCTTTTTCTTGTATCGCTCACAATACAAAGAGAACTCCCTAGCGCGCGGGGTGGCGCCGGTTAAGCCCGGTCGAAGGAGGCTTTCTTTTGCGGGTTTCCGTCATTGGATGTGGGTACGTCGGACTGGTCACGGGAGCCTGCCTTGCCGAGGCCGGGCACGAAGTCGTCTGCACGGACATTGATCGCGACCGCATCGCCAAGCTCCAGGCCGGCGGCGTGCCCATTTACGAACAGCACCTGGAAGAGATTCTCACTTCCGCGCGTAAAGCGGGGCGCATTTCCTACACCACCGATGCGGGCGAAGCCATTCGCGCCGGAGAGGCCATCTTCATTTGTGTGGGAACGCCCCCGAAAGAATCGGGCGAGGCGGATCTATCCGCCATCGATCACGTGGCGCGGCAGATCGCCGCGGAAGCGCGCACGCCTAAGTTGGTGATCGAAAAAAGCACCGTCCCCGCGCGCACCGGACTCGAGCTCAGCCGGGCTCTCTCCGCTTATTCGCGAAACAGCAATACACAATTCCGCGTGGCGTCCAATCCGGAATTCCTTCGCGAAGGAACGGCGGTTGAAGATTTTCTTCATCCCGACCGCATTGTGGTGGGCGTCGAGGATTCCTCCTCGGCAGCGGAATTGCGCGAAATCTACCACCCCATTCTGGAGAAGAGTTTTCGCTGCCCGGTGCACAACGGCACTTGCCCGCCCGGCCAGAAAGCCGAATTTTTGGTCACCACCATCAGCAGCGCGGAACTCATCAAGCACGCCTCCAACTCCTTCCTCGCGCTAAAGGTCAGCTATGCGAACGTCATCGCCGACTTGTGCGAAAAATTTGGCGCGAACGTTGAGGAAGTAACCCGCGCGATGGGGCTCGATCGGCGCATCGGCGGACAGTTTCTTAAGGCCGGGCTCGGCTACGGCGGGTTCTGTTTTCCCAAAGATGTCCAGGCGTTTATCTACCTGGCGGCAAGAGTGGGCGTCGATTTTGCGATCCTGAAGGCTGCCGAGCACGTCAACAAACAGCGGATCGAACGCTTTTTCGAGAAAATTCACCAGGCGCTATGGGTGGTGAAAGGCAAGCGCGTCGCCGTGCTCGGCCTCGCCTTCAAACCAAACACCGACGACATTCGCTTTGCCCCGGCTTTGGAGGTCGTCAAGAGGCTCCTCGAGGAAGGCGCCGTCGTGCATGCCAGCGACCCCGAAGCCATGTCCCGGACGAAAGCTCTGTTTCCCGAGTTGCACTATCACGAAGATCCCTACGATGCGCTCCGCGACGCGGATGCCGCGCTGATCTCGACCGAGTGGGATGCCTTTCGCAAACTGGACTGGGAGCGTGCAGGGAGCCTCATGGCTCGCAAGCTCATCGTCGACGGTAGAAACCTGTTTTCGCCCCAGGATATGCGCGAGCTGGGCTTCGAGTATTATTCCTTCGGCAGAGAATAGCTTTTCGAGCTTTGCTCTCTTTGGCGACTCCATTTCTAATCAGCCGGACCCCCATTCACACTTCCTGGTCGAATCCGGAATCTCGGCTTATTTTTTCCGAAACACTGCTTTGAAATGGACCAGCGTGAGCTGCAATCCTTCTGCGAGTCCCACCCTTGGCTCCCATTTGAGGATGCGCCTGGCCTTGCTGATGTCCGGGCAGCGGCGCTTGGGATCGTCTTGCGGCAGGGGCTTGAACACGATCGGAGGAGGATTGTCGAAATGTCTAAGGATGCGTTCGACAAAGTCGAGAAGCGTGATCTCCTGCGGATTCCCGATATTTGTCGGCAAGTGCTCGTCGGACATCATGAGCCGGTAAATGCCTTCGATGAGGTCGGAAACATAACAGAAACTCCGCGTTTGTTTTCCGTCGCCATAAACCGTCAGCGGCATCCCGCTCAGCGCCTGAAAAACGAAGTTCGGCAGTGCGCGGCCGTCGTTCAAACGCATCCGCGGCCCATAGGTATTGAAGATTCGCACGATGCGCGTGTCCACTTTATGATAGCGGTGATACGCCATGGTCATGGCTTCGGCAAAGCGCTTGGCTTCATCATAAACGCCGCGCGGGCCAATGGGGTTCACGTGTCCCCAGTAGTCTTCGTTTTGTGGAGAAACTTCCGGGTCGCCGTAACATTCGCTGGTGGAAGCAAGAAAAAACTTCGCATTCTTGGCCCGCGCGAGGCCCAAAGCATTGTGCGTGCCGAGCGCCCCCACCTTCAGCGTGGGGATGGGCATCTTGAGGTAATCCACCGGGCTTGCGGGCGAGGCAAAGTGCAGCACGTAGTCCACGGTCCCGGGCACGTCGATGTACTTGGAAACATCCGCGCGCTGGATCCCGAACTTCGGATTCTCGAGCAAGTGCGCGACATTGCTGTCCACTCCGGTGACCAAATTGTCCAGGGCCAACACATCCCAGCCCTCCGAGATCAACCGGTCGCACAGATGCGATCCCAGGAAACCGGCCCCCCCGGTAACCACTGCGCGCATGAAGCCTCCTTCGCACTTCAGCCGATCAACGAGTGTACCCGGGCCCCCGGCAATTTGACCACCGCTTCACCGCGGGATAGCATGCCGAAGTTTCTCTATGGCCGCTTCGCAAGACTCTCCCGCCCTTGTCCCGCCCAGAAAGCGCCGCTCGATCATTGTTGCTGCCGCCGCTTGCTGCTTCACGGCGCTGGCTCTGGCCGCGTTCTCGAGCGTCGGTCGATGGCTGGTGGTCGAAGACCCTTTGGCAAAAGCACGAGCGATTGCCGTGCTCAGCGGAAGAATGCCAGTGCGGGCTATGGAAGCGGCCAAGCTATATCGCCAAGGCTACGCCCCGGAGGTATGGCTCACGCACTCCGCCGAGCCGGGGCAAGCTTTGAAGGCTATGGGACTCGCTTACGAAGGCGAAGAGGTTTACAGCGCACGCGTCTTGATCCACGAGGGAGTTCCCGCGGAGGCCATTCGCGTGCTGGAGCCCCCGATCGTCAATACCGCGGATGAAGTCGGAGTGCTCGGCGCGGCTCTTGCTCATGAGCAGGACCGCTCGGTCATCCTGGTCACCAGCAAGACCCATACGCGGCGGGTGCGGCTGCTCTGGCGAAAGCTCGCTCCGCCGGATTGCCGCGGCATGGTGCGTGCCGCCGGCGAGGATCGTTTTGATCCTCGCCATTGGTGGCGCAGCTCCGGCGATGCTCTTGAGGTGGTGCGCGAAATCCTTGGCTTGTTGAACGCGTGGGCCGGCCTGCCGCTCGCGCCTGCGCGCTGACTTTCTCGATGCGATGTTCTCCGGCTAAATCCGCAAGGCTCAGAAGAAAAAGAATCGCTTTCGCCGCCGCGGGGCAGCCCCCTCAGGAAGTTCCGGAATGTGCGGCAGGTCCCGCCCTTCGAACGCCGCCTGGGGATTTTCTTGAAACAAGGCGCGGGCTTTCTCTTCGCCAAACCGGTGCGCCACCTTTTCATAGGCGGGCCGCAAGCGCAGCGGCCGACTGCGGTTGTTGTGCGCGTCGCTCGCCACGAAATGAACCATCCCTTCGGCAATCCACGCAAGCGTGATTTGCTCGGTGGTCATCCCGAATCCTCCCGTCAGCGCGCCCCCGGTCACCTGAACAAAGCAGCCGCGTCTCACCCATTCTCGCAACCGCGCCGGGTGCGACCGCAAAATGACGTTGCGTTCCGGGTGCGTAACGATCAGCCGCAGTCCGGAAAGTTGCATCTCGTGCAAGGTCTTATCCATCGCCGGAGGGATGGAGACTTCATTGAATTCCACCAGCAGATAATCCCGCTGGTTGATGCAGTATTGCCGGGGCTCCTTGCCGAGCGCGGCTAAATTCTCCGGATTGAGGTGAAAATCACAGCCGGTCGCAAGCTTGAGCCGGTTGCCGATTCGGTTTTGCAGTTCATCCCGGAGGCGGCGGACCGTCGCGAAATCAAACCGGTAGCTGTCAGAGGAGTGCGGCGTGGCCACAACATGGGTTATGCCATCGGCGATCGCCGTCTCTGCCATTTCGAGCGATTCTTCTATTCTGTCGGGACCATCATCGAGCCCGGGCAGGATGTGACAGTGCAAATCGACCATTCCTCTCCGCCTTTATCGCCACCAGGCACTGAACGCCTGCCAGGCGCCCAGCGCAAACAAAATTCCGGCGAAAACCTGCCGCATCCGCCGCGGTTGCAAGTTCTCTGCCAGTTTTCCTCCCACGATCCCCCCCAGGAACACGCCCGGGATCAGGAACAAACCCGTCCTCCAGGAAACAAAGCCATCCCGCGCGTAAGCCACCAGGGCCAGCGCGCCGGTCGGTGGAATCAACGCCACTAAACTTGTGCCCTGGGCGCGGTGCTGGCTGAAAGAGAAAAGCAAACCGAGCAGGGGCACCAGCAGTACCCCTCCGCCGATGCCAAACATGCCGGAAGCAATTCCGCAAAGACCCGCCACCAGGAAAATCCCCGCGTCCCGCCCTATTCCCTCATTCATGAGCACTCTCTTTTCAAGCTAGCGTCGGCCTTTGCTCTTGAGCTCCGCCTTCCGCCACAGCAGGACCGCGGAGAGCACCAGAAAGCAGCCAAATAGCCCCTGCAAATGGCGCGAAGGGATAGGCAACGCCACCAGGCTTCCTCCGTAGGCGCCAAAAAGCATTCCTAGAGCGCATAAAATTCCCGCTCGTAGATCCACCTGACCCTGTCTCCAATATTCGCGGAGCGCGCCGAGCCCGATCGGCGGCAGCAAGATAAAAAGAGACGTCCCTTGCGCAAGGTGTTGATCCATCCTCAGCAGGTAAACCATTGCGGGCACCAGCACCACCCCGCCGCCAATGCCCAAAAGACCCACCAGGACGCCCACACCGAGTCCCAGCAGCAGAATGATGATCGTCATGCTGACTCCGGCGCGGCGAACCGATTCCGAACGCCCGGTGGCCGCCGACTCTGCTATCTTCTCCGGTCCGGAAGCAGGCGGCAACCTCGAGAGAGGCCAACCGCGACGTACCAAGCAGGCCAAGCAGGCCAACATTTTTTGGTTTTTCGGGGAACCTGTGATATTTACCTGTCTTTGCCCGATTGCTCGCGATTCCCGCTGGCTTGCTTGAATGAATGTAACCGGCGAACAAGCATCCCGGAAAATGTGACTCTTCGTGACCTCGGTTCGGCCCGAGGTCCCATCCAAAAGGAGGGCGACTCGACCCATGCCCATCGACCGCAAACCCGAATTCTTCAAAAGCGCCCACCTCAAGGTGGGGATCATCGGCTGCGGCTACGTCGGCTTGCCGCTGGCCCTGCGCTTTGCCGAAGCGGGTCACAAGGTCATCGGTTTCGATACCGACCCTGATAAGGTTTCCATGCTCAATGCCGGCCGGTCTTACATCCAGCACATTCCTCCAAATAAGATCCAGAAATTTATCGTCAGCAAGCACTTCAGCGCCACCACGGATTTCGCCAAGCTGCGAGAAGCCGACGCGGTGCTGATCTGCGTCCCTACGCCGCTCGACGACCGCCGCGAACCCGATTTGAGTTATGTCGAGCAAACCGCTCTTTCCATTTATCCGCACCTGCAAAAGGGACAACTGATTGTTCTCGAATCCACCACTTATCCGGGAACCACCGAAGACCTGGTCCTGCCCATTCTGGAAAGGAGCGGCTTAAGCTGCCCCATCGCCTCCGGCCAGGAGCATGAGCACACCGTTTGCGATTTCTACCTCGCCTTTTCGCCGGAGCGCGAAGATCCCGGCAACAAGCAATTCGGGTTATCCCAGATTCCCAAAATCGTCGGCGGCTTGAATCCCCCGAGCGGGCGGGCGGCGCAAGCGCTCTACACCCAGGTCGTGGCTCGCGTCGTTCCGGTGAGCTCGACGCGCGCCGCGGAAATGGCCAAGCTTCTTGAGAACATCTTCCGCTGCGTCAATATCGCCCTGGTCAACGAGCTGAAGCTACTTTGCTTGCGCATGAACATGGACATCTGGGAAATCATCGACGCGGCAGCCACAAAGCCCTTCGGCTACATGCCCTTTTATCCGGGGCCCGGGCTCGGCGGCCACTGCATCCCGGTCGATCCGTTTTATCTTTCCTGGAAAGCCCGCGAGTACGATTTCGCCACGCGGTTCATCGAACTGGCCGGCGAAGTCAATACCGCCATGCCCTATCACGTGGCGGAAGCCACCGCCAATGCTCTCAACGAGCAAAAGAAAAGCATGAAAGGCTCGAGGATCCTGCTGCTCGGCGTGGCTTACAAGAAGGATGTGGACGATTTGCGCGAATCGCCGTCGCTCAAGATCATGCAGCTCCTCCAGCAGCGCGGCGCAGCGCTCGATTACAACGACCCCTATTTCCCGCAACTCCACAAGATGCGTCACTACAATTACGAAAACATGAAATCCGTGCCGCTCGATCCGCAAACGCTCGCGAGCTACGATGCCGTGGTGATTGCCACCGACCACTCGAGTTACGACTACACCTCCATCGTCGATTCCGCCAAGCTGGTCATCGACACGCGCAACGCCACGCGCCGGGTTATGCGGCACCGCGAAAAAATCGTGCTCTGCTGATGTCCGCTCTTTGCAATTCTGTGACGGAGTTTGCGCCAGGCAACTGCTCTTGCGCGGGCGCAGCATGGCTGCGCCCTTCCTAGCGTCACGCTGATGATTCCGATTGCCTACCGGCTGGACTGCGTGTTTTCCTGCCCTGCTTTCACCAGGGCCACGCGCGCACTGGCAATCGGCATGACCGCTTCCAGCAGCACCGGCGTTCGCGCGGCATCGTTCGCCAGGTACAGCGCGAAGTAAGCATCCTTCGACTCCACGCCATTCTCAAAAACGTGAAGGGCGATTTTTGTCGCGCGGTAATCTCCCGCAGGCACGCCCACCGCTACCGACCCGCTCGCCAATTTCGCGCGAACTTCGTACAGCTTGTGCCCGTCGTACACCGGACTCGTCACTTCGCGCGTTGCCGACCAGTCCACGGTTCTCAGATACTGCATCATCCCCAGGGGATCGCGGGTTCCCGGCAGGACGCGCGCCTCGGCCGCCTCCGCCGCCGGCTCCCTGCCGCTCGTGGTCATTCGCTGGATCGATTGCACTTTTTGGCCCCGCTCGTTCAGGCGCATTTCGTACTGCAACGACTCGAGCGTCCGCGCGTCGCTGTAAGAGTCAAATTGATCGTCCAGCTCAAAAACGATGCGCAGCGGTTTCAAGGTGTGCGCCGCCGCTTGCAAATGCCAGACGCTCTTGCCCAAGAAACTTCCTTGGCCGCGAACCTTGAGCGTCAGCGTGGCCACGTTATCGAGCTTGGCCACGTCTGCCGTGTAATCCAACACTTCTCCGCTTTTTAGAGGCAGGGCCGGCGCCGCCGGGGGCGCCTTCTTTTTGGTTTTTGTCGTTGTCCCCGGCTTGGCGGGCACGGGAGTTGACGGGGGATTTCCCAACATGCCTTCCTCGAATCCCGGCGGCTCCGGGGAAACCACGTCGGGAAGAGGAAGCGCCTGCTCGCCCCGGGCGCGCATCCAGTAAAAGCCTCCCGCAGCCAAACCCAGTGCCACCAGGGCGCCAACCGCGACGGTAAACTTTCGGCCCATTTCGCCTGAAACGCTCCTCGAAACACGCGCGTCCGCGCCGCATTCCGTCGTACAATATCGCCTTGTGCGCGAAATCCTCCGGCGCTTCGCCGGCGCGCCACGAATCTATCAGCGTATCAAAACGCGGGTCCGTCGTCTTCCCGGCCCTCGCGCCTGGTGCGATTCCGGGCACCTGTCGTCTGCCAACGTGCCGACTGGTCCACGGTGGTTGCTCAGAGCTTAGGAGGTTTCCTGCATGCGATATTTGGTGACCGGCGGCGCCGGTTTCATCGGCTCGAACACCGTCGATGAACTTGTCCAACGCGGGCATAGCGTCGTCGTGCTCGACGACTTTTCGGGCGGCAAGGAAGAAAACCTCGGCGAAATCCGCAACAAGATCACCATCATCAAAGGCAGCATCACGGACCTCGAAGTCGTCCGCAAAGCCATGCACGAAGCCGAATTTGTTCTGCACCTCGCCGCGCGCACTTCCGTTCCGCGTTCGGTCAAAGATCCTCTCGAAACCAACCGCACCAACGTCGAAGGCACGCTCAACGTTCTCGTTGCCGCCAAAGAATTGAAGATCAAGCGCGTCGTGTTTGCCGCGTCCTCCGCCGCTTACGGCGAGACAGCCGCGCTTCCCAAGGTCGAAACCATGCAGCCGCAGCCGATTTCGCCCTATGGCGTCACCAAGTACGTTGGCGAACTCTACGCCCAAGCGTTTCTCAAGTGCTACGGGCTCGAAACGGTTTCTCTCCGCTATTTCAATATTTTTGGCCCGCGCCAGGACCCCAGTTCGCCTTACTCCGGCGTGTTGGCCAAATTCTGCACCGCGTTTCTCGAGGATACTCCGCCGGTCGTTTTTGGCGACGGCGAACAAACGCGCGATTTTACTTTCGTGGATAACGCCGTCTACGCCAACCTGCTCGCCTGCGAAGCGCCCAACGCGGCCGGCAAAGTTTTCAACGTGGGCTGCGGCGTCCGCATCTCGCTCAACCAGGTCCTCGCCGCGCTGCGGGAAATTACCGGAAAGCCGCTCCAGGCGACATACGATCCGCCGCGCGAAGGCGACATCCGCGACTCCCAGGCGGACATTTCCGAAGCTCGAAGGTATCTCGGCTACGAGCCGCAAGCCGGCTTTGCACAGGGCCTCCAGCTGACCTACGGCTGGTACCGCGAGTCGCAACAGAGGGCCGCCGCCAGAGCCGAAAAGTGACGGGCGCCTGATCCCGGCGCGCGCCATTTCGAGCCCAAGCGGGCGCTCCGCCTCCTGGCGCGCCTCCGCTACCAAGGCTAGGGTGTCGTGGTCTTGCCGTAGCTCAGCGGTTCGCCGGGAGTGGGCACGTCGTAATTGTTCCAGAAGAAGAGCGGCTCGAGTTTCTTCTGCTCCGGCCACACCTGGTTGAGCGTTTCGCCCTCGAACAGTTCGCCATTCTTCATCACCCAATGAATGGTGTTGGTGTTGTGGATGTCGTCGAGCGGATTCTTGTCAAAGATCACCAAGTCCGCCAGTTTGCCCGGCTCGATGCTGCCGATCTCCGCGGGACGCCCGACGATGTGCGAGCCATTCACCGTCGCGCACTTCAGCACTTCCATCGCGGTCATTCCGCCGGAGGCCAGCATCCACATCTCCCAGTGGTAGCCCAGGCCCTGGAGCTGGCCGTGGCTGCCGACGCCCACTAAGCCGCCCGCGCGCTCGAGCTTGGCCATCTGCGCGGCCAGCTTTGGAAACGCGTATTCATCCCGGCGGAACCATTCCTGGCGGCGCTTGGTTTTTCCGTCGAGGATGCGATGGGGCGTGAACCGGTTGAGCTTTGCGTTGTCGTGGACCTCGCTGTACTCATACCAGTAGTTTTCGCCGAACGGGCCGCCGTAATTCACGATGAGCGTCGGCGTTTCCGAGACTCCGGATTTCGCAAAGACTTCGAGCACGTCGTTGTAAAGCGGGGTGATCGGCAGGGTGTGCTCGTTGCCGTGGAAGCCGTCGATCACGTGCGTCAGGTCCAGCTTGAGGTCCAGCGCGCCTTCGGTGGTCGGCATCATCCCCAGTTCTTTCGAGGCTTCGACCATGAATTGCCGCTGCTTGCGGTTGCCGACCAGGTAGCTCTTGATGTTGTGCGTGCCGTAATAGTCGCGGTATTTTGTGAGCACGCCTGCGACTTCCTGCTCGGACTGGAAGTTGTTGTCGGAAAAGACGCCCGGGCCGGTCGAGTAGGCGCGCAAGCCGATAATGTCGCCAGTGTCCACCAGATCCTGGTATGCAAACATGTCGTTTGTGCCCGTCTGCACATCCAGGCCCGCGGTCACGCCGTAGGCGAGGTTCGCGAGAAACGCGAAGTTTTGCCTGTCCAGGATGCCGCGGCGAATCTCGAACCAGTGCGCGTGCGTGTCGACGAAGCCGGGGGTGATGGTTTTGCCGCCGACGTCAAACACTTTGGCTCCCGCGGGCACGCCGGAGCGCGCGCCAACGCTCTTGATGCGATTGTTCTCGACGACGATGTCGGCGTTCTTCAGGACCTCGTCGCCTTTCATCGTGACCACCGTCGCGCCGCGCAAAACAATCGTGCCCCTGGGCGTCTTGCGCGGCATCTCCAGGTCCACCCTGACTTCGCTAACGTCCTTTTCCTGTTCCTTGAACTTCTCGGGCTTTTTCTCTTCTTGGTTGGCCGCGGCGCTGTCTTTCTTCTCCGCGTCCTTGGCGGCGCCGCCGTCCTTTTTTTCGTCGTTCTTCTCGCCTTCCTTCTTTTCCTCCTTCGGCGCCACAAACTTGATCGAATCGAGAGGCTGGCGGAAATAACTCGCTCCGACGGCCCAGGTAATGGTCTTGCCGCCGTCCGCCCAGCCAAAATAATCGGCGCCAATGTCGGTGACGCGCTTCACCGGCACGGAAGGCGTCAGGACATTTACGGTAGGCGCTTCGCCAGCCGCGGCCGGCAAGGGCATCAGGTAAAGCTGGTTCATGACGTGCGCCAGGGCGTACTGGCCATCCGGGCTCGGCTGGATATCATCGGCCGGAATCGGCTCCTCGAAGAAGTACACGCCTTGCCCCTTTACCACCAAGTGCGTGCGGCGATCCGTGCCGTCGTAACGAAGCGAAACGAGTCCCTGTGGCGTGTAAACGTAAATGCGGTCTTTTTCATTCGTGAAATGCGGCCCGCCCGCGCCGCGTGCGGGCAGGATGAGCTGGGCGTCGCCGCCCTCGGCGGGAACCCACACGAGGTCGGCGTTGCCGGTTTGCCCGCCATCGAAGCCGCTGTTCTCGCGGTCGTAGGCGTTGCCGCGCAACAGCACGATGCGCGTGCTGTCCGGCGACCACACCGGATTGCTGTAGACCGCCAGCGATTTGGAGAGCTGCTGGGGCTGGCCGCCGCTTGCGGAAATCTTCCAAAGCTGCCCGCCCTTATTGTTCCAACTGACATAGGCGATCCACCGGCCGTCGGGCGACCAAGCCGGTTGAAATTCCGTCGAATCGCCGCTGGTCAGGCGCTGTGGCTTGCCGTTCGGAAGGTCGAAGGTGTAAAGATGCGTCATCGCGGAAAACGCCAGCGTTTTGCCGTCGGGAGATTCCGTGGGGTCCATAATCAGCCGCGCCTTGACGGGCCCGGAAGGTTCTTTTTGCGGGAAATCGAGTTTCGGCCCAAGGTCCACGGAAACCTTGGCGGTGAACGGGATGACTTGTTCGGCGCCGGTCTCCAGATTCAGGCGGCGGATTTTGCCGTTCTGGTTGTACACGATTTCCTTGGCGCCGGGCATAAACGCGTAGCCGGGAAAAAGGTCGCGTGTAAAGAGAGCCTCCTGATCGTCGCGCGTGACCGGATAGCGCACCCAGCGATCCTCGCCGGTGTGCAGGTTTCGCAGCCGCAGCCCCGTTTCCGTCTCGTAGCGGCTGACGTAGAGGATGAATTGCCCGTCGGGCGAGAGCAGCGGGCGAAACGCGCTTTCCGGCTGCTGGATCATCACATCTTCGTCGCCGGTCCTGCGGTCTTTGCGCTTGATGAGCCATTGCGGCAGCATCGCGTTATAAGAAAAGTCGCCCTGGCGTTCCGCGTAGTAGAGGTAACGGCCGTCGGCCGAGGCTACCACGCCCAGGTCGTTCGGCCGGTCCTGGCGGCGAATCGCGGGCGTCGGCTTGGACTTGGTGACTTGAATGCCCGTGCCGCCGTCGATGTGGTACATCCAGATTTCGCGGGGGCCGATGCCGAAGTTGGTCTTCGACACGAAGATGTACTTTCCGTCGGGCGACCAGCTCGGGGAGGCAAACTCACTGTTGGGATCTTTCGAAACTTGCTTGGGCTCGCTGCCGTCCGCCTTCATGATCCAAATGTTTTCCGTGCCCTCGCGGTCGGACAAAAACGCGATCCACTTGCCGTCGGGCGAAAATTTCGGCTGAGAATCGAACGCCATGCCGCCGTCGACCAGCTTGGCCTGGCCGCCTTCGATGGGCAGCGTGTAAATGTCGCCGAGCAGTTCGAAGACGATGGTTTTGCCGTCGGGCGAGACGTCCAGCGAAAGCCAGGTGCCTTCATCGGTCGAGAACTCGATCTTCCGGTCGGGCTTGAGCGGCAAGCCTTTCTTTTCTTCCTTCTTCTCGTCTTTTTTTTCGTCTTTGCTGCCCTTCTCCTGACCGGCGACCTCCTCCCGCGTTGCGGCAGCCGGTGGCGCCGCTGCGCCTGCGGCTATGGCCCCCAAAACAAGGGCCGGTAGGACGTACCACGCGACCAGACCGCGAAGGCTCGGCTGCTTCACGCTCATGTGTTCTCTCCTGAAAATCGCCAACGAATCCCCGGAAATCGTTTCTCGCCAGGCCTACCCGCAGACCCGCCGGAGGTGACGACACCTCTGGCGATGCTTCGCGGCGGAGGCGCGCCAATGGTTTCGACATCCTACCGCGATGTCCGTTCGAAATCACCCGCAGATGGTCCGACGTGCTCCGATCAGGGCTTTCGAAAGAGACGGATCTTTAATGGCCCAAGCGCCGTTCGAACGCAAAGCTTTGATCTCGCGGCTAAAAGCCTCCGATGCCCTGAAAGCAAAGACGAATTTCTCGAGTCTCGACACCCCGAAGGGCTTAACGGTCCGACTCCTCATCCGCCGGTCCGCCCCGGGGCCGCGGCGGAGCCGGAACGATGTGCGGGATTCCCGCATCATTCATTTTCTTGTTGAACGCGGGCAGGTCTGTTTCCGCAACGCCCTTGACCTCTGCGGATGCCTGGCTGACCAGCGTCGTCAGTTCGGCCAGTTTTTCCTGTTGCTGGCCGCCAGGAGCCGCGGCGAAACCGTCCAGGTCGTTCAGCAGGCTCTGCACTTGATTGGGGAGCGGCTCGGGTTTCCACTCGAGGGGCGGTCCGGCGTTCCCCAGCCCCTGCCTCGGACGGACGTACTTCTCGGCGACCGCATCCACTTTCTTCTGGAGTTCGTCGGCGGCTTTCACGATGTCTTCGGGAATCTTCGGTGCGGTGGGCTTGCCGGCATCTCTTCTCCATTGTTCTCGCGCAGTCGTCAGAGCGGTCTGTATGCCTTCGATGGTGGTGCGGTCTTTGTCGGTGGTCTTAGCCATGGCGTAAAGCTTTTCGACCGCTTCGTGGCGCGCGGCCCGGTCGGAGGCGGAAATGGTGATGCGGTTGTCTTCTTCCACGGTGACTTTTTGCGTGGCTTCCTCGGCGCCGGCCTTTATCTTGATGGTGTATTCACCGGGCTCGGCCAGAGGTCCGCGCGGCCCAAAGCCGAATCCCGCGGCAATGGCTTCCTGCTGTTCCGGCGTGGGCTCCGCGGGCGGATTTGCGCGGAGGTCCCAGTTGGTGCGGTTCACTCCGGCCGCGCCGGGTCCATCAAATTCGCGGACCACTTTTCCGTCTTTGTCGAGCACGGCGATTTTGACTTTGCCCTCTTTTTTCTCCGCGGCCTCAACCCTTGCTTCTCTCCTGGGCCTCTGTTCCGCGGCATCGGTCCGGTCTCCGCTATTCCTCGCCGGAGCTTCCGGCGGCACAGCCTCCCTCAGGTAATAACTGAGGAGCGCGCCGTAAGGAGGATTCTTTGCGGTGAACATTTGCTGGCCGGCGCTCCAGCGGCGCTGGCGAAGGAACCACGTGGTGGCCGTGCGCGGCGGGAAAAACACGAGGGGCGAGTTGGCCACGTTTGTGTCCATTTTTTCAAGCGGCGCCAAGTCGTCGAAAATCCAGATGGAGCGGCCGTGGGTCCCGAGCACGAGATCGTTGTCGCGGGCCTGAATTTCGATGTCGTCCACCGGCACGGTCGGGAAGTTGTTCTTTAGCGCCGTCCAGTTCCCGCCGCGGTCCCAGGAAACCCACAAGCCGAATTCCGTTCCGGCGAACAGCAGATTGCTGTTGCGCAGATGCTCGCGGATGACGTGAACGGTTCCCGCGGAATCGGGAATCCCGCTGCGAATGGACTTCCAGGTTTCACCGTAGTCGGTTGTCGCGAAAATATAGACGCCGTAATCGTCGCCGCGATGCCCGTCGAAGGTGGCGAAGGCCGCGCCCTCTGCGGTCTTCGATGCCGCAACACGGCTCACATAGGTGCCTTTCGGCACGCCGGGAACTTTCGACACGACGTTCTTCCAAGTCTTCCCGCCGTCGCGCGTCACCTGGAGGTTGCCGTCATCGGTGCCAACCCACAGCACATTGGCGGTGAGCGGAGATTCACTGATGGTGGTGATGGTCGGATATTCCTCGACGCCGTCGTCCCGCGACAAGGTGTTTTTGTCCGGCACTTTTCCGAGAATGGGCAGTTTGCTGCGGTCCGCTCCGGTGGTCAGGTCGCCGCCCAGGCGCGTCCAGCTGTCTCCGCGATCGGTCGACTTGAAGAGATAGTTTCCGCCGTAATAGACGGTCGTGTGGTTGTGCGAGGAGATGGCCACCGGGGAATTCCACTGGAAACGGTAATGGGGTTCGCCCGTTTTGGCTTCCGGCATAATCGAGCGCTGCTGCCCGGTGCGCATGTCGCGCCGCGCGATGTGCCCGTCCTGGGATTCGGTGTAAACAATCCCCGGCTCGACATTGTCGATCGCCGCGTAAAAACCGTCGCCGCCGTGAATCACCTGCCAATCTTCATTCACAATGCCTTCGCGGGTTAGCGTTTGGCTCGGCCCGCACCAGCTTCCGTTGTCCTGCAAGCCTCCGCAGATGTGGTAAGGCTTCTCGTTGTCGAGCGCCACTTCATAAAACTGGCCGATGGCGATGACATTGAGGAAATTCCAATTTTTCCCGGCGTCGTCGCTCCAGTGGATGCCCCCGTCGGAGCCGGTAATCATGTGGTTGGAATTGGCGGGATCGATCCACATGGCGTGAAAATCGCCGTGAATCCCGCGGATGCGCTGCGTGGCAAACGTCTTTCCGCCGTCCTCGGAGTAATACATCTGCGCGCCCAATTCCCAGATTCGCAAGTCATTGTTGGGATCCACGCGAATCTGGCTGTAATAGGAAGGACGCGGATCGGTTTCCCCCATTCTTTTCCACGTTTCGCCTTTGTCTTCGCTGCGGAATGTGCCGCCTCTTTCATGCTGAATCTCGGCGTACACGATGTTCGGATCTTTGCGGTAAACCTCCAGACCGATCCGTCCCGTATCGCCACCGTTCTCGTAGGGCAGGCCCTTCGTCAGTTTTTTCCAGGTCGCGCCGCCGTCGGTGGTCTTGTAGATGGCGCTGCCCGGTCCGCCACCGTTGAAGCCAAACGGGGTGCGCCGGCGCTCGTACGCGGCGGCGTACAAAATGTCCGGGCTTGCCGGGTCGATGGCGATGTCGGTCACGCCGGTGTCGTCATTGATTTTCAGGACCTGGGACCAGCTCTTGCCGCCGTCGCCGGTCTTGTAGACGCCGCGCTCGGGGTTCGCTCCCCAGAGGTGCCCTTGCGCGGCCACGTACACGACATCCGGATTCTTCGGGTGAATCACGATTCTGGCGATATGATGTGTGGCCTCGAGCCCCATCATCTTCTTCCAGGTCTTGCCGGCGTCGAGCGACTTGTAAATGCCGTCGCCCCACGAAGAACTCTGACGGTTATTCGGCTCGCCGGTTCCGACCCAAACCACCGATGGGTCGGACGGAGCAATGGCGACATCGCCGATCGTCGAAACGTTCTCTTTGTCGAACACCGGCTCCCAGGTCGTGCCGTTGTTGGTCGTCTTCCACACTCCGCCGGAAGCGGTGCCGACGTACACGATATTCGGATCGCTTTCGACCACGGCGAAGTCGTCAATGCGCCCGCCCATCACCGCGGGGCCGATCTCGCGAAATTCCAGGTTTTTGAATTTGTCCGTGGAGTTTTGCGGTGCGCCCGCCGTGATGCGAGCCCCCGCCAATAGGAATCCTCCGCAAGCGAGAATGCTAGGAAGGGCCCTCGACTTATGCTTCATTTCTCTCTCCTCACGCGCAAGGCCCGGCATCTTACTCCGGTCTCGGGCCCTGCGCACCAAATTGTTTCTCCGAACGGCAACCAACTCTGACGAGACAGACGCGCTCGGGTGTGGCCGCGTTTCATGCGGAAGCAGCCGGCCTCTCTTTTCACTTTTTCCTTTCCAAGCAGCCGTGCGGCGCTGCCGCGTTCCTTTCCTTCCAATCACCGCCACCCATGCTAGGCTATCGTCTCGGTCTCATCCATCGCATGGCTTGCGTGAATCATTCTTGGAGGCGGGTTGCGATCCGTCGTTTCCTTCGCTTGACGGCACTCCTCGGCACGGCTTCGCCTCTTTGTCCTCTCCTCGCCACGGCGCAGCAGATTCATCCGCCGCCCGGCAAGGGCCAAGTCGCCGAACTCGAAGCCAAAGCGCAGACGACGAAAGGAGACCTAACCACGGCCGACGGCGATGTGGAGATTCGCTACGCGGACACGCGGCTGCGCGCCGACCACGTCGAATACAACGACAGGACGAACGAAGCCGTGGCCACCGGCCACGTGCGCCTGGACTACCACGGCGAGTATCTCGAAGCCACCGAAGCGCACTATAACGTCAGCACCGGGCACGGCCTATTTCAGAACGTTTCCGGCACGTTCAAAATCGAACGCCAGCCGAACGAACAGGTGCTTCTCACCGACAATCCTTTGTATTTCCAGGCGCGCCGGGTGGAACGTTTTGCCGGCGATTTGTATTTCGTTCAAGGCGCCTGGATCACCATCTGCGACCCGCAACACCCGAAGTGGCAGTTCTTCGCCCCCGAAGCGCGCATTCGCCTCGACAAGACCGTCGCGCTGGTTAACGCCAACTTCCGTTTATTCCGCGTCCCGCTGGTTTGGCTTCCTTACGCTACGGCGCCCGCGGGAAGCAAAATCCGGCAATCCGGCTTGCTCATTCCGGAGGTCGGCCAGAGCTCCCGCAAGGGCTTCATCTTCGGTGACGCCTTTTATCTCGCGCCGCTTGCCTGGCTGGATACGACCTTCGGCGCGCAATACATGAGCCGCCGCGGCGTGCTCGAACGCGGCAACTTTCGCGCCAGGCCCTTCGAGAATACCTCGGTCGAATACACGTACTTCGGGGTCGACGACCGCGGGCTATTGACTGACGGCACGCGCTCCCCGCAGGGCGGACAGCAGCAACGCCTGGAGATCCAATCTTTGCTGCCGCACGGATGGCGCTTTGTGACCGATTACAACCACCTGTCGTCACTCACCTTCCGTCTTGCCTTTGCCGACACTTTCGGCGACGCCATCAACGCGGAGGTTCAGAGCGCCTTGTTCCTGACGAATAATTTCCGCGGGTTCAGCCTCAATCTCGCCGGAATCAACGACAAAAGCTTTCTCACGCTTCCCGTGGAGGCTACACCGGCAACCACTGTCACGCTGCGCAATCTGCCTCAGGCGCGTTTCGGTTCGGTTGAACAAGCTCCCTGGCATAAAATTCCCCTCTACTTCTCCCTCGACAGTTTCGTCGGGGCCGTGCATCGCGCGGATTCCGTCCCGCCAACTCCCTCATACACGCCCATTGACACCCCCTTGAGCGTCCCGCGCGAGGAGTTCGCCCCTCGGGTCACCCTCCCGGTGCATTTCGGTCCGTGGTTCGGCGCAACCGCTTCCGCGGCCTTTCGCGCCACGCGCTACGGCGATTCGCTCAATGCCGCCGGGGTCGTGAGCGGCACAGCTATCGTCCGCAATACCGGCGAATTCGCTGTCGAGCTGCGTCCTCCGTCGTTTGAGCGTTTCTTCGGTACCAAGAAAAACAAACTTCAGCGAAGGTACAAACACTCGATCGAGCCGGCCATCACCTACCGCTATGTCACCGGTGTAAACAACTTCGCCGACTTCATTCGCTTCGACAGCGATGCCACGCTCACCGACACGAGCGAAGTCGAATACGGTTTCACCCAGCGCCTTTACCGGAAAGACGGCGGTGATCAGCCGCAGGAACTGATTTCCTGGCGCATCGCACAAAAGCATTACTTCGATCCCACGTTTGGCGGGGCCATGGTCAACGGTCAGCGCAACGTTTTCCAAGCGCTCGATTCCATCTCGCCCTTTGCCTTTGCTTTTGGCCCGAGGAACTGGTCTCCCATCATCAGCGATTTCAAACTCACTCCGGGCGGTCCTTATGACCTCGAGCAAATCCTTCAGTACGATCCCGAGATTCAGCGGCTGGCCACCATCGGGACGCTGGTCAAAGCGAAGCCTTACCGCGAATTTTTTGCGACCATCGCCTACTTCCGTCTGAATGAGAATCCCTCGCCCGGCGATATTGCCTCTCTGCCGCCTCCGCAGGTTTGCGTCCCAGCGAACGAACCATGCCCTTTCCAGCAGCCGCTGTCGAATCAGATTCGCGCGCTGGTCGGCTATGGGAGCGAAAACCGCAAGGGGTTCAATTTTACCGGCGGCGTCGGGTACGATTTCACCAAGCAGACCTTGCAAAACCAGATCGTCCAGGCCAGTTATAACGGAAGTTGCTGCGGCCTCGCGCTCGAGTACCGCCGGCTGAACCTCAGCACCGTGCGCACGGAAAACCAGTTTCGTGTGGCCTTCATCCTGGCCAACATCGGGACCTTCGGAAATCTGCGGCACCGGGACAAAATTTTTTAGCCGCCAGTTCCCGCACCCGTTGCCGGCGGCCGAAGCTCATTCGTGAAATGTGATGTAATGTGTCGCACATGACTGATAGCGACCTCGCCTTCGCCTCCATCGAGCAAATCGGAAGACTTTTCCGCAAGCGCAAGCTTTCGCCGGTCGAGCTCACCCGGTTCATGCTCGCGCGCATCGAGCAACTCAATGCGAAGCTCAACGCCTACCTCACGGTCACTGCCGAACTCGCCCTCGCGCAAGCCAAAAAAGCGGAAGCCGAGCTTTTCGCTCCCCGCGGCGGCAAAAGCCGCCGCGACCGCGGGCCGCTTCACGGCATTCCCATTTCGCTGAAGGACAACATTTACACAAAGGATGTTCGCACTACGGCAGGCTCGAAGATCCTCAAGGACTTCGTTCCCGAGCACGACGCCACCGTTGTCGCCGAGCTCAAAGAGGCCGGCGCTGTTGTTCTCGGCAAAACCAACTTGCACGAGTTTGCCTACGGCGTCACCACCAACAACCCGCACTTTGGCCCCGCGCGCAATCCCTGGGATCTTTCCCGTATTCCGGGAGGCTCGAGCGGAGGTTCCGCGGCTGCCGTTGCAGCCGGGCTGTGCTACGGCAGCATTGGCACGGATACGGGCGGATCGATCCGCATTCCCGCGGCGCTTTGCGGCATCGTCGGACTAAAACCGACGTTTGGCCGCGTGTCGGTCACTCGCGTCGTTCCCCTTTCGCCCCGGCTCGATTGCGTTGGCCCCTTGGCGCGTTCCTCGGGTGATGCTGCCGCTTTGCTCGATGCGATTTTCGTGCGGCGGAAAAAAGAGCTCCCTTTGCGGAGGGCGACCAAATCTTCCTCCCGCCAAGGATTTCGTCTTGGTCTACCGAAGACGTTTTTTCCTGAGGTGCTTTCCCCGGATGTCTCGAGCGCGTTCGAGGAAGGGGTCCGAGTCCTCCGAAAGCAAGGAGCGGCTCTCGAACCTATATCCATCCCTCTCGTGGAGGAAACCGAGGATGCGGGAAACCAAATCGCCTGGGCCGAAGCCACGCATTGCCACGAGCAGGCTGGATGGTATCCCGCGCGCGCTAAAGACTACGGAGAAGACGTCCTGACGCGCCTCGATATGGGCGCAAAGGTTCCGGCGACCACCTATCTAAAAGCCATGCAATTGCGGGATTCTTTTATCGAACACTTCCATGCGACCATGGCTCGGGCGAAATTGGATGCGCTCGTGGTTCCAACGACGCCTGTTCCCGCGCCGAAAATCGCTGAAGAAACCACCGCGGTCTGTGGCACGAATCATCCAACACGCGCCTTACTCCTGCGCAACAACCGCCCTGCGAATCTCGGTGGGCTTCCTGCGATTTCCGTGCCGTGCGGCAGAACGACCGAAGGCCTGCCCGTGGGTTTGCAACTCATCGGCGCCGTCATGGATGAAGCTCTGCTTCTCCAGATCGCCCAGGCGTTTGAGTTGGCGCGCCCGCTTCTTCACCCACCCCTCGCCTAACCGGAACGGCCTCTCCGAATGGAACCCCGGAGAGGCCGCGCCGAGATAAATCGAGCTTGCCTGCTTGAGCGGGCAAGCTCAACGTAGAGACGGACTGCGCTACAAGGAGCTGCCGTTAGCCTTTCGCCGGAACGGTGACGGGCTTCGACAACTTGAAGGTTAGCTGCGAATTGACCGCGAGCTTGGAGTTGTCAATCTTCTGGTTGGCCTTCTCCTTGCTTTTGGCGGAGGCCGTCTTGATTTTGTCGGACGGACGAAGCGAGTTGGTCTCCAGGTCGTAGGATTTTCCATGGATGACCACCGAAGCGAGCGCAACCTTCAACTCATGCTTCTTTGCGGTTACGACCTTGCCGGTGATGTGCGCGCCCTTGGGGAGCACGGTCTTCCCGTCGATCTTGACCGGCGAAGAGAGGCTGGCGACAAAAGTATCACCCTTGTGATTCTTGTCGCCCTCGAGCGTCTGGTCCACGATCGCGGTGATGGGCGTGCCCTTCGGCACGGTGATCACGCGTCCACTCGGCTGCGTAGCTTTAGCGGAGACGGGCACGACCTTGGGCCCCTCGGCTTTAGGCTTGGGGGCAGGCGCGGCCGCCCTCTTGACGTGCGTGGCCCTCGGGGGCTGGTCCGTGGCCGTCGTTTCCGGGTGACTGGAACAGCCCGCCAGGCCGACCAGACCCGCGGCTAGGAAAGCAAGCAGAAGCTTGCGAGAGACCTGAGATTGGAACATTTTTACACCTCCTCCAAAATAGCCCAATGGACGCGGAGGTGGCCGGGTAGACCCCTTCGCCGGATCAGACTACGAAAGCAGTATTCGAAATGGTGGTATCCCTTGAGCTTGAAGGAATTGTACTAAATCGGGGAAACGAATTCGCGCCTATCCGGAGCGCGTGTCGTGCGAGGCACCGGGCCGTTCGGTCAGGGGAAGAAAATGACCCACAGAACAGCAGCGTTGCGGACGGTCATCTCGCGAGCAGCTATTGGATGGGGAGGGGTCGGGAGCGAGGTTTTTGCTCTCGCGAGAGCGCGCTAAAATCGACTATCCACAGGGCTGAGGAAAAAGGAGCCCAAATAATTGTTTTGAGGGCTTGACGAACCAAGAAAAGCTGATATGATTGCGGATGGTCTGGGGGCTGCAGAACGCCGCGGACCGCTCAGGGGCATCACAGTCGGATCGCACGAAATCTTCCAGCCCGAGAAAAAGCGAAGGCGAGAAGTAGATCCTAGAGTGGGGTTCTTTACGAGTACAGGGTAGAAAGAAGTCGAGCAACGCGTGGAACCACTCCGGCATGGGTGGTTGCGCCCGGCGCTCGACGCCGGGTTTTCTATTTTGCGGTAGTGACTAGTGGCGGTGGCGAGTGGGAAGAAGTTCCGCAAGGGATTTCCGAAGCGAGTCGCAGAGCAACTAAGACACGAAGCAAAATCCCAGAAGAAACTGGGGCAGAGCTGGAAGGCAAGTTCGTCAGGAACGAACTGGTAAGTCCCTCTAGACAGGTCCTGAGGCATTCAGGGCATTCCGATCGACTCGGAAAAAAGGTTCTTTGACAACAGAAAGGCTGGCAAGCCTGCGCCGATAACCTCGAGCGGATTACGGTCCGCGCGAGGGAATGAAGGCGTGGGTTTATTACAAGTTTGCTCGAGATTGAGCATAACTGTGGAACAAGGCGGCTTATTCAAGTCCGTGACCGGCGACTGGTGATCGGTGACTCGTGAAGAGAAACCGGAAGCAAGTTGTCGTCACGGTTCTCCGAGGACGGTAGAGTCGAAAGCCTCGAGTCGGCTTCCTAGCTGCTCCGCAAGGAGCGGCTCCGACAACCCCGCGAGCCCATGCCCGGGCGAGCGGAGGGCCGATGCGAGGAAGTAGGGAGCTGCAGGAATCGGAACGTCAGGGCTTGTTTTGGAGACCGGTCGGAAGTCCGGGCACTCTCAAAGCAGCAAGACGGATTGAGTAAGTTTTATGATTAAGCTACTAAGGGCGTACGGTGGATGCCTTGGCGCCAGAAGGCGACGAAGGACGTGGCAAGCTGCGATAAGCCCCGGGGAGCCGCAAGCAGGCTTTGATCCGAGGATGTCCGAATGGGGAAACCCGGCGGGATGAACTCCCGTTACAGCCCGCTGAATCCATAGGCGGGTATGAGCCAACCCAGGGAAGTGAACCATCTCAGTACCTGGAGGAAAATAAATCAAAGAGATTCCGAAAGTAGCGGCGAGCGAAATCGGAACAGCCCAAACCCAATTGTTTACAATTGGGGGTTGTAGGACCGCGTGAGTAGAGTTACCAATTCGACGGCTAGGTGAACCCGCTGGAAAGCGGGGCCATAGAATGTGAGAGCCATGTAACCGAAAGCTGATCGGACTCGAAGCGGACTCCTGAGTACCACCGGACACGTGTAATCCGGTGGGAAGCTGGGGAGACCACTCTCCAAGGCTAAATACTCTCTGGCGACCGATAGTGAACCAGTACCGTGAGGGAAAGGCGAAAAGCACCCCTGCGAGGGGAGTGAAATAGAACCTGAAACCGTATGCTTACAAGCAGTCGGAGGGCCATGTGCGGGCTTCGGTCCGTACCAGCCTGACGGCGTGCCTCTTGCTTAATGAGCCGGCTAGTTATTCTTACGTGCAAGGTTAAGCGCAAGCGAGCCGTAGCGAAAGCGAGTCCGAATAGGGCGACAAGTACGTAGGAATAGACGCGAAGCGGGATGATCTACCCTTGGCCAGGTTGAAGGCCGCTTAACCGCGGCTGGAGGACCGAACCGGTGTGAGTTGAAAATCGCTCGGATGAGCTGAGGGTAGGGGTGAAAGGCTAATCAAATTCCGTGATAGCTCGTTCTCCCCGAAATGTCTTTAGGGACAGCCTTGTGCGAATTGCCACGGTGGTAGAGCACTGAATGGACTAGGGACCAACTCAGGTTACCGAATCCAATCAAACTACGAATGCCGTGGACAACTGCACGGGAGTGAGACTACGAGGGATAAGCTTCGTGGTCAAAAGGGAAACAGCCCAGATCGCCAGCTAAGGTCCCTAACTGTGTGCTAAGTGGGAAAGGAAGTGTATTCGCTCGGACAGCCAGGAGGTTGGCTTAGAAGCAGCCATCCTTTAAAGAAAGCGTAACAGCTCACTGGTCAAGCGGATATGCACCAACAATCCAACGGGGCTCAAGCACACGACCGAAGCTGCGAAATGACATTTCTTCGGAAATGTCTTTGGTAGGGGAGCATTGTGTGTGGTCTTAAGGCAGACCGAGAGGACTGCTGAACTCCACACAAGAGACCCTGCCGGCATAAGTAGCGATAAACACGATGAGAACTCGTGTCGCCGAAAGTCTAAGGTTTCCTGAGGAAGGTTAATCCGCTCAGGGTTAGGCGGGTCCTAAGGTGAGGCCGAAAGGCGTAGCTGATGGACAACAGGTCAACATTCCTGTCCCGCCTGGCGACGTTAACACGATGGGGTGACGCAGAAGGATAGGAGATCCACCCGATGGACGTGGTGGTTGGCGAGTGTAAGCCGGATCCCGGAGGAAAATCCCCGGGGTCATTCAACGGTGAGACTCGACACGTGGCCGTATGGCCAGGAAGTCTCTGATTCCACGCTGCCGGGAAAAACCTCTAAGGAGTCCGCCAGGCGCCCGTACCACAAACCGACACAGGTAGACAAGGTGAATATCCACAGGCGCTCGAGAGAACGCTCGCTCAGGAACTAGGCACATTAGCCCCGTAACTTCGGGAGAAGGGGCACCGCACTAGGGTTTATAGCCCGAAGCGGTCGCAGTGAAATGCGCTCTGCAACTGTTTAACAAAAACACAGCTCTCTGCAAAGTCGAATACGACGTATAGGGGGTGACACCTGCCCGGTGCCGGAAGGTTAAAGCAAGGGCTCAGCCGCAAGGCGAAGGCCTGAACTGAAGCCCCGGTGAACGGCGGCCGTAACTATAACGGTCCTAAGGTTAACGATCGCGCAGCCTTAGTAAAACTGAACCATATGCGGGAAACTCCTCGCACAGCAGTCCGGTACTCGTCGCGGTCACACGCGGCAGTCAAAATCCGGCTGACATGGGGACAATCCGCAGGGAAGACTCCAGGAGAAGAAAATGGAGAACCCTCAGAGACTTGACGTTCAGTCGCATCCTGAGAAGCTACAGGCTCAATGGGTAGTGGGGTTTGTTGATGGCGAAGGTTGTTTTTATGTCGGCATCAACCCACATCCAGAAATACCTTGCCAATACCAAGTGCTCCCCGAATTCACGGTCGTTCAGCACCGACGTGATGTTCAACTGCTTCACGCGCTGAAGAAATTCTTCGGTTGCGGTGTAGTGAGACAAAATCACGGAGATCGCATGGCCTATCGTGTCCGGGGGCTGAATCACCTCAACGAAAGGATTGTTCCTTTCTTCGAAAAGCATACCCTGAAATCGAAGAAGAGGGTCGACTTCGCGAGGTTCCGAAAGATTCTGCACCTGATAAATCAGGGAAAACACTTGAAAGCGGAAGGCATTGAAGAAATACGGGCCATAGCTTCAGTTATGAACACAGGCAGCGAAAGGGAAAGTCCGGCTTCTCTGGAAACAGAGTAGGGGAAACCGAGCGAAATTCCTTGTCGGGTAAGTTCCGACCTGCACGAATGGTGGAATGATAGAGCGACTGTCTTGGCGAACGGCTCGGCGAATTTGTGGTTCCGGTGAAGACGCCGGATGCCCGCATCTAGACGGAAAGACCCCGTGCACCTTTACTGCACTCTGGTCATGAGTAACGGAATAGTCTGCGTAGCATAGGCAGGAGCCTGTGAACCTCTGGTCTCGGCTGGAGGGGAGGCAACAGTGAAATACTGCCCTGATTGTTCTGTCGCTCTAACCTACCGCCCGTAACGGGCGGGGAGACACGGCCAGACGGGTAGTTTGACTGGGGCGGTCGCCTCCTAAACGGTAACGGAGGCGCCCAAAGATCGGCTCAGGCGGATTGGAAACCCGCTGTGGAGTGCAAGAGCAGAAGCCGGTTTGACTGTGAGACTTACAAGTCGAGCAGGGACGAAAGTCGGGTCTAGTGATCCGGTGGTCCCGCGTGGAAGGGCCATCGCTCAACGGATAAAAGGTACGCCGGGGATAACAGGCTGATCTAAGCCAAGAGTTCACATCGACGCTTAGGTTTGGCACCTCGATGTCGGCTCATCGCATCCTGGGGCTGTAGAAGGTCCCAAGGGTTAGGCTGTTCGCCTATTAAAGCG
>QHYH01000231.1 GCA_003223215.1 Acidobacteriota bacterium
CTGCCAACTAGACGCACGTCTACACCAACTCGCCCCAGACTTCTTTGAGAATTGGGCAACCAAGTTGTATGAAATCGAGAAACAGATTCAGACTCAATCAGGAATTCGTAGTTACTAGGAGAAATCAAGAATGAGAACTTCAAATACGCTCTCGCAGCAAGAAATCAACGACTTTACCGATTTCTGCATCTCGCGGGGAATCCAGATGCAGGGTGAAGTAGGTGTTAAGAACGGCGAAGAGATTAGTCAGATTATCATCAATCGACTAAATGACTATATAACCCCCGACACCCTCCAGGCTGCGGCAGCATTTCTCGGAAACAAGATCACATATCTTACCCCGGTCGAAGCGGAGTTCAACCGCATGAAGTACAGATTGACGGACGAGGAAAGTTCCTTGGTCCTGCGCTTCATTCCGTTCTATAGTCTGTCAACTCAAGGTCAGGACGAGATGGTCAACTTCTCAAGTATCGTTGAGTGGTTTACTGGGCGTAACCAGCCCATCACATGGGACAACCTGAATCGTCTGATAGGCAACGTCTCCAACCAGCCTGTTTCAAAACTTCGATTTCAGCGAAGACTTCAGGACTCGGAGAAGGAAGCGTTGCGCCTGAAGACGGAAGACAAGATCAGGCATGAGCGGTATCTCAAGGAGCACCCGCCATCAGCCGAAAAACGCAATCCGAGTTTCACTGATCCTACCTTGGAGAGCCATAAGGCCATGATGCAAAGACCTGCGGAGACGATTAAGGCACAGCAGGGAGATCAGGGAGCTTACTGGCACGGCAGATGTCAACAAGCAGTCGCATCCGTTCAAAGTAACCTCGACCGAGCGGAGGTTCAGGGTTACATCACAGAAGCTTCAAAGTCACTGAGTTTCAACGGATCAGGAACTTGGGAAACCTGCTACAAGAAAATCATGTTCCGAATCGAACAGCGTAAGCTGGAGCGATCAATGGCAGGAAGGATGTAGATATGGCCGAAACCTATTTCATGGCAGCCCGTCGAGACAACTCTGGGCTGCCTATATACTACGTGCGACGCGGACAACACGCTCCACAATATACGATTGCTCCGCATCGGGGCGCGTTCATGACCGAGGAAGTAGCGCAGAACATTTGTAAACGTTACGGTCTGACCTTAGAGAAAGAAACCGGCTATGGAGTCAACTACGCTACATTTGAGGAACTGGGCGAACAAGAAAGCCCGAGATTGCTATCGGCAGCGGTGAAAACGGCATTGGCGGATGGGTTGAGCAGCGAACAAATCCTCCAGATCGTCAACACAGCCCTGGAGTCAAACCATGACACTTAATGAAGACCTGACAAAACTCTCGCTCCTACTGGCTAATAACCGCAAAACTAAAATCTTAGTCGGGTACCGTGTATGTCGTGTCCAGCGATATGTCAGCGGCTTGAACGGCGCAGGTTGGTATTTCACTCTGCCTGCGGACAACTTCATGTTCAAGACACAACAGCAGGCCACAGATCATTTGCGAACCCACCATGCTCTTCGGAGTGCGGATTCGTTCTTCGCGGTTCAGGCTGTCTATAACGACGGCACGGTTCAGGAACAACCTGATTCGGAATTCGAACCGCAATCAACTCCACTTCCATCATCTCACCAGGATCAGATTAAGCAGGAGAAGTTGGATGATTGGAAGAAGAGACGCGCATGAGACTCGGTACAGTCACGGGTTCCTCGTTGATAAAGAAAGTCGGCTTCTTAGGTTCTCAAGCCTCTCAAGGAACCCTACGGATCGAATTTTACGATACCACTCTGGACTTCCAAAAAGTTCCTTATCAGATTTTGCGGGGTTTGGTAACAGCGAAGGATAAGTCCGCGTATTACTTCAAGCACATCTACGGGAAGTTCGACTACAAAGAGATTTGAAGGCGTGCAGCCAAGCAGCCGACAAAGTGCCGAAGGGTGCCTTGAATCATCCCTCGACACACATTCAAGGAGCAGTAAACACATGGCAGATAAGAAGAAAGAGAAAGTGAGGGTTAGTGGTCAGCCAACGTTCGACACCGATGCTGATGCTAGTCCACAACCTCAACCGAGTAGTTTTCCAGAAAGTCACTATGGAGAGACTAAAACTACCAGAGACAACGATCACGTAGACCAACGTATTGGTAATACCCCGCACACTTCTCACCCGGAGTCCGGAACCCCGCAGCGTAAGGCTGTCCCGAGGGTTCAGGTTGAAGATGCGCAACCGAGGAAAAGTAAGCTGAGAGAAGTAACCAAGAAGCAGCAAGGCGAGAACCCAAGAGGGCAACGCTAGAACTAAGTTTCGGGGCAACACCGCTTCGTCCAGGCCCTGAGCAGGATTCCAAGGAACCCTGCCGCAAACTGGCGCAGCACTGGGACGGCATTGGGAGATGTCGTCCCTTTCATTTTTGAGTTTAAGTTTTGAACGGCGGCAACGATCCGCCAAAAGGAGTTGTATGTCTACATTATTCGACGCCGGTCTTCCGGTCGAACTTCGATTGGAAAAACTGGAGAGATATTTAACGGATCAGCGTCTGCATCACGATTCTAGACGTGGAGCCGAGGGCGCGAAAGGCGAGAAGGGTGAACCCGGTGAGCAGGGTCTACAGGGCGTACCTGCTGACCCTAACGAGGTAGCAGAAGTGGCAAAGGGTCTTTTAAAGAGGGATACTGAACTCGCTTTGAAAACCTTGACTGAGCACTTCGACAGCGAGCACAACATTCTTGTGCAAACCATCCGCCACGAACTCATTAAAGCGGGTGTTATAGGCGAAAACCTCAAAGCCATTTTCGTCCCGGGTCAGGTTGGACCGCCAAGCACAGTTCCTGGGCCGAAAGGCGACCAAGGCGATAAGGGTGATAAGGGTGATCGTGGCGACCGTGGATTCGGTGTTCAAGGCGAGCAGGGCGTTCCAGGGCCGGTTGGAGCAACTGGTGTTCAGGGTCCGAAAGGCGAAACCGGTGCAACCGGCGCAGCAAGCACGGTGCCGGGGCCGAAAGGCGATTCAGGTTTGACTCGTAACGAAGTTGCCGCGCTGTTTATCGACATGAAGAATCGTGGTTCATTGGGGCACGAACTGATCCCGCGTCCTGGAAGCGAGTCTGCTGGCATAACCAAGCAGGACTTGAAGGATTTGCTGACCGAACTCAAGGCTCACCAGGTGGTGCCTAAGAGGGGTTGGTTTGCTAGGTTATTCGGACGGTAAGCACCAACATATATGGACAGCACTCTCAATTTATACAACTCGCTAAATACACGCTTGAACCAGCTTGATGCTGAGTTTAAGGCCCTCGGTCGAAACGAATTCGGCGGGAAGCGGGTGTTGCAGGGCGAGTCAGGTTCAATAACTCAGGCTGTTGAAGCTTCGATCAAGGCCCTCCGGAATGACAGGTGATTCCGTTTTGCGACCGGGGTCAAATCGGTCTGGTGGGTCAGTTTGAAAATTTGCCGAAGGGCTCGCCGCAGTAGTGACAGCGAGCAATCCGGTCGGCTAGGGGAGCATTACTAAGGGCTTGCCGTAGGCCCACGGGCTGGCCACACCTCTGACATCGGAGACCGTCTTGACTGCCCGACCCTTTACTATGAAAGTATGTGCCAGCCCCCCGCGCAACTAATAGCAAGATGAATCCGACAGCGGCTAAAACTAGTTTGGAAAGCCATAATGCAATGAACATCATGGCAAATGAAGCGAGTGCGACCCACATGAAAAAACGGACGACAGGGTAGTTGGAGCCTTTGACGCGGATTTGCGCGGTCTGATTCATGCAAGTGCGCTGTCTGTCTCCTTCTTCGATAATCTTATCAATTCATTTAGGCCTCAAAATGTGATCTGCAAGCCGGGTTTCCAGGGCGGGAGCAACGCTCATCCCGCGACCGACGGCCCGCTTCGCATCGAGAGGTAAATCCTGATTAGTGGTTACCGGACAAGTCCGTTTTGTAGGGCCGAGCCTTCTAGACCTCTCGGCTAGGTTCTTCAAAAACCCTCTTCCACATCCGCGCTCCGAACCAGTAGCCCCCTCCCGTCCAGATAACCAACTCGAAAAACATCTCAAAGTACAATTCTCCGTGAGAAGGGACATGCCAGCCGTGGTCGTACCATCGCCAGAGTGTCGTGACCAGAAACACAGGTATGCCCCAGCCCAATATGCCCCAGGTGAAAATGAAATATTGACGACCCTTGGCCCGTATCCGTTCACGACGCTCAATTTGCTTGGGAGACAGTGCAGCGGGCTTGAACAAGTTCATGTGAGAGTCTCTCGAGATTGCAGTCTATCACCACTTGCCCGGTTAGTCGCGTAACCGGAAAAGTTTGTACTAGTCCTTGCCGACGCTCGTCGTAGAAGTCCTCCGGAGCTGAACAATGCGGAATTGCGAATCGAACGCCTGACGAACCATGGTCCGGCGGGAATAAAAGGAATGATGGACCATGAAGGTTTTAAGAAGGCTCCTCCAGCGGTCCCGACGCATTTCCGCAAGAAGCGTTTAGAACTAATCAGTTATTAGATTCGAAGAGTATAACCGTAGCTTGACCAGACCGGGCGTTTCTGGTAAGATTGTTTTGTGAGCGTCCTGCGTTTCCGGGGACGCTCGAAATCTTTATAGGGCGAAATCAAGCCGGGAACACAGCCCCGGTGCCCAAACCCGGTGGACCCACCGTCTATCGCCTTCTCCCTCAGGGAGCAGGAGTTGCTGAGAACGGTTACGCTGGCAGGCCATTCTGGTCACAGAATGGTGGGTTAATCCACAGGAACCCTGGCAAGGTTCAAGCTGGCGAGCGCATTCGTGCGCCTGCAAAGGACCTTGCTATGGCTCGTCAATCGAAGTATCCGACTCCACCTGCACAAGTTACAGTTGCGCCGGAGGCTCCGGTCCCGGTCCCTGTGAGAAAAGAAAGGAGACCTCCGCCTGTACCAGTGAAAAAAGAAAAGAAACCTTGCATAGCGATAACGTTATCGTTGCTTCCTGGTAGTCTGACCGTGCGGGATATAGCCTGCCATGTTAGGAAGCCGGAGAAGACCGTTCGATTGTGGTTGAACAAAGGGTTGCTTGTTGGCTGGAAGGACCCATCTGGTGATTGGCATGTCCGGAAATCCTCATACGAGCATTTTATCGCCCAACGCAGGAACACCTACTACCGTGAGTTGACCAAGCAAGCCGCCTTGCTTAAATAAAATAGAAAGCCCGGAGGAACCGATCCTCCGGGCG
>QHYH01000232.1:0-1587 GCA_003223215.1 Acidobacteriota bacterium
GGGCGGAAATGGTGGAAGAAAGGCCAGGCGCCGAGGGTAAATGTCCACGATTTTCCGAGCTTGGCAGAGGGCACGGCCATTCCTTACGGCGCCTACGATGTCCACCGCAATGAAGGCATGGTAAACGTGGGGATGACGCACGACACGGCGGAATTCGCCGTCGCGAGCATCCGGCGCTGGTGGCGGCAGTTTGGAATTCGTCATTACCCAGCCGCACGGCACCTGTTCATATGCGCGGACAGCGGGGGCAGTAATGCCGCGCGGAACCGAGCCTGGAAATACTACCTGCAGAAGTTCAGCGATGAGGCGAAATTAGAGATTGTCGTTGGCCACTATCCACCGGGAACCAGTAATGTGGCGTGTATTGTTATGCGGAGTTTGCCTCTGACAGGCCGCTCCAGTGGCTCATTTCGAAGACTTTTTACTCCCCATAAAAGTGACGCCCTGTAGCGAGGCGATCAACTTGTCGGTGGCCTTGAAACGTCCCGAACGCAGTTTCGGGGGCACAACCGATTCCAGCGTTTCTAGTTTCACCGACGGATCCACTCGCGTGTAGATTTCCGTTGTTTGCAAGTTTGCATGGCCGAGCCACAGCGAGACCTTTCGCAGATCTTTGGTCGCTTGCAGTACGGTCAACGCGCAAGTGTGCCTCATAATGTGCGGGAATACCCGCTTTGTTGTCAGCGAGGGGCAATGCTGCCTTGCCGTTTGGACATGTTTGCGCAGGATGTATTTGAAGCCCGAACGAGTCAAGGATTCACAGCGCGTACTGATGAACAGTTCCGGCACCGGCATGGTTCCCCTTACCGCCAACCAAGCTCGGAGCGCCGCTGCAGTTGCTTTCCACAGCGGCAGACACCGTTCTCTGCGGCCCTTGCCATGAACGAGCACGCTCGGTTGCGGCTGGAATTTCAGATCGTCCAGACGGAGACCGATCAGTTCGGAGACGCGTAAGCCTCCCGCGTAGCACAGGTGCAGCATGGCGCGGTCGCGGATGCCTTTCCATCCGGTTGGATCGGGCGCGTCCAGGAGGGCCTGCATTTCCTCCGCCGTCAGATGCCGGACCAGTTTTGACTCGGCTTTCTTGGCGGGAATCGCCAGGATGCGCCGGATCTGCTCGATCGCCGACGGGACGCGATATTCCAGGAAGTGCATAAAGGATTTGATCGCAGCCAGTCGGATGTTTCGGGAGCTGGGCCCATTGCCGCGAGTGGTTTCCAGATCGTTCAGGAAGTCGAGCACCAGCGGCGCATCGATTTGCTCCACGGCCAGCTCGGAAGGCGCCATCCGAAGGCGCTTGCTGGCGAAGGTTAAGAGCAGTTGAAAGGCATACGCATAGGAGTCACGCGTGTTCTGGCTCGCGCCGCGTTCGATGGGCAGGCGTTGCTCAAAGAAGGCAGTGAGGTGTGGTGCGATCGGTGTGTTTGCTTGGACTGGTACGGGAGGAAACTTTTCCTCGGCGAGCTCCGACGTCGATCTCCGCCGGGACTTCTCGACGGTTCCACGGCAGCCACCCGGGCGGGTTCTTTGCTGCTTCGGCCGCGTGTGTCCGCTGTTTTCTTTCATGGTCATACCCGCCTTGCCATG
>QHYH01000232.1:1603-4970 GCA_003223215.1 Acidobacteriota bacterium
ATACCAATAAGAGTTGGCCACCGAGCTATGACCGAGATAGCTCGACGACGCCAGCATGTGTTTGGTGACGGCATCGCGGCCATCAGGGCAGGTTTCGAGAGCTCTGACGGCAAAGGTGTGGCGCAAGGAACGGGGCGTGGGTCTGACGCCCCCGGGTCCAGGTGGCAGTCCTGCTTGCTTCACCGCCGTCTCGAATGCCGACCGCACAGCGTCGACGGAGAGCCGTTTTCTCCGCAATGACACGAACACATGGTCGTCCAAGGGAACGTAGGAGCGTCGTTGCTGGAGATACCGTTCGAGTGCCACTTGTGCCGTCTCATGCAAAGGCACCAGACGGCTCTTGCGGAATTTGGTGCGCCGAATCACCAACCCATCGGGCGTGATGTCGTCCAATCGCAGGTGGGTCGGTTCGGACACGCGCAGGCCCGTGCACGCCATCAAGGCGAACAAGGTACTGTAGGTTGCTCCACAGAATGGACGCCTCGTGTGTGAGGCGGCGGTAATAAGTTGCTGGATTTGCTTCGGCGTCAGAATGTAGGGGGCTGGTCGCGGCAATTTTTCCTGGCCGAAAAACGCTGGCGGCACCTCATGGCGTTCATCTTCGGCACGCAGATAGCGGGCGAATCGGATGACCATCCCAAGCTGACGGGCGCGTTGCTGCCTCGACTGTGCCAATCCTGCCCACTCGATGGCGATCTTGGCAGAAACGTAGTGCTGCCTTCTCGCCTCGGAGAAGGCGGCAAAGCTTTTCAAGTAAGAACCCTCGTCCCGCAAGACGAAACCAGCTGCCCGGCGAACAGCCAGATAGGTCTCAACAGCTCGGGTCAACATGGCTACACCTCCGGCCAGGGCTGGGCAATTTGCTTCAAGGACGGGACATCCACTTTGGCGTAGATCTGCGTAGTTTCGATAGAACTGTGGCGCAGGATGGCGCCGATATCTTCGAGTGATGTGCCTCGCCGCAGCAGGGTTGTCGCGAGCGAATGCCGCAGCAAATGTGCGGCACCCCGACTGGGCCGCACCACGCCTGCGCGGCGCAATGCTTTATCGACGATCTTCGTGACGACACAAGAAGAGCCGAAGGCACGAAACGGTGCACAAGAGCAGAGAAAAACTGCATCGAGATTCACCCGCGGCCGCCCCTTTTTCAGGTAGGCCACGATCGCCTGACCCATTTCTTGGGTCAGCGGCAATCGGGAGGGGCGGCGGCTCTTACCGCAAACCTGAATCGAGGCGTTCTTCCAGTCGATGTCACTCAGGCGGAGATGCACGATATCGCTTGACCGAAGACCCAAGCGGGCCAGCAGCAGCAAGATCGCCCGATCCCGCCGGCCCAGGGCTGAGGCTCGATCGCAGGAAGCAATCAGGCGTTCCACATCTTCTGGCGAAAGGTAGCGTGGGAGAGAAGCCAGAGGCCAATGAGCCAGCGTGGGGATGGCGGCATCCAGCCCGACAGAGCATTGGCCCTGGGCGATAAGGAAACGCAGGAACATGCGAAGTGCGTTGGCACAATTTTGAGCCGTCCCCCATCCGCAGGAACGGTTCTTCTCCAGAACAAACGCTCGCAATCGGTGTGCATCAAATCGGCTTGGTTCCTCTCCAAGCCGCCGAAGCAACTCGCGAATGTAAATGCGGTAGTTGTGGAGGGTCACATCACAAGTACCCCGCTGCTGGCGCATCCACTGACAGAACGTCGACAACAGAGCGGTATCGCGAGCCGGGGGCTTGGCCGCCCGCAAGGTAATGATCCGGTCATCTCGCGGGTAGGTGAGGAACAGGCGCGCACCATGGACCACTTCCAGCCGCTTCGTATGCTTGTAGTGTGGGCAGTGGCATCGACTCAAATGGCGGTCGAATCGCGCAAGAAATGACTCGTTCCACCTATACACTGGCAGGCCGTGGCGATGGGCCCAATAGACGAAGTGTTCCGCCGCTCGAAGATGTCTGCGCGCAGTAATCGTGGCGTAGCCCGCCTCCGATAAAGCTCGAGCAAAGCTTTCCAGCCGGGACCCCGCAGGACCATCCCGAAGCGCCTCGATCCGCGCGCGCGACTGGAAGAAGTCTGACAGCATGAGCGAGCTTATAACCCAGCTGCTGGAGCGACACCAAAAGGATGTTGTTTGCAAGAAATCGGAGAAATAAGTGATTCAACACCAGGCATTTGGGAGGGAGCCAAGGTGTTGTTTGCAAGATTTGACAGCCGCCGTTTTTGGTTGCGCAAGCGCTGTTTCCGGCGATTTCGTTCCACCTGCCGGGGGTGGTCCTGGCGATATTTCTTCCAATAGTCCGGGTGCGTCTTGCGCCACTTCCGCGGACTGTCCAAGCAGACTTGCTGATACACCGGATCGAAAGCGATCTTCTGCCGATGATAATCGGAACGGCGTTGGCTCTGGCATGCAGGCTGGCTGCAAACCCGTTGTTGAGGATGATAACGGTTGGGCTGAAAGACCTGCCGGCAGTAAAGGCAACGGCGATTCATTGGGCCGCTCCAGAGAAGAATGAAAGGGGTTCATTCTCTCTGAAACCGCCACTAAACCTGGTGCAACCAGAGAAGGAATTCAGCGCCTATAGAGTTGTTGGCGCTTTCCGCTGATGGTGCTGCTGCTTTTTCTCCCTGCTCGGCCGATAGCACGAAGTCCTTGTCCCATCGGCGCATTTGGGCCCAAGAAAGCCGTCACGATTATGTGGAGTAGTGCAGCCCACAGAATCAGCGAATCTTTCAGACAGGAAGTGGGATAGGCGGCAGGTCGCCTGCACAACTCTGCATAACAATACACGCCACATTACTCGTACTACGGTCTCGGGCCCGTAATACGAGCAAGTGGAACAAGATCGAGCATCGGATGTTTTCCTTCATCAGCATGAACTGGAAAGGAGAGCCCCTGGTCAGCTTCGAGACTGTGGTGAACATGATCAGCGCCACGAAAACAAAACAGGGGCTGCGCATCCAAGCCGTACTGGACAAGGGCCGCTATGAGACTGGAGTGAAGATCAGCAACGAGCAGATGAAGGAACTCAATCTTCAGCCGCACCGGCAGAACCCGGAGTGGAACTACTCGCTTCTCCCGCGCAGCGGACAATCACTACACTCATAATAGTAAAAGTTATTTTGCGGCAAGCCCTTAGCGGAGAGAGGAAGCCAGCGTTGCAGAGGAGTCTTTCTATACCACTGGGCCATGCGGGCCTTGCTGTTGGGGCTGGTCAGGCGGTTCAGCGCAGCCAGCACGAGATATTGACCGACGCTGGCCCCTTGCTGACGTTTGGGAACGTGCCGGTCGATGAGGGAGACGAGTTGAAGCTTTTGTGCCAGGCCCCAGGCCGCGGCGAGGAAGCCGAACGGTTGGACGCGCGCCTTGATGGGCTCGCC
>QHYH01000217.1 GCA_003223215.1 Acidobacteriota bacterium
TTCAGTACAACATCCTCAAACGCGAAGTGGACACGAACAAACAATTGTACGAGGGATTACTTCAAACTCTAAAACAGACGGGAGTTTCCGCAAGCCTGAAGGCCACCAACATTCGTATCGTGGATTCCGCCGTGCCGCCGGTCAAGCCCGCAACGCCAAAAATCCCTTTGAACCTGACGGTGGCCTCTTTGCTCGGCCTCGGTCTAGGAATCAGCGCGGCATTCCTCCAGGAGCGCCTCGACGACACGCTAAAGGGCGCTGACGATGTGGAGAGGTTGTTTGGACTACCGGCACTGGCCCTAATTCCTTCGGTACACCATTTGAATGGCGATCGGTCAAGCGTTCGCAAGTTGCTCGACAGCGCAAGCACTCTTAGGTCCAGCCAAAATGGAACCGCGAGCACCCCCGGGGCGTACTGGCATCGCATTGACCAGCGTGGAAAGCCCCAAGCAGCCTTGGTCGAGGCGTTCCGCAGTTTGCGCGCCTCCGTTTTACTTTCCACAGCCGATCATCCTCCAGGCTCCTTGCTTGTTACCAGCACGCAACCAGGAGAAGGAAAAACCACCGTTGCCACCAACTTGGCGCTCTCTCTCGCGCAACTCGGCCAGCGCGTATTACTCGTGGACGCGGACCTTCGCTTCCCCTCCTTGCAAAGCCTTTTCGGAATGCGTGAGAAACTGGGCCTGGTGAGCTACCTCACCGGCCAGCAGGACTGGCGCGAGGCGGTGCGCCCCTCGGGATCGCCAGGACTCGACCTTCTACTCTGTGGACCTGTGCCTCCGAATCCGGCGGAACTCCTGTCTTCGAAGAGTATGGGAGCATTTCTTGTATCAGCAAAATCGGAGTACGCGTTTGTCATTCTTGATTCCCCGCCGCTCCTGACTCTGGCAGACAGCCGCATCCTCGCTTCGTTGGTCGATGGCGTTCTCCTGGTGGTCAAAAGCGGGGCCACGCCTCGCGAGCAGGTCATGCAGTCTCAATCTAGCATCCGCACTGCAGGGGCGAATCTGATTGGTGTGGTGCTGAATATCGTGAGGCTTCATACCAATGGCTATTACGGCCTGGGCATGTACGGTATGAACGGAAATTCGCACGGGAAGACTAGTTCTGACGAAGCGGATTCTTGGAGAACTCTTTCCAAATAACCCACGGACGAATTCCCGCCGTGAGCGTATCCGTACGCCGCGTTGTTGAAGCGGGCCTTCTCGTTGCTGTTGCCGTGGCAGTTCTTGCGTTCGGAGGCACGGCTCCTCAGTTTTTCGCTATAACACAAGGAATTGTCCTCCTTCTCGGAATTCTTCAGCTGGTAGTGGGACGACGCTCCCCCGGAACGGCTGTCCGTTTTCCTGTCACCGTCCCGTTCATTTTGTTTGCCCTCGTTCTCTTACAAATTCTTCCGCTCCCCATTTCCATCGCACCAGCACTGGGAATCCGAGCGGCTGATCCCCCTCACTCCCTTTTCACGATCAGCGCCGCTCCTTATCAGACGGTTTCACAACTGCTGATGCTTGTGACTTGTGTTACTGCCTTCTATGTCGTTCTCATGCTAGGTGCGGAGCAAAAAGCCCAAAAACGGCTCGTCTTCGGTCTCCTGACGATCGGTATGTTCGAGGCCTTCTACGGTCTGATTCAGTACTTGACCGGTTGGCAGCAGATCTTTACCTATGTGAAGCAATTTTATCTGCAAGAGGCAACGGGCACTTACATTAACCGGAATCACTATGCTGGACTGCTGGAAATGATTCTGCCCTTTGCCGTCGTCATGGCCTTACAAAAGATTTGGACCTTGCGCCGGAAGGCGCCGGACGAACTAAACCGCATGAAAAAGATTCTCTCCAGTACGGAATTCCCTTTTTTGGCGCTTTGGATTTTCGTAGCGGCGGTGCTCTTCGCGGCCCTGGTCTTCTCGCGCTCGCGGATGGGAATCATCTCTGCGCTCGTCTCCCTGATTGCGATATTCGCGCGCGCCGGGACATCATCGCTGCCGCCAAGGACCCGTATTGCCACCGGGGTCCTGTTTCTTCTCGGGATTGTTGGTCTTTCTGTTTGGATCGGAAGCGATCCCGTGATCACCCGCTTTGAGACGCTTGACGACCAATACAACCACCCAGGACAGGATCGCCTTTCGATCTGGCGCGATACGCTGCATTTAATTCGTCGTGACCCTCTTCTTGGAAGCGGATTCGGGACTTTCGCCGTTGTTTATCCCTCCGTGCAAACTGCATTTCTCAGTCATCTCGTGGACTATGCCCACTGCGATTATCTGCAGATCGCTGCTGAGCTGGGAGTGCCCGGCGGCGTCCTTGTGTTCGGCGCAATCTTCTGGATCTTGGGACTAACCGTCCGGCATTGCAGCAGAGCCGGTCGGGAGCACGACAAAGCCATTTCCTTGGCTTGTCTCGGGAGTATTACCGCAATCCTGCTTCACAGCCTGGCCGATTTCAATTTGTACATTCCGGCCAATGCTTTGGTATTCGCTGTCGTCCTGGCGTTAGCATGGTCCAACGCCACTCACATACCAAGGGCTTAAGCGAATCCATCCGCTGGAATTAAGGAGAGTGGTGCGAGCGCAGAATCCAAATTCGGCTCCGGACCGGGCGTCTCACGATGCCGCCTTCGCTGATCATCCGTGTTCCCTCCCCTGGCTTTAGCACGTCGCGCGGCGATTTTCATCTAGCGCAATCCTCCGCTGCTTTTGAAAGACTTGAGCGCCGCCCGCTCCACCTGTGAGCGGGGAAATTGACGAACACTCTGAAACTGTCTTAATGTAATTTGCAATGTCTTGCGTTCGCGAAGTTCGCGTCGGGGGAAAACAGTGGGGGCAAAATGATCTCTAAAGGGCGTCTGTCTTTCTTTGCATATTTGCACAATTGGAATCTTGTGACAGTGGCTTTGCTACTTTTCTTGTCATCCGCGTCTATGATCTGGGCACAATCAGAGTCCATCAACGGCACAATTCGAGGCCGCGTTAGCGACCCGAGCGATCAGCCTGTGGCTGGATCGCACGTGACGGCAGTCAACAATGCTACCGGGTATACCCGAAGCATCGCCTCGGCCGAAGACGGCTACTATGTCATCGCTTCGCTGCCGATCGGAACCTACACAGTCACGATTACCAAGAACGGCTTCGAGACGCTGAAGTTTACCGAAATCGTCCTCCAGGCCGGACGGGAGGCGGTGGTTGACGGCGCTCTCAGGTTGGGATCGGTGAGCACGTCCATCGAAGTCAGCGGCGGCGCCCCCGTGGTCGATCCCGCCCGGACAAATATCAGCCGCACCATCAGCGAGGCCGAAGTAGAAACGCTTCCGCTGACCTCGCGCAATCCCTATAACTGGATCATGTTCCAGCCCGGCGTCAGCGGGCACCCCAATCCAGAGCTGGGCATCCCTCGCACGCTGAACACCAATGGCTTTGTGGACCGAGTCAATTATCAGATGGATGGAATGACCGATACGGAGAGCGATCGCTACGGACTTCGCCTCTTCCCGATCTCCTCCGTTTACGTCAGTGAGGTCCAAACGGTTAGCAACAGCTTCGCTCCGGAATTTGGCGGGACTACCGGCAACATCTATAACGTCATCACGGGATCGGGCAGCAATGAGCTCCATGGCATGTTCCAGTGGATCCGCGGTCCTGTCGATGCCACCGCGAGACCAATTCTTCTGTCTCCTGCGGCGCCCAAGCCTAACTTGTTGATGAATTCCTTCGGCATGAATGCTGGTGGCCCCATCAAGAAAGACAAGCTGTTTATTTACGGCGCCTACGAGCACTTGTACCGCGCGCTTCCCGTTCCGATTACCGTCAGTGCTTTGAACCAGACGGCTCTCGAAGCTGCCGGGATTCCCGCTTCGCAATTCGGGACTGCGCCTTCCGTCCAGCACGCTCAGTTCCTGGACGTGCGCGGAGACTGGGACATCACCAAAACAAATCGCGTGTTCGTTCGCGTGAACTACTTCCGCAACGAGTATCCCTTCAACACCGCCGTAGGCGGAATGAACTTGATCGCTGCGGAAGCCGACTTCCGCGACCGAGCCCACGTTGGAGGGCTCGAGTGGGTGAGCACGATTTCACCCCGGCTGCTCAATGAGTTCCGTTTTTCTTATCCCTACCGGAACGAGAAGCACATCGCCGGTCCACTGACCGGACCGCAACCCGCCGTCACGATTTCGGGCGTGGCAAATTTCAGCGGAAGTACAGCCACAGGCGACGTGTTGGCGGAAAAAATACCCAGTTGGAACGACAATCTCACCTACATTCGTGGCCCGCATACTTTCAAGACCGGTTTCGGCTATTCGCGCATCATCGACGTGCAGGAAGGAGACAGCTTCACGCAGTACGTCTTCCCGACAATTGCGGCGTATCAAGCCGCGGTGAGCGGCGCGAACCCGTTTTCCTACGCGAGCGTAAATGCTCTCATCGGAAACACGCGGGCGGGTTATATCTCCAATTTCTTCGATTTGTTTGCCCAGGATAGCTGGCAGTTGCGGCCGTCGCTGCTCGTGACCTACGGCGTTCGGTACGATCGTTTCCTCTCTCCGAATCCTAATGCCTCCGCTCCGTTCCCCTTCTCACGCAATTTCAATAATCCTGCCGGCGATGTGTCGCCGCGCCTAGGCTTGGCCTGGAGAGTGGGCAGCAAAACCGTAGTGCGCGCGTCGTGGGGCATGTTCTATGACGCTCCACCAACGAATCTCTGGTTCAACGCCCTTTCCAACGACGGCTCCGGGCGCTCGTTTAACGCGTCGCTCTCCCCAGGACAGCCGGGCGCTCCTCCGTTCCCTCAGCCACTGACTACCGCGACGGCGCCTGCAACTCCGTCGGTTTTTACAGTCACTCCGAATTTCAAAAACGCTTACGCGCTGACCGCGACCATCCAGGTTTCGCGCGAACTTACCAAAAACGACGCTGTCACGCTTGCCTTTGTGAATACAGCTGGGCGGCAGCTCGAGTGGCTGCACAACATCAACCTGATTAATCCGCTTGGCACGCTTCTCGATGGTCGGCCCGTGTTTGATCCGCGGGTAAACGCCGGAACGCGCGCGAACCCCTCCTTCAACAATGTGACCTTGCAGGACGTGGGAGCCAGCTCAAAGTACAACGCGCTTGAAGTGAATTACGAACACCGCTTCTCCCGCGGACTCTTGGTGAGCGGGCACTACATCTATTCTCACACGATCAGCGACGCGCCCGACGTGAACGGTTTCGAGCAGAACCTCGTCTATGTCGAAGACACCACCGACCGGCTCCGCGACCGCGGCAACAGCTATATCAACCGGCCGCAGTCCTTCACCGCGAGTGCACTGTGGTCACCGCGCGTGAAGGTCGACAACTCGGTTGCAAATCGCCTGCTGAATGACAACGAATTCGGCGTGCTGACAAACATCGCTTCAGGAGACGAACAGAACATCACCGTCCGCACCAACGTGCCTCTCAACGGCGACTCACTGCTTACGAGCTTAAATCGTCCGCTTGACATCGGGCGCAATACCGTGCGTGGGCCCAATGTCGTTCAGTTTGACCTGCGTTATACGAGGACACTTTTCACTTTGAAAGAGCGTATCCGGGCGCAATTCTTGACGGAAGCCACCAATATTTTCAATCACCCCAATGTGACTTCGTTGAATACGGTTGTAACCGTCGACAGCACAGGATGCCCCAGCAAGACTAACAACTTTGCCTTCGACCCGACGCATTGTGGGCAGCTATCGCCAGCCGGAGCTACTTTACCGACGACCTTCCCGCGCTTCTCCACCGTTCTCCAGGGCCGAATTCTCAATTTCGGGCTGGGCGTTCGGTGGTAGCAGCAGTACGCTGGCTGTCCAGTGGTTGCGATGCGCAGGACAATAAGAGGCGAGAGGTGTTGGGATGATTTTCTCCCAGCCTAAGGGCTGCTGTTCCCGGGCACATGGCTCTGAATTCTGTTCGGCGGAAGGGTGCGCACGTTGAAGGACCCAGGCCAGACTTCCGAAGTGCCGTCGCGGTCCTCAGAATCCTTCCCTGCTCCGGTCTACGCCGAAACTGTACTTGCGGTGAACTTCGAAGACGCCAAAAAGTATTTCCTGGACGCGCTCCTTGAGATTCATACGGCCCACACTCTAATGCTCGCGCGCCAGGGAATCCTTCCAAAGGCAGTTGCATCTCTTCTCCTGGAAGCCATTGCTGAACTCGATCACTCCAAGATCCTGGGCGCGCGATACGACGGGGGTTCCGAAGATCTGTTCTTTTACATACAACACCTGCTGACCGAATCCTGCGGCGAAGATGTGGCGGGCAGGATCCACACCGCGCGCAGCCGCAACGATATCGACCTCACCATGTACCGCATGTGCCTGCGCCAGGAGATTTTACGGATTACAGCAGAGACCGCAGACGCGCGGACGGTGCTGCTCAATGTCGCGGCCGCAAACCTGCATACCATCATGCCGGCGTACACGCACACGCAGCCGGCGCAGCCCACGACACTGGCTCATTACTTGCTCGCCGCTGTAGAGTTCCTTGGTCGCGATATGCAGCGCTTGCGAGCCGCCTTCGCCACGGTTAATCGCAACCCGCTCGGCGCGTGCGCCATTACCACGACTGGCTTCCCGATTGACCGCGATTACACGGCCCGCATGCTTGGTTTTGAGGGCCTGCAGTTGAATTCCTACGGCGCAATCGGTGCGATCGATTACTTAACGGAGACCGCCGGGGCCATCGCAGTCTTGATGCTTAGCTTGGGAAGACTCGTTCAAGACCTCCTAGTGTGGTGCACGCCGGAATTTTGTTTTCTACGTTTGAGCGATGCTTACGTCCAAATCAGCAGCATCATGCCGCAAAAACGAAATCCCGTTGCGCTGGAACACGTCCGAATTCTGGCGAGCAAGGCGTTCGGCCAGGCCCAGGCAGTGCTGAGTTGCGCGCACAATACCCCCTTCGGGGATGTGGTCGATAGCGAAGATGATCTCCAGCCCTTGGCCTTTGCCATGTGCGCCGACGCTTCTCGGGCACTGCGCCTTTTTGCCGGCGTCGTGAGCCACGCCGAAGTGGATCGCGAGCGAATGTGCCATGCGGCCAACAGAAATTTCCTAACCGTGACAGAGCTAGCCGACACACTCGTCCGCGAAGAAAACATTAGCTTCGGAATGGCCCATCGCTTGGTAGCTGCGTCGGTGCGCGCCGCCGGTCGCGACGATTCTCCCGAACGCCTGGTTACCGAGATCGAGCGACTCGCGCCGGAAGTCGTGGGAAAGAAGCTCAGCAAGCCGCGCGAAGTATGGTTGCGCGCTCTCGACCCAGTCCATTTCATTGGAATCCGCACCATTCCCGGCGGGCCAGCCCCCGAAGCTGTTCGTGCGCAGATCGCCAGCGCTCAAAAAGAACAGACCGAGGCCCAGGAGTGGCTCAATGTCAAACGAGCCTTGATCGGCCGGTATTCTGAGCTAATTCGGAACGAAATCCTAGCCCGACTTTGACAACTGGGAGTTCATTTCGCCGAATTTTGGCGGCTTCCAAGGGATAAGTGTATTCCCTTTCAGTAGCGCTTTCCCCGCGAGTCGTTGTAGTGAAGACCCACGCCCTTGATTGCCGGGATTAGCCATGCACAATGGCGGCATGTTTTTGCGCTGCACGCTTCGCGTGAAGGATGGCAAAGAGCTACTGGAGCATCGTGGAGAACCGACGGGGTTCCTCGCAGCGTGTCGTGCAGAGGCAAGTGCTCTACCTGGGGGAAATCAACGACAGCCAAAAAACTGCCTGGTGCCGATGCATCGAAGTTTTCGAAGAGCCTCGGGGCGAATGGCATCAGGTGGTACTTTTTCCGGAGGATCGGCAGGCCCCGGAATTGGCGCATGAAGTGGTGCATGTCCGTTTGAGTGAGCTTCAGGTCAAGCGGCCGCGCCAGTGGGGAGCGTGCTGGCTGAGCGGGGAATTACGGCAGCAACTGCAGCTGGACGATTTCTGGAGAGAGCGGCTGGGGGTGAGCCGCGAGGGAACCGACTGGCTCGACGTGCTCAAGACGTTGGTGAGTTATCGGCTGATCTCACCGGGCAGCGAGTGGCCTCTACACCGCGAGTGGTACCTGCACAGCGCCATGACCGATTTGCTGGGCCGATCGGGAGAAGCCATGGAGCTGCAGTCCTTGTACCGCTGTCAGGACAAGTTGCTCGCGCACAAGGCCGCTCTGTTCAGCTTTCTGCGGGAACGCTGGCAGGAATTATTCCACGCGGAATTTGAGGTGCTGCTGTACGACCTGACCAGCACCTATTTCGAATGCGATCCGCCGACGAGTGGGAAGCGGCGCTTTGGCTACAGCCGGGACAAACGCCCAGACTGTGTGCAGGTCATCATCGCTCTGGTGGTGACGCCAGACGGACTGCCGCTGGCTTATGAGGTGATGGCGGGAAACACCAGTGAGAAGACTACGCTGAAGTCCTTTCTGGGCAAGATCGAGAAGCAATATGGACAAGCGAAGCGCGTCTGGGTGATGGACAGAGGCATCCCGACCGAGGAGCAGCTGAAAGATATGCGCGATGCCACCTCGCCGGTGGCCTATCTTAGCTAACCAAGAGATCAATTCCGTTTAACGTGCGAGGCGCTGAGTCGGTGTATCCTGCGCCGCGACAGGATGGGTGAATTGGAACTTCGGGCGCAATAGAGGAATTTTATGCGGAGACAGGGTGTGGTGTTGGTGGTCGCGACGAGCGTGGGGATGGTGATGTTGATCTTGGCTGCAAGCGGAGTGGCGCAGCAGGCTGCGAGTGAAGGGCCTTACAAAGTTTTGAAGACGGCGAAAGTGAGCGGGGACGGCGGGTTTGATTGTGTTTATGCGAATGACGCGGGGCGGAGATTGTACATTCCGAGAACGGAGCAGACGGGAGCGCGGATTACGGTGTTTGATTTAGATACGCTGGCCCCGGTCGGGACGATTGCGAATGCGAGCGCGCGCGGAGCGGCGGTGGACCCGAAGTCTGGACATGGGTTTGGGAGCAGCAAGCCGGTAGTGATGTGGGATACGAAGACGCTGGCGACGATCAAGTCGATTGACGTGGATGGCGGGCCGGACGGGATTTTGTTTGATCCGTTTAACGCGAGAGTGTACGTGTTCAGTCATTGGGCGCCGAACGCGACGGTGATTAACGCGGCGGACGGGTCAATCGCCGGGACGATTGATTTGGGAGGAGCGCCGGAGCAGGCGGTGACGGACGGCAAGGGACATCTATATGTAGATATCGAGGACAAGCACAACATTGCGGTGGTGGACGCGAAGACGATGACGGTGACGGCGCATTATGATTTGGCGGGGAAGTGCGGCGTGCCGGGCGGTTTGGCGTTTGATGTGAAGAATCATGTGCTGTTTGCGGCGTGCCACGAGCCGGCGCTGATGGCGATATTGAGTTCGGTGGACGGGAAAAGTATTACGATCTTGACCGATCGGGAATGGAGTGGATGGGGCGACGTTTAATCCGGAGACGATGGAAGCGTTTAGTTCGCAGCGGGATGGGACGTTGACGGTGATTAAGGAGAAGAGCCCGACTGGTTTTGAGGTGGAACAGACGGTGCAGATGATGCAGAGCGCGAAGATGTTGACGTTGGATGAGAAGACGGGACATATTTTGCTGATTGGGGCAGAGTTTACTCCACCACCACCGCCAGCGTCGGGAGAGCCGCCTGGGCGAGGGACGATGGTGGATTCGTTTACGATTTTGGTGGTGGGGAAGTAGCGTTCGTTACGTGCGGTGCGGCTGCGCGGCGGTTTATTGCTGGCTGAGTTGCTGAGGGCGCTCGGGGATGAAGGGATAACTTAGATGGAACAGCCGTCGCGACAGGGAATCGCGCTATTTTCGGTGCGCATAGAATTTTGGCGAAGCACAGAAGAGGCTTTTTTCAAAGCTAGCCCGACTTTGACAACTGGGCCTTAATTTTTCTGCAAGTTATTGATTCTACGTCCGAGACTTCAAAAGGTCTTCACTACACTACAAGTTTGCCCCTTCGACGACACTCTCTATTTCCTGCTGGAGAATCCTGGGGGGTGGCTGAGCCGGGAGCTGCAGGTGCAATTCGTGGAGAAGGATCTGGTGATCCTTCTCCGGTTGCGTGTATCGCGGGAGAATCAGCAACCGCCCATCGGTCGTGGGCACCCGTACATCCACCATTTGGATAGCGGACATCTTTTCCAGCACAGCTCGAGAAGTCAGGCCCGGTGCCAGAGCTCGCAAGCGCTGCCTCAGCGTGACATACAGACAAAAAGCCAAAAACGATACGAAGATATGTGCCTCAATGCGCGAGTCTTTCTGGTGATGAATCGGTCGGATAGCCAGATCGCTCTTCAGAGCGCGAAAGACGGCTTCGATCTCCGTGAGTTGAACGTAGTGTTGCCACAGCCGGGCCAGGTCTTCCTCACGTAGATTCGAGCGCAGCAGATAATGACCTTCCCGGCGAAAGGCTTGCCGTAGCTTGTCCTTGCGCAACCAGAAGGCGAACGTCTCGGCGTTGACCGGCTGCTCCGGCTTCGGCACTTGCACTTCGACCAGACCATAGACGCGGCCCGCCTCGGCTTTGGCCGCTCCCAGTCTCAGCAGCAACTCGTCGCGCGTCAGCTCCTGGCCTTGCAGTTCCCGAAGCCAAGCCCACAGATGTTTGAGCCGACGCTGGCGGATGGCACGTTATTTCTGCCGACGTCCCTCGCTGCGAGCCAAAATGTAGAGTTCTCCCTCTCGAGGCAGCAGCTTCACTTCCACAGACTGTTTGACCTGCCCCCAAGGCCGTTCGAGAAACTGCTTCTCCAGCTTGCTTAGCCGACCCCGCGGCGTCCCCACTAGATAAGCTAGTACGTTGTGCGCGATCATCAGCGCCATTTAGCACGCCGTTGAGTAGCAGCGCTCGAAGAAAAATCGTTTGGCGAATCGAGGCATGACGCCTTTTGACCCCGGAGACCATCGAAAGCGCAGTGTTGCCAATCACCTATGACATTGAACACGCCGCAGCCCATTTGCACGAAATGATCGACGGAAAAAAGCACAAGGCGCGTGGCGCCTAGGCGCAAGGAGCACAGACCTCAGTCTGTGCTCCTTCCAACCGCATCTTCCGCTAACTCCGCGCCGTCGTCAGACCAACGAAGCCCGACATACGGTGTTTGCGAGTTGTGTCAGCGGCCATGGGCGCCACCGCCACCATGAAAGCCTCCTCCACCAACTCCCCTGCCTCCATGGAATCCGCCGCCCTCAAATCCACCGCCGCGGGAGCCTCCGAAGCCTCGCGATCCGCCGGTCGCCCCAGGCCTAGACTGAAAGCCGCGTCCCACCGATCCCGGTCCACGGTAAATCCCGCCCGAGTAATTCTGGCCCGCGACGTAATGGGTTCCGGGCCCCCAGCTATGCACGTCCGTGCTGAAGTGATGATAATAGTGCCCCCCGTAGCCGTAGCGTCCGTAGCCGTATCCATAAAACGGCGCGCCATACACATACCACGGCGAGTAAAATCCCCAGCCGAAGGAGCTATAGAAAATTCCATCTCCAGGAATGAAAGTGAATCCGTCGAACCATGGGTCCCAATACCAACCCGCGCCCGACCAGCTAGGTCCCCACGGACCAAATCCGTTCGCCGCATACATTCCAGCCGCATCCACATTCGCTTCTGCCACATAACCAGATCGCAGACTGCTCCAGCGATACAAATCGCCTTCCTCGTGCGCTTTCTTGTCGAACTTCTCCGCTTTGAGCTGGCCGCTCGCCGCAAAGTCCAACTCGCGTCCTCCCTTTACCTTCGCCTGCCTGTCGCCGTCCTTCACGATGGCCTGCCCGTCATAGACGCGCACCCATCCTGCATCCGAGTCGAAGTCATACAGTCCAGTCTTCAGAATTCGCGCCGTCGCTCCGTCTACGGTAACGCGAATATCATTCTCCGGATGTATCTCCTCGACTTCCACCATCGCTTGGCCTCTTTCGATTCGAACCTCCGTGTCCGTAAGGCCCGGCGAAATCATCGTCACCGTGCTGTTGTCACCAACTCGCAGAAACACGCCGGGCGTCAACAGAACTTCCGCCTTCCCGCTTCCCGTCGTCAATGATTGCCCAGGTTTCACCTCGGCCGATCCGATCGACTTCGAGTCGAGCGTCTCCTCTCCTATCGAAACTTTGCCTTCCACATAATTTAGAGTTCCTGGTACCGCGGAATTTGCGTTCGCATTTGCCCAAGCGGGCGCAGATAAGGTCGCGGAGAAGAGGAAGCTCGCGATTGCTCTCATCCAAGGCAGTCGCATATAACACCTCTTTCTCACTTCATTATATTAGATGAGTTGAATATCCCAGCCGTTTCAGAATTCGGAAAGTAGTGCAAAAGGATTAAAGGGACGTCAAGAAAATTGCAAAAAATCAGGGGCACACCAAAAAATTTAAGAGGAGCAGCGAGTGTTCAAGAAGCGTTGACCAAGGATAGAAATCGCTTCCCCAATTACTTAGATGCGCCACCGTTGGGGTTGGTCGCCCGTTTCCCGCCTTCCATCCCTTCGCCCCGAAGTCAGTACGCTTCCTTCCGATGTCGGAACGAATGAAGCACCACTTCACTTCCAAAAATACCCTAACGCAGCCGATGTTCCCTCCATCGAATCTGCCACCGCCCCTCGCCCGGCTTCAGCCCTTCCAACTTCTTGATGGCATGCTGTCCGGCTCGCCCCTGTATGCGAATCCTGCAAAGGCTTTATTTGTAGGGTCTTAGGCTAAGTTGTTGATTCCACGGTTGGGGACGTAGTTCAGTTGGTTAGAACGCTGCCCTGTTCCCGCACACTGTCACGGTCGGCCTCGCTCCTTCTTCGACGACATCCCATCAGCAAGCGCAGAACTGCACCTTTGGGCCCCTTAGTCCTTCGGTGGGAACGCCCCTGATTCAAAGATTGCGTGGTGGTCGGATTTTGAGCGTTAGTCGCGGATAAGGTGACCTGTTACATCGGCCACACTCGCGCCCCGGCGGCTGGTCAGTGCAGCCGCGACAACTTCTGAGTGTATAATTCTTCTCCCAGCTGTTCGGGGCCCTTCGGCCCGTTCTTCACCAGCTCAAAAATGGTGTCTCTGACCTCCCCAGCGCGGTCGGCCACCAGCAGTCGCCCGGTGATTCCTTGAAATGCAATCTTTAGGAGAAGGGGATTCTTATGCTGCGAAAAATGCTGTTGGTATTTGGATTGTGTGGCTTCGCCGCACTCGGTGCTCGAGCGCAAGACGAAAACAAGGTGGAAGTGTTTGGAGGCTACTCCTACTTGCATTTCCACACAAACCCCTCGACCAATCTGAACGGATGGGAGCTTGCAGGACAATACCGATTCCGGGATTGGCTCGGGGGCGTTGCTGATTTTGACGGGCATTACGGGTCGTTCAGCGGCGGAACCGGCGCATCCACGCACACGTTTCTGTTCGGTCCACAAGTCTCCATGCCGGGGCGGTTCTCGCCCTTTGGGCACTTGCTGCTGGGAGGAGCGCATCTGAGCTCTGGTGGCTTTGGCAACTCGTCTTTTTCGATGGCCCTCGGGGCCGGCCTTGATTACAGCCTGAAGGACAAATTTTCCTGGCGTGTGGGGCAAGTGGACTACTTGCTAACGCAATTTGGGGGCGGCTCCCAGAACAATTTCAGATTTTCCACCGGCATCATCTACCGCTTCTAGTTGGGTGACTTGGCGACAGGCGTTGCAGCTTGCGGGACGCACTCTTCGGGTTACCTGTTCATTGATAGAGTGCCGCAATAAATGAGCCTTAATACTCCGAGAGAATCTCGTTGGCATTTACTTGTTGGGCTGGTTGACTTACGACGCTTTCGACGAGACTTGCAGCGACGTCGACTTGTCCCTATCGAAAATGCTGTCCGGCCCGAATCCCTTTGAAATCAGCGACATTGAGAGGATGAACATGGGGCGCACCAGCCTGGTTGCTCTCTAGGACGTAACAATGTTACATGCCCTGTGGTTACCCGAAATAACAATTCGCCAGGGGTGGTGCGGGCGGTGCGGATCGACTGGGACTATGGCAAGACTACAATATTGATCACCAGCCTTCCCCGCCAGGCAGTGGGGGCGAGCTTGGTGGTCAAGACCTACTTTGACCGTTGGCCGCGGGAAGAACTGCAGTTCCGCAGCATGAAGTCGTTTGCCTGCCTGAACCGAGTAGCGGGCTATGGGAAAAAGAAGCTGCCTGACGAGCGCGTACGGAACAAACAGAAGGAACTGCAAGCGCGGATCAGTGTCTGGAGGAAAAAGCTGGGTGTCCCCCTGAAGGCCATGGCTGACCAAGAAGAGCAGTTAGCACTGTGCCTGGAGAAGGAGCGTCGGATTCATTCCCGATGCCCGGTGGTGGACGGCCAACGAGTGATGGAGGAAGATTGCCCAAGCCCGGCTCAAGTCCCTGGCCCGTGAGCGGGCCCGCTGCCAGCGGGAAATGAAGTCGATCCACGGGGAGTGGGGGAAAGAGCTGCGCCGGCTGCGGAAATACGAACAGCAGTGGTTGCGCCTGCAAAGCAAAGACTTCGTCTATCACATCGACGTGGAGTTGGACCAGATCATGGCATTCTTCCGCATCAGCTTCGTGAACATCAGTTGCTGGTTTCTGCGGGAGTGCCTGGGGAGAAGTTCGATGGCTTTATCCCAGCTCCTGCACACCATTCTCTTGATGCCGGCGGAAATTGAGCTTACCAAGGACATAAGACGTGTCCGGCTCAAGCGCAATCGGAAGGACCCGGAAAACATGGAGAAGCTAGAGCCTGGCCTACAACGGTTGAACGAGCTAAGGATTCAACATCTGGACCAAAGGCAAATTGAATTTGTTTTGGAATAGTATCATCTATCTACAACAACTAAAATACTTAGCCGATACTCATGTATTAGCGGTTTATTGGCGGTTTCGGCAGGGACAGCTGCTACCGTATGCACCGTAAGCAAGACGTGCGCTATATGCGAAACTTGCAACGGCCTTATTCCTTAGGGCTTTACGGCAAGTCGTTGATTCCACGGTTGGGGACGTAGTTCAGTTGGTTAGAACGCTGCCCCGTCGCTGGTTAGAATCCCGCACTGTCACGGCCGATAGCTTCTACCCTGGCCTTTTTGCCTGTTTCCTTTGTCTCCTTGCTGTGCATTCCCACACCTTGCGGTACATTCGAGCTGACCTCACTGCTGTTACGCGGCGCACTGATGCAGGAGGTCATCTGCAGGCTGCTCCAGGGTTGAATCACACGGGGCGATGGGCGTGAATCTTTGAACCTTCCCTTCCCGTTCTACTCTAAGGGGCGGGAACGGAAGGGCGATGGTCTGGCCGGATGGAAAACCGGAAAAAAGGAGCGCCGGCAAAGAACGCCGGCGGACGTCGCGTTTATTTTCCGAGGGACTTCAGCTCAGAAACCGAACCGGCTCAATGAGGCAGCAAACAAAAGAATACCCCGCCAGAGGGAAAGATTCCGGCGGGGTTGGTGGACTGCAGGGAAAGAGCCGTATGCAGATCCTCGCCTCAGCCCTCGGGGCCTGCCTAACCCGGCAGGCAGGTTTCGCCGCGGCGCGACCTGCGGCAAGTGGCGGACTCTGGCAGGAGATACGCGATCAGTAACGATCTTTGTCCCTGAAGCGGGATGATCCGGGAATTCTTCCTAACCCTGGTTCAATCGGCGGCATTACAACTGCAGTTTTCACCGTTACAACGGTTTAGCAAATTGCGTGTTCCACCGCCCTGTTGCTCGGATTCAATAGCTTACGTTCGGAGCGGAGGCCGCTGTGCGGGACAAAGTGCTCCTGTTCGGCCTCAGTTGTGCAACCAATTGTGCAACTCACGACCCACAACTGCTTACAATTACGACGTTTTGGCACACACAAGCGGGCAGCATCCTGCTCACGAATTCCAAGACTTGTTTGAGCGCTTCTTGAGAATGGACGCGGCAAGGTCCTTTGACAATATTTTCCACTTTAGGCCTTGGACCAGCGTCGCTACGGCAGGAGCTCGAGCGGTCGTAAGAAGCGCGGGCCTACACGAATTGTGGCGAAGTCGCGCCGATCGGTGGTCAGCACTCGATAGACCTTGCGCCGCTCAGTAAGCGCGGCTACCGTGCCATCGACTAATCCAAGATCGAGCTCCTTGAACTTGGCGTCGAATTCGAGCGCGCGAACAAGATCGGAAGGCAGCGGCAGCTCGTACTCGTAGCGGGTCGCTGGATCGAAGATCTCGGCGATCAGCTTGCGCATGGCTGCCCGATTGTCTCTGAGGAAGTAGTCCACCTCAGCGAGCACCAGCGCTGGTACTATCACGACGGTCGCGGTGGTCAGAATCGTTTGGTATTCCGGAAAGGTCGGTTTGTGATCAGGCGTGCGGGCGAGTGCCTTGAGGAGCCCTCCCGTGTCGGCGATGATCAGGCCACTCAATCTTCGAGATCCCGAAACAGCTCGGATTCGTCTCCCAGCTTCGTGTCCGTCGATTCAAACAGTAACGTAGAGGGCGGTCGGCGACCGGTGTAGTATCGCGAGGCGACGACGCGCAGGCCTTTCCGAACCAGTTCCGAAGCGGAGTGCCCCGCCGCCCTCGCGCGCTTCAAAGCACGAACATCCTCTTTGTTCAAGCGAATCGTTGTCGAGATCATGCGCGCCATACACTCACCATACAACAAAATTAACAAGCTCGCAACGACCAAAGGAGCCAAGGAGGCTATGCCTGTGCTTCGCCAAATTGTATGCGCACCGAAAAAAGCGCAATTCCCTGCCGCGACGGCTTCGAGCGTGCCTTTCATAACCGCGCCGCCCGTTTTCGAGAATCGCGACATGCGCGCCATGGGGTTGAGGCCTCACCACCACACACTCCAGCTCAGGGCAGCTTGTCGAAAAACATATAGAGGGCAGCAATCCGACCGCCCCGGGAAATGATGAAATCAGTCCCGGCGACACGATCGATCTCGTCGCGGCCACGAATGGCGCTCTTGCTGGGATCGTAGAACACGCCATCTTCGGCCCAGAGCTCGTCGATGGCCGCGCGCCGACGCGCGGGATCGTTTTCACCGAAGACGTCGCGAAGATTGAATTCACCCTGATTAGTAACGATAAACGCGCTTGTATTGATTGGTCTCGCGAAAATCTGGGTGCAATTAAGGTGCAATAACAGTTCCCGAGGATTCCGTAGAGCGCCAAGGGTGGCGACCGGCGCCCTTAAATTATAATCAGTTACCTCTGGCTGCTGCGCTGTCACAGCTGAGGGCACCAAGAATCCCTACCGACTCAATCAGAACGCCTGCCTGCGACGCAGACGCATTCGACTCTGTTCACAGTTTTATGGCACTCAGGCAACGGTTTACAAGACCGTTGTAGCTGCAGACCACTATTAAGGTACCGCCCTCCGATTCGACCGATTAGGAATGCCGCTTCGCCTCTCCCACGGATTTGTGTTAGTATGAATCCCGCATGAGCGCACCTCGTTTTTAATGGCAGTTTATGGGCAGTTCGTCCAGGAAGAAGGGCTACTGCAGGCAATCCAGGCGAACAGTGCGCTGTATGCGAATCTTGCAAGCCTCTTGTTTGCAAGGTTTTAAGCTAAGTTGTTGATTCCACGGCTGGGGACGTAGTTCAGTTGGTTAGAATCCTACACTGTCACGACCGAGTGAAGTCCAGGTCTGATCGCTGGGCTTGCCGAACGAATCGAAGGCGAGCAGCCAGCCAGGGGCATTGTCATTGCTTTGCCCGATCTCTTCATATTCCGTTACCACGCTTACTCAATGTTCGTCACTTCCGATTCCATTCCGGACTCTCTCTTATCCCAATCGGTTAACCCACCAAGTTCGAACCCCCTTGCACGGAGCATGTGCTCTACGTGTGGTGCCGACCGCCAAGTCAGCTTCTCGCTTCACTTCCGCTGTTTTCGATTCTGACGACCTGGCCAGGCTCGATGGACTCGAGGTGAGCGAGGCAAACGGGCATGAGAGGAACGAGGTCTTCCAAGAGGACGGATTTACCACAGAAAATAATGACCGCAATTTTCCGATGTCCGAGGTTCTGCTGGTATTCAAATCCGCGATCCACAGTCAGGAGAACGTCGAACTTCGCGGCCTCGGCTGCAGTCAAGAGCTGACCGTTCTCAAGTCCCGCGAAGCCAGCATACCGGGCGGTTTGACATTCGTGCCTGGCGAGGTAGTTGCGCAGTCCTTCGCTCACACACTCATCGAGGAGAACGCGCATTCATGCCTGGGCCGACAGCAGCTGTTGAGCTTCTTCCAGCGCGGCGATGGCCATCTCGCGTGAAACGGTCGGATACCCTTCGAGAAATTCTTCAAGGGTGTGGCCCCGCTCCAGGGAATCGAACAGAAGTTGGAGGGGTACTCGCGTCCCGCGAAAAACCGGCGTTCCGCTCAGGATATTTGGATTTTTGACGATCACGCTGTCCCTCGAACTCATACGATCTCCATTACGCACAGTATAGCACTCTCTTCAGGCACGTTTCCCTACCTCTCCCTCGCCAAAATCATCACAGTAACAATGTTACAGCGGCCAAGATTAGGGGTCGGCCAGAGTTTTGGCGAACCACAACCCCGAGATCAGCAGCAGAGCGCAAGATGTCTCCCGCCAAGACGCCGAGACCTCCGCTGTAACTTGGGATCTCCGGTTCCAGCGCGATCTCCATCGAAAAATAGGCTACTCTCACTGATCTTGTTGCGCTTTCATTTGCCATAGATGTCTCCGGTCTGCTGTTCGAAAAAGTTCGCCTTGGTCCGCACCCGAGTCCGATTCCCATTGCGTCTTGCGCGCACCGATCGTCGCGAGCCGCTGTGTCATTTCGCCGAGGCACCGGACCTCGCACGCATCCACTTCACGGTCGAACCCGGAGCGATGACGTATCCAGATTCTCAGCGAAACGTCCGACCGGAACTTTCGCCCTGCGTCGTAATGGATGGACTGATCGAAAGGAACGATGTCGTAATCGGAGTCACGTTCTTCGCGTGGAATGATCCAATCCGCGATGGCCTTCAATGCACGCCACACTTTCCGGCAGTGCTCGCACCCAGGCAGCGGATGTTCCACCCCTTGCTCATGCGTACCCGTCAACTCGAGCGTGAATCCGATCTGGGCGTTTTTGTTTTTGTACGTAGTAGTAATCGGGTAAGGCCTCCCAACAGATCCGAAAGCACTGCACTAGCTCCTTCAGTTTCGTAGGAGTGCTCGTGTCGTTTCCCGTTTGCGATGCCCCTGCTTCTCGTTGAATTTCCATGTTCATGACTCCGTCTATTCTGTAGAAATCGAACTCCTTCCTCGTTCGACCGATCCAATCCTGTTCAGCCGTGCTTTCATCTTTGTCATGCACCAAAGGTGGCATGCTCCCAACTGACATCGCGTGCCTAGATGACTCACAAGACGAAGCGCCCTCGTCGAGGACGCATCTGCTTGACCTTTTTGCCCGCCACGAACGAAGTCGCTGTACGCCTGCACCTCACAAAATGAACATTTTCCTTGCGGCGGCAAGAGCCAGTCCCCGATGATTTTTAGGGCCAGCATCAAATTGGTGCAGTGTCGGCAAGTCCGTCCCACATGATTCGCAGCCGGCTTATGCGTCCCGTTCAGGTCAAGAACAAACCCGATCTCAACACTCTCTCCGCAGTCGGACCCGTGGAGCGGCGTCACTCCCCATGTGACCTGAAACCGTTCGACAATTCCCCTAAGTGCCAAGATGAATCTCTCGGAATCGCTTCCGCCGACAGTCCCTTTTCCAAAGAGCCCACAAACGCCTTGAATCCCAGGTTCTTTCGAGACTTCACACGCATAGATCATCGAAATCATCCTTATGCAGACGCAGATTCCAGCTTCCGCATCTCGGGCTTCACTTCGAAATTCCACTTCCAGATGGCGAAGATGGGCGGATAGACGACCAGCTCCATCAAAAAGGAAATCAATATTCCGCCGACCAGCGGCGCCGCGATGCGCTTCATCACGTCGGCTCCGCTTCCCACCGACCACAGGATCGGTAGCAGAGCAAATAACATGCAGGCCACAGTCATGACCTTGGGACGAAGCCGTTTGACCGCGCCCTGAACAATGGCCTCGCGCAGGTCGTCCCAGCTCCGCATCTGTCCTTTCTTTTGCGCATCATGGTAGGCGAGGTCCAAGTACAGCAACATAAAGACCGCGGTCTCAGCGTCCACGCCGAGCAAGGCGATCAGACCCACCCAAACCGCGATGCTCATGTTGTAGCCGAGCAAATAGAGCAGCCAGATCGCACCGATTGCGGAAAACGGAACGGCCAGAAGAATGATGAAGGTTTTTACGATCGAGCCGGTATTGAAGTACAGCAGCAGGAACACGATGAAGAGTGTGATAGGTACTACAATCTTTAGACGTTCCCGGACGCGTTGCATGAATTCGTACTGGCCACTCCACACGAGTTGGTAGCCCGCCGGTATTTTCACATTCTCAAGAACTGCCTTCTTTGCATCCTGGACATACCCACCGATGTCTCGCCCAGAGACGTCCACGTACACATATCCGCTCAACCGGCCGTTCTCATCGCGGATCATGCCGGGACCGGTCCGCATGCGGATGTCAGCCAGCTGGGCCAGTGGGACTTGCGTACCCTGCGGAGTGGAAACCAATACACGCTCCAAGGCGCCAATATCACTGCGGTAGTTGCGAAGATACCGAACATTAACTGGGTACCGCTCCCGCCCTTCGACGGTGGTGGTCACGTTTTCCCCGCCGACCGCCGACATGAGTACCTCTTCGGCATCGCCAACGGTGATTCCGTAACGCGCCAGTGCGTCTCGTTTCAGATCAAAGTCCAGGAAGTATCCGCCTGCGGTGCGCTCTGCGAATACGCTGGTGGTACCGCGGATACCTTTGAGCGCCATTTCGATGTTCTCGCCAATCTCTTCGATCTTGCTGAGATCGGACCCGAGGATTTTGATGCCTAGCGAAGTTCGCACCCCGGTGGTCAGCATGTCGTTGCGAGCCTTGATCGGCATCGTCCAGGCGTTTGATATACCCGGAAACTGCATGGCGTCGTTGAGACCACCTTGGCCATAAATGAGTTCCTGGGTGTTTTTGTGATCGGGCCACGCGCGTCGCAAGGCTCTCTGCATCCACTCGGGCGCCCAGCTGGAATACCAACGTTTCTTCTTTGGCCATTCCATGTGGGGTTTGAGAACTACGACCGTTTCCATCATGGAGAAAGGGGCCGGGTCGGTCGCGGTTTCGGCTCGTCCAGCTTTTCCGAAGACTCGTTCTACTTCGGGGAAACCCCGGAGCACCTTGTCCTGCGTCTGCAGAATCTGGCTGGCTTGCGTGATCGACATGCCCGGCAGGGTCGTGGGCATGTAGAGCAGAACACCTTCGTCGAGTGGGGGCATGAACTCCGAGCCCAAACGGAAATACACGGGGATCGTGACTGCCATGGCGAGCACCGCAGCCGCGATGGTCTTCCACCTGTGTTCTAGTACAAATTCGATCACGGGGTGATAAATCTTCATCAGTGGCCTGCTGATGGGGTGGTTTTCCTCGTTGTGGATCTTGCCCACCGCTATCGCGTTGGTGACATTGGCCAGCCAAGACGGCCGGAACGCCAATTTCTTCAGCCGGATAAATAGCAGCAAGAGAGGCGGTACCAGTGTGACCGCCAAAACTGCGGCGATGGCCATGGAAAAATTCTTGGTGAAGGCCAGCGGCTTAAACATCCGGCCTTCCTGCGCTTCCAAGGTGAAGACCGGCAGAAAAGAAACCGCGATTACCAGTAAGGCAAAAAAGCTCGGGCCTCCGACTTCCTTAATGGCGCCGATGATGACGTCTTTGTAATCGCCTGGCTGGCCTTTGGCTTGCCAGTGTTCCAGTTTTTTGTGGGTCTGTTCCACCACCACGATCGATGCGTCCACCATCGCGCCAATCGCGATCGCCAGCCCGCCCAGCGACATGATGTTGGCGTTCAGACCCATCAGGTGCATAGGAATAAAGGAGAACAGGAGAGCCAGAGGAATCGTAATAATGGGAACCATGGCGCTTGGGATGTGCCAGAGAAATATCACGATGACCAAGCTCACAATGATCAATTCCTCGATCAAAGTACCCTTTAGATTTTCAATCGAGCGGTCAATTAGCTCAGAACGATCGTAAGTAGGAACAATCTCGAGACCCGGCGGCAGAGTCGACTTCATTTCGTCCAGCTTGGCCTTCACGCTCTCAATGACTTTCTTGGCGTTCTCGCCGAAGCGCATGATCACAACCGCTCCGACGACTTCGCCTTGACCGTCGAGCTCCGCAACTCCGCGGCGCAACTCCGGGCCGCGCGTAATCGTTCCCAAATCCCGCACAAGCACCGGCGCTCCGGTAGCGGGGTTGTAACCCACCACCGAGTCCTCGATGTCCTTGACGGACTTGATATAGCCGCGCCCGCGGACCATGTATTCCCGCCCGGTGAACTCCACCAATCGCGCGCCGACATCGTTGTTACTGCCCTTTACGGCCTCGACTACTCGATTGATCGGGATTTTGTAAGCCAACAGCTTGTTGGGATCGACGTTGATTTGGTATTGGCGCACGAAGCCGCCCATGGGGGCTACTTCCGCTACGCCCGGAACAGACTGCAGGGCATAACGCAGATACCAGTCTTGGAAGCTCTTCATGTCCGCCAGGCTATACTTCTTGCTCTTATCGACGAGCGCATACTCATAGACCCAACCAACGGACGTGTAGTCCTTCGCCAACTCCGTCTGAACCCCCTGCGGGAGCCTCGGCAAAATCGAATTCAAGTACTCCAGGGTGCGAGAACGCGCCCAGTAAAGGTCGGTCCCTTCATCAAAAATCACGTATACGTAGGAATAGCCAAAGTCGGAGAACGCACGAATGTCTTTCACCTTGGGCATGCCCAGCAGTGCGGAGACGATGGGATAGCTGACCTGGTCCTCCATGATGTCAGGGCTGCGGTCCCACTTGCTGTAGACGATCACCTGGGTGTCGGACAAGTCGGGGATCGCGTCCAGCTTGGTTTTGCTCAGCGAGTACCAGCCGAGCATCGCCACCACGCCAGTGAAAAGGAAGACTAGGAATTTGTTACGCGCGCAAGCTTCTATGAGTCGATTCATCATTGGCCGCTGACTCCCTGCAGTAATTTGTCTAGTCGCAAAACTGTCCCGCCGTTTTCTCGTTCAAATGCTTCTGCATCTTCCCGGTGAGCAAAGGCATAAGTCCCCGGAAAGCAACGGTCGTAGGTCATCGGCTGTACATGCTTGCTCTCATCGACCATGGCTTCGTTATGGGCGCAAAGCACCCTATGGCTGCCTTCAACGAAGTAGGCCTGCTTCGGATCGATGTCCTTACCCGAGACGTAATCGGTGGCCGCAATCAACCGCAGCGGCTTCTTTTCCTGGTACGCCTCACTGATCGCACAGCGGGCACAGCAAACCGTTCGGCGCCGGCCGTCGATTTCCGCGACGACCTTGGTGTTCGGATGGACCGAGCGGTGCAAAAGCCACAAAACTGTCCTTCCCGGTTGGCCATCAAGTGATAACCACCAGCGACGAGCCCCGCCATCGCCAGCACCACCGCTGTTGCAATCCATGCCTGCTTTGTCATTGTCATTCTCCTTGGCCGCCTAGTGCTTCATCCCGCTCATGGCACTCGACAACCGGCTCTCCGAATCGATCAGGAAGTTTCCCGAGGAGACGATTGTTTCTCCGGGCTTCAATCCAGAGAGAACGATCACCTTCTCGTCCACCTTGGCCCCGGTTTTGATCTCTCGAGGCTCGAAATATCCGTCTGGAAGGGCTACAAAAACGGTTTGCCGTTCACCGGAATCAAGCACCGCTCCCTGCGGCACAACCACCTGGTTGCCGTAGTCGATGTTCAGCATCACGTCGGAAAACATCTGCGGTTTCAACTCGAAGTCCGAATTGCGGAACTCCAGTCTGACTTTTATCGTGCGTGTTTGCGGATCAACGGTTGGATAGATGTACGTCACTCGCCCGGAGTATTTTTTCCCCGGAAAGTAGCTGAGTTGCATCTGCGCCTGCTGGCCGACGCGCACGTAAGGCACTTCGAATTCATAGATCTCTGCCGTGGCCCAAATCGTGGAGAGATCAGCCATCGTGTACAGCTCCATATCCGGTGTAACGTTGGTTTGCGGGAACGCCTTGCGATCGAGTACAAATCCATCAATCGGTGAGTAGAAGGTCAGTGTCCTCGTCACTTCTCCGGTTTCGTCGAGCTTCTTGATTTGGTCGTCCGAAATGTCCCACAAGCGCAGACGCTCGCGTGCGGCACGCAGCAAGGCATCGGCTCCCTGGGCGACCTCCGGAAACCCGGAGTTCCCAAGATTCTGTTTGCCCCGCCGCGCAATCAGGTATTCCTGTTCGGTGGCGACTAGGTCCGGACTGTAGATTGTGAAGAGTGGCTCTCCTTTCTTGACTAGCTTCCCCACGTAGTCGACATACACCTGCTCGATCCAACCGCTGACCTTCAAATGGACGTGGGCCAGTTTCGTCTCGTCGGCGGTGAGCTGTCCCACAGCGCGGATCGTGCGAAACAGCTTCTCGCGCTGTACCACAGTGGTCTGTACGCCAATCAACTGCTGCTTCGATTGAGAAAGTCGCACGGTTCCCGCGGGCATGTTCTCCATGCCGGCGTCTTCGTCGGCGTATTGAGGCACCAAGTCCATCCCGTCTGGCGATTTGCCTGGCTTGTCGTAGTGGTGCTCCGGGCTCATGGCATCGTAGTAGTAGAGAATTTGTTTCTCAGCTGGAGCGGTTGTATGGGCCGCGTGGACATCGGAGGACCGCTCCACGGAGCCCGCGAGGACCCACTTTGCGAGGCCGACCCTGTAATGTATGACCACGAGCAGCGCCGCGCCAGCAATTACGGTCGCTGCTGCAATCCTGATGATTCTGATGTTTCGATTCATGTCTCATCCCTCAATTCGCCAATTCAACGCCGGTGATCTGCTCGAGATTCACCAGGGCCTTCTGGTAAGTGGCCAGCTCTTGGTAGTAGTTGACTTCGTATTCGAGGACAGATTGGAAATTCGCGAGCAGACTTTCGAAGTCGAGCGCGCCCGTTTGATAAGAGGCCATCGAGGACTCCAGCGCCAGCGCTGATTGCGGAACCAGTGCTTTCGTATAAAGCGCGAGCAATTCTTCCGACGCTTTCGCCTGGAGGTACTGTTCCTTTACCTGAAAGAGGAGGGAGGTGCGGATTGCATCGCGGCTCTGCTTTCCGCTTTCTACTCCGAACGTGGCTTCGCGTACTTCCTCGCGCTGCTTCTTCTTGTAGAAAATCGGTATGTTGATGCCCACGTTGAAGCCGTGCATGTCCGCCATGTCCGGACGCTGCCAGTAGTCGTAACCGACGCGAAAGTCCGGGTAATAATCCTTCCGTGTGAGATTTACGGCGTACTGGCTTTGTTCAATGAGCTGTTCCTGCCGCCGTACCTCGGTAGAATTGGCAACGCCCCTCTCCGCCAATTCCTCCAGGGAATAGTTGAGTTCTGTCTTCTGGACTGGTGCGAGCGATTCGATAGGAGTGTCGGAGGGCCGAAGAAGCAGGCTGTTCAGTTTTGCGACGAGAGTGCGGCGCCTCTGGTTCAAAGTCGTAAACGTTTGCAGGATCCGGCTCACCTCCAGCTGAGCGCGGATCACATCCTGCTGGAGTCCTTTTCCAACCTTGTACTTTTCCTCCGCAATCCGAGCAAGTTTTTCGAGCAACTCCTTGTTCTTTTGCGTAATCAAGAGAGCCTGGTCGACGGCCCAAAGTTCGTAGTAAGCCGACTTCACATCGGCCTTCACCTGCCGGCGCGCTGCTTCCAGATTCCAGTGTTCCGCTTCGACGTCCTTCTCCGCTATTTGTCCACGCAGCTTCAGCTTTCCCGGATACGGAAACTCTTGCATCGCACTGATGCCGCGATAGCTTGAGGGATCGAGGCGCTGAACGCTGAACGGGCGGATGTTTCCCATCCACCCCACTTGGACCGTCGGGTCCGGGAGGCTCTTCACCTGCGGGATGCGCGACCGTTTCGCTTCGATCATCTGCACTTCCGCTTTGATGGCGGGGTGTACCCGCTCCGCTTCGGCCAAGAGTTGAGGCAGCGTTACGACTTCTTGCGTTGTCGGCGTCTGAACTTCTTGCGCGCGTGACGCGGGAACCACGAGGATCACCACCAGAAATTTCACACTCAATGCAACTCGGAGTTTCATCTCAAATCCCCTCATCTCGGAAAGAGTTCTTGTCGCCGCGGGGTCGCAGACAGACGAACCCGCACCAAGGGCATCAATGACAGGGATGCTTAGATCAGGAGGGTACAGAAGAGGGATTGCACGTCTTGAGGCGGTGAGCTATCGACAGGACGCGCAATCGTTCTACGTGTTGCAATCACAGTCGGGAGACCCGTCGGCAGAGGAACGGGAGAGAATTTGGCTCTAGCCTTTTCCGTGTCAGTGCTCTGGCGGAACGTCGCGGAAAGACCCTGGCTGATTTGGCAGCAATCGACCCGAGATTCCGCCTTGATCGCACTGGCATTCCGGGGCATGGCCATTCCGCTGCACCTGGCTTCGACCTTTGAACTCTGAGCGGAACAATCACCGGTCGCGCAAAGAGAGGCTGATACCGGCGCTGTCATCACCATGAGCGCGAGAACTATGGTGACCAGCCTGTGCCACGAAATCCGAGTTTGCGTTATGCCGTTCATCGCTTGCACAAACAACTTCCTCGCAAGAGTAAACCCCACCACTGGTTCACGCTGTGCCCTTCGGCACAGTCCCATGTGACCGTCGTCACTTCGGTGTTGCCTCTCTTTCCCACCGGAAGCGACCAAGAGAACACCCAACCGGCGGACCCCAACTCGGCGCGCTGAGGAATTTGACCATTTAATTTTTGACCCGAATGCTTGGCATGAGTCGGCTGCCTACCCACGAGTCAGAATGGTGGTTCGCCTCTTTGATGCATCTGTGTTAGTATGAAACCCGTATGAGCGCACTGATTTTTACAGGAGATTTACAGGAGGTTTTGCCAGGAAAGCTTGCAGTCAGGGGCAACCGAGGCGAACGGTGCGCTGTATGCGAATCTTGCAAAGGCTTTAGTTGCAAGGTTTTAGGCTAAGTTGTTGATTCCACGGCTGGGGACGTAGTTCAGTTGGTTAGAACGCTGCCCTGTCACG
>QHYH01000218.1 GCA_003223215.1 Acidobacteriota bacterium
GGATCCACCTTCACCAGCTCTCGCCCGGCGCTCGCAGCCTTGTACCAGAGTTTGGCAAAGAAAGAGTTCCATCCGGCGTCGTGGACCGGGCCGGCCAATATTCCGCGCGAAAGTCCTTTGATGTTCAAGTCTTCCACCGCGATCAACCCGTAGCGTTCCACCAGCCAGCGGCTGAGATCATGATGAAAGGCGGCACGCTGGTTTCTGATTTTACGGTGCGCCTTGGCCACTAGTGTGGCGGCCTTGCGGCGGCGGTGGCTGCCGCGCTTGCGACGGGAAAGCCGGCGCTGGGCGCGGCGCAGGTGTGCCAACCCGCGCTTGAGGTGTCGGGGATTGTCGATCTCCTTGCCATTCGAAAGAGCGACAAAGCTATCCAGTCCGACATCCATGCCGATCTCCTCGGACGACTCCGGCAACGCCACACTGTCCCGCTCGACGGAAAAACACACGTACCAGTGATTCACGTCCCGCTTGATCGTAACGGTCTTGATCTCACCCTCCACAGGCCGGTGCAGTTTGACTTTGACGAGGCCAGCGCCCTGGATACGCAATTTGCCGTCTTCGAGCAATCGGCAGCCATCGCCGTAGGACGGAAAGGTGATACTGTCGTACCGCCGGAACGAACGGAAGCGCGGGAAGCCGGGCTTCTCGCCGCGCCTTACCCGAGCGAAAAACGCCTGGAAGGTCTTATCCAGCCGGCGGAGCACATCCTGGCAGCAGGAGAAGTTGGCCAGTCCGAGCAATCCTTCTTCCCGCATCGGCTTCAACTGCTTGGCCTGGTCGTAGTAGTTGATGCTCTTGCGGCAAACTTTCCAAGCATCGCGCCGTTCCTGAAGAGCGGCGTTGTAGAGCTCGCAAGCCTCGTGGAGCTGGTTCTCGAGGAACTGACCCTGGGCTTGGTTGGGGTACAGGCGGTATTTGTAGGCGAAGCGCATAAGCAGGAGCATACAAAGAGCATAGGTCTAAGGCAAACAAAAAGCGAATGCGCACGAATATGCAAAAGAAGGCCGCATGCCCCTATCACCTAAAGGCGACAGTCCCCTGCGGACGAATCTATGGCACCTTTGCGGATATCATCTCCAGGGCCGAGGACCTCTACGTGCCGAGTGCGCCGCCGATGAGCCCTTTGACCAAGTCTTATTTTACCTGCTGGGCATTTTTCGATGCTTGTGCGGGGCCGGCCAACGAGACCATTGGGACCACCATTTTGGAGACCGGCGCCGCTTTCGGCATGCACCCCGAGCTGTTACGCCTGATCCGGCTGATGCAGGATTCGCGAATGGGCTTCTACATCCACCGCGGCAGAGAGGGCAACGTCAGCATTCTTGAGGATCTCGTCACCAGCGCCGTTTACCGAGCCGTCGTCCCCGCCGGCTATCGCGGCGGGAAGAACGAGAACTGGTACGTCCGCTTACTTCCGCCGCCATTCCAAGAAGGCACGGAACACGTCGTCTTTACGACGCCATATATCGTGGTGCACCCGGACTTCGCCGATTGGTTGGCGTACTTCCGGCGTACGTTACCCGCCACGGCAGGTTTCGATGACTACGAACGCCACATGAAATACGGACCAACCAGGGAATACTGGAACGATTACATTTTCGAAGCCTACGTGAACCACCAGGCTGACGCGATCTATCTCGCCGGCCTTCCCGACATTCCCGAGAGCCGCCCGCATTCCAAAATATCCGAGGCCAAAGGCTGGAAGGCCCCGGCCTTCCTAAGGCAGAATTAGCTGGAGCGAGCCGGTACTATGGACGACGTGGATTCCGAGTGGCGCCGTCAGGGCGCGACCCTCAGCCACAAAACGGCGCAGGAGGAGTTCGGGCTGACATGGGAGGAGATCGTTCGAGCAATTCGCGCTGGCAAGCTGCATTGCCAACAACAATCCATGCACGGCAACCCCTGGCTTCGGCTTCTTCGGCGAGAGGTGGAAACGTTGGTTAGGGAACGGCATGGCGCCAACTACCTGAGGAACCGGCAAGCAAAAACGGAGCTTGCCCGCATTAACCGGGAGTTGAAACGACTGAAAGGCCAGATCGCTGTGTTGGAAGAACGAAAGTCAAAGCTGAGTGTTGATTTCGGTGAATAATCTTTTCTTGACTCCGGATTTGCGGTGGCAACAGGCGGTTTATCTTCAGAACCGCCGCGAAAGGGCGGCCAGCTGCTGTTAATTAACTATACGCCGAACACCATCAGCCTTTGTTTGGCGTCGCTTAGCTGCCAGGCTATCCCCTTGTCTAATTTTTCTCCACCTCGGCACGCCGTTATATGCCTCGGCACGCATCAGACTGGCTCTGTCGGTGATTGGAAATAAAGTTCAACGACGTTTCTTTGCCGCCTTGAGAGCGCGTCTTTGATCCCGCGCACCGTGAAAAATGTGCAGAATATCTGTGCCCCGGCGCGTGCTGCGATAGTAGATTAGATGCTTTCCAGCAGGGAAGCACTTCACTCCGCGAGCGATGTGGTCTGCTGGCCTGCCGGCATTTGGGTGTTCTCCGAGCAGCCAAAACCGCTCCGTGATCCTGTCAGTTATCCGGTCTGCAACCTCCAGACTCGCTCGATCAGCCCAATAGACAAAAATCTCCGCTCCCTCTCAGCATCTTCCGATATGCGGTAGCGCATTATTGGCCAGATGCCTTGCGCGCGAGGAGTTTACGGCCCCTCGCTTTAGTTCGATCTGCAAGTTTCCTTAACCCTTGGCGGCCTTCGTATTCAACAAATCTACCCGCCCCGATGGATTCGATGCTGGCACGCACACGCTGCCGAATGCCATCGAGTTGATCCTCTGTTAGATCGGCCAGGACATCCTCTGCGGTAGGCTTCGCCAGCCGCAGCACGCGGGCGTCGTCATCTTCCATGCGCCGCAACGCCTCGCGGACGACTTCGCTGGCGTTATTGTAACGTCCGCTCCTCACTTTCCTACGAACATAACTCGCAAGCTGGCTGGTAATCGAGACATTCATTTGGTCCATGGACGGTGTCTCTGCTTCTGAGAACCCTCTTCCCTGAAGTTATCCACAAAATCCAAGGATGTCAATCTTTGACATATACCCAATATACCCAGACTGGTGCCTACTCCGCGATGCCCGCCCCCCGAAGCCTTTATCCATCCTAGGGGTTGGGCAAGGAGCACTGGAAGAAAATCGACCCGTCGCAACACATTGTACGAGAGCGAAGCTCATGGGATTGATCGCCGACCTGGGGCGCGGCGCTCTGGGCCTGGACACCGTCATCTTCCTCTACTTCATCGAGAACAATTCCCTGGTTCCTTCCGCTCCTTGAGCCGCTTTCAAAGAAGTTGACAACGGACGCAGGGAGTTGGTTACCTCGGCGCTTACTTTGTTGGCACTTTTGGTCGTTCCCTATCGTTCGGGAGACCACCTGCTGGCAGAGCGTTATGAAGCTCTTCTCACGCGGAGTCGCGGTGTTCATGTTGCAGAGATTTCGCGCGATCATCTGCGCGCCGCTGCGCAGTTGAGAACCATAACGGGAGTGAAGACGCCCGACTCTCTTCAGCTTGTGGCAGCTTTGGGGACTGGCTGTGCCACCTTTCTTACGAATGATCGCGACCTCCCGACTATACCGGGCCTGCGTATCTTGCAGTTGGCTTCTTGCGGTAGGTGATCCAGATTTTTGTGGCGCAGATCACGTTGCTCTGCCTTTCAACCGCATGAACATCACAAATGCCAATTTCGCTATGAAATTTATGCGGTCAACTTTTAGAGCGGAGGTATTCGAGAGCTGATCCGACGCAGAGCTTCCCTTATCGAAAGTGCTTCAGGACCTTCAGGGAGAAGCTTCAATGCCAATTCCAGTTGCCGTTTGGCATTCTCTGCGTCTCCCTTCCGGGCATAGATAATGCCGATATTCTTCCGGAGTACGGCGAGTTGAGGGCAATCCCGACAAAGCTCGATCGCTTCCTCCATCTGTCCGAGCGCCTGGGACCAGTTATTGTCTTTGGCGGCCTGCAGCGCGAAATTGTTCAATTGCCGAACGCGATCGGTTGCCTCCTGGCGTTCTTGCAAAGCCTTGAACTTTGTCATGTACTCAGCTGCTTCCGGGCTGCCTGTTTGGGACAAGACGCGCGCGAGATTGGCGAAAGCGGAGAGATTCTCAGGATCTGCTTCCACGGCCTTTTTCCATTGCGCGATGGCTTCCGCCTTCTTGCCTTCCTGCAAGAGGTTGCGGCCCAGATAGAGCCGAGCATCGGCGTTATTGGGCTGCAGATTCACGACCCTCCGGAAAAGCTCAGTGGCGTACGGAGAAGAGTGCTCTACGACCCCCAGCAAGAAGAGCGCATTCACATAGTCTGGGGAGAGACGGACTGCCTCGCCAAGTTCTTTCCGGGCGGCCTCCTTCTCGCCCAACGCATAGAGGACGCGTCCTTTGTTATAGCGCGCTAGCGAAGAATCTGGAGTAAGCCGGATAGCTTCTGAAAATTCTGCGAGCGCGCCCTGAAGATCATAGGTGTCGCCCAAAGCGATGCCGAGGTTGACATGGGCTTCGGAGGATGCGGGGTAAAGACCAACAAGTTTCCGAAATGTCTCGACGGAATCTGCATCTCGGCCGCTTTTTCCCTGAAGCATACCTAACCCCGTCAGCGCATTCGCGTTGTTAGGCTCCAAGGCCAGGGCGTTTTGAAGCTGCCTCTCCGCTTCCGCATAGTTCGCCTGGGCCGCGAGCGTCAGGCCTAAGTTAACCAGAGCCTGGGTGTATTGCGGAGAGATTGCAATAGCCTCACGAAACGACTGTGCCGCCTCGCTATTCTTTGCTTGGCGCCCGAGCGACGTGCCGAGATTATTGAGCGCCTCAGCATATTGCGGATCGCTTTCGATAGCCGCTCGGAACTCCCGCTCGGCTTCATCGAACCGCTCACGCAGCATAAGCGAAGAACCCAATTGATTTTGAGCCTGTGCGAAATGAGGATCCAGTTCGATGGCCTGCCGCAGTTGACGTTCTTCGTCAGAATGCTCCTGGAGTTTTGACAAGGCGAGCGCCAGGTTGTAATGCAGTCTGGCGTCCTTTGGTTCCAGAAGAAGAGCTTTCCGGTAGGCGGCTGCGGCCTCGCGTGAGAAACCCTTTTCGAGAAGGTCATTTCCCTGGCTATTCAAAGAGCCCGCCTGCATTTTTTGCTTAGTTTGTTGTTCTAGGCGTTCGAAGATTTCGAACTGTTGTTTGGCCGCAGACTCTTCCTTTTTCTTGCGGAGCATCAAGCCGAGCTTATAGCGGGCCTCCGGACCATCGGGTTTCAGTTCGGTGGCCGTCCGCAGCTCACGGATGGCGTCGTCCGTTCGGCCCAACTGACCAAGAACCTCACCCAAATCGCAATGCGCTTTGTAACTCGCGGGGTTCAATTGGATGGCGCGTTCCAGCGGGGGGACCGCCTCGGGGACGCGAGCCGAATCTTTCAAAGCTTCTGCGAGCATCTCCTGGCCTTCCGAATCCTTGGGATTCCGGCCGGTATAGTCTTGCAAGTAGCGGAGCGCGTCCTCGACCGTGCTGAGATTCATCAGCGCCTTGGCTAAAGACAGCTCTGCCTGGTTGTGATGGGGGTCGATCCGCAATGTTTCCTTGTACTGTTTGGCCGCCTGAGCGTAGTCGTGGTTGTGGGCGTAAGCCGTGGCGAGGTTGAAGCGCAATTCCGCAGAATCGGGCCGGGCGGCAACAGCGTCCCCAAAGAGGGGAATCGAGTCAGCATAATCGCCCGCCTGTGCATACGATTCCGCCAGGGCTATCTTCATTTCGAGCGCGAGGTCTGGCCCGGGCGAATGACTCAAACCATCCTTGAGATAATAGATGGCGGCTTGGTATTTTTTCTGCGAGCTCAGCAAGCGGGCAAGGCCATAAGAGGCCAGGGCAAAGCGCGGATTAATCGTCAGCGTTTTCTTGAATTCGTCGCTGGCCTGCTCGAACTGCCCCAAATCTTGAAGGGCCCGCCCAAGTGCGTTGTGCGCCTTGAAAGAATCCGGCTCCGCGCCGAGGACGACGCGCAGTTCGTCAGCAGCTCGCTGTGGCGCGTGATTCTCCAGGAACGAAAGCGCAAGCTTGTAGCGGATTTCGTGCCGATCGGGGCTGCGGGCCAGTGCTGCCTGAAAGGCGGCGATCGCACAGCTAAACTGTCCTTCGCGTCCATAGAATGTGCCCAGCGATTCATAGGCTTCTGCGCTTAGCCCCTGGGACTCAACTTCGTTCCGAGGCACCTCTGCTGGTGCCTCGGGTCTCATGCGCGGCGTTTTACACGCTTCGGGAATGTCCGGGAGCCCGGTAGCGCGTCCGCCCGAGGAATCAACTCTGCCCTGAGCCGGCGTGGTTGAGGGAAGCGCCCAGCCCTGCACGAGACACAGGATCCCGAAGGAAAAACAGATAGCTACCCGTCGCCACATGGTTCAAGCCGCTCGGAGCCGCAGCGCGAGACCCGGAGCCGCTAATGATATCCCCTTCCAAACGGCGCAGAATACTGGCGCAAGGCGGATAACCGCACTTCGGGGCGAATTGTCGGACGCGGTCGTCGTCGAGCGCGATATCAATAGTAGAACTTCAGGGCCAACTGAATTTGTCTCGGTGAATAGCCAGTGGCTGTCGAATTGACAACCCCAAACAAACTGGTGGCTGTTGGCGCTCGGCCTTGGCCGCTACTTGTCGGAGTGCATGGGGCAACGTTACTGCCGTTCGCGGTCGGAGTGCAAACCAAGTTGCTGAAGTTTGCGTTGGGATTGCCCCAGATCGGAGAGTTGGTCAAGTTAAAGGCTTCCGCTCTGAACTCCAGTCGTGCTCGTTCTGTTACCGGGAAATTCCGGAAGACGGAAAAGTCTAAGTTCGCTCGTCCGTCACCCCTCAGAACATTGCGCCCGAAGTTGCCATAGGTTCCCGTGGAGGGCACTGCGAAGGCGGCAATGTTGAACCAGCACTGGAGCGCCCCCACAGCAGCTCCGTTCGGACAGGTTCCGCCGTGCGGATTGCCAACGAGATCAGCACGCTCGGCGCTACCGGACCCGACATTCGGAATAGAGTTGGAGGCCACGACATTAAAAAGTGTCCCTGAAGCGAAACTCGCTATTCCGTTGACTTGCCAGCCGCCAATGAGGGCGTCGACGGAACGGAGGCCGGACATGAATCTCCTGCCTTTGCCGAACGGGAGCTCATACACGACGTCGGCCGTAAAGATTTGCGGCAGGTCGAACCCAGCCAGGCTCTTATCGCGCTGAAGGTGGTACGGGTCTTGGACGGAGGTGCCATTGGTGCCGGTGCCAAACCACTCATCGGCGCCGATGTCGATGGTCTTCGACCACGTGTAGGAAAGAAGATACGAGAGCCCACGAGATGCCTTCTTGTCCAAAGAGACCTGCAGACCGTCGTACCAGGATTTGCCGATGCTTTCGTCGTAGTGGATCGGCACGAGGTAGGGAAAGCGGAAACGTCCTTGAGCCGCGACGAGGTCGGGCGTGCACGTCGTTGTGTAGCAGCTCACCGAGGGAACCAACAGCTTGCCGGTTGGGTCCGGCGTGGTGGCCTGGTTGCCCGTGACGCCAACGTCCAGCCTGTGACCTGACGAACCCACATAGTTCACGGTAAGCGTGGTGTTCGGACTCAAAGCTTCTTGCACCCCGAAATTCCACTGGTCCGAGTACGGATTCTTGATGTTCGGATCCACGAACCAATTGTTCGTGGTTTCAAAGGCAGTCAGACTCGGAACTGTATTGGCGCCTTGAAGCGGGTTCTCCGCAAAAACGCTCGGCGGATCGTTTGTATTGTTGAATGACAGAATGAACTGGTCGGCGCGGGGCCAAGTCCCTTGCTGGTTCTGCGCCATCTGGATAACGGCCGCCCAGTTGTCGAAGAACCTCCCATAAGCGGCGCGCAGAACGGTTCTGGGGGTCAACCGGTATGCGATGCCTACGCGCGGCTGGATATTATCGTAGGAATTGTGCCAGAAGCGGCCATCGGGAGAAACGACGACGTGCGCCGGGAGCGATCCGTCTGGCGTAGGGATGCAGGGAGGTTTGTTGCCAGTGGCGCTGCACGCGGGCGCTAAGGCCTGCAGAACGTAGTTGCCGGTATGGAGATCCCAATTGCCGATGGGCACGTTGCCATCCGCGGGACGGCCATAGACGGGGACGAAGGTCACGTCATAGCGGCCGCCCAAGTTAAGGGTTAGCCTGTCGGTCACTCTCCATTGGTCTTGGAAATAGAAGCCGTCAATCCAGCCGCCGTGTTCCGTCTCGAACTCATTGCGGTACGTGTCCCCCGCCGGAATTCCCAAAAGGAAGGAGGCGAAGCCTGCGCCGCCGACACCCTTCGTTGGGGAATTGGCCGTCTGCGCCGCAGAAAAGTCCAAGTGGTTGGTATTGAAAGTCTGTTGGAAGCCGTTGGTATTAAAGTCCGCTCCCATGCTGAATGTGTGTCTTCCGTGGGTCTTGGCGAAATTGCCCTTCCATTGCCAAATGTCGGACACGACGGCTGGGCTGCTGCCCTCTTGGAAGGACGTAATGTCACCGCTGTCGCTGAAATTAACCGCATTGAAGTAGCAGTTCCGGGTGCCTTTCACGAACGAACACGCGAAGCTGTTGTCGTATCCACCCGCTTTGATGAGCGCCTGCGATATGGCCTCGGGAAGCAACGTGGGGTTTGCGGAGAATCCGTAGTTGCGTCCGAACTGCACGGACAAGACCGACGTGGGGCCGAAAGTATGGTTCCACGCAACGCCGTACTGATAGGCATGGTAGGTGTTTAAATTGATTTGGCCAAAGATTCCCGGCACGTCTCGCGGAGAGCTGATGTGACTGAATCTACCCCAAAAGGCGTTTTTCTGACCAACCTGCTCGTCGATCCGAATGTTATAGCTGTCAGGATCCTGGTTATTCGTGAGGGTCTCATGGAAGTTCTTGCCCGCCACACCTGTTAGGTTGGGTGTCAGCGATCCGTACAGCAGCTGGGCGACCGCTTGCATATTGGGATCCATCAGCTGGGGCGGCAAAATGTTGCATGCGGATTGTCCGGCCGGTGCTGCCGTAGTTCCAAGCGGCGCCTGGAGTTTTGTGCCGGCCATCAGCGGTACCGGTGTATTGGTCGTCCCCTGACAGAGAAAAGGTGTTCGCGTTCCCGACGAGGTTGTGCTGTACGGATTATAAAGCTGATTGCCCCCGGTAAAATCGCCGCTCGACTGTGCGGCCGTTGGGATCAAAGATTGGTTTGCGTTGCCCACATGGAAACGCACTCCTTCATAACTTCCAAAGAAAAATGTCCGATTGCGGCCGTTATAGTGAGGCAGGAGTGCGGGACCGCCGATGTTGGCCCCAAATTGGTTCTGGTGTAGCAAGTTGATTCCGGTGATAGGATTCCGGGCGTCGAACGCACTGTTGCGAAAGAATTCCCACGCTTCACCGTGAAATTCGTTCGTGCCTGTTTTGGTGACGACGTTGACTACACCGCCCAAAACGCCGCCAAACTGCGCCTGATCGTTGTGCGAATCCACTTTGAATTCCTGGATGTCGTCGATGATCGGCGGAACCGAGTACGTACTGCTGAAGCTTTCCTGATCGTTCAATCCGTCCAGCAAAAAAAGATTGCTCCGGTTCGTCTGGCCGTTAATGGAGGGGAAAGAAAACGACCCAATGGTGTTGCCAGCGAACTGCTGGTTGCTGCCGTTTTGCGTCGTATTTACAGTGCTGACGCCAGGGGTCAAGTTCAGCAATTGCGTGAAGTTCCGCCCGTTCAAGGGGAGGTTGTCCACGGACCGCTTGCCGATCACCGTGCCAAGCTCCGAACTGGATGTCTGGATACTTGTCGCGGAAGCCTCGACCACCACAGCTTCAGTCGCTGAACCAATGCGTAAGGTGACATCAATCGTTGTGCTTTGATTGACGGCGAGGTCAAACGGCGCTGTTGTGCCTGTCGCAAAACCCTCCTTGCTTGCGGTGAGCGTGTACCTGCCCGGAATGATATTCACCAACACATAGGTGCCCGTGTCGCCCGTGGTGGTCGTCTGCGTCACGTTGGTTGCCTCATTCCTCAAGACAACCCTCGCTCGCGGCACACCCGCGCCGGATGCGTCGCCAACTGCGCCATTGATGGACGCGGTAGCGACCTGCGCCGAAGCGAGTCGCGGCGACAACAGCAGTGCAATCATGCCCAAAACGAGAACACTTAGAACCCCTAGAGGAGACGATGTCGAGGACGTTGAGAGTGTCATTGTTCCTTCTCCACGCCGGATTTGAGTCCTCGGGCCGGTGGCTTAGCGCCCTCAGATTCTTCGAAGAACGTTTGGCACCCCGCAAAGTTCCACGGGAATGCCAAGCAATCCGAATGGAGAGGTATAACAAAAAGCCTCAAAGTTCAACATCAAACATCTAAATTTCAAATACTGAAATTCTAAAGGATCGGCGGCAGAGTGCTGATAGCCTGCGATTTGTGCCGGTGCACCCGATCTTGCTTTGGATAGCCTCAGGGAGTCAATTCGCGGGCTTCGATGATTCGCAATCTTTGAGAGAGCTTCGAATGGAAGCATCCTGAGGGAAAATATGATTTGCATCGGCCAGGATTTCACATTCTTCCCGCTTCTTGTTCAATGACTGGTAGGTTTTTGCCAACAGCCGGTAAAGTTCCGCGTCGTAGGGAATCAGCCGGATGCCTTCGCGTAAGACACCGGTAGCACTGGCCGGATCACCTCGAGCGACAAACAGTCGTCCCAATAATTCGAAGTCCGCCGGATTGGTGCTTCCTCTGTTGCGCGCGAGGTCCAAATAGCGAATCCCGCCCTCCAGGCCCTCCCGGCTTTTGTTCTGCAGCGCCAGGTCTGCCAGAGCCTCCAAAACGGCCACATTCTCCGGTTCGCCCGCTTCCAGTTGCTTCGCAAGCGACCAATATCGCTCGCGATACCCCGGATGGGCAGTCATCACCTGGCGGTATGCCTCTAATAGGGTGAGCGGAGCAGGAACGGTCATTTTTCCGGGGGATGCGTTTAGATGTACGAGGTCGGGAAGTTCCGGTGTCACCATGTGGAAGGCAACATCGGGGAATGGCTCGTTCGGATCCGCAATAATCCGATGATTGGTGAGAACCGAATGTGAGATCACGTTTACATTTCGCTTTGGCATGTGGCAGCCGATACAGTTGTCGGGCGGACTTTTCTGCTGGCGCACGCTCAGCGGAACCCTGCAACTGCTCTCCGTATGGCAGGACATGCACTTCTGCCTAAAATATGCCGGGGCCTGCTGCTCGGTGGGCTGCCGGTGCGGATCGTGACAGCTCAGGCAGCCGAGGCGTCCCGCGCTGCCGCGATAGCAATTGCTAAGGCGCATAAACAGATAGTGTTGGAGCAAATCATCCTGCGGAGGAGACTCGCCGGTGAAGGGCACGAGAAAAATGCTGAGAGTGTCATCCAGAGCTGCGCCGGGACGAAAGTCGCTATAGTCCTTACCTGGTTGAAGGACTCGTGCCTGGCCGGATTGATGACAGCGCATGCAGATATTGTCCACCAGCCAAGGCGTGAGTTTGGCTGGATTTACAATCGAGTTCCTCGCATTTTGCGCAGAAAAGTTCGTCCGAATTACCGTCAAGTGTTTTGAGCCCGGGCCATGACAGTTCTCACAACCAACGGCCAATTCCGCGAACGGCGGCTCCCGAAAACGGCCGTTGCCTTCCAAAATGGCCTGCGGCTGGCCGCTATGACACATCACGCATGCCGGAAGAATCGGCCGGCTGAACCCGTAATCACCGAACTCGTACCCCGGTGAGAGACCCCAACGATGGATGTTCGAGTAGAAGGACAGTGGTGCTTCGAACAGATAATTTCCGCGCCGCGTGATGGCACCAAAGCCGTTGGCGCCTGCACCGATGATCCAGTCGATTTTGTGGGTGTCTCGGAAAATTTCCTTGCCATCTAGGGTGGTTTCATACTCGCTTTGGTAGAGATTCCCGTTGCTCTCATACGTTTCAAAGTGCCGGTTCAAGTGGTCGTCGAAGATGGACGCCGAAGTTGGAATCCCTGCCAGGAAAGATGCGTTCGCCTCCGAAATGGAGCGGCCCATGTCGGTCTGGGAGTACGACTTATAAATGGCACGATGGCAATTGCCGCAGATTCGAGAACCCACGTAGCCGCTGAGGACGCGCGAATTCTTGTCGCTCTCTTCACGGGCCTGGACCTGACTTTGGTTTTGGCCCAACAGTGGCAGGGCAAACCCAAGGATCGCCGTCGCGAGGAAAGCGGCGATGATCCGACGATGGATAGACAGGTCGAGCGCGAAGCAGCCGCGTGATTCAAAACCGTTTCGCGCTATTCTGGTGGAATCCTCAGTCACGATGTGTGGCTCGCGGATTTCACGCCAGCAGAATTGCGCCTACGAGCGCGGCAGGTTTTGACGGTTGGCGCTCAGCTGGTTGTTCAGGAAACCAATTCCCACGGGCGCACCAGGCGTGCTGCCGGTGGACAAGATCGGGAGGAGACGTCCTTTTTGAACACGGTATCCGAGACCACGCCAGGTAATTTCATCGGAAAAGAAACCAATAATCCAAATCACGAAGCTAAGCGC
>QHYH01000219.1 GCA_003223215.1 Acidobacteriota bacterium
GCTCATTGTCGGACGATTGTTGAATGAACTGGACTATGCCGTATCCATGGAGGTCGCGCAGCGACAGCGTCCGCAGAATTAACATGTCCAGTGAACCGGGCAACGAATCGTTCTTTTGCGCCTTGCGTCCCATACCAAGAATTCTTAGCCTACGATGGCGAGATGCGCGAGTCAAGTTCAGATTGGCGAGGCGAGCCCTCGCGCCGCAAGACGATCTCGGGGTGCTCACGCGCACCGGATGCGAATCGCTAGGGCGCGTTGCCGCTGTCGATAACGACCTACGTCCGATCTCAACCGGCGTAAAGCCTCAGAGCGCTCCGTCCGAGTGGTAACGGCAACCCGGAAACAATTCGGTTGTGTCCGAGTAGTCCGTCATCCGCCCGAAACTACGCATGGAGTGCCGGAGCGGTGGCGGCTGAACTCCAGCCAAAATCCTTTTAGCCGGAAGACCAATCAGGTCATACAATCATTCAAAACCGGGAGGGATAATGCACACCTTGTTTCAAGACCTTCGATTTGCCTTACGCACGCTTCGCAAGAACATGATGCTGACCGTGGTGATGGTTGCGTCCTTAGCCATCGGAATCGGTGCGAATTCGGCGATTTTCAGCGTCGTAGATGCGCTACTGTTGCGCCCCCTGCCCTATCCACAGCCGGACCGGCTGGCTGCCGTGTGGCTGCATTCTCCGGCAATCGGAATTCTGCGCGACTGGCCATCGCCGGGCGAGTACATCGATGTCCAGAATGAAAATCATTCCTTCGAGGAGATGGCCCTGGCGCAGAGCCGGACATTCATTCTGACGGGCCGCGAGCAGCCAGAGCGGGTTTTTGGATTACGCACGCAATCCAGCCTGTTGGAGATGCTCGGCGCAAAACCCCTTCTGGGCCGTTTGCTGCTGCCGGAAGAGGACAAGCCCGGCAAACCGGATGTGGCGATTCTCAGCGAGCGTGTTTGGAAACGCCTGTTCAATGCCGACCCCGGGATTCTAGGACGGACCATAGTGCTCAACGATAATCCGTTCATCGTAGCGGGCGTGCTTCAACGCGGTTTCATGCTTAACGCCGAAGTGATGCCGTCGGAGACTCCCATGGACAAGATGGACGTCTTTGCGCCGTTGCCGCTGGGAGCCGATGCCGTGAAAAGGAGGGGCGACGAAAACTACAACATCATGGTGCGGTTAAACCCGGGCGTTTCGGTGAAACAGGCGCAGGCGGATATTGATGTGATCGCGAGCCGCATCCGGGAGAAGGACAAGCGCGACGCGAGTTTCGGGATGCATGTGATCGGGTTGCAAGAGCAGGTGGTCGGGGACGTACGCCGGGCGCTGCTGGTGCTGCTGGGATCGGTCGGCTTGGTGCTGCTAATTGCGTGCGCCAACGTTGCCAACTTGCTGCTGACACGCGCAGCGGGACGCGAGAAGGAATTGGCGGTGCGCACGGCATTGGGAGCGGACTGGCGGCAGCTTGCACGACAGCTGCTTACTGAGAGTGTTCTCCTCGGACTTCTTGGCGGCGGGGTGGGGCTGCTGGTCGCGCAACTGAGTATTTACATCGTGCGCGCAATGAATCCTGGAAACATTCCGCGATTGGAAGACATCGCAGTCAATGGCGCAGTCCTGATGTTCACGCTCGGCGTCTCGCTGACGACTGGAATTGTGTTCGGTGTTGCGCCGCTATGGCGCGCACTTAAAGTAGATGTAAACAGTTCGCTCAAAGCAGGCGGGCGCAGCGGGCAGGGCGAGGGCGGTTTGCATTTGAGAAGGCACAGTTTGCGGGGATTGCTAGTCGTTTCCGAGCTGACTCTTTCGTTGATGCTATTGATCGGAGCCGGGCTCCTGATTCGCAGCTTCGTGCGGCTGCAAAGCGTTCCCCCGGGCTTCAATACCCATCACGTGGTGACGATGGAGGTTGCCGCCGCTGGCCGGGAGTACCAGAACGATAAAAACCATAAACCAATCATCAATTTCTACAAGGAAGTCGAGACGCGTGTCTCGCACCTGCCGGGTGTGGTGGCAGAAGGCGTGGTTTCTGCGCTGCCGCTGACGGGCGAGGTGGGTTGGGGAGGGATCGACGTGGAAGGTTATGCGCCGCCCCCGGGCCAGGAGTTGCAAGCGGATATTCGCGTCGCAGGCACAGGTTATTTCCGGACGATGGAGATTCCGCTACGCAAGGGCCGATTTTTCAACGAGGATGATACAGCGGATAAGCCGCAGGTTGTGATCATTGATGAGAAGTTTGCGCAGCGCTTCTGGCCGGACGGCGATCCCATTGGAAAACACTTGTGGTTCGACCCTAAGAAGCCGATCACGATTGTCGGTGTGGTGGGCGTGGTCAAGCAATACGGCCTGGAAACGGAAGGCAAGATCGCGACTTATTTTCCGCACCAGCAAATGCCCGGTCAGAGAATGTTTCTCGCGGTGCGAACGTCATCGGAAGCGGCGGCGTTAGCTTCAGCCGTGGTAAGCGAAATCCACGCGGTCGATCCGGACGTGGTGGTTTACGGTATCCGGACGATGCAGGAACGGATGCATGATTCGCTGGCGCGGCAGCGCTTTTCGAGCACGATGCTGGGAGCGTTTGCCGTGTTCGCGTTGTTGCTGGCGGCGGTGGGGCTGTACGGCGTAATGTCGCATCTGGTGACGCAGAGCACTCGCGACATAGGCTTGATGGTGACATTAGGTGCGCAGCCGGGAAACATCATTAGCCTGGTCGTGCGTCAGGGAATGCAGTTAGTTGGGATTGGAATTGTGGTGGGCCTTGTCGGCGCAGCCCTGTTGACTCGGGTGATGAGCAGCTTGTTATTTGGTGTGAGTGCGACAGACGCGTTCACATTCGCAGCAGTACCGGCGCTGCTGGCGGCAGTGGCGTTTGCCGCGACCGTGATTCCGGCATGGCGGGCGACGCGAGTGGATCCGATGGTCGCGTTGCGAGAAGAATAGCGGCGTGTGCAGCGGTTTTGCTCGCTGAGCTGTATTTCGGCGCTGCGTTTCCTACCTACCTAGATGATTTTGGGTTAAACTCAACACGTATCGCGAAGAGTATCAGACACGAACAAAGACGGGACTAGACAACACCTGCTCACCCCGGACAGTCCAGCCGTCGAGCCGAGCATTTGACCGGCCCTGCGTTGAAAAATGGGATGGCGATACTTATCGTGAGAGCTCACATATCCAGTTAACTTCCCATGTCTTTCCGCCGTCTGACGAAAAAGACTGTTCCATTCGCGATGATTTAGGTGAAATGTTGAGCCAGACATAGCGCGCAAGGACTGGAAGAGTACTCCCACGCAGGATTGCCGGCTTTTCGTGTAGGAGGCAGGCAGGAAATTTGCCTCGCTGGCCTCGCAGGCAGAGGGGTACGGAAACCTGATGCTTACGCTAGAGCAGCAGGCGGCGTTTGTGGAGGAGGCTCCCGAGATTTTCTTGCCGATTCCTGGCGGCTGGGGAAAAATGGGACACACCCATATTCGCCTGGCGGCAGCGAACGAGGATGTACTGACGGGCGCATTCCGAACCGCGTGGAAACTGCGAATTGAGAAGAACGCAAAGACCAAGCGGGAAAAGGCGCCCTTTGGCTGCGCGGAGCGGAGTAGCAAACAAGAAGCGCGGGAAGCGATGACCCGTGGTACCCAGTCTGGCCGTATCGGCGACAATACGGCCGTGTGATTTTAACTCTTATAGTAAAGTAGCTATATAATGGTAAATACTTCGATATCCCCGATGCTCTCTGTCCGGCGAGGAGCGGAGGCAGTGGAATTCTACAAATCCGCCTTTGCTGCTAACGTTGTGTATCGTATCGATGCACCTGATGGCGCGGTTGTCGCCCGCCTCTCAATCGATGGCGCAGAGTTTTGGGTGGCCGATGAGTCTCCCGAGCACAAGAACTTCAGTCCTGAGACGCTTGGCGGCGGAACCGTAAGGATAGTGTTAATCAAGGACGACCCAGATGACGCGTTCGCAAAGGCAGTCGCTGCGGGAGCTGCCATCGTTTGGCCGGTGGGAAATCAACATGGCTGGCGCATCGGTAGGGTCGTCGATCCGTTCGGACATCATTGGGAGATCGGTAAGCCCGTGTCGTGATCTACACTACACATGGCCTGAATTGATCCGTTCACACGTGGATGGTGTCCAGTTGGTCGGCCATTCGCGTGTTTGAAACGGCAGATAGGTGACGACTAGTCGCCAAGGGCGAGTGATTTGCTCGCGCCCGCCTGTGTTCCTCAAAAAATACGCGCGAGGCCAGAAGAGATGCTGAGACGGATTCTTTGGTCCACGCGGAAAGGATGCGATTGCCATCAAATGTACGATGATACCGGCTTCAATGGTAATCTCTTGGGACAGATGTCACGAACGAAGATTGATTTTGATACGGTGCGAAAAATCGCCCTCCGCTTACCTGACGTGGAAGAATCCAGCGCTTGGGGTTCGTCCGCCCTCAAAGTCCGCGGCCAATGGCTGGCCGTCATTCCGACGCATAAATCGGCGGAGTCGAACTCGCTGGCCGTTCGCGTCGATTTCGAACAGCGCACGGAACTGCTCGAGTCCGCTCCGGACATCTACTATTTAAAGGACCATTACCAAAATTATCCAGTCGTCCTTGTCCGGTTGGCGCGCATCAGTCGCGACGCGCTTGAAGGTCTGCTGCGGATGGCATGGCAGGTTACGACCACGAAAAAGGTAAACCGTAGGTGATTTTTCCCGCTTGGACCGGATTGGGACTAAGCTGTGAGAAGCCAATGAGAAGCGCTTAAGTCAACCGAGCGTCTCGGGATAATTCGACCATTCTGTCCACTCGCCCCGTAATGTTGGCAATCCGGATAGGTGCCCATCTGAAGCTGCCTGGGTGCCACGCGACCACACGCAACACTCAGCTATTCCCCTCCACGACTCCCGAGCACACGCGCCAGAACCATATTTGTGCCGAACGCGACAAGAAACGCAGGCAGCGCCGTGATGACCGGCCAGATCCCGAGCGAGAGAAGCAGGAGGTGTCGGTGCTGGGTCGATCCGGCAGACAGCGAATGGATGTTGGCGCCAACAGCAAGTCCGAATGCTCCAAGCGCAACAGCAAAGGCAACGTGCAGGGCGGCCGAACCAGGTGAGTTTTGCAGCCGAAAGCGCTCGTACGCTATGTGAACTGCGTAGCCAATGGCGCTCACTACCCACGCCGCCAAGCGCCACGCCTGCATGTGAGTGGCTGGTACGGCGAAAGCGATGCCAACGAGGGCGTACCCGATACCGAGGAGAACGGCCGTACGTACCCACGACTGACGAGGTGATTCGCCCATGTGTGTAGTCTAATTCTTGTTTAGGCCGACCCGCCTAAATCGCCGTGGAGGGCGGCAGGAAACCAGCACGCCCACGGATTGCGATGCGGATAAGTTCGCATTATAGGCTCACTCTCCGGGCGAATCGTCGGCAAACAAAAAGTGCGCGCTGAGCAGCGCGTTGTTCAGGAGGGCTGAAGTCCCTCTGGCGCTCAAATGAGGGGCGCCATATCCAAGAAGCGGGGTTCGCAGCCTCGCTGGCCGGAGAAAGCGGAAGGTATGGAGACGTCTAAACGGGCACGAAGGCGAAAGCTGGATACAGCCAAGACCGACCTAAAGCCACCGCTTGCTGTACTTCGGAGGGCAGGGTGTCCATCGTGAGGTGGGATCCGAAGGGCCTGCGGAGAAGTACCGGGCCGTAATCGATGGGGAAACCCAAGATGAACCGGTCGGCCAAAGGTGGGCAAGCTCGCGTCTGCACTTCTGAGACGAAGGCATTCTCATTCACCCACCGCACCAAGGTGTTTGCGGACGCCACGGTACGGAAGAACAGCGCGTGACCTCAGGAGAGTTGACAGAGTCCCCGGTTGGCATTGGGGTAAGCGGACCTATAAGCGCAAGCGAAATGGCGAGCGATGCTCTGTCAGTAGTCCGACGGCTGAATAGTACCTGAAGCGCGGCGAAAACCGCGTGACCGAGCGATCGGCGACCAGAGTGGGTTGGGGAAGGCAGCCGGCGAAGATGGTCAGGAAGAGAAAGGAAACCAGATGAGTAAAGATGAGGGGGATGGAACAGTTCCTTTAGTGAAAACCCGTACGCTCCCAGACATACCTTGACACGTATATGCCCAATGGAGTATATGAAGAGCGTGGAATCTGTCTTCGACATCATTGCGGAGCCGAACCGCCGCGCGATCTTGAGCCTCCTGGTCTCGTCCCAACAAGCGGTTGGAGAGATCGAGCGTCAGCTTCGTATGCCGCAGCCGACCGTGTCAAAGCACCTGCGCGTGCTGCGAGAGGCCGGTTTCGTGGAATCCACGGTGGACGCAGGAGAGGCGTCTCTGACGGCTGAAACCTGAACCATTCCAGGAGGTGGATGACTGGTTGGCTCAGTTCCGCCGGATCTGGTCCGCTCACGTAGATGCTCTCGGACGCCACCTCGACCGCATGGATCAATCGACACCAGAGAAAGGGAAGACAAGGAGGAGAAGATGACCGATAGCCAGCAGTACACACCGGGTCCGGCCAGCGGGGCGCAGGTACGAAAGGAAGGCGAGAAGTGGACGCTCATTCTCGTCAGAGAACTGGGCCACCCGCCGGAAAAAGTCTGGCAGGCGCTTACCGACCCGGCGCATCTGCGCGAGTGGGCGCCATTTGAGGTCGATGGGAGCCTGGGTACGGTTGGAACGGTGAAGCTCACCTGGGTGGGAACGCCCACAGCGATCGAAACTAAAGTGACGCGAGCCGACGCTCCCAAGGTACTGGAGTACAGCGATACCCGGTGGGAACTCGAAGCCTTTGGTGGCGGCACACGCCTGACGCTGTGGCACACCATCAATCGCCGCTTCATCTCAATGGGTGCTGCCGGATGGCACATTGCTTTCGATGTTCTGAATCAGCTTCTGGCCGGTCAGCCCATTGCACGCATGGTCGGCGCCGAGGCCATGAAGTTCGCCGGCTGGCAGCGGTTGAACGCGGAGTACGCCAAGCAGTTCGGTATTGAACCGCCCCGCTGGCCACCTCAGGCGGCTCAAAAGTCGTGATCGTATACTGACCGGCTGGGCCTCTTGGCGGTGCTCCCGCTCGTCTTCCTGCTGCTCACCGGTTTGTACCGGTTCGTGCTGCCGTATGCCACCAAGTGGCGCAGCGGACGAGCCACCGACTGAACGGGCAGCTCGGCCACACTCGCCGACGCCTTTCCTCGATACCCGGCTTTTTGGTCGGCCCCTGGCAAGCGCATGGGCCATCGCGACTTCTATTCCGACTCTGTGGAATAATCAGTCGCGATGGAACACTCAGCGAACCCCGGAGGAGTGCTTGGTCGGCACGCAGCGGCACTCCGAGCAGCACTCTTACAGCCTTTTCTCCAGTTAAACTTTGTGACGCTCTGGGTCCGGGATCAGGAGCGGAGTCGGCAGTTCTTCGTGGAAAAGCTAAATTTCGAGACAATTGTGAACGTGCAAACCCCAGAGGGAGGCCAGTGGATCGTTGTCGCTCCGCCCGCTGCTGGTTGGCTCCCTGGAACGGCGGGCGCGGGCCTGCCCGGGATCGCCCTTGTTGTGCCACCCGAGCGGTCCGCGGAGCACCAACGCATCGGCCAAAACACGGGATTTAGCTTTCTTACCGAAGACGTGCGTAGCTTGTTCGAAGAATGGTCGAGACGCGGAGTCCGCTTCCGGCTCCCACCAATGGAACCTTCCTGGGGAAGCGGGCAAGCGAGGTACGCGGTTTTTGAAGATGTGGATGGAAACAGTTTCTCTCTGATTGAGTTCGATGAGGCGACGCGCACTCTGGAGGCAGAGCGCCGCGCCCAGGCGGCCAAGTTGGAAGCGGAGCGCCAGGCTGCGCACGACTTGGCAATCGCCAAGCAAGTGCAGACCCGTTTGTTTCCGCAACGCCAGCCGGTGTTTCGAACGCTTGTCTATGCGGGGATTTGCCATCCCGCTCGGACCGTCGGCGGAGACTATTACGACTTTCTTGATCTCGGCGCCCGGAGGCTCGGCCTGGTATTAGCGGACATAGCGGGCAAAGGCATCGGAGCCGCTCTGCTCATGGCGAATCTCCAAGCAGCTCTACGCAGCCAGTGCGCGACGGCGTGGGAACAGCCCGAACGATTTCTGCGGTCGGTGAATCAGTTGCTTTACGAAAACACGGCCGAAGGGGATTACGCTACCCTATTCTTCGCCGAATACGACGATGACACGCGCAAGCTGCGCTACTCGAATTGCGGCCATCCGCCTGCCTTGCTCCTGCGCGGCGGCGACTGTTTGGAACGGCTGGGGGCAACCTGCACTGTGGTGGGCTTGTTCGAGAAATGGGATTGCACGATGGAAGAACGCGAACTGGCTCCGGGCGACGCCGTCCTGCTTTACACCGATGGTGTTACGGAAGCTCTGAACGGTGAGGGCGAGGAATTTGGTGAAGAGCGTCTGCTGGAAGCCGCCAGGCAACATCGTGAGCTATCCCCGCCGGAGCTGCTGTCAGCAGTCGCAGATCAGGCTCGAAGATTCAGTCCTCATGATCAGACCGACGACATCACGCTGATAGTCGCCAAATGCACATGAGGTCAGCCAAGCGGGAACGTCGTCCACACCCGAAGAGCAATGTCGGGAGAACCCGATGAATTCCGACGGCATCCGCTCTTAACATAACCATGTCAAACGTAACCCTTTCAAAAAACAACGTGAGGAACTACTCAGAGCATTGAAAGCCCGTTTTGAGACTTATATCCCCATTCCTGAAGGCAGAGGCTCTACGGCTCCGATGCGGTAGAATGCACAACGCACGAATGGAGACGAATCAAGGCGTTTTCGTAGGCCTTGCGCTTTCAATTCAGGGAGGCACTCATGACCGTTTCGAAGAGAACGCTTGTTATGTGCATGTTGATTGCCTGCTTGGGCTTTGCCGCTAATGCCGTCGCCCAAGGCCCAGACGCTTCCCTACCCCGCACCATGCGCCCGGTCATTCGAGGCCGCCAGGCAGCCGTGTCATCGATGAAGGCGGAAGCAACCGAGGCGGCCCGCCGCATCTTGCAGACGGGTGGCAACGCGTTCGATGCAGCCGTTGGCGGACAAGCGGCGCTCGCGGTGACTGACTTTGCCCTCAATGGTGTCGGCAGTGACGCCGTCGTGCTCGTTTACGATGCGCGCGCGAAAAAAGTGCTTTCCATCAACGCGGAGCCGCGCGCTCCCAAGCTAGCGACCATCGAGTCGTACGAGAAGAACAGCGGTGGCAAGATTCCGGTCAGCGATGGGCTGCTGTCGGGCGGACTTCCGGGCGTGGTGGACGCGTGGTACATCCTGCTAGACCGCTGGGGGACCATGAGCTTCGAGCAGGTGCTCCAGCCTGCCATTGACCTTGCGGAAAACGGTTTTCCCCTGAGTGAAGCCCGCGCCCGCATGATTGCCAGCTCTCAGAAAATCCTCAAGTACCCTTCCACCATCAAGATCTATAAGCCGAACGGTGAGACGCCGAAGGCCGGTGAGATCTTCAAGAATCCTGATCTCGCGCGCACTCTGAAGGAGCTGATCGAAGCAGAAAGGGCGAATAAGGCAAAGGGGCGGCACGAGGCACTGAAAGCGGCCCGCGATCGCTTCTACACAGGCGACATTGCGCGCGAGATGGCGGCCTTCTCAGAAGCCAACGGCGGCCTGTTCCGCTACGAGGACTTTGCGGAGTACACCGCGAAAGTGGAAACTCCGGTCTCCATCGATTACCGCGGCTATCAGGTTTATAAGAATCCTTCTGCCAGCCAGGGACCGACCGAGTTGATCGCCCTAAACCTGCTTGAAGGGTACGATCTGAAAGCGCTCGGGCATAATAGCGCCGACTTCATCTCCACCAATGTTGAGGCCATGAAACTGGCCATGGCCGATCGCGAGAAATTTCTCGGCGACATGGACTTCATCAAAATTCCGTACGACGGATTGCTTTCGAAGGACTACGCACGGGAACGCAGAAAGCTCATCGATCCGGCAAAAGCTTCGTTGGAACTGCGCCCCGGTTCACCCGAAAAATCTGTCGCCGGCGCTGCGGAGCGCCCCTGGCAGGTCGTTCTCGACGGTGACGCGGACTTCAACGGCGACACGAGTTACATCGCAATTGTCGACCAGGACCGCAACATGGTCAGCTTCGAACCCAGCCTTCACAGCGTCTTCGGAACGGGAGTCGTGATGGGAAATACTGGAGTCATCTTCAATTGCCGTGGCGACTACTACTCGCTGGTTCGGGGTGAGGCCAACGCGCTCGAGCCCGGAAAGCGGCCCCGAAGCACGTTGCAGAGCACGCTAGTGATGAAGGACCGCCAGCCATTCATGATTACTGGAAGTCCTGGCGGCGACGACCAGGTGATGATCACCTTGCAAACATTGGTCAACGTGATCGATTTCGGCATGAACGTCCAACAGGCCATCGAAGCTCCGCGGTGGACCACTCACAGCTTCCCGTCTTCGCCGTTTCCACACACCATGGTTCCGGGCGATATGGCGGTGGAGGAACGCGTTCCTGAAGCGACGCAAAAAGAGCTCATCGCGCGCGGTCACAAGTTGCGTGTCGCACCACCTTGGTCCCTTGCGTCCAGCGCCGCCATCATCATCGATGTGAAGACCGGCGTGCTAAGCGCCGGGGCTGACCCACGAGTCGAGGCATACGCGTGGGCCTGGTAAAGACGGCAGACAGGGCCAACTTTCTGATCCGTCACCTGGCCGAGTTCGGAGGAGATCCGGAAACTGATTGTGTGAGGTACACTCTTTCTGAGTTGGCTAGTGTGCCCCGGCACGCTGGGGGTTCCCGCCGGTCCTTTACATACATATGTATGCTCCACGCGCTCCACGCCCACTCGGCTTCGTGTTCGTGCCCTCCAGAGTCTTCATGCTGTAGCCAGACGATAATCCTGCGCAGACCTCTCTCCCAAGAAGCGCCCCGTCTTGGGTCTCGGCTGAACTTTTGGCGACCACAGGACACCTTGACAGAAGATTTTATGATAGATATCATATGATATGTACCTAAGGCGTGCCGTCAAGTTACGGAGGACACATGGCGCGATCCGGTAAGGGGCGTGGCTCGCGGCCCGCGAGGGAACCTCGGCGGACCGTGGCGGAAGCGAAGGTATTCATGACCGGACGGAGCCAAGCAGTGAGACTGCCGAAAGAATACCGGGTGTCGGGTGACAGTGTCTATGTGAAGCGTGTTGGCAATACGATCTTGCTTGTGCCGAAGACGGGCGACCGCTGGGCGGGACTATTCGCTGCACTCGATGAGTTCCCGCGGGACTTTACGCTGGAGCGCGATCAATTCCAACAGCCGCGTGCCGGTCTCGAAAGCTTGTTCGATCGGGACAGGGAATAATGCCGACGTGTACTTACTCGATACGACGGTTTGGATTGATCTGTTGCGAAGCAACTCCCGGTCCATCCGTCACAGGCTCACTGCACACAGCAAGAGCACCATTGGCCTCTCCATCATAACGCTGTGCGAGCTGCAATACGGACTCGAAAAGCGAGCTGCACAATACCCGCACTTGCGGGCGCGGGAACAGCAACTGCTCTCCGCAATCGTCGCGCCTTTTGATGTGTTTCTGCTCGACCATGACGTTGTCGAAGTCTACGGACGAGTGCGTGCCGCTCTCGAAAATTCCGGCACGGCAATTGGCGCGCTGGACGCGTTCATTGCCGCCCAGGCTCTTAGCCTCGGAGCTGTATTGGTCACAAGCAATGAGAAGGAGTTCCAGCGTGTGCAGGGTCTACAAGTTGAGAACTGGGGCTGAACCGGTCCCACAGCCAATTCCCTGGGCGCACACCTTTTGCATGCTTTTCTTGGTCGTCCTCGGCTCCAATACTATCTGGCCAGTCGTACGGCAGCACCGCGCGGAAATAATGGCTCGAGTCGATGGAGTAAGACCGGGAGGGCACCACTTCATCGAAATGCCACAAACCTCCGCAAGATGGACCAAGGGATGTGGCTTTCCCGGATCTTGACACCCACGAAAAACCGATCATTGTCGAGTCTCTGGCAATAGACCACCTCACCGCGCACGGTAGCCTCCCCACTCACTGGAGTAATCTCTGCGTGCTCACCAAGCTGCCAGGCGCAGGTTGCGCGCACGCGGGCGCCATGCGCACTGAGATTGTCGGTATAGGTTCTTTCGTGCCTTTCGCGATGGGTGGGCTCTAACGGTGCGAGGTTCACCGCCACCATGACAGGGAGCCTTCTTTCTTGTCTGCCTCCAAGGCGGTGATCCAAATACATGGCTCTTGGGCCTTTTTGTCGGGGCAAGCTGCCGACGCCCGGTTGAGGCATGGAGGCGTGCAGCTGGTGGAGCCCAGTTGTGCGTCTGGGTTCGTGC
>QHYH01000087.1 GCA_003223215.1 Acidobacteriota bacterium
CAGGACAGGAAGTCCCGCGATACGCGCTCATTCGGTCAGAATAGCAACGGGGAGCTCTCGGACACACATTCAACGTGGCGCGCCTACGGCGGTGCCGCGGATGGCGCGCAGTACTCTTCGCTACACCAGATTGACCGCAGCAACGTCAACAAGCTGAAGAAGGTCTGGAGCTATCAGACTGGAGACGACCTGCCCTACGCGTTCAATCCGCTGGTCGTCGACGACGTCATGTACGTGATGGCGCGGACCAATAGCATCGTCGCCCTCGACGCTACCACAGGAAAGGAAATCTGGACTCATTCCACCGGGGCGAAGACGGCGCTGATAACTAACCGAGGCATCGACTACTGGGAAAGCGTGGATCGCTCTGAACGGCGCCTGCTCTTTGCCGCCGACAACCATCTGCAGGCAATTGACGCACGGACCGGACAGACCATCGTTGACTTCGGCAACAGTGGCAGCACGGACCTCCGCGAGGGGCTTGGGCGCGATCCCAAGACGCTAACGCTGGTGCAGTCAACTAATCCCGGTCGCGTCTTCGAAGACCTATTGATCCTAGGCTCCGCTACGAATGAGGAGTACGACTCCGGCCCCGGCGACATCCGAGCGTACAGCGTGCGCACAGGCAAGCTAGTCTGGAGCTTTCATACGATTCCGCACCCGGGCGAACCAGGCTATGAAACCTGGCCAAAGGACGCTTGGAAAACGGCTGGTGGCGCAAATGCGTGGAACGGTATGGCCCTCGATTCCAATCGCGGCGTGGTCTACGTGCCCACTGCAAGCCCCAAGTACAACTTCTATGGTGCCAACCGCAAAGGGTCAAACCTATACGGCGACTGCCTGCTGGCTATCAATGCGCGCACAGGCACATTGCTTTGGTATTACCAAATGATCCATCACGACATCTGGGACTACGATAATGCCGGCACGCCTATGCTGACTACTGTTCGGCACAACGGCGAGCTGATTGACGTCGTCGCCCAGGTCAGCAAAGTCGGCTTTGTGTGGGTTTTCAATCGCGACACAGGCAAGCCGCTCTGGCCTATTGAGGAACGCGCAGTTCCGAAATCCGATATGCCAGGAGAGGAGGCGTGGCCAACCCAGCCCTTTCCGTCGAAGCCGGCACCCTTTGCGCGACAGAGGTTCACGGTGGACGATCTGAGCCCGTATCTTGAGCCGGAAGAGCGAGACCGCCTGCGAACGCAGATTCTGAAGGCGCGTAACCGTGGGCTTTTCGAACCGCCGAGCACGGAGGACACCGTCGAGATGCCCGGGAACAACGGCGGTGCGAATTTCGGCGGTTCTGCCGTGGATCCCAAGCACGGTTATCTGTACGTCGTCTCGAAGGATCTGCCGGCAATGCTAAAACTTTCTCTGGCAGATCCTCTTTCGAAAGCTGACTCGCCGCAGTTGCGTCCGCGCGCTCTCTACCAGGCGAACTGCGAGCGGTGCCACCTTGACAATCTGCAGGGAGCACCTCCGGCTATCCCATCGTTGGTTGGACTGCCCAGACGGCTAAGCGGCAAACAGATCAGAACGATTGTGACGGATGGTAAGGGCTTGATGCCGCCATTCGCTAAGTTAACGAATGATGAGATTAATCTAATCATAACTTATTTAGCGGACCCTGTGGACGCGTCCGCACGCACTTCTGCAAATCGGATTCCAGCCAATGCTGGAAGCGCCGATCTCACGGCGGCGCATTACCAAAGCGGCTTTGGATTTATGTTTGCAAACAGTGGCCTCTCTGTGATTGCGCCGCCCTGGACTACTCTGACCGCGTATGACCTCAATTCCGGTGAAATTCGCTGGAAGATCCCCTTGGGTGAAGTCCCCGAGTTTGCGGCTCGGGGCATCATCGATACAGGTTCCCACTTCCCAAAGGTGAACCCAGTCGTCACCGCTGGCGGCCTCATTTTCACCGGCACGCGTGACCGCAAAGTAAGAGCACTCGATTCCGAAACCGGTAGGGTGCTGTGGGAAGCCACAGTCGACGCCGCGCTAGAGGGCATGCCAGCAGTTTACGAGCAGGCAGGTCGGCAATATGTGGTCTTCTGCGCAGCCGCGCGGGCCTCCATCCACACACAAGTGACACAGGGCCATCCCGGGTCTGCAACCAAGATCCCGGGCGCATACGTCGCATTCGCCCTTCAGTAAAATTGTTTTCCCAGGATTGCCCGCAGCATATATCCGAACTGGGTTACCTCCAGTGGTCCATAGCTCGGTCCTCGAAGCCAATTGCGTTATCGAGTTGCATTGAGCAGCACAGCACGGTCGAACATTCGGAAGTAATTCTACTTGCCCGATAAGTCGGAAAAATCGGAAACTTGGGTTCCAGTACTTGACTTCACCGGTTACCGCGTTTACCAGGAGCTACTTCAAAGCAAGCTACCAGCGTCAAGCCTAAGATAGGTGCATGCCAATCGAGGTGGTTATACCGAGACCGCAACTCCACGAGTACGCCTCAGTGCGAGACCTCATAGAGATAGTAGCGACTGAGACGTTTAAGGACCTTCTCGCTCCGAATCCCGTCCAGCTGAACACACTTGAATCAGCTGGCGTTGTACGACTCCATGGTCCCGCGACAACAGTTAATTAATGCCAATCAACGGTCAAAGGTAAGGCGCATGCAGGTGAACAGGCGCAGCGGCTCTCCGGACGCGTAGGTTGATCACTTCCACCAAGACTGAGAAGCACACCGCAAAGTAGATATAACCCTTCGGTATGTGCATGCCGAGGCCATCGCCGACCAACGAGACGCCAATCAGCAGTAAGAACGACAGAGCGAGGACTTTCACCGTTGGATGGCGATTAACGAACGAGCTGATGGGCCTCGCTGAAAACATCATCACGCCGACGGCCAGAATCACGGCTGTAACCATGATGGTGATTTCGTCGGCCATGCCGACGGCGGTAATGACTGAATCCAGCGAGAAGACGATATCCATTAGCACGATCTGAGTAATGACATCGGCAAACGACGGCCGCACTCGCGCCGAACGGTGGCCTTCTTCGCCCTCCAAACGCTCGTGAATTTCGATCGTTGCCTTCGCGAGCAGGAACAGGCCACCGCCGATCAAGATGAGATCGCGTCCCGAAATAGGGCGTCCAAAGATGTAAAAAAGCGGAGCGGTCAGCCTGATGATCCAGACAACGGAAAGCAAAAGCAGAATGCGCGTTCCCATCGCAACCACGAGTCCCATTCGCCGAGCGTGGCTTTGCCGCGACTCCGGAAGCTTGCTCGACAGAATCGAAATAAAGATGACGTTGTCGACGCCGAGCACAATCTCAAGGAACGTCAGCGTGATGAGTGCGAGCAGACCGGAAGAAGTAAAGAATATATCCATAGCGACCACTCTCCCTTGGAGCTGAGCTGTTACTGGGCTCTGCCGCACCTGAAATAGAGTATTCACCATGAGGCGGATATTACACTGATTGGCTAAGCACCTTACCGGTAACCGCGTTAACGAGGAGTTGACCCAGAACCGCGTCTCTCTCGCACCACAGCCTCAAGCTGCTCAACTTTCAGCCAAATTGTGCGTACCTACTCCTCGGAGCACGAATTAACAGGCGATTCTTACTTATCGGTATGCGGCACGAGCACGTCTTTGGCGGTTGACGGCAAGCTTGGAACCAGCCAGCGGAAAAGAAGCGTCGCGGCAATGCCACCAGCGAATTGTGCGGCGATGAACAGAGGCACGTCGATGGGCCTGATGCCAGCGAATGTGTCACTGAGACCTCTCGCAATAGTCACAGCGGGATTTGCGAAGGAGGTGGACGCGGTAAACCAATATGCTGCTGTGATGTAGCTTCCGACGGCAAACGGGACCACGTTAGATCGCGACCGAGAGCATCCCCAAATCACACATAGAAGGCCGAAGGTGGCCGCGACCTCGCTAACAAATTGAGATGGTCCACTCCGCACGTGGCGGGACAATGAAACGTATGGGAGCGAAAACATAATGTGGGCCAGTAAGGTTCCGCCGATGCCGCCAGCGATTTGAGCAAGGACATACACGAGAGTTTCAGACAAAGGCAAACCACCTTCGAGAGCATCCGCAACAGATACTACTGGATTGAAGTGTGCGCCTGAAATCGGTCCAAAGGTGAGAATCAGAGCCACGAGCGTGGCGCCGGTAGCGATCGTATTGGCCAACAATGCCAATGCGACATTTCCATTTGCGAGGCGCTCGGCCATGATGCCAGAGCCGACTACGGTCGCGACGAGAAGCAAGGTTCCGAAAAATTCAGCGGTCAATCGCCTACGCAGATTTGGCTTCACTGGTCTGACCGATCCGATCAATTTCCTTCTTAATTGCGAGCTTGTCCAGGCTAGCAAGGGGGAGGCACAGAAAGAGAGAGATTCTCCGTTCGAGAATCATGAATGCGTCTCGAAAGGCGCGTTCTATTTGTTCTGGTGTACCCGCCACTGCGGCAGGGTCGGGAACGCCCCAGTGCGCTGTCATTGGCTGACCCGGCCAGAGAGGGCAAGTTTCCTTGGCTGCGTTGTCGCAAACGGTGAACACAAAATCAAGGTGCGGTGCGCTCGGTTTCGCAAACTCTTCCCAGTTCTTGCTGCGCAGCTTTTCAGTTGGCAACCTCGCGTCCTGTAACAACTTGATTGCCTCTGGGCGGACTTTCCCTGAGGGATGACTACCTGCACTGTACCCCGTGAAGTTGGGTCGGCCTTTGTGATTCAAAATGGCCTCGGCCATAATCGAGCGCGCAGAGTTCCCCGTACATAGAAACAGAACGTTGTAGCGGCCGTGCATTTTCTGTCACTCCTTTCGGCGCGAATTCGCCGTTCCGGAGAACTGTGTGCATCCGCCTCGCCCACCGCAGCAATTCTCCATTAGGAATCCGGTCAGGCGATTGACACTGTCGAGGTTTGCGGAATAAGCGATGGATCGTCCATTCTTATGCGGCTGAACGAGATCGGCTGCGGCCAACACGTTAAGGTGAAACGAAAGTGTAGGACCTGGCAGCCGAAGACGACGTGCGATTGTCCCTGCGGGAAGTCCAGTCGGTGCATGCCTGACTAGCAGGCGAAAAATATTCAGCCGCGTCTCCTGCGCCAGGGCAGCCAACGAATCGACAGCGAATGATATCTTCATATTTCCAAAACAGTGGAAATATAAGATAATCCGCTGCGCTAGTCAAATGCTCAAAACGCGACAGCAAGCATTTCATGGACATGCAACTTCTCTTTCGTCGGCCCGCGAGCGGAACCGACTCTTCCCCGTAAAAATATTTGACATGGTGCTCGTCATATTCTAATATCCGCATATATGAATCTGGCACTAACCGAAACGAAAGATCTCTTCGATGCGCTCGGTGACCGACTCCGGCTCCGCCTGGCTTGTTGTTTGTTGACGGTCAAGGAAGGTCTGTGCGTCTGCGAGCTCGTTGAAGCACTCAAAGTGTCGCAGCCGAATGCTAGCCGGCACCTGAGACTTATGAAGGCGGCGGGCTTGGTGAACGAGGAGCGGGACGGTCGATGGGTCTATTACAGGCTTAAGGATGCCGAACACCCTTTCTTTAAGAACATTCGCTGCTGCATCGAGACGGTCTGTTGTTGTGCCGATGTCCAAGAGGACTTGCGGCGGCTCCGGTCACGCCTGAAGTTGCGCCGGGGTGGCCGGTGCGTCGTGGGGTTTCGGCGCTGATACGCGCCGGGAAAGGAGGCCCGCTATGAGTCCATGTTGTCCTGGACCCTGCTGCCCGGGTGATGGCTGCTGCTAAGCAGTCATCGTAGGGCCGAACCGGCAACGGAGTGGAGCGGCCGATCCTCTCCTCGCCGGTCACTCGGTGCTGCGAGAATCTCCATGCTCGGAGCTTTGTCGTCCTCCCGTGCGACTGTTGGAGTCGCACGAGTCTGCGACTTGTTGAGGCTCTGAGGTCCTCTGCCGTCGGAATGGCCCGAAACTACCCGGCCGTGTGATCGCCTTGGCGATTGTGCCCGATTGACGGTGCAACTCGGAAGTAATCCCTCCAACAATCCAATTCCACTTGCCTGGTAAGTTCGGGTAACCGGAGTGCGACCTGTAAAGCTGCTGAAAATGATTGTCTGGAGGAGGTAATCTATCAGACCGTGCGTCCCATCGCACCCGAAGATGAAGATGCTTGCGTTCAATGATTCGAGGCCGGTACGCCCTGTCTTGGTCGGTGAGGAGTGGGGCGCACAGGCATTCGATATTATGAGGAACCTTGCCAGAAATGTTCCGGCGTCGCCGAAGCTGAAGCAGGGATTGAAGCCTAAACCCTGACGCGCTCTCTCTGGAATCGGACTCTCCCTGAAATCATCCGTCTCTGCGCCTGAAAACCTTTGCGAAATCGAAGTTGGCATCGCATATGATGGACGCATGCCAACGCGCAAATATTGTTGCGCCGCGCCACTTTCACTAGCCATCGCGGTAAGCGTGGTGTGTCTCCGCCCAACCCCTGCTCGTGCGCAGGAACCTCCTCAAGGTGTGATCCGCGTGGGCGTAAGTCTCGTCCTGGTTGACGCCACGGTGAAAACCAAGGCCGGCCAAATCATGCCCGAACTAAAAAAGGAAGATTTCGAGCTTCGCGAAGACGGCGTCGCCCAAAACATTGACGTCTTTAGCCGCGACGAACTGGCGCTCGATGTCGCTCTCGTTTTGGATCTTAGCGATTCGATCGGTCCGTTCCGCGGCCCTTTGCGAGACGCCGCCAACACGGCTCTCGCTGCGCTCAAACCCGACGACGAAGTCGCCCTTTTCACCTTTTCCACCGACGCCCAACTCCGCGTGCCCTTCACCAAAGACAAGGCTTCCATCGCCGATCAGATCAGCACTTTCCGTGCCGGCGGTGCGACCAATGTCAATGACGCCATCTTTCTGCCCGCCCAATATTTCCTCAAGCTCCCGCCGAAAAGCCGCCGCGTCATTGTTCTCATCAGCGATGACGTCGGCACGGATGCCGGCGGACAGGGCACCCGCGACATCATCACCGAAGCGATCGCCTCCGACGCCGTTCTCTACAACCTCAAAATCCCCGGTTACAACCCGCCGCAGACTCTCTTCGCTGCCGGTTTAGTTCCTGGCCTCGTCAACATTCGCAAAGTCATCGACCAAACCGGCGGAGAAATCTTCGACGTCCGGGACGTCGCTCATCTCGACGACGCCTTCCGCGCCCTGATTCAGCGCATCAAAACCCGCTACACCTTGGGCTACTACACGCATGCCACCGCCGCCGAAGGCAAGCCCCACAAACTCGATATTCGCCTCGCTCCCATGTTCGGGAAAAAAGGCCGTGACTACGTCGTGCTCGCCAAGACCGGCTTCTACGTTCACTAGCCCCTTCCTTACGCAGAGCCAATTCGGCCCGTCCCGCGAAGCCGCCGAACTCGGCCTCCCAGACATAGCCGACGATCCCTTTGGCCCTTCCGCAGACAACGGCCAAGGAAGCAGCGGGGGAGGTGGTGGCTGCACCGAGGAAGATTCTTGGAGCTTTGCATCAAGTGCTCGGCAATTTCACGTCCGCTCCAGCTGGTTCGACTCCTGCTGGGATCGGAATAGCCGCCAACGTTTATGTTGAAGCCACTGGTCTATCCTCCGCCCAGTTCAATGCCTTAGTGCCCGACTCGACCGGCATCTTGCCCTGACTGATTCTTCGCGACTTACAACGCCAGATGCGCGGGAGTCTTCGGAACCGGTCCCAGTACTTGTCCGATTTACCGCGTCTACCAGGCACTGGCCCGGACACAATACGAATGGCAAGTGCCATCCAAGGCATAAACGGAGTAACGTCAGCAAATTCAGGCTCGCGCAGCGATTAGAGAGAACGGCTCACTTGCTGCAGCGGTCTGCGGGTTCGGGTGGAATGTTTGCTCCTGGTCCGGCTGGACCTGGATAGTTTCCTTGGATGCATGGAATCGCTTTCAGGTACTCGTAGATCGCACGAATGTCGTGGTCAGTCATGTTGCCATAGATGGGCCATGGCATGATTTGGAGAAGGTCACCGTCGAACGGAGGGAACGGAGGAAAGCAGTTTGTCGTTCTGGTAGCCGAACACTTTGGATGAAGGGCATCGAAATCTTTCCCTGTCCTGAGGACTGTGAGGAATTCTTCAAACGTGTGATCCCCTTCAGGTGGTCGATGGCGTCAAGTTGCGGGTGATAATGTGGGGAGAAGGCGGCCCCGATATCATGCCGAAATCCCGACCCCGCCCAGGTAGGTCGCCGGATTGATCTTCGTCGGCTTCTGGCCAAAGTAGGGGTTTCCGCCAGGGAGGAATTCAGTAGCGGGATCGGCGGAGTGTCAGCCATTGCAATCACCCTGTGCGTTGACAATATAACTGCCTAATCCCACCAACGCCCGGTTTTTCCCCTCCAGGTTCAGCGGTACGGGTGCGATGTCGAAACCCTGTTCAATCCTCGAATCGGAGTTGTCGCCGCGGTCATCCGCCCTTCCGCGCGGTGAACTCGTCAACATTCCGACCATCGCAACTCCGGCAAAAGCCATCGTCGCTCCCACAATTATCAATCGTTGTCCTCGTGTCATGTGATTTTCCTTTCCAATTCCCTCCGTGGACGTAACGACTATTTCTGGGGGGACGCAGAATGATTGGGAGGGAACGTTAAGTGCCAAATGTTAGAGACTGTCAAGGATGCGTACTGTTCAATTCTATACAGCTTGGGGAGATTTCTTGGTCGGGTGGGGTAACTCGTGTGAGAGTGCCCTCCGGCCAACGCGTGATGGAGTGAGGAAGTGTCTCAGAAGTTGATGGCTGAGGCGAAATGGCAAGGCTTTCCGTCGGGTGGAAAGGCGGAATCTTTGAGTCTCTTCAGTTCGTCTTCAATCGCCGAAAAGTCAGGAGGTATTTTTTCCTCTTTACCTGCGAACTTGCCAACGCCAAACGTCCTGCTCGTCTTCGCCAGGCCGTCGTCAATTCTGATGGTGTGCAATTCCAATTCCTCGTTACCTTGTGCCGCATAAATGAAGATGAACTGCCTCTCGGGTAACTCGAAGAAATGTCTTTGGATAATCAATCGCACTAGGTTCTTCACCACGTCCTGGCTGACTTTGGCCCTACAAGTGGGAATGTCGGTCACAGGCATCGGACGGTCTGGGTGTGCCTGTAGAATTAGTGAACCATCGCCGCGCACGAAGAACAGTTGAACCCAACCCTTGTGGATTGGCGGTTGGTAGACTACCGTCAGCCTTTGCAGTGCCGCATGGTCTTGGAGCAGTGGTTCCAGGTCAAGAGAGTGTCTTTCCGATTCAAACGCCTGCGGCAAGACGAACAGAAGGAAAGCGAGGACGACTCTCATATCAGTACTCTTTTTGATTCCATTCTAACGCAGCCGAGTTGTCTATTCTTTGCCCCGAAGTGAGCCAAGTCCTGATAATGTCGCGTTACCGGTAAGGTTCGTACCATCACCCTGACCGCAGACTTGCTCGCAACCCACTAGCCCATCGCCGCTTCTAACTCTTCGTTAGCTTGGGCATTGAGATGAGGGCGAAGTCTTGCCACGAACGCTTTGTCATGGACCAAGCCCCCGACCAAATCGCCCAAGGTTTCCTGCATCCAATACTCGCGACTCAATGCCATTTCGTTTGTGACTGAGTAGAACGATTCAAAAAGACTTGGGTCATCGCGGCGACGAAGCACTTCTTCGGCGAGAAGAGCGGAAGAGGTATAGGGTTCGGGCACCACAGGGTCGAGATTTTCTGGGTCGCTAAAGAGATGGATGAGATTCGGAAAATGTCCCCGAAGATACCGCACCACATCTGCGGGTTGCATCATCGGAACGGGAACTGCATCGTAGAGCCCATCGGGTCCAGAATATATCACCTTCCTGTTCAGGTCCTGGTTAGTCGGAAAATCGGTAAAGTTCGGGCCAGTACCCACTTCGGCGATAACCGCGTTAAATCGGGACATAGGCAGTCGGCCCGACCTCCTGCTCGCGATTATTTGGGAATAAGCCAGCGATAGCCCTGACGGCCCACATGCCACGTCGGACAGTCTGGACCTGCCAAACTACGCTTTGAAATCAGCCTGGATTGGTTGTGAAAAAGGGCAGTCACTCGTTGCTTTCGGAGTCGTGCAATGGCTAACTATTAATATTATAGTTGCGGACATTCTGGCAATGACCTTCAAAATGAAGCTATTTGCGATTCTTTGGCTGGCTGGGATGGTGGGTGTTCTCTCTATCCTGCTCATCGATTTGTCCGCTGTGATCGCCAGTCTTCCGGTGCGAGCGGGGACGAAGATCCCGCCAATCACGCCGGCCCTGAAGCTCCTAACCTTGGTTCAACCGGGGATTCTCTTGATCCTCGCGGTTCTACTAGGTGTCGCGCTGGCTCCTAAGGTCCGTCTCTCGTCGCCTATAGCTGAAGCGGCTGCTAGCGGCAGGCAGTTACGCCGGCCTCTATTACCGCAAATCATTCCTGGTCTCCTTGGCGGTATGATGGGTGGCGTCGCCATTGTCTTGACGGCCCAACTTTGGAAACCGCTTCTAGCGCCTGAGGTGATTGCGCGAATCGCAGGATTCGGCAAACTCCTACCGGTTCCGACGCGCCTGCTGTATGGCGGAATCACCGAAGAATTGCTGATGCGTTGGGCTCTGATGACGGTGCTTGTATGGGCAATCTGGCGGCTGTTTCAAAAGGGGCGAGAGCGGCCGAACTCCAGTTGCTATGTGAGTGCGATCCTGATTTCGTCGGTGGTATTCGGCGTTGGTCACTTGCCGGTGGCCTTCTTGGTGGTACCCAATGTCACGTTGTCCTTGGCTGGTTACGTAATCGTCGTAAATTCCGCATTTGGCTTCGTGGCAGGCTATCTGTACTGGAGGAAAGGGCTTGAATCGGCAATGATTGCCCATATGTGTACTCATCTTGTAATATTGACCGCGAGTTGTCTTGGAGCGTATTTTTGAGCTCACACAGTTGAAGCATTCGTGGTCAGGGTTCTGAATTTCTGAACCTTTGGTAAGGGCGGCGGCAGATGGAGGAAAGCATGATCAGGAGCCGAACTGCTTTTGTTTTCTTACTCGTTTGCGGTCTCGTAGTCCTCGGATCAGTGTCGGGTCAGCAAACGGACGCATCCCGCCCCGGTTGGATCAGTGACGAGAGTTGCGGAACCCAACATACGAAGCCGGGTCGCGCGGATTGTGTGCAGAAATGCTGGCGTGGAGGTGCTTCGGTGGGGCACCCGGAATGGAAACCCCAACGGGCCGTCTTTGTGGCAGACGATGATCAAGGAATCTGGATTGTCGGCAACCCTGAAGCCGTTAGGAACTTGCCTGCTACACACGTGGTGCTGGCAGGCAAATTCGACTGTGCGAGGAAGACCATTCACGTCGAGAAGATCGCACCTGCTGCGCACTAGCGCGGTCCAAAGTACGGGTCACATCCTGGTAAGTTCGCGTAATCGGACGTGTTCGGTCCAGTGTCCACATGGCAGTAGCACCTTGGCGCTAGTGGCTATTTGCAAGAGGCGGCGGTTCGGTTAATGGAAGATCGACCGTGATTGGGGCGTGATCAGATAGGGATTCCTCGGGACCGCTGTTGAGTTCCATTAGTGTCCAGGCGAAGTGCGGAGCGAACTGATATTTCCCACCGGGTTTTCGGGAATCAGTAGCGAGACCCTTGACGAAGAACCAGTCGAGTCTGTATTCACCGAACAACCCGCCGTAGGTCTTGGCGAGCGCAAAAGTATAGCGGAATCCTTTGCTGCTGCGCTGGTTGGAATCGCTGAGCGTGCCGCCTCTGCCTTCAGCGCTGCGCTCGTCCTCACCGCGAAAATCGAAAACATGGCCATCGTCGAATCGAAACTTGTTGCTCTCCTCAAAAAGCTTAGCATCTTTCTTGCGGGAGACTATGGGCACATCAAAGCCAGTAGGATCATTCTTATTACGCATGATGTTGACGGGCATGAACAGGATGGTAGGCGCCCCGGTGGACCATTTGACAGCTTGAATGGCCCATTTGTCGTAATCCTTGACGCGATCGGTGAGCACCTTGGAGACCGACACTGGGGCGTTGTCGGTGCCGGTCGTGTTCAAATCACCGCCGAGAATAACGGGATTATGGTCGGTGCGGATCCAGTCGAGGATTTGCATGGCCTGTTTAGCGCGGCACCCGGGCTTACATTTGTTCTCAAGGTGAGGGGCGACAACGGTTACAGCGCCGGTGGGAGATTCGGGTACAGCGAGTTCGACGAAAAGCGCTGTGCGGCCGCCTCGCCGAATCTCGCGGGCAATTCTTTCCATGAAGGCGACGTTGGCAGCTTTGCGGCGCCCGGCCTCCAGCTTGGAAATTTCCTTTTTTTCGCTAGCGTACCAGTCATAACAAACGGAAAGCGGGCGCAGCGAGGCTTTACGAATGGGATAGCGGCTTAGGACCGCCGTGCCGTGCATGCCGAGATATCTGGATTTGTCCGCATCAAAGGATTTCTGAATGTCGGCTTGAGCCTCCTTGTCTTCCAACTCGACTTTTTCTAGGCCGAGATTCAGGGGATCGAGTTCCAGGAACTCGACACCATAGGCGTAATTCATATTGAGAGCTTTGGCAAGGTCGCGCGTGACATCACGATAGTCGGTGCGGGTAACTCCATAGTCGACCTCGTTGAGAATGAGGACATCCGCGGGTTGGAGGACGTCGAGTTGCTGCTTCACGACCTTTAGCTGGTCGGAAGTCAGAGGTTTGGTCTTGGGATCCTTCTTTTCAGCAAGGACCTGATCAAACTTTTCCGGCTCAGAGAGCGCGATACGAATCTGATCGAAGTGAATACCGCGTTCAATGTTCCAGCAAATGGCGCGAAGCAAGGGGCCAAGTTCCGGCGAAGAGGGACGCTTCGGCTTGGCACCCTTGAAATAGGCCTCGTTGTTGAGAAAAGGAGTGTTAAGGAGATGTTCGAGTTTTTCCGCAAGTGCGGGTGAAGGAGGATCATTCTTTTCGAGGTCTACAAGTTCTCCGAACGTGAACAGGTCGGGCTTGGAAAAGCGAACGAAGTCGTCTTGCGCTGCAACGAGGTGATGGGAGGCTGCAAGGACAAAGAGAAATGAGAGACCGGCGACAACACAGCTAGAGCACAATAAGGACACGCGAGGCGTCGCCGCCTTGAAGATTGGTCGACCCATAGTCTAATTCCCTCCATGAAAAACGCAAGCGGGATGGCTGGGAGCATACCACCATCAATGCGTTTCGCCTCGAATTTCGGGACTATCCTACGCCTGACCTCCCGCCGCGCGGTTCTCCGGAAACAGGCATCCAGACGACGTCGCTCGCCTGCTGCGTCAGGCGGCAAGATGCAGCAAACAGGGAAATGCCCTACGGGTATCGGCTCGATGTGAGCGGTGGTGACTATGCACTCGTACCCACAAGGACGCGGAATTCAAACGGTGATCTTGAAGATTTACTGCCACTGCTAGATCGGAACGTGACTATTCCTTTGGGGACGCGCAGGATTGCTGAATACGCAAATCTGATGACAGACGAACTTAGCAAGCAGACAGGGTTGCACATCGGTTGCTGTCAAAGGTTAGTGGCAGGAGTTCCCTGGGGGATGGCGAAAGTCAGGTTTGAAGCCGACAACAAGCCTGCCCGCGAGGTCTTGAAGTGGCTCATCCTCAGTGAGCAGCAAGCGAACTCCCAAGCATCCAGTAGGCACCCCGATTACGACCATTGGGTCGTCAGCTGTGACGGAACGGGAGCCCCATGGTGCTTCATAGAGGTCGAAGGTAAGTTCTCGTCACGGTGCCCATAGCACCAGTCATTTTCCTTTCGATGATTATTGTCGTCAGGCGATTTCACTCAGTCCGCCGTCTCGCTTCTTTGGGCGAATCACGAGCAAACTCGAAGTAATCGAACAAGCCTGGTAAGTTAACAAAGAGGTTAATTATACAATTACTTACTAGCGTTAATCAGGCCTGTGCACGGAGCTAATTCCAAGCACAGAGGTCTTAGCAAACAGCCACGCTGAAAAGGGTGTCTTCATAGGTCCCACAAAAATAAGCGCTTACACGAGGGAGAATCCAAAATAATTTCTTGTGGGTTTTCGGCCGGGCCGTTTTCTGATTCAAGAGCAGGCGGCACATTTCGGCTCTTGAGTTGCAGTTCCAAGGTTACGGGCTGCATGTGGTTGAGGTCCTCGCATAGGTGCCGGGCAGCATAGTCGATTTCGCGATTCGTAGATCCGCTACCATGTCCAGTAGGACCCACAAGAAATTGTCTTAAAACGCGCGAGAAGGTGGCTGTTTGCTAAGACCTCTGAAGCAACGAACGTCTCTGATTGGGTTGACCTACCCGGCGGTTTGCCGAGCCTCGAGAACTGGCTGCGTTTTGGTAGAGCGAACCTTCTCTAGTTCGTACGCGAGCCCTGTTACGTCGAACTGTGTTGTGACCCCGGGTTCGACTTCTAAAAGCATCGTCTTGTGCTCCATCATATCTTGAATAAGGAGTTGGTCACCTCCAACAGAAGCACTGGTGGGGCCTTCCAGCACTGGACCGATGGGAACGTCTGTCTTGGCGGGGTATGACCATAAGACGCTGTATAGGTTCTCCGTGGCGAACCCCAGTTGGTCCCACTCGATGCGTTTCTCTAGTCCGTCCTCAAATTTCACACGGAGATACATTAACTTGCCTTTGGCCGGCAGGTTATGGACTGACTCCCAGTGCCCGTGCCTGACGAAAGACAAAAAAGAATACGATCCCTTCTGGAGAACGATTAAATCAAATTTGCGGTCTAACGAAGTACGCTTCAGCGTAACAGCGTTGCCGACCCCGTCTTTGACATTTTCAGAGCGCCAGGCTTGCTGCTTTGTCTGTCCGACCGACGGTACGGAAAGCGCAGGCGCTGGCTCTACAGCGGGAGAGGTACTGGCTGGCGCAACCGACGCCTTCACCACTGCCGGTGCGCTTTTCGAGACGGCTTTCTCGGAATTTCCTGAGCAGCCTAAAATAGTAAACAGTATGCCTGTCGACACCAATAAAAGGACCCTTGTCATCCTTGTCTCCTCACAAACTGTTCGACGATTGTCAAAGGCTCAATGTTTTAAGTTTGAGGTTCTTTGTGCAAACCTCGAATAGCCCGAAGGTACAGGTGTGCTCATGTGTGAAACTGACGGTTCCCACACACTATAAAAGGGCGCCCCTTTGGAGTAGGTTTTGAGTGCGAGCTCGATTCTGCAGTTCATCGACGGGCTGCGCGGAGATGTGCGCGTCACGTTTGAAGAAGGAACCTGGGCAGCCTGGTTGTACGAGCCAGGTCCGTGTGCGGTTGTGATTTTAGGAAAATGTGAAAGAATGACTCAGTGAACTGGCCACGAGACTGACCGAACGACAGTTCTTGACTGGATGGCAAAATGCAGATTCGCCATCTTCCGACGACATGCCACCTGCGCGCCTATCAAAGCGAAGCGTTGAATGCGGTTTGCGATGCCTACCGGTCCGGCAAACGGCGTGTGATCGTTTCATTGCCCACGGGCACCGGGAAAACGGTGGTGTTCGCTCATTTCCCGCGCGTTCTCAAGATGAAGAAACGATTACTCGTGCTCGCCCATCGGGAGGAACTGCTGCTGCAGGCGCGGGATAAGTTTCGATCCATTGATCCCGAATTGAAGGTGGAGATTGAACAAGCCGGCAGTCGCGCCGCTGACGATGCGAAGGTGGTCATTGCTTCCGTACCAACGTTAGCTCGCAGCGGCGCTCGCTTGTCGCGGCTGCAGCCGGATGAGTTCTCCATCGTGGTTGTTGATGAAGCGCACCACGCAGTCGCACCTAGCTACCGGCGCATCTTCGATCACTTCGGCCTGTTCGAACCCAACGTTTCCCGCTACCTGATCGGTTTCACTGCCACGCCGCGGCGCGGTGATAAGCAAGGACTCGGCGAAGTATTTCAGGAGGTCTGTTACGCACGGGACATGCGCGAGATGATTGCGGACCGTTACCTGTGTCCCATTACAGGCTGGCGCGTGGCCAGCGATTTGTCCCTTGATCACGTGAAAGTCCGACATGGCGATTTTATCGAAAGCCAGCTCGCACACGCGGTGAATATACCCCTGCGCAACAGTTTGCTGGTGAAAGCCTATCGAGATTTCGCACCGGGAAGACGCGCTATCGTCTTCTGCGTGGACGTGGCGCACGCTAAGGACGTGCATCGCGTGTTTGCCGAGGCCGGGATTCGAGCGGCGACGGTCTGGGGCGCACTTTCAAGAGATCAGCGCCGCTCGACTCTAGCGGCGTTCTCGGCAGGAGAGATCGATGTAGTTACCAACTGTAATGTGCTGACCGAGGGTTTTGATGAACCGCGCGTCGATTGCGTAATCATGGCGCGGCCGACGAAATCGAAGCTGCTTTACGCGCAAATGCTCGGGCGCGGCACGCGGCTGCATCCTGGAAAGAAGGACCTCGTGGTCATCGACGTTGCCGACAACTCCAGAACCCATCAATTGCCGGGCTTGCACACCTTGTTCAATTTGCCGCTCAACATGAATCTGAAGGGCGGCAATGCCCTGGAGGTCGAACGACAGATCGAACGATTCAATCGGACGCAGCCGTGGATCGATATATCGCGCATCCGGACACCTGAAGATCTCAAGGTCGCTGCGGAACGGATTGAGTTCTTCAACTTCGACCCGCCAGCGGAAATACGGGCCTACACACAGAATACGTGGCAGGCCGTGCCCGCAGGATACCGGCTCGGCCTCCCCGAGGGCGAATGGATTTCGATCGAGCCCAATCTCCTCGACGCGTGGGATATTCGACTTTCCTCGGTTCGCCAGAGCTCAGTATTATTGTTGAGTCGCGCCACAAGTCTGGCCGCGGCGGTTGCATCCGCGGACCGTTTTGTGGTCCTCCATCGTCCCGACGCGCGGCGGCTGGTTGAACGCTCGGCCCACTGGAGAAACGAACTCCCCAGCGACAAACAAAAACAGGTTCTTGCCCTTAACAGGATTCCCGTGCCCCAAGGGCTTACACGCGGGCAGGCCGCCCAAATGATCTCGCAACTTGTGTCTGCGCACCGGGCTCCGGCAAACACGCAAACGACGAACGCTCCTGCTAACAACCAGGACCTGAAATCCCGCAGTCGAGCCCGCGAGACCTATCACTCAAAATCGTAGGCGGTCACCGAGCTCGGATCGAACCCTTGCGCGCCGGGTCAGCCGTTTTCACGCGTAATCCGCGCCGAAGCCGGGTAGGCAGCCCTGTGTGCATCAGGCTCCGTAGCATCTTTTCCATTTCTTGCCACTACCGCACGGGCACGGGTCGTTGCAATTCTGGTCGTCCGCGAAGGAATTGTCTGCGTTTTCAAGGTGCGGGCACACAACTGCCTCAGCAGTGAGTGACGCATGGACAATAGCGAATCTAAGCTCCGCACGGGCTTTTTTCAGCGATTCCAACAAACTCTGTTCGGAGTACCAAGGGTTCTTTTCTGCCTCGAGCCGACCGGCCTTGCTGTCTCGATATTGGTAAGAGATCGACACAGTCGGCCGGAGGGCGTCCTGTCCCGCTTCCTGGCGAAGGCGAATTGAACGATAGAACAGCTTCCTGGCACAGGCGTTTCGGATTGCAGCAGTATCGGTCGTTGATCAGCCAAGTTTCCTGTTCATGAGTAAACTCAAGCCTCCTGGCAAAGGGGAAAATGTCGAAATATGCGACCATGGTGCCAGCCAGGATTCGGGTGGAAACGAGACCTCGCAGTCTCGCAGTCCCTGCTTCTTGGCCCAGGTGCTCAATTTCATGTACCGTGCGATGCGAGTCGTGCGACCAGCGTGAAACCCTCGCGGAAGCAGGAATCAACTATGTCTTATCGGGGCATGGATTGAGCAACGGACACCATTGCAGGATCTGTGGGCGCGTGCGGCCGAACGAGCAGTTTCCCGGCAAGGGCCACAAAATTCATGTGTGCAAACGCTGCCAGAGGGTGCCAAAAAGCGAACGGCGGGCCGTGGAAGACCGGGACGATATCTTTGGGTTTATGCACCAATCTCATATTTCCAAGAAAAACGTGGCTCGTTTGGAACAATTGGCGAAGTCGGAGACGCCGCAAGTTGCCAGCCTTGCCGCGATTGTTTTGGAGGTAGCGCGGGTCACACCCTGCAAGTGCAGAAGAGTCAGAATCCTTGCCCGTAACCATCGGGACCTACTGCGCAGGTTGGGTGAAACCGGCCTGGTTTTTGCCCACACTTGGGACCGGCTGCCACCGGAAGTCTTAGCACAAATGCATTTGGAAGAAACAGAGGTCTCTGTAAAAGAGGATAAAGCGAAGTTGCTTGCACCAGAGATCTCGAGAATCATGCCTTGCCCGCTCCAGAAGACTCAGCAACCTGAGCAACCCTCAAACCTATCGTGGTGCCTTGATTAGCTGACCAGGCACGAAAAGGAGTGGACGATGCCACTAGCAGCTAAGGTACGCTTTCTGCAGTAGATGGGCCACAATCGCATGCGGTTGTGGCCCATCTATGTACGGCTTCTCGATAAACCATGGGTGGTCACCGGTTCCGAGCGCTGCTAACCGTTCACCTACTTCATCGCCAGAAGAATCGGCACGCTCTCGACCAGTTGAGGCGCCGCAGCGATCTGTGTCCGCTCGTCTTTAGGCACGGCAAAGTTCACGACCAGGTTCGCAATAGCTAAGTGCAGCGACGTGATTCTGTAGCGTCCCCCGGTGCGCACGGCGACGAGCATATTCTTCTCACCGATCCTCGCGCCCAGATCTTGCATCGAGGTGATCGTCTCGCCGATCCGGCCCTGTGGGGCGAGGGTAACGAGGTAGACTGCGCCGCTTGCCGAGTTTGCTGAGTGAACGGAAAAGGTATAGTTCCCTGGCGGCAAAACAGCATTCCCCCACTTTGCCTCGAAGGGCAGAGTGAAGCTTCCGGCCGCCTTCGCCTGCGCGTTCGCCGTGCCCGTGAAGATGCCAGCCAGCGCAAGCGCGGCGATTGTCAACATCCCATTCCGAAGTGCTTTCATGGTGGGTCTCCTTCACAAATTTGAATCAGATTTCGCGGGGCCTTTTACGACTCGCGCGATGTCGCGACTGTGGCGCACATGGGCCGGGGACTTCAATGGACGGCGGCTCCCAGCCTCATGGAACGTTTGTCCCTTGGTTACCGATTGAAAAGAAAGGCCGAATCGAGATAACTCCCTCCTCAGTGGCCTCTCCTGACCCGAAGAGTCCGGAAAATGGACAAAATCAACAGACAAAGGAAGGTGCAGCAGGGGAAGGTTGAGTATTTCAAAGGACTGAGCGAAGTGCAGTGGAAACGGAAGGTTAGGGCGATTCGGGAGGCCCCGTCCGGACGTTGGCAAACATTTCCAGGCTGGACCCGCGGATCGCTGGCCTGGAATCAGCGTACTTGCAAGAACTTTTCCGATTTTTGGATTATAAGGAGTTGGCGAAGCGCGTTGATTGAGAAATGGCTTTCTTCTGCGCAATACTTGCGATTTCTGTGCCAGAATGGGCGGCGTTTTGATTGCAGTCTTGGGCCTTTCAGGCTACAGCCTGGCTATTAACAGAAAATTCTCGGCATCGAAAGGGGCCGTCTCATGCGGCAAACGGTAGAGGCGATTTGCACATTGACAGCGTTATTCGCAGTCCTCGTGGCTAATGCACAGGTGGCCAACACACCGGTGCCTCGGTACGACTTGCTGCTCAAGGGGGGCCACGTCATTGATCCCGCGAACGGCTTAGACGGAAAAAGGGACGTTGCTGTTCTGGTGGGCAAGGTCGCAGCCGTTGAAAAGGACATTCCCGCCAACGAAGCACTGAAAGTTGTGGATGTCTCAGGTCTTTACGTCACGCCAGGCCTGATCGACATCCACTACCACGTTGGGCACGGAGGCGCACCGCTCAATTGGTTCGCTCCCGACTCGCCGGATCACGAAGTTCCGGCCCTCGCTGCTCTGCTCACCGCTGATCCGCGCTCGCAACTTGCTCCGCTCGGCGTTCCAGCGGATTTGGCCTTGCAGTCCGGCGTAACCACCATCGTTGACGCTGGAACGGCGGGGGCGGACACCTTTCTCCAGGAAAAGGAAGAAGTGATCGACCACGCGAAGGTACGTGTGCTGGCGTTTCTAAACATCGTGGCCGATGGCATGACAGGGGGATTGGAACAGACCGTTGACCAAATGGATGTGAAGCGCTGTGCTGACACCGTCCTCAGATACTCGGACATCATCGTGGGTGTAAAAACGGCTCACTATTGGACCCAGAAACCCCTGGAGGAATTGCATCCCACCTGGGCCGCTGTCGATCGAGCGGTCGCATGTGGAGAAGCAGCCAAGGTTCCGGTTATGTTTGATTTCTGGCCGCGCCCGGAGAGGAGCTATGCGGACCTCATTCTCGAGAAGGCTAGACCCGGAGACATTCATACCCATGTGTTTGCGCAACAGTTCCCGATCGTTCTCGAGGATGGGAAACTCAATCCGATCCTGCAACAAGCGCGAAACCGTGGAGTAATTTTCGATGTAGGCCACGGAGCGGGCAGCTTCTGGTTCCGCAATGCCGTGCGCGCCGTCAAGCAGGGATTTGTTCCCGACTCCATGTCCACGGACTTGCACACCGGCGATTTCTTAATTCTCAGCATGAGCAATGTGATGTCCAAGTTTCTGAGCATGGGTGTACCACTGAGCGATTTGATCCGGCGTGCCACAGTCAATCCTGCGCACGAAATTCACCGGCCAGAGCTTGGGACTTTGTCGATCGGCAAGGATGCCGACATCGCTGTTCTGGACGAATTGCACGGTCATTTCGGCTACATTGACTGCGGTTACGCCAAGATGGAAGGCACCTCCCAAATCGTAGCGCGAATGACCATTCGCGCAGGACGAATTCTCTACGATCCCTCGGGCCTCAGTATGGTCCAGTGGGAAAAAGCTCGTCCGCAGTATTTCAATATTCCCATGTTGCAAGGTTCGCTGCCGGCAACCGCCGACAGCTACCCGAGAAATTAAAAAGGAGGAAGCATGGAATCGATCAGCCGTCGACAACTTTTTCGCGAGGGGAGCCAGGCACTAGCGGGTGGCGTGTGCATCGGCCGCCTATTCCCTGTGAATGGCTCGACGCCTCCTACAGGTGCCGTAGATTATTACCAGAAACTTGGCGTAACTCCATTCATCAACGCCGCTGGCACCTATACGATCCTATCCGCGTCCATCATGCCGGAGGAAGTGCAAGCAGCGGTTGCTTGGGCGGCACAAAAGCCTGTTCACCTGATGGAACTCCAAAAGGCCGCCGGCGAGTACCTGGCGAGGCGTCTCCGCTGCGAAGGGGCGTTGGTCACTTCGGGTGCTGCAGCTGCAATTACGCTCGCGACAGCGGCGTGCATCACTCGGGGTAACAAATCCGCGATTGCAAATATTCCCGCCGAAATGCAGGGGTTAAGGAACGAAGTCATCGTCCAAAAGACGCATCACTATGACTACGATCACGCGATTCGCGACTGTGGCGCGCGCTTCATCGATGTGGAGACGCTCGATGAATATGAACGGGCGTTCACCGAACGCACAGTAATGACCCAGTTCTTCAATGCTGCCGAGGGTGGCCGGATAGGCAGGGAAGATTGGGTCCGCGTCGCCCACAAGCATGGGGTGCCGTGCTTCAACGATGCTGCTGCCGATGTGCCGCCTATTTCCAACCTCTGGAACTATACGGAAATGGGGTTTGATCTGGTGGCTTTTTCCGGTGGAAAGGGTATTCGCGGACCGCAATGTACTGGGTTGCTCTTGGGGAAGAAAGATTTGATCGACGCGGCACAATTAAACAATTCACCCTACTCGAACACCATCGGCCGTGGGATGAAAGTCGGGAAGGAGGAGATCATTGGCCTCGTCGCTGCCGTGGACTGGTTTCTTAAACAGGACGATGCCGCAATGGAAGCGGAATATCGCGCCCGAGCGCAGCGAATCGCAGAACTCGTTCAAGGCATTCCCAGCGTTGAAGCAAGAATTTTCATTCCCCCTGTTGCGAACCATGTCCCACACTTGGTGATTACTTACGACCTGAATCGAATCAAACTGTCAGCAAGAGAGGTGATGCAAAAGATGCGCGAAGGAGTCCCCCGCATTGAACTGAACCCATCCACAGGCGGAGGCCCCGCCAGCGCCGGGCTACCGGGAGGCAACAACGCGATTGTTGTGGGCGTCTGGATGCTGCAACCGGGAGAAGATCAGATTGTCGGGAGGCGGCTTCAAGAGGTCTTTGGAGAAGGCGCGAAATGAGCACCAACAACGAAATAGCGAGACCGATGCCAAGCACGAGTAAGTCCGTTGCTCAACCATGCCCATATGTAAGACATAGTTGATTCCTGCTTCCGCGAGATTGGTTTCGCGCTGTCGGTGAGACCGGCACCAGAGCCTTCCTCTCGCTGATTCGGGCGCAACTTGCCCGGTGGACCGTTTAACAGCAGAGATTCTTCAGGTCACGCCTTCTTCTGTGGTGGGAGTTCCTGGGAGCTACTCAACCATTTGCCAGGACCGCTAGAGTTAACGTCGTTAGCGGGAAGCCCAAGACTAGGTGTGGCCAGCGGTCTTTCCCCGCTTTTTGAGCATATACGGGCGATGCTGGCCTAGTAGCGCAAGTACTTTTGCTCGCGAAAACTGGAACTTTTGTGGCTCGGGGCGTGGTAGCAATTCTCCGTTCGGCCCGATTTGACTGGTTATTTCGAGCCACTCCTCAGCCGATTCGGCTACTTGCACTGCCGCGAGCCCTAGGTCCCGGGGCACGTGATCTTCGCCACCTCCCGGGCACGCGCAGTATGTCAAGACCATCCGTTCGTCTGGCATTTCAAGCAGGATTTTCCGAAAGTCCGCTTCCGACATTTCGCAGTCCTTCCAGCGTTCCTGGCAAATTTGTCTTTCCCGCAATTCCTTCGCTAACTGATGAAGGTCCATTGGGTTGCCTTTCTTTGCAAATTTATTGCCGCGGGCTTGACGCCCGGCGATTTCCCCATTCTATATTATGCCCAATAGGGCATTTGAGAAGAGACGCATACGAAGATTCTCCCGCGAGGGCCTCCTGCGACATGCTCCGCTCAGCTGGCAGACAGCAATCATCCGGAAAGAGTTTTAGCCAGCAACGAGGTTGTGGCCTCAGAGCCGCTCACAATACGGGGGCGAATCGCCTTAGGTGTGACCGAGCCTGACGGCTCGCAGCTTCGTGAACGCAAAAGTGGACGAGCGCGCTTGCGTCCCAGAACGCCGTTGTTTTCTTCTTTACAGCTCTTCTTCTCTGTCGACCACAAGCGCTTGAATGGCCTTATTCACCGCCCAACACTGCCCGTTGGAATTTTCAGAAGTTGCTTAATGTCAAGACGCGTCTCCGGGAGGCCTAGCTTTCCAGACGCAACCAGCTTGAGTTCTTGATCGTCGGCACCTTCAGCTGAGAAAGGAACAAGCTTCGCCGCGGGAAGGTTGCAGTCTCGGATCACTACCTCTTCGCTGCCCTTGGCAAAATGTAAGATACTTGCTGAGCCGATTTATGGAGCAGGAATAGGCTTTCCACAAAGGTCGTACCTGGACCGTGCCCGCAGGCAATCTCTCTAACCATTCTGCGGGCGACTCCCGCTGGCCGAGGTGCTACACCATTTGCGAAGGAGTGTAAGGACTATCCTTTGATGAGTCGATTCTTGTTCAGGTCGCTGTCGGAAATTGTTGATGCATCCAGGAACTCGCTCCTCAGATGCAATTCCCCAACGTAAGCCGGTCGTGCCATTCACCTTATGAATGACTATCATTCACAGCATGAATAGAAAACTATCTCCCGTCATCTGCAAGAGGCCGTCGTGGAGCGCTTGCACGTGATGCCGGCGGTGTTCGTAATGGGAGCACGGCAAACCGATAAGAGCACACTGGCTGTTCTCGTCGGAGTACGCAAATGACCAGTGGAATCGACCCTTACGCCGTGCTGGCTAAATACTACGATGGCGCCTACGCGGCCATGACAGATCTCATCGATGGGCCTTTCTATGTGGACCTGGCACAGCGCATCGGCGGGCCGGTTCTCGAAATTGGTTGCGGCACCGGCCGCGTGCTGCTGCCCATCGCCCGTGCGGGCACCACCATTCACGGTGTCGACAGTTCTCTGCCCATGCTCGGCATTCTTCGCGAGAAGATCGAGCGGGAACCTCCGGATGTGCGCGAACGGATTCGCACCCATCACGGTGACATGCGCAATTTCCGCCTCGAAAAGAAATATCCATTGGTGATTATTCCGTTCCGGCCTATGCAGCATATGCACTCTATCGAGGAGCAGGTCCGCGCCCTCACCACCGCAGCATTTCACCTCCCTGAAAAAGGGATTCTGGCCTTCGACGTCTTCTACCCGAAATTCGAAGTGCTACAGGCACGGCTCGGCGAGGAAATCCTGGAGATCGAGTGGACGGATCCCTCTGCTATGAACCACATCGTGCGGCGCTACTACCGGAAAGATGCGGTCGACAAAATCCACCAGATCTACACGCTTACATTTCTTCTCCGAACCTACGAAGACGGAGACTTAATTCGTGAGGAATGCGAGTCGCCGACCCTCTCCTACTACACCTATCCGCATCTCCGGGCGCTTTTCCTGTTAACGGGACTGGAAGTTGTGGAAGAGTGCGGCTCTTTCAGCAAGGCGCCGCTCGACAATAGCGCCACGGACATGATCTTCCTGCTGCGACGCACAATCTAGCACCTGCCCTCGCGGAGACATCAGGTCGGTGTGTGCTCTTGCACATCGAGGCTGCCGTTACCAACGCGTGGACAACAGGGGGCAAGCCCGGCGTTCGGATACCGGTCCGTGCGTCTAGCGGCCTTACTGGGCTTCGCCGGCACGGCTAGCCTCTCCGCCATCCCAGTCGGTCTCCTGTTTAGTCTTTGACCAAGTCCTTTGCGAACTACTGCCCGTCACTGGGAAGTGCCGATGTATAATTGGTACTAGTACTACTAGTCCTGTCCCAGGAGGGCTGGCGATGTTTCGTGATGTAGCGCAAAGGGTTAGCAGAAACCTATGCCTTGGCATGATGCTGATTCCCGTCAGCTTCGCGATAAGCGAACTGCTCATCGGGTGTGGTGCCGGGGCTTCTTGGATGGGTCCGAACGATTCTGCAGTCACACACTTCGCGTACACCAATAGCCCGCTTGTGGCTACTTTTGTTCCAGCGAGTAGGTCCATTCTAGACGCGTATTTCGGGATGACCATTCACCGGCTGGTCGCAAACCCCACGTCATCGACGGCGGCGGTGCCATTCCCCGCATTCCCAATTCACACGTTCCGCCTCTGGGATGTGGTGAACTGGGCGACGCTGGAACCGGCGGATGGCCAGTACAATTGGACCACGATGGATGACACGATTGCGTCCGCTGAACGAAATGGGGTACGGGACTTTATTTTTACTCTCGGCTACGTGCCACCGTGGGCGTCGAAAAACCCAGCTGATCCCTGCGGATCGACGGGGGCGGCAGGGACATGCGACGCCCCCGACATGCGAGCGTTTGACGACTTCCTTACTCAGCTGGTTCGACGCTACTGCGGTGTGGTGCAATATTACGAAACGTGGAATGAGCCGAACCTCACGGATTTCTGGAACGGAACAGACGCGCAACTTCTGAGCATTGCAAGGGACCTATACCAAATCGCGAAGGACCCCGCCAATTGCGGCTGCACAAACGGCGTTTGCGCTCCTGGCGGTGGCGTCAATGCGAATAAGGTCCTATTGCCCTCAGTCAACCGCATCAACGAGCCTAATCTGAGTTGGCTCGATAGCTATTTATTTTTGGCGGCAGCAGGCGGGACCTATCCGTATGCGGATGTTGCCTCCTTTCATGGCTATGGCTACACACAACCCGAGGACATCGTGCAAGGCGTGGCGCAACTAAAGAAAACGCTCGCAAGACATGGCCTGTCATCGCTTGAGATATGGGACACCGAGGCAAGTTGGGGAACCACAACAGTTAACGACCAGGAACAAGAAGCATCATGGCTGATGCGCTTTCACGTAGTTCAGGCGGTATCGGGGGTGTCGCGCCTGGTTTGGTATGCCTATGATAACTGCGCTTGGGGAACCTTATGGGGACCCGCATGTGGCGATTCGTCAGATAATTGGCAAGGCGTCAGGCTACCCGGCGAGGCTTATGCTACGGTCGAGGGTTGGATGGTTGGGGCCACGCTTGATCATTGTGACCAATACCAAGACGGCCTTTGGGCGTGCGAGTTACAACGGGCAGGCGGTTATGAGGGTTGGGTCCTGTGGGACAGCACCGGAGCCAGCCGCTCGGTTCGCATACCCAATAAACTGCAGCTAACGGAATACCGCGATTGGCAAAACAACATCAGTGTTCTGCCAGAGGAAATCACGGTTGATCAAATGCCCGTACTCGTCGAGAACTGATTGCGAGGAGATGAGATTGGTTGGTCGGAATCCGACGGCCATCAGCTTCGGCCTTCCCGAATCCAGTTCGGCACCTGCATTAGTCGTTGCGAGGCCTGCTCAGCGTTCACTCTACACGGAAGGCTTGCCGGAACGAATCAACAGTTATCAACAGTTGTGACCACGTGCTGGTCGCATTTGATCTTGCTATAATCTTGCCCTCTGCACGAAGGCAGAACGCGGGACCATAGCATGGTGGCAGCCGCTCCGTCCGCAATTACGCACCCTCTAAGACGTCCTCCCGGCCCCAAGGGCCATTTCCTCCTTGGCAATCTGGCCGCTGTCTCACGCGACTGGCTGGGATTCTATTCGCGTTGCGCTAAGGAGTATGGCGACGTTGTGCAACTTCGCTACCTTCACGTTCCTATCTGCTTGCTGATGCATCCTCGCGACATCGAATATGTGCTGGTCACAAATCCCGGGAACTTCACCAAGTCCGCCGATTATCGCGCCCTCGCTCGCGTTCTCGGGAATGGCTTGCTAACCAACGAAGGCAAACCGTGGCAGCGCCAACGAGGCCTGATCCAGCCGGCCTTCCGCCGCGAAAACATCTTGTCCTATGCGCCGCTCGTGACTCGCGCCGCCGGCCGCATGCTCGCTTCCTGGACCAGCGGCGAATCACGCAACGTTCACGAGGACATGATGGGCGTGACGCTCCAGATCGTCGCACAATGCCTGTTTGGAGCGGAGGTCACCGGCGTCGCCGAACGTGTCGGCAAAGCCATGCAAGTTGTAACCGACAGGTTCATGGCGGATGCCAGCCAGGCTCTCCTCCTCCCGTTTGACCTTCCGGACTTCCTGGCGCCAGCGCGGCGCCGCGCCATCAGTGACCTGAACAAAATCATCAACGGCATCGTCGGCGAGCGTCGCGCCTCGAATCAGCCGCGCGGAGATTTGCTCGACACTCTTCTTCAGGTGCGCGATTCCGAGGGTCAATCGATGAGCGACACCCAATTGCGCGATGAGGTTATGACCCTCTTTCTCGCTGGACACGAGACTACCGCGCTCGCGCTGTCTTGGACCTGCTTCCTGCTCGCCGAGAATCCTTGCATAGAGGCTAAGCTCGTCGAAGAACTTCGCGCGGTGCTCAGCGGTCGTGAACCTACAGCCGAGGATCTTCCCCTTCTGCGCTACACCGAAATGATCCTCAAAGAATCGATGCGGCTCTATCCGGCCGTTTGGGGCATTGGACGCCGCGCCGTGGCGGACTGCGAAATTGGCGGCTATCGTGTGACTGCCGGCACGAATATCTTCATCTTTCAATCACTGACGCAGCGCGACCCGCGTTTCTTCTCCAATCCGGACACATTTGATCCCGAGCGCTGGCGCGAAGATCCCCTCCGCTCGGGAAAAATCCCTCGATTCGCCTATTTCCCTTTTGGCGGTGGTCCGAGGGTATGCGTCGGCGCGGCCTTTGCCATGCTGGAGGCCACGCTGCTGCTCGCCATGATCCAACAGAGGTTCCATCTTGACCTCGTGCCCGGTCATCCCGTCCAACCGCATGCCTCCGTCACGTTGCGGCCCAAGCACGGCATCCGTGTAACCGTGCACCGCCGCGCGTCCTCCGCCTGAGGCACTCTTGCCGCACAACCGAGGATCCAGACCGCCCACTCTGGCGCTTCTGGCCCGAATTTCTCACGAGCAGTTGGGGAGAGAGGTCTCGGCGGTCCGGTTTTCGAGGAATTCGGGCCAGGGGCAACGTGTCCGGTTGGCGGAACTGACGGGACTTGAGCCGATTATAAGGGTGAAGTCAGTTCGCTGCTCCCGGAGCAGGCATCTTGTACGCCTCTGCTGGAATCGGTTCAGTCGAGACCGCCGCGCTGGAGATAAGCTTCCACTTCCCAGCCGTCTTCTGCCAGGTGTCAACCACAACGAAATGCGCTCCTGGAACATTTGCATTGGGATCTTTGAACCCGGAAGCCGTGTAAGTTCCCCCATACGTCACCGTTGCGGTATCGCCCGAAATGCGAACCTTAACATCGTGTATGTCAGTACTTGCTTTTGCGTCTGGGTTGGCCGTTCTTATCCCTACGATCATCTTCTCGTAGTCGGCTGGGCTCTGGTCATAGACGTGCCCCAGGGGATCGATGCTGATAACGCGTGGTCCGAGAATGCTTTTCTGAAAGGCGACATCCGCGTCGCTGAATCCTGAATGCTTGGCTGCTTCCATTTCGAGATTCTTAAGCGTTTCCTCGTCGGATGTCGGCATGGACGAAGTTCGTGGGCAAATCACCAAAGTAAACAGCGAAATCAGGAGCAAAGAGAACAAGCGATTCATTGGCCCTCCTTTGCCACCGCACTCTAACATATCAACTTTGCGAGGGCCAATTTAACGACGGCATCCGCGGCATCCGTACCAGTGATTTGCAGCATTGCGCGTCCGGAACGCGTACTCAGAAGCAATCCCGAAATCACATTATGAGTCGTAGCCTGGCACTTGCCCCCTTAGCGGCATAACTCGACTGATGCTATGCTTTGCCGCAGGTCGCGTGGTGTGGCTTGGGTAGTGGCGATAAACGTCGATAAGCCGGGCTCGTTGGCGTAAAAGCCGTTTCGAGGAGCGAGAAAACACCGTGGGGACCATAATCCCGTTATCGGATGCGTCGCGGCGCCCGGCACACTTTCCGCTGATGACGCTGCTCATTATTGTGATTAACGGGTTTGTTTTTGTGCAGGAATTGCTAGGCGGCGAAGCGTTTGTGCTCAACTGGGCCGCAGTCCCGGCCAACATTGTGGGCGGCCATCATTGGATCACTCTGCTTACCGCCATGTTCATTCATGGTAGTTGGTCGCACATCATCGGCAACATGATCTTCTTGTGGGCCTTTGGGCCGGAGATTGAAGACGCCATGAATCCCTTGCGGTACGTGGCCTTCTACCTTCTTGGCGGATTGGTGGCGATGCTGGCCCAGGTCATCGCCAACTCTCATTCCACAGTTCCCAACCTTGGTGCAAGTGGCGCGATAGCCGCAGTGATGGGCGCTTTTCTTGTCACCTATCCTCGCGATCGGATTCGCGTGCTCCTAGTCATCTTCTTTTTTGTCCGTGTGACACTCATTCCGGGCGCGCTTCTGATCGGTGTGTGGTTCCTCATCCAACTGTTCAATGCGGGCAGCGTGGCCACGGTCCAGACAGGAGGTATAGCTTATCTCGCACACGTAGGAGGATTCATATTTGGGGCCGTATTCGGGCGATTGTTCGTGGATCCTGACCGCATCGCTCAGTAGCGGAGACAGCTGTCAAAAAGGGAATGATGTTTCGGACGACGGGCGTCCGCCCGCGCGCTTCCACCGGGCACCTCAAAAGCCAACCTGATTTCCGTGCCTACCGGTGACGGGTCAGTCGCGGAGACAAAATACGTGAAGCCTGGCAATCCCGAATCTGCGTTCACCATCACGTCGCCATCTCGATCTTCGACGGGACCGCCCACAGCCTGTAGCGAGTCAGGACTTGGTGCGCCTGTCCGTGCGCCGATCGGCGACCAGCCGCTTGCGAGACAACGCCGCCAGGCCCTTGCCGACCTTGAGAGGTGCCTTTTCAGATGTAAGAAACTGGAGTTGGCTGTGGATGGCATCCGCTTGACCTCGCCTGCTGCCTCGACTGTAACTTCCGTCGCTTTGCAAATGATGAGCTTTCTTTTCGTCGGCCAACTGGATGTCAAGAATGTCCTTCAAGCGACGAACCAATTGGGGGCTGTGGATCGGAAAGAGGATTTCGACTCGATGACTCAAGTTCCTTCGCATGAGGTCGGCGCTGCCGAGATAAACTTCCTCGGCACCTCCGTTCCGGAAATAATAGACGCGGCTGTGCTCTAAGAACCGACCAACGATACTCGTGACGCGGATATTGTCACTGAACCCACTGACCGAGGGCCGCAAGCAACAAAGTCCCCGTATCAACAGGTCAACCTTCACACCGGCTTGCGAGGCCTGATAGAGCAATCTGATCATTTGCTGATCTTCCAGTGCGTTCATTTTGAAGATCAGATGGCCGCGCTCGCCCTTCTTCTGAAGGGCAATTTCTCTGAGGATCAATTCTTCGAGCCGCTGCCTTAGATTGACGGGTGCCACCAGGAGTTCGCGCGGCTCATTCTTCCGGGAGTACCCCGTCAGGGCGTTGAAAAAGTAGGTGACATCGTTAGCGATCTGTTCGCTGCAGGTGAAAAAGCCGAAGTCGGAATAAACCCGTGCGGTCACCGGATTGTAATTGCCCGTTCCCAGGTGCACATAGCGGCGAATTTCCTCGCCTTCCCGCCGGACCACCAGGGCGGTCTTGGAGTGGACCTTCATGCCGACCAGTCCGTAGACAACATGTACACCGGCATCCTCCAGGGTGCGTGCCCACTCGATGTTGCTTTCCTCGTCGAACCGTGCTTTGAGTTCGACGAGCACGGATACCTGTTTTCCCTGCTCTATGGCCTCCAGAAGGGCGGCGACAATCGGTGAGTTGCGACCCACCCGATACAAGGTCATCTTGATTGCCAAAACATTCGGGTCACGCGCCGCTTGCTCGAGGAATTCCACGACCGGTTGAAAAGACTCGTAGGGATGATGCAGCAAGAGATCCTCGCGGCGGATGGCAGAGAACACGTCCCCTTCGGCATCGGCCCCGAGACTCTGTGGAATCGAAGGCACAAGGGGCTTGTCCTTCAAATCTGGCCGGTCCAGTGCATAGAGTTCGATCAATCGCTTCAGGCCGACGGAGCCTCTGATCCGGTACACATCCTGTTTGTCGATTGGCAGATTGCCGGCCAGGATCTCGAGAATTTTATCGGAAACGTTTGCGTCCACCTGTAGGCGCACGGCAGAGGTAAACCGCCGCTGCCTCATGGCCTCTTCGACGCTTTCCAAGAGGTCGTCGCTCTCCAGTTCTTGAATGGCCACTTCTGCATCGCGAGTTACCCGGAAAGCGTGTGCTTCCACGATTTCCATTCCAGGGAAGAGCAGATGTAGATTGGCGATTATCAGCTGTTCCAACCACACAAACTTCATTTCGGACTTTAACGACGTGGAGACCTTTTTGTGTTGGTGATCCGTCTCTACGAGAACCAACCTGGGCAGAGAGTCCGGCACCTTCACACGAGCGAAGTTTTCCGTGCCCTGGTTGTCTCCCACGACCACGGCCAGATTCAAACTGCCGCTCGAGATGTGCGGGAACGGCCGCCCGGGGTCGAACGCCAACGGGGTGAGAACTGGGAACACGGTCTCAAGGAAATACGAGTCCATCGCGGACCGTTCTTCCTGCGTTAGTGAGGAAATGCCTAAGATTCGGATTCCTTCGCGCTGCAGGGCCGGCAATAGTGTGTCCCGCAAGAGATCCTGGATTACTTGAACAAGTCGCCGGACCTCCTCGCGAATGCGCTGTAATTGGATGGCTGCGGGCAGGCCATCGACGCTGGCCTCTTGCGTACCGCTCGCCGCCTGCTTTTGCAAACCGGCGACGCGTACCATAAAAAACTCATCCAAATTGGAGCTGACGATAGAGACAAACTTTACTCTTTCGAGCAGTGGGTTTTCCGGATCCTGCGCTTCCTGTAAGACTCTTTTCTGAAACTCCAATAAGCTGAGTTCGCGGTTGATGTATAACTCGGGAGACGCGAGCGTCAGAGTTTGCGGACCGGTTGGTGCGATCGTGACGGGCGTTGCGACACCCGCCGCCTCCGCTTGTTCGTCCGAACCCAATTCACTGCGTGGGGAGGCCATAGCGGTTTGTTATTTTACTCGATTTCAGCAACGAGGAACGCCGTCAATTTTGGTACGACGTGCGGGCCAGACACGAGGAGTAACTTATCAGGCATCTGGATTGGGGCCGGGCTCGGGCCAGTGTTCGTGGATCCTGACTGCAAGGCTCAGTGGCGGAGACGTCGGTGGTTCCGACAGACTGCGGCTGGTCGGCTACGCTACGCCTGGAGCTGTTGGACTTGAGTCAGGCTTCGGTTGTAATTTGAACCAGGCTACAACCCTGTCCCAGTCAACAAAAACGAGAAGCTGCGGCACGTTTAAGAAAACCAAGTTCATCGCCAGCAGAATGCCCAAGTGGAAGACCGCCACAAGCGGGACAAGCACCCTCCGCGGCCACTTCCAGAAAAGTGCCGTGATCAGGCCAAGCTCAAACAAGAGCGTGCCGATTCCCACACTCCAACAGGCAAACGGCCTGTCGGCAATCCACGTTCCCAGGGTATGGAAAACTCGGATCTGCTCCTCTTCGGTGCACCACAGCATCCAGTTTCGGATGTTGGATGCGGAAGCCCACTTCCAACCGACGCCCATGAGCTTAGCGTATCCGGAAAAGAAATAGATCTCGACGAGGTAGAGCTGGAGCAGGCGAACGGGCCAGGTGTAGTCGCTGCTGTCCGCCGACAGCTTGTCCCGCCTCGACGGGAGCAGCGTCCAGCAGTCCCCACAAGGGGAAAAAGAAAGGGTAAGCAGGGCGATCACCGAAATTGTAAAACCCCGCGCGTAGGGATGGGGAATCCAGATGAGCGATTCGAGCGGGGCGAGGTGATAAAGCAGCAGGCCTGACACAAAGCAACAAAATCTCGGCAGTACTCCCACCATCCCACCCAGCAAAGCGATCGCGGTGATCCATACCAGCACGTGCTCCAGACCGGGATGTCCCGGGAAAACGAGGTAGCGCCAGCGAGCGCTCGCTCCTACCTGGCTCCAGAACACAGAAGGCAAGCCGGACATTTCTGCGAGGTTTCTTGAAAGCAGCACCCAAAGGGAGTACGCGGCGAATATGATTCTCGCCGCGGCCAGATTCCGAGGCGAACCTCGCGCAAACCAAAATCGGTTCCAAGCTGCGATCCACCACGAAGGATCAAGGAATTTCATGGTTGTCGATAGTCGAAAATAAGGACGCGTGTGACCTTTTGCGGGTCACGACGGCGCTCTTCGAGGTTCCACGTTTCTCCGTAGATTCTCAACCCGACAAAGCGATCCGGCGGAACCTTTCCCGGGTGCGACCAGATCGCAGGATGCAGCATGTGGGTCGGCGCGGTCAGTGGACCGAACCATCGATTCGGGTACGGTAACCCGGCTGGGCTCAAGGCTTGTTCCCGCGCGCGGTTCGCCCGGCCCAGTAGGTAAGTTCCCAAACGGTCGCGGGCCGCCGGGTCAAGTTGCGCAAGGTGCAACCTTATCCAGGACTCTAGTTCCTCAAGCCCCAGCGGCCGCCATGCCCGGTAATCGATATCGTATTCTCTGCGGTCAGTATCTACCCCCACGAATCGGGGCAAGGGGGGATAGTTCGAGCCAGTAGGCACAGCGTATGCCAGCACAGGCCACGAGGAAAATGGCCAGAGGTTGTGTTGCGTTAAACCCGCTCCGAAACTGATCAAGAGGACGGCACAAAGAAAGATGTTTGTCCGGCGGCGCTGCGCAATGGAGGAGCGAAGCCCGCCCGCAAGGGCAACCCGCAGCCCCAATATCACGAACATTAAGAAGCAAAAGGTGCTCGAAATGTTTGTTTTCACAGTTAGATCACCGATCCGGTCGGCGCGATTTTCCCAGTTGTACCGACCCATCCCGGCAGTACAGGTTCCAGCCAAAAGAAGTTGACTCTATTAGGCCGGCTGCTTTGTCACAATCGTGCGTGGTGTACCCGAGAACCGATCTGTACCGAACTTGCCGCTCGGAACGATCGCAAAGCGGTTCAAGACGCCGGGGGCATAGCCCTCGAAGGAAATGCCAAACCCGCTCGGCATCCCACTCCGAAAAAGGAACAAGTCTAGTCCCATGTGCGACACGTGGGGCATAGGTTGCCAGGGTTTCCTCCTGTGGTCGAGACCTAGCCTCCCCGGATGCAAGCTGGTCCAAAACCCGCAGCAGCAACTCTCCTCCCAGAAGGGCCTTTTTAGCGTACAAGCGATCCACCGGGAATCCGCGGGGCAAATCGAAAGCTTCCTGCGCGAAAATAGCGCCAGCGTCGGCCCGCTCGTTCATGCCATGCACGGTAACGCCGGTCCGTCGATCGTTATGGTAATAGACCCACAGCAACGGGTTCGCGCCACGATGACGAGGCAGCAACGACGAGTGGACGTTCAACGCGGCTCGCCCGGCGGTTTGGAGGACGTCGCGACCGAGGAGCCACGGGAACGCGGAGACACAGATGACGTCCGGCCGAAGCCGTTCGAGCTCGTTGGCGAGTTCGGAATCGGACCCGGCGGTCGCCTCAAGCAGGGGTACATCGTGAATTCTTGCCCACCGGGCCATAGCCGCCGACGTCCCCATTCCGGTCCGCCATAGGATCGAGCGAGCCGTTCGACGCAACCAGGATTGCGATCGTGAAGGCTTCACCAGGGCGATGACCCGATGTGCACGGGAGACCGCCTCGAGGGGAACCATGCTGCCATCCCCGCTACTGCCGAAAAAGACAATCCTCAGCACGATCGAACTTCTCCGCCGAGCGGAACTAGGGCGAGGACCTTCCCTCTAGGGACGAGTCCTCGAAACGCCCTGCCGGTCACGGAGTCCCCGCGGCACCGCATCGCCAACGAGCTTCTCTGAGGAAGAGATGCCTCGTCGTGCGCCATGCTGCGTGGCGCGGAATGGGCATAGACCTCGCGTACTTCCATTGCGCTTTGCGATCGAACCCGCATAAACTTCGCTCGAATGACAAGAGCAAATGCGCTTTGGGTCGTTTGCATGGTCGATTTGGCTCGCTCGCCACCCTTGACAAAAACATTTTCCGTTGATAGATTACGCCCGTTCGTTGAAAATTTAAGGCCTTCGAAGCCACCCCAGCCTAGTGTCGAAGCCCGCCGATGGATGGCTTGCAGAAAAAAACGATCCTATCGGATTCCGCTAAACCATAAGTTCCGCTTGCTCAATCGGACTGCGGCGCTCGGCGCGAGGATCCGCAAAAGTTTTTCGGGGGTTGTGCTTTGAAGACGCCGTTCGCGATACCTCGCTAAACTTTGCGATCGAATCCCTTCCAGGAGACAAACCGTGATGCAGCAAGACAACAAACCAAGCGCCCCGCCCGAGAATAACGACCGACACGCTTCCCCCATGCCGGCCTATGAGCCGCCTCGCCTAACGGTCATGGACGAGAACCAAGTCATGAGCGTGTTCCAGGTTCCCGTCGTCGCCGGATCATGGTGGGGCTAGTGCACGGTGTTCGAGCCGCTACAGACTCCGGCTCTCCGTCGGTCGAGGCGCGGCCGCTTCGTCCCTCCTCTTGGTGGCTAGAGCCGTCCAAATTGCTGAAACGCTTTTCACACCTACGGGAAAATTCTCGTTCCTGCGACTGGTATCGCATCGTGGATGGTTTTCTGGGCGTTGACTCAGAAGATTTGCCCTTGCGGCAGAGATTTAGAACGCTCTACGCGGAACTCCTCTCCGAGCCTCCTTCGCCGTCGGAGGCAACCCCATGGGTGCGGTGCCACATCCAGGTGCAGGATGGGTTGCCCGCCCACCTGGTCACATTCACAGCTCCGTCAGAGGTTGCGATCATCGATTTCCTGCTCGCACTGTTTTCCCATCGCGGTTATGTCGAAATGGATCATGCTGCCGGCGGTTGGCGGTCCATCGCTTTGGCAGGCAGGACTCCGCCACTGCTGACAGCCAGAGGCGCCGAGGTGCTGGTGGACGCACGGGAGACCTGGCAGCCACTCATCGGGAATTGCGCTGTCAATTGGGTCATGCACCTGCAGCCCGACCTACTGTTCTTCCACGCGGCTGCGTTGGCCATCGGAAGGGAAGGCGTTTTGATTGCGGGCGAAAAGGCGGCCGGCAAATCTACGTTGTCGATGGCGCTCGCCGCACGGGGCCACGACTTTTTCGGAGATGAGATCGCCGCGGTGCGTACGGAAACGTTTCAGTTGGCGCCCTTTCGTCGGGCCGTATCGGTTCGAGAAGGGCCGCAAGCCCCGGCGGTCGAGAAGCGACTCGCCGAGAAATGCTGCTTTACGGAAACGTTTCCCGATGGCACGGTGCGCTCTCGCGCACGCGCCTGTGAACTTTTCCCCGCCTCCGACGCTCGTCCACAAACCCTTCGGTGGGTCTTTTTTCTGCGTGGATTCGACGATCGACCACATGCGGAACCGTTCCGTCCGCGCTCGGAGGACCTGCGTTTGCTCATGCCGCTCGCTTGCACGTTTTGGGGGAGGTCTTCTAGGGCGCGAATCGCGCAGGTTGCCAGATTGCTGTCCAACGTCCATTGTTATTTTCTCTACCCGGGACTGCCGGAAGATACGGCTGAGCTGGTGGAGAGAATTGTGAGGTCAGAATGAGTCTTTCGGTGCAGGAGAGAGCTGAGTACGTCGCTACATTTCGCTTCATCCAGGTTTTTCTCATGGAAACGCTTGCTCGCTGGGTGCCTCCGACTCCAGAGATGGAGGTCAAGGTCTTGTTCGGACGCCACATCTGGGACCTTGCACAGCAGGCCGACGCGCTGGGAAGGCGGGGCTACGAGCTGCGTGCGCCGTTGCAGTTCAGCCTTCGACCCGCCGAGAGCTACGTCGAGGTCCTCGAGGAGTTTGCCCGGACCAACACTACCCCTCAAAAGATTCACGGCTTTTATGATGTGATCCTGCCGGGCCTTGCGGCACGATACCGGAATTACTTGGAGCGTACCGACCGTTTGTTGGACGAACCTACCGTGCGCGTGGTGGAAAAGATTCTCGGCGAGTTTAACAGGATGATCGGGGAGAGTGAAGCGCTGCGGAAGGAACTCTCTCAACTGCGGCTGACCGACAAGGACTGGCCGGCTGGGCTTGCGAAGCGCGAGGCGAGTGAAGCGAATATCGTCGTGCGCCGGTCTTCTGCGGCAGTTGCATGAAGGAGGGCCTATGGCCGGAATGAAGCCTGAAGAAACCAAGCAAGTAAAAGGGATGACGTTGCGACGCGATCCGGCCCGGGAGGCCTGCTTTAAGGTGGTCGACAGCGACGCGGAGCTCGAAGAGTGGCCGGGGATGACCGAGATTTCCCGGCGTCAACGCATCCACCGCCACATGAACAACGAGACAGGAGCGATTGAGATCGCCGCGCAATGTCTCGTGGATTTCCCCGAGGCGCCGTGGGAACTGCGCATGCACCTGGCGCGTCAGTGTTGGGATGAAAGCCGGCACGTGGCCGGGCTCTATCGGCGCTTGCGTGAGATCGGCGGCTACAAGGGAGAGTTTCCAATTTCCTGCTTTGAGTGGTGTGTGACGTGTTCGCTCGACACGCTGGCGGCGCGACTGGCGCTCCAAAACCGCACCTTCGAAGCGGGCGAACTGGACCTGCTTGGTCAGCTACCGGCCAAGTGGCGGGAAGCAGGCGATGAGAAAACGGCCGAGGTCCTCGAGTCCATCCTTGGCGATGAAATCACCCATGTTCGCTTTGCTAATCAATGGCTGAGAGTCTTGGTGCGGGAGGATCGCCGGCTTGCGCTCAAGATCGCCATGGCCGTTCGCTTCCTCTCGGCCGTCACCGCCGCATTGGCACCGCAAGACGGGCAATTGAGCCCCGTCGGGCTGCCCTACGAAGAGCCGCAAAACAGAATTACCCAGGTCAACGTTGCCGACCGCAAACAAGCCGATTTCACCGACAGTGAAATCGACGAGTACTTGCGTCAGTCAGGGTTTCAGCCGATTATGACCGGCAATGCCGAAGGATGATGAACACTCCGTGAGCACTGCCGGCAATTTAGATCCCGCGCTGTTTGGACCAGCTCCGGCCCGCGATGAACGTTTTACCGAGAAGCGCCGGTGGATCGAGTGTGCCAATTTTCCCAATGACCACCCCCTGAGGATTATTGAATTCTTTCATCGCCAAATGAACGAGGAATTGAACGGCGTAGAAAATGCCGCGCAGTCGCTCGCCGACTTTCCGGACACGGACTGGAAGGTACGCATGTCGATCGCCCGCCAGTGCGCCGACGAAGCTCGCCATGTCGAAATGTTCCGGCGCATCTTCGAGAGCCGGGGTGGCAAACTCGGGGAATACCCAATTCTGAATTTCCAGTACCGGATCATCGCCAATCTCGGCGATCTCTTGAGCCGCTTGGTGGTACAAAACCGCAGCTTTGAAGCGGGCGGAATCGATGCGGTGAGTTTCGCCATCGACGAAGCCCGCAAAAGAGGCGATCAGGAACTGGTGGATCTGTTCGAGATGCAACAGGCCGACGAAATCACCCATGTTCGCTTCGCCAATGAATTTATCTCGGAGACCATCCGCAAGGATCCTCGTGCCGCATTGCGGGTGGCGAAGGCCCTGACCCTTGCTTCCACCGCATTCCTCGAGGTCATGGGTAGAGAAGCCATCGAGAAGGTCGCATACCTCACGGACGAAAAGGGCCGGCTGGAAGCCGGTTTTGGGCTCGCGGAAGTAAAGGCCGCTACCACGCAGGCAATCAAACGGCGCGCCTCGTATGAAAGCCACTGATCTCGCGGGAATGGCAAATCCCTGGTCGGGAGGCGTGTCTTCCGGCCGAGAGGATCGCAATCCGAACGATGCTGGGGCTCTCGCTCCCGGCCAAAACAAGCGCGGCTGGATCGAGTCCCCGCTGTTCGATCTGAGCCTGTTTACCTTGTCACCGCTTGCCGGTCTATTCGTCATACTGCCGGTGCTCCTGTCGCCAAAGGGCCTGCACGTCTACATTGCGGCCACCTATCTGATTGCCATTCCGCACTATGTCTCGAGCTTCAGCTTTTATCTGGGCGATGAGAACCTGGCGTACTACCGCACGCGTCGGTTGGCTTTTTTTGCTGGTCCGGTGTTGATCCTCATCGGCGTGATGGCGTTGCGACTCACCAAGCTGGACGCCGCGGTGCAGTCTTCGCTCTATGTGTGGAATGTCTTTCACGTTTCCATGCAAAGCGCCGGCATCCTGGCCCTCTATCGGCGCCTCCATGGAGGTTCGCTCTCCGAGAGCCGGTTTGCACGTGCTTCCCTGCTCGGCGTGAACGGGAGTCTGGCATTTTTGCATATTGACCGCTTTGATCCGATTTATCAGAACCTGCTGAGGATGCATTTCCCGGTGTGGGCCATTCCCGCCACCTTTCTGAGTGTCGCGGTGGTTGGGCTGATCTTCTACTTCGCGAGACTTCGGCGGCGTGCGAAACCGATGCGAGCCCCCGAGCTCACCTTTCTTGTCTCAAGCCTGCTGCTCTTCCACCCCTACCTGTGGGTCCGCGACCTGGATCTTGCGACCTTTGGCATGCTCATGGGGCATTTTTTGCAGTATTTGGGCATCGTCTGGTTGCTCAATCGCAGGAAGTACGCGACCTTGAAGGGTTCCGAACACCAGCAGATGCTTTCCTCGATCAGTAGCAAGACCCCGCTTCTCCTGCTCACCTTGGTTTCCGTCGGGCTGGCATTTTATGTGGCGCAAAAGAGCAGTGCTTGGCTGGGCGTTCCTGTTTCTTACGTCATCCTTTGGAATTCGCTGGCACTGGTTCACTTCTACCTGGACGGGCTCATCTGGGCGTTCAAGAATCCGTTCGTTCGCAAGTCCATTGGACCGCACCTCACTCCGGAATCGCACATGGCCGCGCAATGAGGGGAGGCAACCGAGATAACCCGGTGGCCGAGCGTCTCGGAGCAAGCGGCCACTGCTATTTCGAGCTTGCTCGAGTTGCCGTTCGGGCGAAACACACTTGATTTCCTCCTCCGACGAGCCGTCTCTCTACTTTTTGTATTCGATGAGAGTCTCTGTCCCTTGGGAAAGCCAAGGACTGTGCCATCCCGAGAGCTTTTGGAGGTTCGAGCGGCCGGATCTCAAATTGTGCCTGGCAGAATTTCGCGTTCGCTTCCGAGTACAACGCCGGCACACTGGAGGCTCAAGATGGAAAATGAGGGTCGACCGGCGCCCCGTTGGTCGCGGGCGCAACTCTTGGCGTTTCGATTCGCCTTTGTCTACCTTATCTTGTACTACCTTCCGTTCCCCTTCGGTGCCTTTCCCTACACCGGCCGAGTCGCGCAAAAATACGAATCACTCTGGCACCAGCTCGTGCCTTGGGTTGGCCGGCATGTCCTTCACCTGAGCTATGAGATTTTGACCTCCACGAACTGCAGTGGCGATACCACCTATGAATATGTGCGAGTCCTGTGTTTTTTCGGCTTGGCCCTCGCTGCCTCGCTTGTTTGGTCCATGCTCGATCGATCGAGCTCAAACTACCAGCGCATGCATGCATGGCTCCGGCTTTATGTCCGGCTTTCCGTTGGAGCCGCGATGCTCATGTACGCAGGGGCTAAGATTTTCTTGCAGCATTTTCCTCCGCCCAATCTCTATAAGCTGCTCGAGCCCCTCGGCAATTACTCACAGATGAGCTTGCTTTGGACCCTTATGGGTGCGTCTCGCGGCTACACCCTGTTTGTCGGCTGTCTGCAGATGCTTGCAGGCATCCTGCTTTTCCTTCCGCGGCTGACAACTCTCGGAGCTCTGGTCGGCATTGCGGTCTTTTCGAACATTTTTGCTCTCAACTTGGGCTATGACTTGCCGATTAAGATCTATTCCTTGCACATCCTGCTCGTCTGCTTGTTTCTTGTTCTGCCGGACGCGCCGCGGTTGGTTCGCTTCTTCTTGCTCAATCAAGAGGTGGCATCTTTGTCCGAAAACGGGCTCTTTCATCTCCGGCGTCTAAACACGGCCGCCCTGGTGGCGCAATTGGCGCTCGGCGGGGTTCTTGCCTGCACTTACCTTGTGCATGCGTACGATTACGAAAAACGGCACTTCAGCCCGGCTTCTCGGCCTCCGTTCTTCGGCATCTGGAACGTCGAGGAATTCCTGCTCGGCGGCAAGGTGCTGCCCCCGCTCGAAACCGACGGGACCCGCTGGCAAAGGGTGGTCTTTCAGTTTCCCACGGAGATTGGCATTCAGTCGATGAACGGCTCGTGGATGGGATATTGGCTGCGCGCGGACATGGCGGGGAAGACCTTGGCCATGGGAAAACCCAATGACTCCAACGGAGAGTTCGAATTCGTCTTTGCAGACCCAGATTCGCGGTCGCTGACCCTCGAAGGAACCGACGGGAGAAACGAGATTCGGGTGAAACTTCGCCGATTGGACGAAAAACAATTTGCGCTGCTCGCCAGAGGCTTCCACTGGATCGACGAGGACGCTGCTTTGGTGCAGGATGAAGAGGGTGTCTGTGATCGCGTCCGGCAGACAGGAGGTCCTCTCCCTGCGCGCTGAAAAATTCTCTGCGGTCCTCAAGGCAGGGCGGCTTGCTCAAACGAGGTGTGTGTAGGCGGCTTGCGGTCGAGGCCGACGACCGATGACAGACGACCGATGACCAGCTTGACCGTGACTCTCGCCCTTGCTAGGCTAAAACCCCGGCCAAATTGAGGCCTTCAAAGTGAGCACGGTCTACCGTCGAAGTCCCGCCATAGAGATGGCACCCCTGCAGGAAGAGACCATCCTGTTTGATCCGCAAAACAACAAGTTCTGCTTGCTCAATCGCACTGCCGCTTTCATTTGGAACCAGCTGGCCACGCCGGCAGCTTCCGAGACGGTCGGCGCCGAGCTCTGCAAAAGTTTTTCGGGGGTTGCACTGGAAAACGCCGTGCGCGATGCGAGAGGCGCACTCGAAGAGATGCGCTCGCTGAACTTCGTGATCGAAGAATCTGTTCCGGGAGACAAACCGTGACGGAACTGGACAACAGACCAAGCGCCCCGCCCGAGAAAAACGACAGACAGGCTTCCTCACTGCCGGCCTATGAGCCGCCTCGCCTCACGGTTATGGACGAGAACCAAGTCATGAGTGTGTTCCAGGTTCCCGTCGTCGCCGGCTCATGGTGGGGCTAAGCCTCCTTGTTCGGTTCGATCGTACGCTAGATTCGCCGATCACTTTGTTCCTCCTGATTGCTGCTGGTTTTGTATCGAGTGGGTCGCTGGTCTACGACGAAGGGGCTCCGAGTGACTGGCTGCGAATCCCGACATCGGTGATCCGCAGCACGGAGCTCTTAATTTGAGTTCCAATTCGGACGAATTGGGCCTGGGGAGAGCTCCGTTGCTCCAGGAAGTCTTCATCGCCGAGGCGGTAGCGTGAAACTGAATCCATCGAGTGTCGTGGCCCAGCCGGTTGTCGCGAGCGAGCGCTTGCTGGCGATCTCGAGTCTCCTAAAGAGAGGATCTCGGGATTTCGATTTTCAACTTCATGGCAAGAGTATGGCCCCCGCGCTGCCCGATGGCTCCTGGATCCGCGTCAGGCCGGCTGCTGATGGCCGGTTCACGGTCGGCCAAGTACTGACCTACGTGGCGAAGGACCGCGTGGTGGCCCATCGTTTGGTGCTGTCCATGAAATCGCGGAGCACGGAGTATCTGATTACCCGCGGAGATGCGACGGTCTGTTGTGATTGGCCGGTGCCCGCGACGTCCGTTTTGGGCACAGTGATTGGATTTTCTGCCGACCGGCCATGGCAACCAGTAGGTCCGCCTCCGGAGAGATGGTTGGGCTTTCGCTCGACGGCATTGCTGATCTCGAGCGTGGTTGCCCATCTCCTGAAAGTGAGCCCTCGCGCCGCTGTCTTCACCGCAAAAAGGTTCATTCGTATTCATGGAATGGTCGAGAGAGCCATGGGCTATCTAAAGCGTCGCGTGGTTCTTGGTTCGCGTCGAGGAGTCGCTCTCTGAAGCAGGATTGGAAACCGCCGAGGCCTTCGCAATCGAAAAGCGTGCAGTCCCCCTCTTCCCCTTATCCAGGCTATTCGCGCGAGAACGAGTTTTTGCTTCAATTGCTGGGTCGGCCGCGTCAGGAACGGTCCCTGCCGCTCCAAGCCACCGCATCACAGGTCGATTGGCAGCGCTTGTTTCAAATCACACCGCCAGATTTAACCGCCTATCTTGAATACAAGATCCGTGAGCACGGTTTCGCCGGTCAATGCCCGGCTGAGCTGTTGCGGGAAGCCGGGCATGCCCGTCTGGCCGCCGCAGCCCGATGGCTGCGCTTGCGTTTTGAACTGCAGAACCTAGTGAGAGAGTTTAGGCGGCATGAGGTCGAGTTCGTGATTTTGAAAGGCGCCGTGCTGGCGTTTATGGCCTACCCCGATTCTTCGCTGCGGCCTGTTTCTGACGTCGATCTGCTGGTGCGCCCGGAAAGTCTCGCGAAAACTCTAAAGCTCATCGGGGACGCTGGTTTCAAGTGCCCGAAGCGATTCGAGTTTACAGACCCTTTGATGGTGAAAGATTTTGTGGTTCCTGGAGAAGAGATCTCCCTGCCACTTGAAAAACCCGGCACGCAGGCGCTCATCGAGGTACATACGCAGCTAGAATCTGCCGAACCATGGTTTGCGGTACCGACGGCAAAGGTTTGGGAGCACGTCGAGAAAGCAGACTGGAACGATTTGTGTATTCCCGTCCTTGATGCGCATGAATTCCTCTTTCATTTGGTGCTGCACCTCTCACGGGGCCACTTCTTCTCCCTGGGATTGCGGCCGCTGCTCGATATTCATCTATGGGTGGAACTTCAGGCGAAGCGCTTGGACTGGGACGGGATCCGCGGGGAGAGCATCGTCAGGGGCTACCGGGACTGGATGTACCTAACACTCAAGATGGTGAGAGACTGTTTCGCGACCGGAATCCCGTCGGAATTCTTCACTCAGATGGAGGCGCCGCTAAAGCTCAACCAGCTCGAAAGCCTCGCTTACGAACAGATTTGGCTAAATCACGGCTTGCAATCCCTGGTTCCCCCGCGTCTGGCCATAACCTTTTCACATCCATCGGTCGGGCAAGCCATTGGTTCCTTGTTCCGGAGAATAGGGCGGGGGAAGTCGTTTGACGGTCGAACCATTCCCGCCTTGAGGGCCCCAAAGACCACTCCCTGGCACCGGAGTTTTCGTGGCCTCCTTCGTGATTTGAAGATCAAAGCGCCACTCTACCTGAGGGCCTGGCGGAACGGCAGCCTGGCCTGGTCGAGCCTTCGGCAAGCGGCCCGCTTGGTCAGAGGACGAGGAGAGATCAGAGAAATTCTCATGAATCGGCACGAGACGGGGAGGCAACAGGAAGAAAATGGATAGATAGGACTTTTCGATGTCCTAACTATGGGAAGCCGACTCTCCGGGGACTTGGGGGACTTGGAATACGAAGTTGCGGGACCGAGGAGTGTTGTTATAATGGCCGGTTCAAGACGAGAAGACCCGCTCGCGGCCCGTTGCCGAACCCAACCCGATCTACCTAAGTCCGGGCCTCAGGGAAGCATCTTCGTACTTGGGTGCCATTCAAGACGGGAGGACGGCGATGGGAGCACCGGATAAGGTGCCAGTGCACATGTCCCTGGTGGACCAGGAAATCACTCGCACCCCGGGAACACGGCCGCCTTCGCGAATCCCCCCCAAACTCGTGGAGAACGTTCGCCTCCTCTGGAACAACCGCAGGCTGTTTGTTCGCGTCGCGATCTATGCCCTGGCCACAACCATCCTGTTGGCCTTGGTGATTCCGAAGCGATACGAGGCAACCACGCAGTTGATGCCGCCGGAAAATGTCTCTAGCGAGGCCGTGGCTCTGCTAGGAACCGTCGGGGCACGCGGCTCGGGCTCCCCGGGAATCGCCGAGTCGATCGGGGGAGCGGCGCTCGGAGGGGTCGCAAGCGATCTACTGGGAATGAAGAATACCAGTGCGCTGTTTGTGAGCATCCTCTACAGCCGCACCGTTGCCGACAGGCTGATCGAGCAATTTCAGTTGCAAAGCGTATACCACGCGAAGCTTATTGAGGACGCACGCGTACAGCTTTGGGAACACGTGGACATTTCCGCAGAGCGCAAGAGCGGCGTCATTGGAATTACCGTCACGGACCGCGACCCGCAACGCGCGGCGGCGATGGCCCAAGCCTACGTCAGCGAACTGAACCGGCTGGTCGCGGAGGTAAGCACCTCGGCGGCCCGGCGCGAGCGACTCTTTCTCGAAGACCGCTTAAAAACGGTAAAAGCGGATCTCGACAACGCCACCGCCCGATTCAGCCAATTTTCCAGCGCCAACAGCGCGATTGATGTCCCGGCACAAGGAAGAGCCATGGTCGAGGCCGCCGCCTGGCTGCAGGGCCAACTGATCTTCGCGGAATCGCAACTCCAGGGACTCGAAAGGATTTACGCGCCTGGAAATGTACGCGTGCAAGCCCAACGGGCACGCGTGGCCGAGTTGAAGAAGCAACTCGAAAAACTCGGCGGCAGCGATTCCGCTTCCGATGCAACAAACGACCACTCCCCTTACCCCTCCATGCGAAAACTGCCGTTGCTTGGGGCAAAGTATTTCGATCTGTATCGGGAGACCAAGATTCAAGAGACCTTGTATCAACTATTGACCCAGCAGTATGAGCTCGCCAAGGTCGAAGAAGCAAAGTCGATTCCTAGCGTCAAACTGCTTGACGCCGCAGTTGTGCCAACCAAGAAGTCCTATCCGCCCCGGTCGCTGATCGTTGTATCAGGCACGCTGCTATCCTTGGCACTCGCGGTCGTGTGGGTTTTCCTGCGCGATTGGTGGTCCGGAATCGTTCCCGACGATCCTGGCCGCGAATTGGCCGCGGAGATAAACCAGTCGCTTAGAGCCAGCGCGCGGCATCTTCGACCGGTCCGCTCGGCACTCGGCTGGGCGCGGGCGCTCCTGAAACCTCGGGACCCAAACGAGCCCTTCGCCGAGGAAACGCCGCAAGATGACGAAGGAGCCAAGCAAGAGGAGAAGAGACGAAGTATTGGCGCGCGAGCGGGCTCTTGACCTGGAGGCTCGCAAAAGTCACTGAACTCGGAAGTGGTCGTCGATTTTCGAAGGAGGGGCAGTTGCCCGGGGGAGCGTTCTCCCCTCGAACAGCGATGGACGTCACACCACAAAATAGAGCGGTTGCCGCGCCGGTCGTTGAACCTCCGGCCGGGCACCGAGCGGCTCTCGACGCCCTGCTTGCAAGCGAGACTCCGCGTCGTTCGCGACTCAAAGCGAGCGGGCCGCACGGTCTGCCAGTACAGGTCGCTTATGCGGTCATCGATTGTGTCATGGTGGGTCTGGTGGGCACACTGGTTTTTTATTCGCAGTCGGTCATCGCTCTCGAACCGCCTGCACTCGGCACTTACGTGCCCGTGGTTTTCGCTTATGCCGTGCTGGTGGTGTTGAGTTGTACAAGTCAGGATCTTTATCGCACCCCTCGCGACCGCGGAGTTTTGGAAGAAACTCTGATGGTTTTGAAGGCCGTGAGTTTGGCAACGGCGGTTCTGGTGCTGTTCGTATTTGCCTTTGGAGCGCAGGGGATTACTCGCATCTCCGTACTTGAGCTGGGGATCCTGACGGGAGCGACTCTTTCCGGTTGGCGTTACCTCAAGCGCCGGCTGATCCTCAGCCGCACTCATCGGGGGATGGGAGTCTCTCGAGTCCTGATAGTAGGAGCGGGAAGGACCGGCCGGGCTCTCGCGGCCTCCTTGGGAGCGAATCCGTCTCTCGGATATCAGGTGTGCGGCTTTCTGGAAGCTCAGCCCTCTTCCGACGCGCGGATTCTGGGCAAGCTCGGTGAGCTCGAGCGCGTTCTGGCCGAGCAGTTCATCGACCAGGTGTTTGTGACTCCACCGATCGACCGAGAAGTCGTCAAGCAGTTCGTGCTCGTGGCGCGTCAACTGCGTCTCGGACTGAAGGTTGTCCCGGATCTTTATGACGGCATAGGGTGGCGTGCGCCGGTGCACGCCATCGGCGGATTCCCGCTCCTCGAGCTCAACGAGAACCCCATTCCCGGGCTCGGAGTGGCGATCAAGCGACTCCTGGACGTGGTGATTGCAGCCTGCGGCCTGGTGGTAACGGCTCCGTTGCTCGTCCTGCTGGCGGCGATCGTGCGGCTCGATTCACCCGGACCGGCCTTCTATCCAGCCATGAGAGTCGGATACAAGGGGCGGCAGTTCCGCTGCTGGAAGCTGCGCACGATGTTTGTCGGCGCGGACCGCCGGAAGGAGGCCCTTCGCGAGACCAACGAACGCGCCGGACCGTGGTTCAAGATGAAGAATGATCCCCGCGTCACTCGTGTCGGGAGATGGCTGCGAAAATTCAGCCTGGACGAACTGCCGCAATTGTGGAACGTGCTGTGCGGCGAGATGAGCATGGTCGGGCCGCGACCGCATCCCTTGGACGACTTTAACCGCTACCAGCCAGAACACCTCCGGCGTCTCGACGTCAAACCCGGGCTTACCGGCCTGTGGCAAGTAACTGCGAGACGAGACCCCTCGTTTGAAACCAATCTGGCGCTGGACCTCGAATACATTGAGAACTGGAGCCTGCGGCTGGACCTCGAGATTTTGTTCCGGAGCCTCGCGGAGCTGTGGAAAGGCAGCGGTGAATGAACTTTGCGCAAAGCGAGCGATTTTCTGCGCCGCTCGAGAGAGATGCGGCTTTCTTCTACCGCCGAAGCTTTGCGATTACGGATCCAGCTCCAGGACAGGTCGTTGGAAAACGCTGTCTTTCACTCGAGCTCCCTCCTCCGGTGCGAAAACAAAAGCTAGCGAAGAATTCTCATTGAACCTAATCCTGTCTCGTCAAGACTGGGAATCGGGAGACTCACGTTGAGCTCCATCGACTGGATTGCGAACCGCATCGAAGCGATGCGCAACGATTGGTTCTCGCCGGGAGAGGAGCGAAGCAGCCCGGCAGCGGTGATGTTGTCCTTGCTGGGTGACTCGGCCCAATACCTTGTCGGCATGGCCGTGATGGGCCTGGCCAACGTGTTTCTTCTGCCCATCTACACGCGTTTCTTGAGCCCGTCTGATTTCGGACTCTATGCGCTTGTCGAATTGCTGGCGCTTACTTTGACCTCGATTTCCGGGTTGGGGTTCACCGTTTCTTACTTAAAGAGTTTCGCAGTTTCTGGTCCAGGCGAGGTGCCGAAACTTTTCGGGACCATGCTCTGGGTCAACGGTCTAGCGGCCGTCATCACCGGAGGAGGGCTGTCGCTCTTCCTCGCGAGTCCTGAGTCCGCGAGCCTACTGCGCGGAGATGCGCGCCGTTTCGCCTGGTTGCTGCTGCCGCTTGTCGTGCTCGAAACCCTGCAAGGGGTTCTTTTGACACACCTGCGGGCCCAAAGGAGGGCTGGGAGTTTCTCTTGGGCAGCCGCGATCCGGCTTTTAAGCATCGCTGCTCTAAGCATCTGGCTCGTGGTTGGCCGCGGCGAAGGATTGCCGGGTGTATTCAAAGCCCGGGTGCTCGGGGATGTCCTCGCGTGTCTCCTCCTGTGGGGAATGACCGCTTCCGACCTTTCCTGGTCGGCCTCCTTGCCTTCGGCGTTGTCCATGGCCAAATACGGATTGCCGGTGATGGGCAGCGCTCTGATCATGATGATCCTGGATGGCGCGGGGCGTTTTTTCCTCGACCACTACGGAAGCCTTGAACAGGTAGGGCTTTACTCTGTGGCCGTCAAAATTTCCGGCATCATGCGGCTGCTCGTCGTGGTTCCTTTCGGGGCCGCCTGGGGCGGGTTGCTCTTCCAGATCGCCAAGAGGCCAAGAGCACCGTTGATTTACTCGAAGCTTATGAGCTATCTCTTGGTTGCTTCGGTCTCGATTGCGGTCGTGCTTTCTCTTTTCTCACCTCTCTTTCTGCGCATTCTAGCTACGCGGGAATACTCTCGGAGCCTTTCCTGCGTTCCTTGGCTGCTTCTGGTCCAGGCGGTCGCCGTGCTGCAGTACCCGTCTTCGGTGGGCTTGTATCTCGGATCGGCCACGCGGTGGTTACCGCCCATATTCTCCTGCGGCATCCTCGTAAGCTTCTTCCTCAACCGTCTTCTGATACCGAACTTTGGAGTCTTGGGGGCTGCTTGGGCGTGGCTCGGCGCCTGGGTGGTGATCACCTTGCTTATGGCCTCGGTAGGCCAGCGCCACTACCCACTGCACTATGATAAGAAACCTTTCCTGATCGCCTGCGCTCCATGCGTCCTCCTTCTCGCTGCGTCTCGTTTGGGGCTATTAGTCAACGGAGCGGGCGGAATTGTTGCGCCCGCCGTCTTGAGCACGGTGATCCTAGCTGGCGCGATCGGCTATATCTGGGACGATCTGCGAACGCTTGATGTGGGATGGCCCGAGGGGGGCAAAGAGTAGAGGAAAAGCCATGAACGCACCGGGCAAACTCGAGAAAGGCCTCGCCATTGTTCTTCTGCTTCTCTCGACGGGAGCATTCCTGAATCTCTTTCTAAAACACGGCAAATTCCGTTTTGAGGCCAATGCGGGATTGCCTTTCATGCAGGTCATCTGGGCCGGCCTATATTTGTTCGTCCTGTTTTTCTTGATCAAAGAGGCCCGGGGGTTTTGGCGTCTTCTTCTTCGGGGGTGGCCGTTTTTGTTGCTCCTGGCTATCTGCCTTCTGTCGATCAGTTGGTCTGACGCCAAGGGACTGACAGCGAGACGCAGCGTGGCCTTGTTGGCGACCACGGTTACCGGCGTTTATTTGGCAATCCGCTATTCCTTCAAAGAACAACTGAAACTTCTCGTGACGCTCGCCAAGATCTCGATCGTGTTGAGCCTCATTTTCGGGGCCTTTCATCTCGGGACTTCGGTCGACAGCCTGAGCGGGCGCATGAACGGCCTTTTCCTCGAGCGCAATAGCCTGCTCAGCATCATCTTTGACGTTTTGCCTGTCGAAGGGGTCTTCAATCTATGGAGCCAGCCGTGGTACGGGATCTTCACGCAACGAAACGGCCTGGGGATGATGATGGCTCTCAGCACCGTGGTTCTCCTGCTGTGGGGCCATCTTGAACCAGAGGAGAAATGGAGGGCTTATCCTTGGGCCGGCCTCAGCTTTCTTCTCCTTTTCTTGTCAGGTTCACTGACCGGCCTTCTGAGCCTTGGCGCGGTCCTCGTGGCGGCCTGGCTGTTGCGGTATGTGCAGCGCAATCCAGCGAGAGTGCGCCGGATACTCGTGGCTAGCGTCGGCGTCACCGCCATCGCGCTTTATTTTGTGGCCTACAACTTCTCGACCGTGGCCGCCTTCTTCGACCGGGACGTCACTCTCACCGGCCGCACGACGATCTGGGGAGCTTCTCTGATCCTGGGCATGGATCATCCCTGGATCGGTCATGGGTTCAATGCCTTTTGGCTCGGTGACGAGGGTCCCTCCGGAGAGGTTCGCAAGCTCGCCGGGTGGGACGTACCCAGCGCGCATAATGGCTACCTGGAAATCTGGCTCGATCTCGGAATATGCGGGTTAGCCGCATTTTTTCTGGGATTTGCGCGCCATTTCCGGAAGGCGGTCCAGTGTTTTGTTCGGGAGGGTCTGTGGGAGGCCGCCTGGCCACTCCTGTTTCTCATTTTTCTCTTCTTTGTGAATCTCGCACAGAGCGCTCTTCTTTCGCCGAACTACGTGCTTTGGATCCTTTATGTGGCGATCTCCTGCCGCGTTTGCCTTGTGACCGCGAGGCCATCGGAAGAAGGTGCAAGGTGATCGCACGTCACCCTGCCGCTGCTTCCCCGACCGTTCCGTCGCAGGCGCGGTTTGATGCCAAGTCCTATTGGGAAACACGCCTGCGACAACACCCGGGGCTATGCGGTGTGGGAAACACGCGCATGGGCAAACCCTACATCCAGTGGCTATACCGGGTCCGGCGCACGGTATTCTTGCGACTCCTTGGATCTTTGGGTACGGATTTCAGCCGAGCGCGGATTTTCGACATTGGATCGGGCACGGGCTTCTATCTGGAGTTATGGAAGGAACTCGGAGTTTCCTCGATCGCCGGATGCGATTTGACGGAGATCGCCGTGTCACGCCTGCGGAGCAAGTTTCCCTCAACCAGGATTTTCGAAATGGACATCAGCGATGCTCTGTTACCTTCCGCGCGCGAAGAGTATGACTTTGTGTCGGCCTTCGACGTGTTGTTCCACATCGTGGAGGAAGAGCGTTACGAGCAGGCGATTCGGAACGTGCATGCGCTGCTCCGTCCTGGGGGCCTGTTTCTTTTCTCGGACTTGCTGGTCCACGGTAGCCCCCTCTCGGGCGAGCATGTGACTTTTCGCAGCCTCAACCGAGTGGAGCTGTTGCTTAGGAATACGGGGTTTGCTGTGCTTCGCCGCGTACCCATGTTCGTGCTCATGGAAGAACCCCTAGACTCTCGGAGCTCGGTCTACCGTTTTCTCTGGAAACTGGCTACCTACCCAGCCCGCCACAGCGGGCTTGCGGGGTTCGTCCTCGGCGCGCTGCTTTATCCGCTCGAATGTTTCCTGACAAAGATCTTCGACGAAAGCCCCACAACCGAGATCATTGCCTGCCAGAAGCGTCCCGCAGGGCTTTTCGAGGACTCGCGTGAGGAGACCGCATGAGGATGAGTCCAGCGATCTCGCCCGACCTCACGGACGCGCAAGCGCGAGCTGTGACTATGAGCGGTCTCGAGACTAAGCCAGTCGTGGTCATCTTTGCTGAGCCACTTCTGGCGCCAAGCATGACCTTTATCCGCGCACAGGCTTCCGCGCTTACCGAGTTCACGGCCTTGTATGTCAGCCCCCAGCGGGCCTCTCCGAGCCTTCCGTTTCCCTCCGATCGTGCCGTCCTGCTGTGCGATAATCCCCGGGCACCGCAAGTCTGGAACCGGCTCAAGCAGATCCCCTTCAAGGTATTCGGTTACGCGCCCTTTTTCTTCCGGCGCGTCGCGGAGCATGAGCCCGTCCTAGTTCATGCGCACTTCGCCCCGGCCGGGCTTACCGCTCTTCCCCTGGCCCGCTGGCTGAAGGTGCCTCTGGTCGTCACCGTTCATGGCTACGATGCCACGGTCAACGACGCGGATCTTATCCGCTCTCATTATCGAGCGCGAGTGTATGTCCGCAAGCGCCACCTCCTGCACCAGCAAACCGCGCTCTACCTCGCGGTCTCGGAGTTTCTGCGAAAGGAGATGATCGCCCGGGGATTTCCCGAAGAGCGCATCGTAGTGCACTACATCGGAGTAGACACGCAGTTTTTTGAGCCCGACCGGCACAGGGCGCGAGAGCCGGTGGTTCTGTTTACCGGCAGGCTCACGGAGAAAAAGGGATGCGCGCATCTTATCAAGGCGATGCATGAGGTCGAGGCGGTGGCGCCTGAAACCAAGCTCGTGGTGATCGGCGATGGAGAGCTTCGCGAGGAACTGGAGGACATGGCCAGCCGGGGCCTGCGGAACTACTCCTTCCTGGGAGTGCAATCCCCCACTGTTGTGCGCGAGTGGATGAATCGAGCTAGCGTTTTCTCCGTGCCGAGCGTTCGTGCGCAATCCGGCGATGCCGAGGGATTGGGAATGGTCTTTCTAGAGGCCCAGGCGATGGGACTTCCCGTGGCCGGTTTTCGCTCGGGGGGAGTGCCGGAAGCTGTCGAGGATGGAGAGACCGGATTGCTGGCCGAGGAGGGAGATTGGCGCACTCTTGCGGGCCATATCCTCACCCTTCTCGAAGATCGCCATCGTTGGAGGGCCATGAGCGAGGCGGGCCGGAGGCGGGTTCGCGCGTCGTTCAATCTGGTAACGCAGACCGCCAAACTCGAGGGAATGTACGGAAGGGTGCTGCAAGAGGCGGGTTCGCAGCGCAGGTTTAAATCTCTTGTTCCCGCGCCGACGTCAACCGCGACACGTTCCCCGTTCCCGAGGCGTCCAAAGCAACTCCCTACAACTCCCGGAGGAAGGTTTGCGTTTGTCCAGCCTATCTGTACGCATTATACGGTTGGGCTGTTCACCCGTCTCGCCGAACGTCTCGACGCGCAATACTTTTTCTACTCCGACGGTCGGGAATGGTATTGGCAAGCCGAGCATGGAGTGCGCACTGGAGATTTTCCCCACGAATACCTTGGCGGTTTCCGCTTGGGAAAGGCCCGCATTGCACCCGCGCTTCCTTGGAAGCTTTTGCGTTGTCCTGCGCGGGCCATTCTGAGCTCGATCGACGGCAGATTCGCCCTCCCGGCCGCTTATTTGGTGGCGCGATCGAAACGTGTGCCGTTTCTGCTTTGGACGGGCCTTTGGTCTAGAGTAGACACTCCGCTGCACCGGCGGATCTTCGCGCTTACGCGCTTTCTTTATCGCCATGCCGACGCGGTCGTCGTCTACGGCGAGCATGTCAAACGCTATCTTGTTTCGGAAGGCGTGCGAGCGGAGCGCATTTTCGTGGCTCCCCACGCGGTGGACAATGCGTTCTACTCCCGCTTGGTCTCGGATTCCGAGAAGCAGGCGCTCAGAAACAAACTGGGCATCCAGGCGGGACAAAATGTGGTCTTGTACCTCGGACGCCTCGAGGCGGTCAAGGGAATCCCACACCTTCTCGAGGCCTTTGCGGCATCGTGCCTCGAGAACGCGGTTCTCGTTATTGCCGGAGCCGGTCGGGAGCGCCCGACTCTCGAGCAGCTCGTTTCTCGCCTGGGCATCGACGAGCGAGTCCGCTTTGCAGGCTATGTGCCGGTCGACGAAACAGTCGCGTACTACGCTCTCGCGAGCGTCGTGGTACTTCCCTCGGTGACCACCCCGCAGGCCAAGGAGGCTTGGGGGCTGGTCGTGAATGAGGCCTTCAACCAGGGTGTGCCCGTAATCGCGACCGATGCGGTCGGAGCAGTTGCAGGAGGCTTGGTTCGGGACGGGGTAAACGGTCTCGTCGTGCCGGAGGCGAACTCGGCAGCGATTACCGTCGCGCTCGAGAGGGTTGTGAACGATCCCGCCGCAAGGCAGCGCCTGGGAGCCGCCGCAAAACAAGTGATCGCCGAGTGGAGCCACGACGCCCAAGCTGCTGGCTTTGCACGTGGTCTCGAGTTCGCACTCGGAACGACGGTGGAGCCGTGACGGGAAACCACGCCGCTTCGTTGGTTACCACGAGTTGGGACGATGGGCATCCTCTCGATCTGCGCATTGCCGACCTGCTCGCGAGATACGGCTTAACCGGCACGTTCTACATTCCCCGCAACGTGGGCTGGCCAACGATGACTGCCGGCGAGATCTGCCAGCTCGGTTCGCGGTTTGAAGTGGGCGCCCATACGCTCGATCACACCGCGCTCAACCGAGCTGCGGACGGCGAAGTGCTGCGCCAGTTGTCGGGGTCGCGCGCGTGGATCGAAGATGTCACGGGGAAGCCCTGCCGAGTCTTTTGTTTCCCCGCAGGCAAGTACCGGCGAGCACAGTTGCCCCTGGTGCGAGGAGCGGGATATCTGTCGGCAAGAACGATCGAATTCCTCTCAACCGACTTGCCACGCCGTGTCGAGGGGCTCGCACTGATTCCCACCACCGTGCAAGCCTACCCTCACTCGCCCGTCGCCTATGCCAGGAATGCCCTCAAGCGGTGGTCTTTGGTAAACCTGTTTCGGACGGGGGCTTTGTTGTCGAGACGCGATTGGCAGAAACTCGCAGGGAAGTTGCTCGAGCGAACTCTCCGTCACGGGGGTGTTTTTCACCTCTGGGGACACTCCTGGGAAATTGAGCAGGAACACCAATGGGACCGGCTCGAAAAATTGCTGGCAACGATTGCGGCAAACAAAGACAAGGTAACCTCGATGACGAACTCAGAGCTGGGATCCTATGCGCTTTAATACGGAAGAAATCGCAGGAAGTCTTTGCTGTCCCGATGATCAGAGATCCTTGCGCTCGAACGACGGAACTCTACGATGCTGCCATTGCGGCAGAGTCTATCCGGTCCGGGAAGGAGGGATCCTCGACCTCCTTCCAAGCAAGCCTGCGGGATCGCCGGCCAACCCGGAATACGCAGCCTATTACCATTTCGAGTTTTACCGAGCCTTCGAACCTCGAGAAGGCGCGAACCCGTGGGGCCTCCGTGAAACTCAGTCGCCGTCGTGGAGGCGGCATCGCGAGCGGCAGGTGCGTACCGTCCTTTCCATGCTGAGAAGAGACGAGGCCCGGTTCGAGGATCGCATCCTTGGCGATGTCTCTGCGGGTGTAGGAGATTACACGCTCTCCTACGCGCGGCACTTCAAGTGGGTGCTCCATTGCGACCTGTCGATCGACGCCCTGCGTTACGCCCTCGCAAGGTCCCGCCGCATGGGTCTTCAGAATGTCTTCTTTTTGCGCGTGGACTATTTTGCCCTGCCCTTTCGTAGCTCGATCGATCGACTGCTGTGTCTGGATACCTTGATTCGCGGGCAAGACCATGAGAAGGCTCTGTTAAACCAGATCGAGAGGGCCACTGCGAGCGAGGGCCGGGCCATCGTCGACTTTCATCATTGGTGGCACAACCCGCTGCGGCGGCTCGGCCTGCTGCCGCAAAACTTCGGGAATAATCGCAGTTATACGCGAAGTGGCGCCGAAGGCCTGCTGCGGGAGTGCGGAGTGGAAGGCTGGAGGCTGGTCCGCTTCTACCAGGAGTTTGCACCAGAGAGCACGTCTTTAAAACGGATTTCTTGGCTGTTGCCTGCGACACGCTTATTATATGAGTTCGGGTCGGCCGCTTCCGGACACACCTCGCGAGCCAGCGCCGAAACCGACTTTTCAACCACCTCCCAGCCCAATCCGTCGGATACCGCTCGCGGAGCGGCAAAGATCTGGTACACCTGACCCCTGCGAGAGGAAGGGAGCCGAAGCCGACGCCACCATTCGAAAGGAGGACGCGCAGCATGTCTACGGCGCCGAGGTCTGCGTTGCGCCTTTTCGCGTTGCTGGTCCTGGCTGCGATCTCGGTCGAGTTGTGGAAGAGTAGGGCGCGCGCGACAAGGCTCGTGCCTCCGAGCGAGCCCGTTCCACTTTCCTTCTTCGGCCTGCACATACACCATCTCCCGCAGCCGACACCCTGGCCTCGAGTCTCGTTCGGTTCCTGGCGCCTTTGGGACGCCTATGTAGTCTGGCCCAACGTGGAGCCGCAAAAAGGGCAGTGGGATTTCTCGCACCTCGATGGTTATATCTCTCTGGCGGAGAGTCATAGTGTCGAGATCTTGTTGCCCCTCGGGCTAACACCCGCGTGGGCTTCTAGCCGGCCGAAAGAAAAGTCAGGTTATGAACCCGGCAACGCTGCTGAACCTCGGAATATTTCCGATTGGAGCGAGTATGTTCGCGAGGTCGCCACGCGTTACAAAGGCCGCATCCACGCCTACGAGATTTGGAATGAACCGAACCTGAGCGATTTCTTTTCTGGCCGACCGGACACGATGCTCGAACTGGCCCGCGAAGCCTATGGCGTTCTGAAGCAAGTGGACGAGACGGTTCTCGTCGTTTCGCCGTCCGCCACCGGGCAAACGGGAATCGCATGGCTTGAACACTATCTGCAGATGGGGGGTGGCGCGTACGCCGACGTAATCGGGTTTCACTTTTATGTCACACCGGGCGCACCGGAAGCCATGCTGGAGCTCGGAGAGCGCTTGCGCACCGTGCTAGAGGAAAACCATTTGGCGACGAAGCCCCTGTGGAACACCGAAACGGGCTGGCTCATCGAGAACCGGTTGAGCAAGGTCACGCCGCAAAACTCCTCCTTTAGCAGGGTACTGACGCTCGAGGAAGCCTCCGCCTATGTGGCGCGTTCCTATCTGCTGAACTGGGCCATGGGCGTCCGACGATTTTACTTTTATTCCTGGGACAGCGAGGTCGGCGGATTGACGGAAGCGGATGGACAGACCTTGAAACCTCCGGCAACCGCTTTTGCGGAAACCGAGAAGTGGCTGGTTGACGCGCGCATGGTTTCTTGTCTTCCCGATCGGAGTGGCACCTGGATTTGCGAACTGAGCCGTCCGGATCATCGCGCGTGGGTCGTTTGGAATCCGGCCCGAACCGTGGAATTCAAGATTCCCGAGGCGTGGACGGTAAGCGAGGAGAGAGATTTGTCCGGTAGACAGCTTTCCTTAAGTCCCGCTTCCACCGTTTTCATCGGACCAGCCCCCGTTTTGCTGTCCCGTGAACGACCATCTCGAGAACGCCAGGGGGGCTGATACGGCGTATGGGAACGAACAAGGACAACCGATGAAAGTGCTCATGCTGCACTGCCGATATAAAAAGCGCGGAGGGGAAGACCTGGCGGTTGAATCCGAAGAACAACTGCTCTCGACCCGCGGTCATGCCGTTTTCCCTTACCGTCGGAACAATGCGGAAATCGAGCCGTTCACGATCGTTGAAAAGGCGGCCTTGCCCTTGACGACCGTGTGGTCGAACAAAACCCTTGCCGAGGTCCGGCACTTTGCCTTGAACCACCAGCCGGACGTGGCGCACTTCCACAACACCTTTCCTTTGATCTCCCCGTCGGCTTATTCCGCTTGTCAGTTGGCGGGGATTCCCGTGGTGCAGACGCTTCACAACTATCGCCTCGTGTGTCCCGGGACGACGCTCTCGCGCGGCGGGAAGCCCTGCGAGTGCTGCCTCGGGAAAGGGATTGCCTGGCCGGCGGTGCGCTATGCCTGCTATCGCGGAAATAGAACGGCGAGCGGAACCGTTGCCGCCATGCTCGCGATCCACCGGGCTCTCGGCACTTGGACCAAGAGGGTAGACTTGTATGTCGCGCTGTCGAATTTTGCCAGAGATAAGTTCATCGCTGGCGGACTGCCCGCGGCAAAAATTGTCGTCAAACCCAATTTTGTTCATCCTGATCCAGGCGCCGAGCGCGACGTTTCCGACTACGCCTTGTTCGTGGGTCGTCTCTCTCCGGAAAAAGGATTGGGAACCTTGCTCGCCGCTTGGAAGCAACTCGGGAGCAAGATTGCTCTGCGGATCGTGGGGGATGGCCCCCTGCGCCGTGAGCTCGAAGCTCTGGTCGAGAGGCTGGGGCTTGCTCGGGTGCGGTTTCTCGGTCACCTCGACCGCCAAGCGGTTTTTGCGGCAATGAAGAGTGCTCGATTCTTGGTCGTGCCGAGCGAGTGCTACGAGAATCTCCCCATGACGGTCACGGAGGCTTACGCCTGCGGCACCCCAACCATCGTAGCGGGACTCGGAGCCCTCGAAGAGATGGTAGCAGACGAACGCACCGGGATACACTTTGTCCCGGGTAATGCCGAGGACCTGGCCTGCAAGGTGGAATGGGTTTGGACCCATCCGCGAGATATGGAAGAGATCGGACAGGCCGGCCGCGCTGAGTTCGTGGCCAAGTACACCGCCGACAGAAACTATGAGATGCTCATGGCCATTTATAAACGCGCCATCGAATCGCGGCAGGAAGACCTCCCTTGGCGAGTGAATTGAGGAACGGAGTGGAAGTACGGAGGCTCTCCTTCGAAGTCCTGGGTGTGCATGTGGACGCGCTGGACCTTCCGGAAGCATGTCGAACCGTCCGCGAGTGGATCGAGCACCGGCGCGGTTGCCGCTATGTCGCACTCACCGGCATGCACGGGATCATGGAGGCGCAACACGATCCTGCCTTCAAATGCATCCTTAATGCCGCCGACCTGGTGGTGCCAGATGGCACGCCTCTGGTTTGGCTTAGCCGATTTCGGGGACGGCCGCTCACGCGCCGGGTCTACGGGCCTGAGCTCATGCTCGAGGTGTGCCGGCAAACCGCTTCGACGGGCTGTCGTCATTTCCTGGTTGGCGGGGCGCCCGGCGTCGCGGACCGACTCGCGACCATCCTCAAGCGCAGGTTTCCAGGGCTCGTGATTGCGGGCACATGCTCGCCTCCGTTCGAACCCTGGACCGAAGCGCAAGAAGAAGAACTCGTGGCCACCATCAATCGGGCCGCCCCGGACGTCGTTTGGGTTGGTCTTGGCACGCCCAAACAGGAGCAATGGATGCACCGGCACCGCGGCCATTTGCAGGCTGCGGTTCTGCTGGGCGTAGGAGCGGCGTTTGATATCCATTCGGGGAGGCGAAGACAGGCGCCCCGCTGGATACGCGAGAACGGAGGAGAATGGCTTTTCCGATTGGTTCAGGAACCCCGGAGACTCTGGCGGCGCTACCTCGTCTATGGACCGCAATTTCTCTTTTCCGTTGCGCTCGAATCGCTCAAGCTCAGAAGATTCGAATAGTTCGGTTGAAACCTTGCCGAGAAGCGGGTTGATTTTCGCTCGCTGTACGGAGCATTTGATTTCTGTTCACCAAAGCTGCTCGAGCAACGCATCGTCCTAATAGGGCGGAAGGAAAAACACCTGTCGTCATGTGCGGAATCGTTGGCTCCATACAAACCGGTGAGCACGTACCGCTTCGAGACGCGGTTCGACGGGCCATGGATCATATGGTCCATCGCGGGCCGGACGGCCAAGGCCTAGAGGAGTTTATCGTCAGAAACGGCACCGCTTCGTCCACTTTGGGCGCACCTCCGATTGCCACGGTCTTGTTCGGTCACCGCAGATTGGCCATCATCGATCTATCGGAAGCCGCGCGCCAGCCCATGTCGACTCCCGACGGCCGATTCCACCTTAGTTTCAATGGCGAGATTTACAACTATCGGGAAATTCGCGCCGAACTCAAGAATCTCGGCCACAGTTTCCGGACCAGCTCCGATGCGGAAGTGCTGCTCGAGGGATGGCGAAGATGGGGAAAGGCCTTGCTGCCGCGCCTGATCGGTATGTTTGCGTTTGCCGTTTTCGATTCCGAGCACGCTTCTGTCCTGCTCGCGCGAGACCCCTTTGGCATCAAGCCGCTTTATTACGTCCAGGACAGGCACAGAATCGTATTTGCCTCGGAAATTGCTCCGCTGCTCGAGGTCCCCGGGGTGAGCCGCAAGGCACACCCACAGACGGTCTATGACTTCCTTTCCGGCGCAATGGGGGAACTTGCCGACAGGACCTTTTTTCAAGACGTCCGCCAGCTTGCAGCCGGGCACTATTTGGCAATTTCCTGCGCATCTCCCGGGACGGCAGAGCCCGTGTGTTACTGGGAACTCGAGCGGAAACGGGCCCAGTGCATATCGCCCCAAGAGGCGAGCTCAGGCTTCCGCGATCTTTTCGAGCAAAGCATCAGACTGCATCTGCGGAGCGACGTTCCTGTTGGCGTGTCTCTTTCCGGAGGCATGGATTCGTCTGCGATCACGGCCATGGTCCGAGCTGTCCAGGGCCCGGAAATCCCATTACACACGTTTAGTTATGTCGCAGAAGATCCTGAGCTCTCAGAAGAACGGTGGTCTGGAATGGTCGCGCGGGCGATGGCGGCCAAACAGCACCTAGTCCACATTCATCCCAACGAGCTCGTCGAGGACTTTCGCGAGCTAGTGCGCGTGCAAGAACAGCCATTTGGATCGCCAACCATCTACGCCCAGTACCGCATTTTTCGATCCGTTCACGAGGCGGGCGTGAAAGTGGTGTTGACCGGCCAGGGTGCAGATCAATATCTCGGGTACATTCGGCATCTCCCCGTGCGTCTTGCCACCCTCGTGCGGACAGGCCATTGGTTAGCGGCCATGCAGTTCCTGCGGCATGCGAAGGCGCTGCCTACGTCGGCGGCACTAAGCCTCCGGGGGGTGGTACGCGAGACCCTTCCGGCGACCCTTGTAGAAACCGTGAGGCGTGTGCGAACAAGGCCGCCGCTCGGGGCCAATGCCGATTGGTTTCGCGAGCGCGGGATCGGCTCTCCAAGAACCCGTTACAGCAAAGGTCCTGGACGCAGTTTGCACGGTCTGGCGAAGCAGAACCTTTTGGAGGCTCTTCCCGCCTTGCTTCGGTTTGAAGACAGAAATGCAATGGCCTTTTCGGTAGAGAACCGCGTTCCCTTCCTGACTACTGATCTTCTCCATTTTGTATTTTCCCTGCCCGAGGAAGAAATTATTTCCGCGGAGGGTCGTTGCAAGGCGGTTCTGCTTCGTGCCATGCGCGGGCTCGTCCCCATGGAGGTCCTCGACCGCCGCGACAACATCGGGTTTGCCATGCCCATCTCGAAACTGAATCGTCAAACGCAGTCGTGGCTCCAAGGTATCCTGAGGGGCGCCGCCGCCATTCCTGCTCTGGATGTTGCCGAACTCGAGAGACGTGTGAACCTGACCCTGGACAATCAAGCGTCCGATACAGAGTCAGAACGCTGGTTGTGGCGATGGCTGAGCCTCATAACCTGGGCCAGCGAGTTCCAAGTGCGCTTTGCGTGACACGCCGGACTGGGCGGCTCGGCTCCTGCATTAGTCGTTTCGGGGCCTGCTCGGCGTTCACTTGCGTTCACCACCTGCATGCTTGCCGAGTCGCCTTCGCGACCTTCTGCACCAGAGGCTCCAGCAGTCTCGTCGCCTCCACCGCTGCTCTGATTGCTACCGGGTGGAGCGAACCAGTTCCCCGGGCGGGTCTCACGGAGCATCACCAATGTCGCGAAACTCCGCTAAAATCGTAGAATGCGTGACTCTTCTGGTCAAACGCGCGACCGCTCGCTGTTCGCCGCTCTAACTACTGCACTCCTCTTCTTCGCGGCTTCATCTATAGCGCAAACAAAAACTGCAAATGTCACCGCGCGCCAGGAGTTTCTGAAAAAGCTGGTCGCCGCGGCGGAGGAGAGAACGAGCCACACCGTGCGTTACGACTCGGCCTATGTCCGTATTCCTTATCCGGGAGGAGATGTTCCTGAGGATACCGGTGTGTGCACGGATGAAGTAATCCGCTCGTACCGTGGCGTGGGCGTCGATCTCCCAGAAAGAAGTCCACGAGGACATGGCGAATAACTATTCGGCCTACCCTCGGAAATGGAGGACGCCGAGGACGCGTACAGACACGAACATCGATCACCGGCGCGTGCCCAATCTAATGGTCTTCTTTACCCGCAAAGGGGAATCGCTAGAGATCACCGACCATGCGGGCGGCTATTTGCCTGGCGACATCGTTACTTGGGATCTTGGCGGCGGGGTTCCGCACATCGGCATTGTCGTCGACGAGAAATCAGCGGAAGATAGCCGCCACCTGATCGTACACAACATCGGACAGGGTCCAAAGAGGGAAGACGTGCTGTTCGAATGGAAAATCACCGGACACTACCGCTACTACGGGCCAGCACTCTTCTAGTCTAGTCTAGAAGCTGTTGCACAACTTACAAAAGTCATTGATTCCATTGGGCCAAAGTTGGGTCGTGGCACATCTTCCAGTGTCAGAGCCACTTGCACAGTGCCGATTTGGGTGCCGCCCGCGTCCAGGGTGCGACTGAATTCGATGACCCAGGTAGCCGGGCATTTCCCACTGGAGACCGGTGAAGAAGAGATTGAAATGATTGTTCCTGTTTGGGCCATTGTGCTGGCAACCGCAAAACAAAGAGCCTGGGTGAAGGGTTGGAAGAAACGCTGACGGTCCATCGCTTGGACGTGAGAGCGGTGTTGCGGCGGAAACAATCCACCACCAACCCGATCGAACCGTGTCTGTCGGGGTGCCGCGGGCGGCGCGGAACATAGAGCGCTGCGAGAAGGAAATCAGCCGCTGCGCTGGACAGCCAGCGGACTCCTCCGAAGCAGGGAAAAAGTTCCGACGCATCAAACGCTATCAAGAAACCCTGTTGCTGAAGGAGCCTTTGAACCGCTCGCCTATTCAGCAGAAGAAGTTGCGGACCGCAGAAGCCGCTTGAACTTGATTGCTGGGAGCATTACAGTGCAAAACATTGAGAGTCGCGGCAATCAACTAAAACTCGGACATCCTCCCCAGGTCTGTGGCTTGCGCGACGCTTACAACCTGGGCGAGGATTGGGTCTCTGACATTTTCATGTGGCTAAACCAGGCGCCAATTACCGTCATGAGCGAAAGCTATCGAACGGATTTGATGCTCAAGAGGCTTGAGGTGGAAACGCGGAAGCGATAACAGGACAAGAACAATGGCCGGACAAGACCTGCAACGTCGAGAAATGCTTCGCATTATGGCCACCGCCGCTGCCGCGTCGAAGTTTCCAGGATTCGCCAAATGGTCGTTCATTTGCTCGCACGACAAGTCCGTAGAATCCATTCGACCAGAAGGTTATCAGCCGCTGTTCTTTTCTCCCTCCGAATACGCCTTAGTGGAACGTCTTACGGAACTCATCATTCCCAACGATACGACTCCGGGCGCGAAAGAGGCGGGCGTCTCGGAGTTTGTGGACTTCATGGTGGCCCGCAATACTGACAAGCAATATTCCATGCGCTTGGGAATCAGTTGGTTGAACGCGCACTGCGAGCGCCTGTTCGGCAGAACGTTCATGTCACTCGTTGAGGCGCAACAGGTGGCTGTCCTCGAGCCGCTGGCGTACAAAGCGAAGCATCGCGCGGGCGAAGAAGATGGCCGCAAATTCTTCCTCGCTATCAAAGAACTCACGGTCATGGGTTTTTACACCACCGAAATCGGGTACAAGGAAATCGACAATCCGGCGCTAAAGTTCCATGCGAAGTCGCCCGCATGCCCGCACGTCGATGATCCCGGACACAAACATTTGCCTCCGCCCAAATGGTGAGGCGCCATGCCGAAACAAATCTATGACGTGATCGTGATTGGAAGCGGTGCCGGCGGCGGCATGGCCATCAAAACGCTCTGCGAAGCCGGCCTCAAGGTCTGCTGTCTTAACGCCGGGCGCAGGCTCGATCCTGCCAAAGACTTCCGCAACCATCGCAAACCATGGCAGATGACATTTCGCGGGTTCGGCGATCCCGCAAAGCGCTCGGAATCCGTTGGTTATATGGACAGCGAATGGGTGCCGGGCGTGTGGGAACACGAAATCAGGTATACCACCGCTCCCGGAACCGAGTGGACTTGGCCACGCTGCTGGGCCGTGGGAGGAAAAACCAATTTTTGGGGAAGGTCCTCCGCCCGGTTTGGCGATATCGATTTCCTCGCTGCTTCGCTCGATGGCTACGACGTGGATTGGCCGGTCGCCTACCAGGAGATCGCTCCTTACTATTCGCGCGTCGAGCGCATGATTGGAGTGTCCAGTTCAATCCAGAACCGCCCCAGCAATCCCGATGGTGAATACCTGCCGCCGTTTAATCTGCGCTGCCTGGACCACATCTTGCAGAAAGGTGCCGAAAAAATCGGCGTCCCTTATCTTCCTGACCGCATTGCGCAACTCACCGTCGATCACGCCGGTCATCCCGCGTGTCATTTTTGCGGCGCCTGCACCACGGGATGCGACACCGGCTCCTTTTTCTCGACGCCATGGCGTTTCTTGCCGCTCGCGGAAGGGACCAAGAATCTCGAACTCCGGACCGACGCGCTGGCAAAGAATATTCTTGTGGATGAAAGGGGCCTCGCGAATGGCGTTGCGTACATCGACCGCAAGTCCCGGCAGGAGGTGGAGGTTTATGGCCGGGCAGTCATCGTGGCGGCCACCAACGTCGAAACCGCGCGCATTCTGCTCAATTCCAAGTCGCGTCACTGGCCCACAGGTATTGCGAATTCCAGTGGCCAGCTAGGCCGCAATCTGTGCGACCACCTTTACGGAGAGTCTGCCTACGGGTATCTGCCCCAGCTCTTAGGTCAGCCAAGCTTCCCGGACAGCGTTGGCGACAACACCATCGTGTGGATGCCTCGTTGGCAAAATCTGAAAGATCCGCACGAAGAACAATTCATCCGCGGCTACAGCGTATATCCCGGCGGGGGCTGCGGCGAATACCCTTGGTATGCTACTCGGGCCGAAGGCTTCGGTTCCTCCTACAAGCGCGAAGTCAAGCGCCGCTACCCAACACCGATCAGCTTCACCCTGCAAGCTCCTTCGTTGAGAACGGACACTAACTTTGTTGACATCGATCCGGAAGTGAAAGACGTCTACGGGATTCCGTGCGCGCGGATTCATTTTCAGTGGGACGAAAACGTTTTGAAAATGTGGCAACACTCAAAGCAGGCCTGTGCCGATTTGCTTCGTGCGGCCGGCGGCGTGGTCGAAGGCTCCGGCGATTCACCGAACGTTCCCGGCTGGAGCCTCCACGATACCGGGACGTGCCGAATGGGGCACGATCCCAAGAAATTCGTCACCAACGCTTTCGGACAGGCTCACGACGTGCCGAACTTGTATGCTTGTGACGCCAGCGTCTTTCTCAATTGCACGGACAAGACGACCACCCTCAGTATCATGGCCTTTAGCCTGCGTTCCTGTGAGCACCTGATCGAAAGGTTTCGCCGCGGCGACCCAAGGTCCGCCTGAGAAGCTGAGGGAGCAGGCTCAAGTCCCGCATGGATTGCTTCTCGCGTGGTGTCGGGAGGTATCAGGAGAACGGCCATCGCGTTGTCGACGACAGCACTCTTGATCGTTTGCAAAAAGCTTTGTCGAGTCACAAGTAAAACGGCATTCGCAGCCCTGTTGGATTGACCTTGGTTAAGTTCCTGGCGGACATAGTTGATCGGTAATTTATACTAGGAGCTGCATTTACGATTTGAGGACTTAATCACAAATCGACCGCCGCTCAGAACCAGTCCCATGCGCTGACAGGGGCAATCACCCGGTGGTATAAGTAATTTTCAACGCTCCTGGCCCGCCAGGCTCGTCCGTCGAAAAGTGATTAGAGCAGCCATGAGTGAATCGCCCTCCTCCGAAACTGCAGAGCCTGGCCGCATCATTAGCCATACCACGCCCGTAAATCGAACCGGCTGGATACGCTGGTTTCCCGGGTTGGACACTCTGCGTCATTACAAGTCGTCCTGGCTGCGGCACGATTTTGTCGCGGGCTTGGTAATGACCACAATGCTCGTTCCTGTCGGTATCGCGTACGCTCAGGCATCCGGTGTGCCTGGTATCAACGGCCTTTACGCGACTATTGTCCCGTTGCTCGCATACGCTCTGTTTGGTCCAAGCCGCATTCTTGTCCTGGGCCCTGACTCTGCGCTCGCGCCGGTGATCCTGGCTGTCGTGCTGCCTCTTTCGGCTGGAGAACCGCAACGTGCGGTGGAGCTAGCGGGAATGCTGGCAATCGTTTCCGGCGTCGTATGTATTGCTGCGGGGCTGGGGCGTTTAGGTTTCGTCACAGAGCTGCTTTCAAAGCCCATCCGCTATGGCTATATGAACGGCATCGCACTGACAGTACTGCTGAGCCAAGTTCCAAAGCTCTTCGGCTTCTCTGTCACTGCAAAGGGACCGTTGCGCCAAGTCTGGGGAATCGTCGACAAGATCCTCAAAGGGAACGTAAACATTACGGCACTCGCGATAGGAGCCGGCACCCTCGTTCTGATACTTTTGCTGAAGAGCAAACCGCGTCTTCCAGGTATTCTGATCGCGGTCGTCGCGGCCACGGTCATAGTCGCGGCCTGCGACCTCGCTCATCGCGCCGGCGTGTCCGTGCTTGGTCCCCTGCCGCGCGGATTGCCCTCGCCAACATTTCCCTTTGTCCATGTCGAAGACTGGGTATCGATCCTCATGGGCGGCGTCGCCATAGCGCTCGTTTCATTTGCCGATACGAGCGTGCTTTCTCGAACCTACGCTGCACGTCTGCGGACGCAGGTTGACCCGAACCAAGAGATGGTGGGCCTCGGCGTCGCCAACCTTGCCTCGGCTTTCTTTCAAGGCTTCCCGATCAGTAGCAGCTCATCGCGGACGCCGGTGGCCGAGGCAGCAGGTGCTAAGACACAGTTGACTGGAGTCGTGGGCGCACTTGCCATCGCACTTCTGCTGGTATTCGCACCTGAGATTCTGCAGGATCTGCCGCACCCAGCCCTCGCAGCCGTGGTCATCGCTGCGGCCATCGGTCTAGTTGAAGTGTCCGACTTACGCCGCATCTATCGTATCCAGCGCTGGGAGTTCTGGCTTTCGATGACCTGCTTCGCAGGTGTGGCCGTGTTCGGTGCCATTCCTGGCATCACCATCGCGATCGTGATTGCAGTGATTGAGTTCCTTTGGGATGGCTGGCGTCCGCATTCGGCAGTGCTTGGCCGCGTCGAACGTATAAAGGGCTATCACGACATAACCCGTTATCCCGAGGCACGGCAGATCCCCGGCCTCGTGCTGTTCCGGTGGGATGCGCCTCTCTTTTTCGCGAACGCCGAGCTGTTCCACGAACGCGTCCTGGATGCTGTTGCTAAATCAACCACGCCCGTCGACTGGGTGGTCATCGCGGCGGAACCGGTCACGAGCGTCGATGTCACCGCGGCCGATGCCGTCTCCGAGCTGGATGACACCTTGCATGCCTCCAGCATCGAGTTGTGCTTTGCGGAGATGAAGGATCCGGTCAAGGACAAGCTCAAGCGCTTCGGACTATTCACGCGCTTTGGCGAACAGACCTTCTTTGCGACTCTCGGCGAAGCGGTCAATGCTTACCTTGCAACGCATCCCGTAGACTGGGTCGACTGGGAAGGTCGTGACAAGTCCTGATTGACGGGGTAACCGCCGAAGTAGATTTGGGCGAAGAGAGCTTTACGGGTTAGCGGAACTTAGCAGGCACGAACGGCGAGCCATATAGATTAATCGCATCTTGCGAATTGACAGGCACGCAAGGGCGAATAGCACGCCGAGGCAACGCCGGTCGAAGTGAAACTGCCGCGTAGCTTCCCGGCGTCTACGAGCTTGTCCCCCACTTGAATAACTTGCCGGGCACTGCTAACTAAGTGGAATCTACTTCGCTCTTTTCACAAAGTGGAAATTCTGAATACGGCCTGCATCCAGCACAAACCAGGAAACCTGCCAGTTCGCCTGATCGTGGGTCAACCGCACCGCCCCGATCTGCCCGGTAAAAACATCTCGCACCGCTGTACGTACTCGCCCATAATGCTCGGCTCGTCGTCAACTTGAAGAAGAGTACGCACTTGGCCGGACATTCCGACGACAACCCGGGCGCCCACAGCGAATCGTTGCTTGGTCTCTGCTCGTGGCATTGATGAGATATACGCGGCGCCAATGAAGGTCGCAACGACCTTTTGCGTAGTGCTGGGACGAGGACGTCTGCCACCTTTTCGAAAGCCAACATGTTAAAATCAAAAGGAAGTGGGAGACTTGCCGCTAGGAGGACTACGGTGAAACAACTCACGGCCTACCTAGTGAAACTGTCCCCAAGCCAGTAGTGCAGACAGCATGGGGATTCAAGAGCCCTGGCAACACAAGTGGTAATTGCTGTCTCGCAGGGGTGGTGAACAAATGACAGTCAAAATCCAACTCAGCCCTAACCTATACGACAACATTCGCACCCTAGTCCACGATGCACTTAACGAGCAGAAAAACAGGCAGAAAATCGAGCAGCTTGCGATGAAGATCCGCGCTCAACTCGACCAACTGTCTGGTCCAAAATAGTTCCACAACTGGTCCAAAAGTCGATTTCGGCACTGTTCTAAACGACTTAATACGACTCAATATTCCTGTAAATCCTTGAAAACACATCATCCGGGTCGGAACACAAGACATTAAGGCTCCGGGTCTCAGGCTCACTGGGCGGATGCCGGGATTCAAGAGGAAACCCAAATGAAGTGAGGTGCCATTGTGCTTGATGAGAAGCAAGTCCGCGCCATTTTGGTCTGCGCTTTTGAGAACCTGCAGAGACAGAACACCGTCCTATATTCTTTGACAACCGAACTTGAAGCCGTTCGGGATGTGCTTTGCGAGCATGCGCCGACATACAAGGCTTTGTTGGCGCAAAAGCGAGCGCATTACGTGGCAGAACTAAAGTCAACAGTCGCCGATGATTTCTCAAAATTTGAGCAGATAATTCAGCAATTGAAAGAACCTTAGCTGGCCGGATCTGCGTCTTAGGGGTGTACCACGAGAGAACCGATTCTTGCGAACGGCGCTGCGGTTCGCTGCCGTTCTTTAGCACTTTTGGGCCATTCCCATCACGCCGACGGGCTGGGAAATTTCTAGGCCGGCTTCTCGTGTTTGCGCTCGCGATCTTGCCTCGCGGCCAGTTGCGGGCGAAGGCTCGCTAGGTTCTTCAATGTGTTGTACCAAAACGCCGCGCCCAGACTGAGAAAGGCTATCGTGAACAAAAGGCCTGGCCCTGCGGTCGAGGATAGCGGCGAGAGTCGCTCGTCCTGGAAGAGCTTGAACTCGGAGCGCGCGAGTTCACTCTTCAGCGAAGCGGACTGGTCAATGAGCTTGTCGGAATCGCTGACCAGCTCGGCGTTTACTTCTTGCTGATACTCGGCAGCAAGAGTCTCGCGCGCTGAATTTCCATCTAAGGTCGCGCGAAGCCAAGACTCTGCTTCCTCACGGCTTGCAAATCCCGGCGAAGTTTCAAGGGCGTGCATCGCTTTGGATTTCGCTTCAGAGGTGACACGGTCTTCGGCGGGAGCTGCGGTGGCCGCGACTTTTTCTCGCTTTTTGCTCCGTGCTTTCCGCTTTGCCGGTTCAGGGATGGCCGGGGCGGTGCGCAAGATCGAAACCATGGCCTTGCGGTAGACGTCGGGCACCACAGTGTGCGCGTTTTCCTTGGGACGTGAGAGTTGCTCCGCGTGCTTGTCCAGGGCTTCCGCACTAGCAGCCAATCGTGCCCGCAATTCAGCCTCTTCCGACATCGACCGGAACAGCCGGGCGGAGTCAAAGTGCGCGGCAAAGACGAAAATACAGGAAAGCACGATCGTTACAAGGCGTGCTTCGAAGGCGAAGCGCTGCGAGGCCCTGTCCATGACGTGATCGAACCAAGCCCGGAGGCCTTCCAAGCGCGGCTCGGATGGAGTAGAGACCGAGGCTAATGCTCCGGTGGCAGGAGTGGATTCCGGCTCGAGTTCCTTCGCTGGTGCGGTCGCGTTTTCCATTGCGACGGCGTGGCGCGCTTCCGTTTCGACCGGCTCGGCATGGCGAACGATGCCTTCGTCGAAATCCTCAGCCGGGGAGAGACGTTCCTTCGCTGGTGCGGTCGCGTTTTCCATTGCGACGGCGTGGCGCGCTTCCGTTTCGACCGGCTCGGCATGGCGAACGATGCCTTCGTCGAAATCCTCAGCCGGGGAGAGACGTTCATTCTGCGGCGACGACGCCTCCGAGGCGCGGCGGACAATGCCCTCATCGCAATAGGGCTTCAAGCGCACCGGCACACCCTCTTGCGGCGCTCCTGGCCTCGACCTGGCTCCCGATTTGTTCTCACTCCACGCCATCATCAGCATTGCGCGCTGGGCAGGATCGGGCAAGGTTCCGGGAAGCGGTTCGGCGAGCTTTTCGAGGATGGCGGGCAGCTCTTCTACACGGATGGAAGTGGCCAGGCGCCACCGGCTGAGCAGCCCGCCAAGAATCGCTCCTACGAGCGCCCCTGTGCCCAAGGGATGCTGGCAGAAATTGATCACTGAAACATAGCCAGCCAAATGGTCCGTATATAGCCAAGTATCTGCGAACCAGTGCTTGGCGATAGCCATTGCGATTGGCGTGATGACGAGGCCTCCAACCGCACCCATGATCAACGGCAACAGGGGAATGGAAGCGCTGATGCCTTGCAGCTTTCCTGCGGTCTCCGGCGGAATGAAGGGAACCTGGTCCACACGAAGGGAAAAGCGCGAAAAGATCGAGTCAGAAATCGTGGGATGACGCAGGACTCTGCGGGCAATTTCCTTTGCCCAGCGTCTGGCTTCCTGATCCGGATAGGCGGTTTCGAACAGGTCCACCAGGCCGCGCTGCAAATTGACACCGCGCAGGCCTAGCAAGCTGACGACCACCTGCGTGACCGCCGTGATGAACAGGCTGGCGACAAGCATGAGGACGACAAAAGCAATGACGGTGTCAAGGTGTGGAAACATGGTGGCTTTCCGAGATGAGGCCCATGAAGAGTATAGAAGAGACTACGATGACGGTGCAGAAAACGCAGGATGAGTATCTTTATCGTTAAGAGGAAGGGCACGGTTTAGAAGTAATGTCTGGTAAACGGTCGCTTGAGTCGTAGAGAAAAACGGTGAAGCAGCTATTACCGTTTCACGACTGCACGAGCCAACATAAGGTCCCGGTACGCAGAAGGCCGGTTACCATGCAGGTATTGCCGGTGTGGGCTATGAGATAAGGCTTTAGTCTACTTCGGTTGAACTGCGGTCACTTGCACCAAGATGATGGCCCAATCGTCGACTTGAGGAACAAGGACCACGCTCATCCTGTGAATCCAGACCCGCTCCAGGCTAGCGAGGATTGCATTTTTCCACAGCACAATAACAACTAGCAGGTTGTTCGTGTCCGCGATGGTTTCTTCAATGATGTACGTGGCATTCTTCTTTGTGTAAGGGGCAAAGAGGGTCTCAGATTCCCTAGAGATTTCCTCTCGATTCCATCGTTTTCCATAGACATCAACGAATTGCGCATCCTCTGCGAAAAAAGTCAGCAGTTCCTTCGCCTTATGCCATTTAAGCCCAGCAAGGAAAGTGTCCAACGTAGCTATCGCTCTCGTGTTTGATTTTGGCTGTACATTGGTCCTCTCAGCGCCCAGGATCTTTGCCATTTGCTCTCGAAGCATTGCCGGGTCGAGACCCCTTGCCTTAAGAATTTCGCTAACAAACGAACGCTCTAGGCGCAACAAACCAAACAGTAGGTGCTCAGTCCCGACGTGGCGGTGTCTCAGTCTGTCGGCCTCTTCACCGGCCAGGTTCAGGACCTTCTTGGATTCCGATGTCAGAGGCACTTCCACGGAAGTCGAGATGCGTTCGCGTGATGTGATGTGCCTAGCGATTTCTGAACGAATTTCTTCTTCGGCGTTGACTTCACCTAGAAACCGCTTTGCAAGCGCTCTGTCCTCTCGTAGAAGCCCCAATAACAAATGTTCGGTCTCGATGTAGGGGCTGCCGTACTGACTCGCTTCGTAGCGCGCAAAGAAAACCACACGCCGTGCCTTCTCCGTGTAGCGTTCAAACATGAGATGGTCCAGAGGAAACTAGCCCATAGATAGGAATGTTACGGAAGGCCATCTGAGTCTTTCCAACCTCGCGCCAACTCCCTCGATGAGAAGGTTTTCGACTGCTATCCCTGACTAAGCGTACGTTCCGTGGGGGCGACGATGACTTCGTGCCCCAACATGGTTAACAGCCGACTGACCCAAGGAGAATGCGTTCCGGTCTCCAGGGCAATGCAACTCCAGGGCATTTTTTCAAATGCCCGCCTCATCGCTTCCGAGGTCGTCGGCAGTTTCTGCCGTAGGATGACTTCGCCCGCTTCCACCCTCTTCGACGATCCCTCGTCGTTCAACATCAATTCGCGGATTTTAGAAGAGTTTGACCCAGCTTTGACGAACTTTTCGTCTCGTGCCCCGTATAGCTCTCTATCGCTCATCGCGCGAAAAGGGGTTTCGATGGACACGGTTCGACAGGACGTTCGATTCGCTGTGCGCACGCTGGCAAAGAGCCCTGGTTTCGCCGTCGTAGCCGTGATCACGCTGGCGTTGGGCATCGGAGCTTCCACGGCGATCTTCAGCGTGATCGACAACGTGCTCATGGAGCCGTTCCCGTACCCCGATGCCGACCGCCTGATGTCCCTGCAAATCCACGACACGGAGCGCAATGAGCCGGGGGGCCGCGCCGGCTTTCAGGGGCCCGAATTCCTCGACTATGTCGAGCAGAATCACGCATTTGATCGGGTGATCGCGAACGACAACGAAGACGTTCTCTACCGATCGGGCGGGGGGACGGAGCGTTTCAACGGGAACCTGGTGACGCCGGGGACGTTTGAGTTCCTGGGCATGCCGGCACTTTTGGGGCGCGTGATGCAGCCCGCCGACTACGAGCCGGGCGCACCGCCGGTCTTTGTCCTGCGCTACAAGGTCTGGGTCAACCGCTTCAGCGCAGACGCCAAGATACTCAATACCGCGTTCATCTTGAACGGCACGCCGCGCACGCTGATCGGCATCATGCCGCCTCGCTTCGCCTGGGGCGATGCGGACTTGTGGCTCCCCGAAAAGCCCAGCCGCGCGGAAGGACAGCTCCGCAGCGGGTTCCCAAAATATTGGTTCATGTTGGGTCACTTGAAGCGCGGGGTTTCCATTCGCGAAGCGCAATCTGACTTCACGGTCATCGCCAACCGACTCGCGAAGGTGTATCCCAAGGACTACCCCAAACATTTCAACGTGCATCTCGAATCGCTGACCAATCTCGTGGTAGGACAATTTAAAACGACCCTGTACATCGTGCTCGCAGCGGTTGGGCTGTTGCTGCTGATCGGCTGCGCCAATGTAGCCAATCTGCTTTTGGCCCGAGGCACGGCCCGTGAAAAAGAATTTGCCATACGCGCTGCCTTAGGAGCCGGCCGGTGGCGCGTGGTCCGTCAGCTCCTTGTGGAAAGCTTGCTGCTGGCGCTGGGAGGTGCGGTGCTGGGCGCGCTGCTCGCTTGGGGAGGGCTGAAGGCGCTCGTTGCGCTGATTCCCGCGCAGATCATCCCCGCGGAGGCGGTCATTCGCGTGAACACGCCGGTCTTGTTGTTCACATTGTGCGTCGCTGTACTCACGGCGCTCGTATTCGGCTTGGCGCCCGCGTTACAAGTGGCTCGCCGTGACCTGAACGACCCTCTCCGCGACACGGGCAAAGGAACTGGCGGCAGTTCCACGCACGGCCGGTTGCGCAACGCGCTGGTGGTGATGGAAGTGGCGCTCTCGCTAACGCTTCTCGTTGGGGCCGGTCTGCTGATGCGCAGCTTCGTCGCGCTTCGCCAAGTGCATCTCGGCCTGCAGCCTGACCACGTGCTCGTGGCGCGGCTCCCCCTTCCCGAGGACCGCTACAAAACCTCCGATCAAGTTGCCGGCTTCTATCGACCGTTGTTGCGGCGGCTTGCAGTCTTGCCCGGCGTGCTGGATGCCACAGAAACGAGCACCTTGCCTCCGTATGGTGGAATTCCCAGCGACATCGATGTCCCAGGCAAAACGCACGCGGAGAAGTGGGACGCGATTTTCCAGCTGTGCAGCGAAGGTTATTTCCCCACGTTGAAAATCCAGCTTATCGACGGGCGGCCCTTCACCGAGGCGGAGGTGGAAGGCAAGCGCAAGCTCGCGGTCGTCAACCAGACCTTCGTGCACAAATATCTTGCAAGCGAAAATCCGCTCGGGCAACGTGTGCACATTGCCCAGCTTGAAACTCTGCCCGATAAATTGCCGGACGCGTGGTTTGAAGTCATCGGCGTGGTTGCAGATGTCAAAAACCGAGGTTTGCAGGAGCCAATCCAGCCGGAAATCTGGGTGCCGTACACCATGACCGGCACCGGCTATCGCGGCGTTTTGGTGCGCACCGGGAAAGAGCCGCTGTCGCTATTGAATGACGTGCGCCATGAAATTTGGGCCACAGACAGCAACGTGGCGCTCACCTTCACCGGAACGCTGGAAGGCTATATCAGCAAGTTTTCCTACGCTGGACCGCGCTTCGGTTTCTTCCTGATGACTATTTTCGGCTCCATAGGGTTGGTGCTGGTGACTATTGGTGTGTACAGCGTGCTAGCATACACCACCGCGCGGCGCACGCACGAAATCGGCATCCGCATGGCGTTAGGCGCGGAGAAAGGCCACGTGCTGAAGCTGATCATTCGCATGGGTGTGGGACTCGTGGCCATTGGCACAGTCATTGGCTTGATCGTCAGCCTATCGATAGCGCGCGTGATCGCCACGCAGTTATGGGGAGTGTCGGCGTACGACCCGGCCACGCTGGTGTCTGTGGTCGCGTTGCTGCTCGTGACGGGCGCGGTGGCCTGTTGGATTCCAGCTCACCGTGCCACCAAGGTCGATCCGCTAGTCGCGCTGCGGTACGAGTAACTCATGGCTCTCGGAGAGCCACAACGAAGGATGAAAATGGACCCAGGCACCTATGCTTTGTTTTCAACGCGATAGGCAGCTATTTTCATAGGAGTAAATAGAAGATCGCGTACACCAGTTCCTGGTAACGAGCTTCCCGGCAACTTGGGTACTCGTCGATACTTGTACGATTTGAAGGCACTCGTGTTCATTTCTCTCCAAGACGCCATACAGTGGGTTCTTGATTTGAGTAGATTGCTGCATGCCTACAAAAATTAAGTCGCAACGAAGGCCTGCCGCGAGATATCTAGCAAACTTAGGCGACACCTCCTAACCCCGGGATCAACTCATTCGTCAAAACGGAGACAATTGAGGAACCTGGCGAGGCCCTGCAACGCTCTCGAACAGATTCCAGAAGCGGTTCCAGAAGGCTATTCACAAGGTGGAGAGATGCTGCGAGACGTGCGATTCGGACTTCGGATTCTACTAAAACAACCGAGCTTTAGCCTGATTGCGATGCTAACCCTGGCGCTGGGAATTGGAGCCACCTCGGCGGTCTTGAGCCTGATTCAGGGCGTGCTTCTAACACCGCCGCCCTACCGGCGACCACAGCAGCTGGTGCTCGTCACGACCGCACGAACAGACGGCCAAAAAATGGACAGCCCGCGCGGCTGGCCAGCCCAGCAATGGATGGAATGGCAAAAAGAAGCGAAAGCCTTTCAAGGAATTGCCGCTTACGACTGGACCTTCAATTTTCTGATCCGCAACGATGGCAGCCAATCTATGCAGGGCATGTGGGTCACGAACGACTATTTGCCCGTCATGGGACTGAAAGCAGTTGTGGGGCGAGGCTTCGAGGAGTCAGATTTTGGGCAAGGGCCGGTGAAGGTAGTCCTCTTGGGGTACGAGTTTTGGCAGCGCGCGTTCAACGGCGATCGGCAAATTATCGGCAAGACAGTGCGCATCAGCCGATGGGATATACCGCCTACGGTGATCGGCGTGATGCAGCCGGGAGTGCGCTTTCTGCCTTCGCCGGGGGCGGCCAAGGAGCCGAATTACGACGTCAATGCGACGGTCGATTTTTGGATACCCGCGGCGCCGGACCCGAAGTATCTCAAGGACCCATATTGGAATCTGGTGGCGCGACTACGGGATGGAACGACCGAACGGCAGGGACAGCAGGAACTGGCCCTCTTTGCCGCGCGAGAGGCACAGTCGGAGAAGGACTTTGCAGGGTTTACGCCGCAGCTCGCATCCGTGACCGAGGAAATGAATCAAGATGGCCGGAGGATTTTGCTTCCGTTGTTGGGAGCAGCGACACTGGTTTTGTTGATCGGTTGCGGAAACGCGGCAGCGCTGCTGCTGGTGCGTGGACTGCAACGCCAGCAGGAGTACGCGGTGCGCAGCGCGATCGGGATGGGGCGCATCGCTCTTTTGCGACAGGTCTCGACCGAAAGCCTATTGCTGGCCTTGATGGGCGGAGCAGTTGGAGTGGGGCTGGCCTTCGGCGTCGTGAAGTTATTCAAGCTGATTGCCGGACACGCTATTCCGCGGCTGGATGGCGTGACGGCTGGGTGGGCAGTGCTGGGCTGGGGATTGGGCGCTGCGGTGCTGGCTTCGGTTTTTGCAGGAGCTTTTCCAGCATTGCGGGCTTTCCGGTTGGATCCGATGGAGGTGCTGAAGAATGCCGGGCCGAAAGGGACGGCAGGAATCGGCGAGCGGCGGCTGCTGCGCGGAGTCACGATGGTGCAGATGGCACTGACGCTAGCGCTGCTGGTAGGCGCCGGGCTGTTGATTCGCACGATGGTGAATATTGCGAGGGTCCCGTCAGGCTACAACACTGGACACATTTTGACCATGAGCGTCACAGAAGTGCAGAACCGGTCGACTTGGGGTAGCTTTCATCGGCAGGCTTTAGAGCGAGTTGCTGCGCTTCCGGGTGTACAGAACGCGGCGTTTGCTTGGGGAGTCCCGTTGACAGGCAACAATTGGCCGGCGACTTTGGAAATCGAAGGACAGCCTCCGGCGATGAGGGAGAGCGACAAGACGGCTGTGCCCCTGCGCGCCGTCACGCCCGATTATTTCAAATTGATGGGCATGGCGTTGATTGAGGGTCGGGAATTTCGCTCGACGGATGATGATAAATCGCCGAAAGTGGCGATCGTGAACCAGGCGTTCGCGGACCGTTACTTTTCGCATGAGAAAGCGATCGGGCGGAAGCTCTGGATGAACGGTCGGAATAAGCCCGGCATGGAGATTATCGGCGAAATCTCCAACAGCCGCACCGATGACCTCACACAAGAAGCGTCGCCGGAGATTTATCTGCCGCTATGGCAGGCGACCGCGTTTTCCAAGCATCTAGTGGTGCGAACGACGGCGGACCCACGCGCCGTGGTGATTGCGGTGGAACGCGAACTGCACGCCATTGACCCAACGGCCGCTATCGAAAACGTGAAGACCCTGGAGCAGATTCGCGATGATTCGCTGGCGTCCCGCAGCTTTGCGATGCAGCTTCTCATGGGGTTTTCGCTTGTGGGAGGCGCCCTGACGCTCGTGGGGGTTTACGGTGTGCTTTCACTGTCGGTCGCTTCAAGGAGACGGGAGTTGGCCATTCGCAGCGCGCTTGGCGCTAAGCAAAAGGACATTCGCAAACTGATCTTCGGCGAGGGACTTCAATTGATTTCGAGAGGTGTGCTCGCCGGAGTTGCGCTGGCGATTGCTTTGTCGCGCGTGCTTAGGTCCTTCTTGTTCGAGGTGCAACCCAACGATCCTGCCACGTTGATCGTTGTTGGAGTGCTGTTCGTGGTAGTCGCGCTACTCGCCTGTTGGGTACCGGTTCGCCGGGCAGCAAGGGTCGATCCGCTGGAGGCGTTAAGATACGAGTAACCCATGGCTCTCGGAGAGCCACAACGAAGGATGAAAATAGCCGCTCACTGTTGAGCCAATCTTTTCAATGAGATACGCGGCTATTTTCATAGGAGTGAAGTCGTGCCGTTACCCTCCAAATTTCTTTGACGCGCTCCGGGTCCTGGTGGATCAGAGATCAACCAGGGGAACATTCGGGATGAGGGATTGCACCGTGGAGCGCACGACGCCCAGCGCTTTTCCCGGGTCGCTGTTTGTTCGCACGCAAAGAGCGCGCGTCGATCCCATGGTCGCGTTACGTTATGAATCGAGGCTCAAGATGAGAGCCAACCTATTGCAAGGCTTCATTTCCTTAGTAACTCTTCGTAAACGCCGAAACCGGAGAGGTTCGTACTAAGCTTCCTATGTCCGGTTAGCGTCCGAGTCCACGCCGGTTAAAATTGGAAACTAATAACAGGACTTAAGGCAGAGGTTACAGTCGCAACGTGCCGTTCTGTCAGACCTACCCAGTTCTACCAATGGGTACAAGTGGCGCTGACTTCCTGCTTCACTGAGGCAGGTTTTCACGCGAGCCTTGCGGTCCGCGCCAGAGCCTTCGTCTCCGCAGGTGTTAATTCGGGCGCAACTCGCCCTGTCGAGTGCGTACTGACGTAGATTCGTCGCCCCGTTGGTCTCCCGGTCGTGGACGGCATCACACTGGCAGGTGCACTCTCGGGCTGACAGCGGGAGGTCTTCCACCACGCGACCGCACACCGAGCACATCTTGCTCCTCAGGAGCCAGCGACCGGCTATTACGAGCTCCGCGCCGTTCAACTTCGCTTTGTACTCCAACTGCGATCTTCCGGGCCAGCTTCCGGTGTCACGAACAATACGCACGAGTTGGGACGAGTTCAGAACTTAGTCATCGAAACGAAAACTGGACAACACCTTGAATGGAAGGGACGGCGCGCGTCGTTTAAGGCGCGGGGCATGGCCTCTTCGATTGGAAGCCACAAGCTTTACAAGAAACTTACAAGATGCTTGCGCTTCCGCATCGAAACCGATGGAGAGTGCCTGCAACGTAGGGGAAAGGTCGCCGGCCTCCCCGCACGGCGAGCCACGCGAGGAGCAGGCATGAATACTCTCTTTCAGGCAGAGGAATCTTCTTTGAGTAAAAGCAAGAAAGTCGCCATTGCAATTGTCGCTTTGGCGTTCTTAGGCTTCGCCGTGTGGGGGGGCGTTGAGATGGCTTGGCGTCTCGCCTCTGGCCGCTAAGGGGGATGCACTTCCACGCCCGAAGTTGTGCCATTGGCGCCGTTCTCGCTCGCAAATTCGCCTTGTCGCGTGTTTACCCAACAGTTCTCATCTTCGGAGGGGTGCGCTCTGCTCGCGCCAAGCTGCCCAGGGCGATGGTGCTTAGTTTCCGCGATTATGTACGGCTTGCAGCTCTAAAGCCCGAGGCTCTCACGAATCATTGGCGAAGAGTCGAAGGCGAAGGGGACGGATGCTCTCACCTCGCAGCAAATGGACGGCACCATTAGCGCTGCGACAAGAACACCAGGCGCAGATAATTTTCGCTTCGACTCGTCGTTGAAACGAGGATGGTGGTGTCGGGGGTGCTTAACCTTCGATCGGTGACGCTAAGGCTTCAACTTCAGAAAAGTCACTCCGTAGCTGCCCAGCGTCACCGATATTTTCTGGCCGGGCGTGATACCAACTGCGGTCGGGCCGCTAGTCGCGTTGGTTTTTGCATCAATTGTTATGGACGTAGCGCTGGAGAATGTTCCCAAGGACGAAACATCGGCAATCACGGTTCGCGGATCTCCAGGCCCGTTATTGTCGGTGGGAGCATGCACCGCGTGATCCACAATCATGAGCACCACGGATCCATCGCTACTCTTTGTCGCAACAATCTCCACGCTCGACGTCTCGGTCGCAGACAATTGCAGGATGTCGGGCCCGGGTGACGTCGGAGTGGAAGGAAACATCTGCGCCAACCAATAATCCACCCAGTAGCTCAGATACGTGCTCCCGGTGTTGAAGTCCACTTCGCCGGACTGCGTATCCGCGGCGTAAAGCCAGTGATACAGCGCCTGATTCCCCGCTTTGCCAAATTCCGAAAACACGTAGGGCCGAAATGCCGCAAAAAACGGGTTCGTCCCTCGCGGGTCGGAAACGAATTTCATCGTTGGATTGCAATTGCTCGTTCCGTCGGGATTGGGATAGTCCGCGTTCACGTTGTTTTCCGTGACCCAGAGCGGCACGCTTGCCAGGTCTGATCGCGTTCGCAGTTGCTGGTAGACGTAGTTGATGTATTGCACCATCTGCGGCACGCGAGAAAACAACGTCGCGTCCACGTCTTGCTGATTGCAGGTGGGATAGAAATGCGTAGCGACGACATTCACCTGCGCGCTCACTCCTCCGTTGGCGGGGGCGGCCACGAACGGCGGCAGGTCCGTTGTCGGGTCCGCCACCGCAAGTTCCAATGCGGAAATCTTTATCGTGTAGTCGACACTGAGCATCGCGGGAACCACCGTGTTGTACAGCTGGATGTACTGGCTCGCCGTCAGGCCGTTGATGTTGTATTCGTTGAAGATGCCCCACCACGTGATCGGGTGTTGCGGGTAGCTCGGCGACACGAGAGTAGTTCCGCCCCAGGTGAAACCACCCTTGTTGTAATACCTCACTAGGTTCGCGCTGTAATCGGCAAAAGCTTGCACATTTGCAGAGTTAAAAATGAAATGCCCCGTCGTGGGATCATTCAAAAACGCCGGCGCCACGGCGATCTGAAACTCCGGGCTGTTATCCGCCGCGCTCAGCACGGGCTGCACAACGGCATCCAAGGTGGCGAAGTTCCAGTCCGTCGCGGCCCCAGTGTTCACCTTCATGGGGACGCCCTGGCTGACCGCCTGGAGCCGAATGTGTTGCGGACCAAGTTTGGTCAACTGCGTCGGCTCAGTCGCCGTGTGATTCTGAAAGAATTGGTAGTTCCCCTCCGACGGCTGGAAGGATGTGGACATAAATTCGTCCAATTTACCGCCAACACCAAGGGTCGTATCGACGGCGTTCGCGACGGAAGCGGCAATCGCAATCACCAGCACCAACGGCTGGCTCGCGGTCCGCGTCCCCTCTGTCACTACGACATTCGCAGAATATGTTCCAGACGGTGTCGTGCTTGTAGCGACCAAAGAAAGGGTCCCGGTCAATCCACCGGCCGCGGGTACAAATTGCCAAGTGACCCCGCTCGGCAAATTGCTCGCCGTAACAGATAGCGAACTCGCCGAACTTGCCCCGCTGACCGTGGCACCGACAGCCGCCGGGGTGCCGTCTTGAGGCGCAACCACCGTGCTTGTAGAAAGGGATACCGTAAGGGGCCCTGGTGGTATTCCTGGCCCGCCGCCGCAACCTGTGGCAAAGGCCCAGGCCGCCAGCACGGCAACGAGCATCTCCGTCTCGAGAAACCGTTCAGGCTTCATGCCACACCTACTTCGTATTAGGCTTCATCGAGGGCCACGGGCATTTTACCTCGCTCTGTTCCTGGGACAGCTGTCGACAATTCCGTCGCTCAATCCATTCCCATAATAAGATAATTCCAACGTGGCGTAGGGCCACTTCTGTCCGAACGGTGGATGGATCGCGGTGCCTGGGCTGTTCCATCTGCGACTGGCGGCGGGGCCGCCTCTTTACGACTTTGGGCCAACCTCGGGGCAAAAGGGATATCAAGTGTCGTCGGATGGGCGACGTATCTTGGTGAACTCTCGAGCGGACATCGAGGGCCTGGTAACGGGATATCACACTAATGCACAACGGTAATATTCGCGCCCCATCCACGATGGTAGCGCCGGCGGCTTGGCTGGCGATCATTATGACCACTGCAACAGTCCTGCTGCTAGCAAGCCTGCATGTTTTGAGCCCAGAATTTGCGCCTTCTTGGCACATGGTGAGTGAATACGCCTTCGGTCATCATGGTTTGCTGCTGGCGCTGATGTTTCTATCGTGGGGCATTAGCTCCTGGGCACTGGCAGTCGCGATTTGATCGCAAGTCAAAACCGAAGTCGGCAAGGTGGGTTGTGGTCTCTAATCGTTGCTGGCATAGGGGAGGCGATGGCCTCCGTTTTTGATGTCACTCACTACACGGGGCACGCTATCGCAGGGCTGCTGGGAGTTGGCGGTTTTCCCGTCGCTGTGTTGCTTTTGAGTGTAGACCTTGGCCACACCGAGGAGTGGCTTGGCGCTAGAAGGGCGCTGCTCTGGATCGCGAACCTTAGTTGGATAAGTGTGGTGCTGTTGATTGCGACGTTGGTTCTGATGACCATGCAACTCGCCCGGGCAAATGGCGGCCATTTGCCCCAGCATGCGCCGAAATCATTGCCGCCTGGAGTGCTTGGATTAGACGGGTGGGCGAACCGGCTCATTGTGCTTTCAAACTGCTTGTGGTGTTCGTTGCTGCTTGGCATGCGATTAAAGTGGAACAAAATCGTGACCAAGCGGAGGCAACTTAACCTCTGACTCATAGATGCCGGCAAAACACCCTTATCGTCCGCATTGGTACAGATGGGCATGCCGGGAAGCGGAGTTGGCCATTTGCAACTGGCAATACCGATGTAAACTCCTTGCGAGTCTGTTTGAGTGATTCGAAATTCGGGGAGGCAACATCTATGCGCAAAATCACTCCACATTTGTGGTTCGACAAAGAGGCAAAAGAGGCAGCCGAACTTTACACTTCTCAGATTCCAAACTCAAAGATCGCGAATGTAAAAACTCTTCATAACACGCCGTCAGGGGATTGCGACTTGGTGTCGTTCGAGCTTTCGGGCCAGGCGTTTATGGCCATAAGCGCGGGACCACTTTACAAGTTCAATCCGTCGGTTTCTTTTCACGTGAAATGTAAAGCAAGAGACGAAGTCGACTCGATCTTCGAGAGACTTTCCAATGGCGGAAAAGTTCTCATGCCGCTTGGCAGCTATCCGTTCAGCGACCGGTACGGCTGGCTGGAAGACAAGTATGGACTGTCGTGGCAGGTGATTTTGGCAGGCGAGCGCGAGATGAAGCAAAGGATCTCTCCTGTGCTCATGTTTGTGGGCAAGGTCTGCGGCAAGACGGAAGAGGCGATCAATTATTATGCAGAGGTTTTCAAGAATTCACCTGCCGGTGCCACAGCTAGCACCAACGTGAATATACTTGCGCGTTACGGAACGGGCGAGGAACCGGACAGAGAAGGGACAGTAAGGTACGCTTCGTTCACGCTTCTCGGCCAGGAGTTTGGGGCCATGGACTCTGCGCGGGAGCACAAATTCGCTTTCAACGAGGCGATATCGTTCATGGTTCCCTGCGATACGCAGGGAGAAATCGATTATTTTTGGGAAAGGCTTTCCGCCGATCCAAAGGCCGGACAGTGCGGCTGGCTCAAGGACAGGTACGGCCTATCCTGGCAGATCACTCCCACGATCATGAACGAGATGCTCGCCAGCAACGATCAGGAAAGAACGGCACGCGTAACCCAGGCCTTCCTCAAAATGAAAAAGTTCGATATCGATGCGCTGAAGCAAGCATATGGAGGGCAATAGGAAAGATGTGTTTCATGGCTAGGAGCGTATGCCTCGCATGGCTGGTCCGGCTATCGGCACGCATCGCATCGTTGACTCAGTAGATTCGGAAGCTCCCGCTGCAGTGCATCATGCTCATCAAGTAGAGCATGCCGTCGTAGTAGCGCTGTTCCCCTGACGGCACCGGTGTGTTCCACAGCTCCTCCAGAAACGCCTTCGATATCGGCCCCGGGGTGGCCGCAAAGCTGCCTACCGCAGCCGTGGCGACCATACCGGCGGAATGCCGCATCGACAGCGGCTTGCCATCGAGGGTGTAGCGATCGGCAAAGCTGTGAATGTCCTGCCCATAAAGGAACTTCTGAATGCGGTCGCTGAGCGCGGTCTCTCGCACATCTTTCTTCCACCACGAATAGTCGACCGACCAATTGCCGACGCTTCGCCACGAGTCGTATCCGAACGGCGTCGTCGTTCCATCGTAATGCACAACCTGTGTACCGTCGAAGTTGTTGTTATCGGGAGCAAGCCCGGTCTCAGGCCCAGTGACCTTGCTGAACATATCCCGGCTCACATCGGCGGCTTTGGCCCAGAACTCGCTGTCCTCCGACGGTCCCCAGCGCGCCCACAGTTCATAGAACGCCGGCAGATGATAGGAAGCGTCCGTAAAGTTCGCGTCTACGTTCGGCACAAAGCGGATCATGTAATGATCCTCATCCAACATCGGGCCGATGGTTTGCGACCGCGCCGCCATGTCCCGAGGGGCACGAAAGAACGGCAGTGGTTTCCCACTTTTCGCGGCTTCCTCCGCCTGCCGCTTGTTGTTAGGACTGGGCCAGGGATGATCGGGCGGAACAAAGGGCGGATCGTCAGGATGTATGCGGAACGGCCCTGTCGCGGTTAGTACCGGATGGTGCCTCATTCCGCGCAGGATCTTGTCGGCTTCGGCCTGATAGTTGTAAATGCCCCGACCATTTCCCCAGCGGTGCGCCGCGAAGTAAAGCGCCATCGCAAAATACTCTTCCCCGTCGGGTGCGGCGCCGGTCGCGCGCGGCGTGCCGTCGGTGTTCATCGACCACGCGAAGTAACCCACTGACGGATTCTTCTCGTCCGTGATCAACATAGAAGTGTTCGCCCAGTTCCATATAGCGTCGAATTCGCGTTTCTTGTTGAGCTGTACCGCGATCATCATGCCGTAGCTCATGCCCTCGGAACGCGCGTCGTTGTTCGCCCAATCCGTGATGTAAGCCAGCGGCCCGTTGGCATTCGCTCCAGTCTCGAAGTAAATCCGTTCTTCCTGGCCGTCGCCATGGAAAAGTTGCTGAAACGCCTTCTCGATCTTGGCGTGGCTCTCGGCCGACGAGTGACCCAGTTCGGAAAACAGATCGTGATACTCGTGCATCTTGTAGGCGCCGTTCCCGTCACCGGGTATCCGCGGAATGTCTCCAAGCGGGGCGTTGACATGTGGCACGCGAGGGCTGAAGGGCAGCGCCTGCGCCGGCACAGGCGCTGGTGACGTTTGGGCGATAGCGACACCGGAGGATAGTAGTGAAATACCAAAAGCGAAAAGTGCGATAAAACGGCGGATAAGCAAGGCGCAACCTCGCAGGACAAACGGAACATGCTGCGGTACTCGGCATGCATTATACAAGCGCACCTGATTTACCCGTGCGCCCTAGCTCTGCAGTAAATTCTCAGTCCTCTGTTTGTCGTCGGCTTATCGGACACGGCCTCACAGGTCTTTACCCGATGGGCTTTTGCAGCCTCTGCCCGATTGTTTCTCGTGGTTCGACGAACTTATGCAGTAACTTGGTAAAGCCATGGGTCATGGCAGGTGCTCGATGCTATCTATAGCTAGGTCGAGCACCAGAAAGCATGCCACAAAATGTGTCCTGTTTCCGCAGGCCTCTTGTACTGATTCGGCGCAGATCTGCGGTGGCAAGCGCACAGATGATATCGGATCTACAGTTGTACTGTCTTCGAACTCCAAAAGGGGACGCCAGTTACATGCGACGCATCATCTGTGCCGTTCTCCTTAGTTTGCTCGCTGCTGGGGCGGATGCTCAGGCTCCCACGGTCCGAACCGGCACGACGGAGGTTCTTGTCGATGTGGTCGTGCGCGACAAGAAGTCGAAGATTGTGCGCGATCTGAAGCCGGAAGAAATCCAGGTTCTCGAAGACGGCGATCCGCAGACGATCCGCCACTTCGAGCTGTTCGAGGGCCGCGCGCCTGGAGACGATACCGGACCGGCTTCAGCGGCTGCCTCCGCGGCAGCTCTTGCCCACGCGACTCCCGCCGCTCAGGCCCCATTGGTGAGAACCCTTCGCGAAGCCACGGTCGTCTCTGTTGTTGTAGGCAGCCTCAATCCGGAAGGGCGTAAGTCCGCGCGGGATGCCGTGCGGGACTTCATCAAAAACGAGCTGCGCCCCAACACCTTTGTGGGCGTTTTCGCCTGGACGTACACCGGGATGCAAACGCTCCAGGGGTACACCAACGATGGCGCGCGTATTTCTGAAGCCATGGAACGGGTGGTGAAATGGACGGGTTTGCGGAAAATCGATGACGCCGACCTCGTGCCCGATACGGTGGAAAGCGCGACACCACCGGCGAGGACCGCCCCGGGGCCTGCGGCGGAAATCGAGTCGATGCTGGCCACCCATTGGATGGAGGAGTACCTGGACGCCTACGACGCGAGCATGCGGGAACTCCTGGCGATCCGCGGCCTCGCGCAGGCGCAGGCCCAGCTCCCGGGCAGAAAGTTGGTGTTCCTGTTTGCCGGTGGACTGATCGTGCATCCGGATACCGTCGAAGTGCTGAAAAGCGCGATCAGCGCGGCCAACCGCTCCAACGTCACGATTTACTCGGTGGATACGGTCCGCGACATAGGTCAGAACTTGGAGGCTGGCCGGCGTTTGCTCGCGGCCGCTGCCAACTCGAGCATGGCGACTCAAACGGCGGCCATAAACGGCGGCAACCGGGCAGTCACTCCTGACCAGGTGGTGATGTTCGAAAACGCGGAGAGCTCGATCCGGGCGGACGAGCGCGGCAACTTGCGTGTTCTGGCGGAATCCACGGGCGGAGCGTCGCTGCCCGTGCAAGACCTGCGCGAACCATTTCGCCGCGCCATGGAAGAAGCTCGCACGCATTACGAATTGACGTACTCTCCGGCAAGATCCGAAAACGACGGTCGTTTCCGGAAGATCGCGGTCAAGGTGGTACGGCCGGGTGTGAAGGTATTCGCCCGCAGCGGGTACTATGCGCTGCCCTTGTTGCACGGCGAGGAAATCTATCCCTTCGAAATGGCGACGTTGCAGGCCATCAATGCGACCCCAGCGCCGCAGCAGCTTGATTTTCACTCTGACGTGCTCCGGTTCCGGCCCGGTTCGCAGCGCAGCCAGCTCTCATTCGCTTGTCAGGTTCCGGTGCGCGGCCTTTCGGTCGCCGAAGACAAGGATTGGGCCAAGGTACACGTTTCGATCACCGCCCTGATCAAAGATGCTCAAGGCCAGGTGGTGGACAAGCTCAGCAAGGATCTTCCGTATGCCGTGCCGCGCGCTAAAGCCGACGAACTTCGACGCGGCGTGGTCAGCTTCACCAAGCCATTTCGCCTGCCTCCGGGACGCTATTCGGTTGAAACCGCGGCGGTGGACCGCGACAGCGCGCGTGCAGGGGTGCTCCGTTCCGTGCTCGTGGTGTCTCCTGCGCCCAATGGCTTGGCGGCGAGCGATCTCGTACTCGTGCGGCGCGTGGATCCCGCCGAGGAGCCACACCCTGCGGCTGACCCGCTGCTCGCGCGAGGTGGCAAGGTCGTGCCCGAAGTGTCCGGGGTGGTCGATCGGGCCCTCCCTGGCGACTTGATTTTCTACGGCGTGGGTTACCCGCCCCTGCCGGTTCAGAAGACGCTGCGGGCAACTTTAGAGATTCTTAGCGATGGCCAGCCGATAATGCGTTCACCCGAGACCGACGTGCCGGTCGAGGCGAACTCCGCGGCCCCCTTCCTGGCGAGCATGCCTCGGGCAAAGCTCCAGCCAGGACACTATGAAGCCGTCCTAACACTCCGCTATGGAGACCAGTCGGCGCGTAGCGAAACCACTTTTGTGGTGGAGACTGGCGAGAGTACGGCGAAGCAGCCTCAATGAAGGGGAGGCACGCGGATACAGGTTGAGATTTGTCTCTGCGTCCCAATGCTCGCTTATGTCACTATTCGGCAAGCAGCTGTGCGGCTGCCCGGAAAAGAATTTGAGGCGGCATCCCGGGACTTCGTTTGCCAGGGGTTGGGCGGGCTGTTCCCCCGCTAAGTATTCTCGATTGTTAAACGCTGGCGTTGTTGCGTGTACCGGTCTATCTTGGCGACACGTTCTTTTCACTAGGAGCTGCCGATGTATCCATACGGTCCATCGGCCACGTAAGGCAACATTCCCAGTACTTGTCGGGTTTTCAGGTGATGCAGCCATGACCACGACCACCTGGCTTGGTCGTGCATTTGTCGCAGTCTTCGCGGTCCTCATGCGCGATGACTGGTTAAAGAGGCAGACCTAGTTGGCTGCGACCAGAGAAGATTGCCGACATTAAGCGCAGCGGCCTTGCGTCGTATGTTGCGCGACTAGATCGATCTGTCAGCAGGGTTCGATTCCGCATTCGATCATTGACGGCTTCGGACCCGTTGCTTGCACCCTGGTGTCTTTCAGTCGCTTGCCAAAGACCAGTTTGAGGTCACTGGGCTTTAACAGAATCTCCGGCGGCTTGTTTCGTATTCCTCGTATTCCGTCGATTTTTCTGGTTGAATCAGGCAATCGAGGTGTGAGTATGCCCAAGGTATCGTCATTTTTCGTTTTACTTTTCTTTCTAGTTTTTTCAGGAATCGTGTCGGCGAACGGCTCTCAAGCGCTGGATGCACAAGATGCAGCACGTACATCTAACGCTAGCGTTTCCGGCCGATGGATCGTCAATGCGGACGTTTTCGGGACACCGCTTTTCTACCAGATGCATTTGAAGGAAGAGGCGGGAAAACTTATGGGAGATTTTGCGGGCGACAAGCTCGAAGGAACAATTACTGGCAATTCGATCCATTTTGTTGCCAAAGACGAGCAGGGGGGCACGGAGGAATGCACAGCCACAGTGAAAGACGGAACCGTCTCCGGGACAATCGTGTTCACCGATGCTGGCGACGCGGCGCATCCGAACGCACATAAGTTCACGGCGACTATCGCTCCTCAGCGCCGGGTGGGTGTGCCGCAACGGCACGAATTCACGCCGACAACGTTTTACCGGCAATTTTCGGCGGCGAACAAACCGGTGCTGACTGTTTCGCCGGGGGACACGGTGCATACGACGACAGTGGATGCTGGCGGAACGGATGAGAAAGGCCTGACGCGTGTACTGGGAGGAAATCCAGAGACGGGGCCTTTCTATGTGGAGACGGCGATGCCGGGAGACACCTTGGTGGTGCAACTGACGCGGGTGCGCTTGAACCGCGACTGGGCGATGAGCGACGACGCGATCGTTCCCCGCGGACTGGACACGGATCTTGCCGTGAAGATGAAGGACGGCGGAAAGTCCGTCCGCTGGCATCTGGACACGGCGCACGGCGTGGCAACACTGGAGAAACCATCCGAACATTTGGCACATTACTCCGTGCCGCTGCGACCGATGCTGGGATGTGTGGCGACCGCTCCGCCTCCTGCAGCGAGCGCTCCAGGAACGGGCGACTCGGGTGGGTTTGGCGGGAACATGGATTTTAATGAAGTGGTGGAGGGCGCGACGATATATTTGCCAGTAAGGACGCCTGGTGCCCTGCTTTATGTAGGCGACGGCCACGCGGCGCAAGGCGACGGCGAATTGAACGGCAACGCGCTCGAGACGTCCATGGACGTAGAGTTCACCGTGGACGTGATCCCCGGGAAACGAGTGCCGGGACCGAGGGTGGAGTCGGCTACGCACATCATGGCCATGGGATTGGATGGGTCGATTGATGACGCGTTCCGTAATGCAACGGCAAATATGGCGGCATGGCTTGAGGAGAAATATGCATTGACGCCGCCGGAAGTGGCGGAAGTGCTGGGCACATCGGCGGAGTATAAAGTGAGCGAAGTTGCTGACCGCAACGCTGGCGTCGTGCTGAAAATTAACAAGGAACACCTACAGACACTGACAAGTAAGTCAGCAATGTGACAAGGGCGGGTAAGCGTGGCACGCAAAGCTTACAGTCCATACCAATAGGTCCGGTTAGCCGGCAGACTGGCAGATTTCGGGTACTTGCCTGATTGACGGTGAAATTGGATGCCCGTCCTGCCAGGTTAGCCTAAGGAGCCTAGGCGGAGTGTCCAGGGCACAATCTGCTTGATGCGCAGAAGGTCCTTGCTGGTCCAGGAATCGGCGGAGAGACGAGCATGTATCTCGTTCGCGTCGTCTGCTCGAATGATCAGCAAAACGTCTGATGTACCTTCGAGCGGCCCTCCGAGAAGCACAAAACCTTCCGCGTGCAGAGCGTTCATAAAGTCAGCGTGACGACGCCAGTCGGCCTGTTGCTCCAAAGACAGCGAGTCATTCCACGCAGTCCCTCGCGAGCGCGTGACGGCGAAAAGTCTCGACATAGAGTTCTCCTCCAGCTCAGCGATAATAGGTGAAGTTCCCTTGCATTTCCGTACTCGGCGCTCGGCTGGCGTCGCGTATCCAGGATTCGGGGGAACGATCTGATGGCCGCTCGGGTCGCGACCGTCATGACAGCAGTGAGGACCGTCCGATGGTCCGCTCGCGGGAAGAGTCGTCGCGAAATCGAACAGCTGTCCGCCGCGAGATTCCGATTTGACAGCCACGGAGAACCAATCGCATAAACGAACATTTAGGTTTTAAGTACGAACTTGGACGGCTTGCGGACTAACCGGACAGTATGACCCATCCAGTCGTGATCGAATTGAGTAGTGCTGGTTTTCGTTCACGGAGCCGCCAATCCGTTCTGTCAAGTCACATGCAGGGCCACAGACTCCAACAACTCCTTGATGCCGTTCCAGCTAATTTGCACGCCGATACAAACGAGAAGAAACGATGCCAATTTCGTGATTACCGTCATCGCGGTTCGCCCCAGCGTTCGTGCTAGACGATCGGCAAATCCGTAGCACAGGAAGATGCTGAAGGCGATCAGCACGAAGGCAACTAATGCCGTCAAAATTGTCAACGGATGCAAGGTGTGACGGCGTGCCGCGTTTGCTCCGAGCGTGATGGCAACGGAGATTGATCCTGGACCCACGGTTAGCGGCAACGTTAGAGGGTAGAACGCCCGATGAAATACGTCCTGCGGTGCAATGCTCTTACGGGCACTCTTATCGCACCCTTCATCGTTTTCCATCAGTGTCGCCCACCCCATCGCAACGAGCACCATTCCTCCGCCGACCTGCACTACCGGTAGCGAAATCCCAAAGAAAGCCAGGATGTAGGTACCGACAAAATACGAGCCAACCAGCAGCACGAAACTGTCAATGGCAATTCGCCACGATAATGCTTTTCGCGCGTCCGAACTGTATTCACCGGTTAGAGCCAGAAAAAAGGGGCTGCCTCCGATTGGGTCCACAATGGGGAAGATTGCACTGAGAATCAGAAGTAGATTTTTCGCCGCTTCCAGCATGCGTTAGACTTCCCTCCTCTGCCCTGCCAATACTTTATCGGTCTGGCCGGATCATTTTCGCAAATTCGGCTTGTCATGGAGCCACTAAAGTGTGGGCGTTGATTGCAACAGAATAGAAGAACCTACGGCGCTCCCTTGACGCCACAAGTATCGCCAGCTCCTGGTGAGACTTTCGCGGATTTCAAGTGCGAGAAGGTAACGCTTACTGGACATGTGGGTACTACCCGCCAATTTTACTCAGATTTTGGCTTGCGAAACTTGCGACGAAGGTCGGGCCAGAATTCCTTGGCCACGTTGCAGACCGCATTCAACATGATGTCCGTGCCCCAGACGCCGAGCGTGTTGCCTAACGTGCGCTGGTTCTGTAAATGGTAGGTGTTGGAAATTCCGGCTGCAACAGCGTTGCCCGCAATTTCGGAGGAATTGAATTGCAGATCGCCCTTATCGGTGCGAGCGACAAAGATGCGGCTCACAGAATACATCGTACGGTGCCAAATGCCGCCGCTGCCAAGCTGGAAATAGCGGGGGTCTTGATGCAGGAGCGTCGGGAACACCGAGGTCGTCATCAATGTGCCGATTCCCGTGTCGGCGTAGAACGTGCCATAGCGCTTCGCGTATCCGCTGAAGCTCTGCCCATACGACGGATTGCTGTTCCGTGCCTGGCCCGTCAAGGCGATCATTCCGATGAAAGAAATGGTGATGGGATCGGACATCGTTTTCGCGGAGAGCTTGAACTTTGTCTTTGCGGCGAGCGGCTCGAACTGGTTTCGGTTTTCGACGGTTAAGTAGTTCGGCAAGACGAAAAAGAGGCGATCATTCTTTGCCGCGATCTTTGATGGGATCGCCGCTCCTGTCGGTTCAATTCCGGAGCTGACTGTCGGGCTAGCTTGCGCCTGCGCGGGCGCAGCCGTCAGCACACCAGAACTAGCAGACGATTGTTCCTGCGCGTGAATTGGAATCACGCACAACAGCAGGGCCGCAGCAGAGATCCCGAAAAGTCTTCCAGCGGTCGCGAATAGGAAATGGATTCCCTCTGTTTTCGCCACCTCAGGATGATGCTAAGGTCTTTCATTCCGCAATACTGGTCCAAAGTACAGGTGTTTCCTGGAAGCAAACTGTCGTCTCAAGTCCTGAGTACAAGCTAATCGCCGAAGTGCCTATTGGGAGGAACGTCTCCGGTAAGCCCACCTTATCAGTCAGATTCAACGAGTTTGACCCTTTTGCTTGTTCGGCACTCGAGTCAATGTGCCTAGAATCCGGACGAAAGCAATGTGCTAAACTTCGCTCATGAAGCGGGAATCAATCTTCAGTTCGCCCGCTCGCTTTGCCGCACTTGCAATCGTATTTTTCGCTGGCTCTGCTCAGGCAAGCGCGCAAGAAACGGCTCCTCCTCGTCCCGAGGCGCAAATCCAAGAAGTTGCGAGTCGAATCCTCCAAGAAGCGGAGAAGGCAAATTGTAAGTCGCGGGGCTGCAGAATTCTTGTCACCGACTTTGTTGTTCCCTCTGGCTTAACGTCTCAATTTGGTTTGCAGCTCGCCGACCAGTTCTCAAATGAGCTTGCATCTCAGCAGCGTGGCATCCAGATCATCGACCGCTCGAATCTTAGAGAATATCTTGAGAAAGAACGCATTTCGTCGGATCTCGTGAGTAACGATAGTGCAATCCGTTGGCTGGGTAAGGCGCTAAATGCCACCACAGTCCTAACGGGCGTCACCAAGCATCTAGGATCGTTCGTGCACGTTCAGTTGAAATTGCTCTCTTGCGACAAGGAAAAGACTGCAGCAATTGAGGAATTCACTCTGCCACGACCAGACTCAACGAACACCCTCAGCGGGTTCGATCCAATCGCACAGGCCGCTTCCAAAGATAGATGGGCTTCAGCTCCTGCGGCGTATGGGGCCGGTCCTGGTGAAGCCACGTTTCCTGTCTGTCTGTACTGTCCGCCGCCCCCGTACTCGGATGCTGCCCGCGCCGCGAAATTCGAAGGACAAGTCGTTTTAGACGCAGTGGTTTCCGAGGATGGCAGGGTGAAGTGGACAAGAATAGTCCGGGGCGCGCCCTTCGGCTTGAACCAAGAAGCTTTGAACACTGTCCGACAGTGGAAGTTTAAGCCGGGTGTCCACGACGGAAAACCGGTGTCAGTACTTCTTCCATTAGACCTTGGATTTCGGCTTGTTGATTAAGAGCGGCTGTTGGCGTTGGGATAGAACGCAGGCGCTGTATCGGTGGGCAGCGGGGAGTTGCCGTTACCGGCTCCTCATCGGAACATGCCGGTGCCTCGTTCCGCGCCTCGATCAGTTTCCTACGTCCCCCCGTTTCATCCCGGACGGCGGGATTGCCCCGGTCCGGTTGGGGACAGCAGCTTTCCCCTTGGAGCCTTCCCACGATGACTAGCCACGTTAAGCGATGGCCCGCATCCTTTGGCTACCACCAGGTTTGCTCCAACGCTCGACGCGCTCGTTTACACCGACATGCGCCGGCCACAGTGTGCCGACTGGTGTGCGTTGCACGCCCGCCACTACCCAGGGCCCCTTTGCTCCGGAGGCGTTACCCTCCATCCTCGCTACTACGAGCCCATGCGCGTGTCCTGTGGCCTCCATGCCCCTTCGACCTTGGTCTCGTAGGCACTGGTCTTCGCCGCTTAAGCCATCCACGGCTGGTCCACCGGACCGTCCTAGCTTTGACTGTGTGGCTTCTTCCGAGAGTGTCGTGCCCCGTGCGCCGGGTGCTCACTTGGTGCGTATGGTCGGTTTCGTCCCAAGTGACAACGGCCTTCACCACCGACGGATGGTTCGGCGCGCTCCCAGGTCTCCCGCAAGCGACTTCACGCGGACGCCTACTTTCGACGCTGCAGGCATTCTCTTCGATTACAACCCTCCCGTTCACTTGCCCTCCTGGTCGCTCCCACGCAGTGATGCGTGACGAGGGCTTTGTCGCTCGAGCTTGCTTGGGATTCGTTTCCTCGTCCCAAGTCGAGCCAGTTACCCGGTTGAATCGACCAATTTCCGGGGCAGGATTCGCACCTGCTAGTCCCACAGTTTTGCTAGCTGCACCCATCGGATTAGAGAATGACCGGCGCGCTGATCCACTACTCCCGCAAAGGGTCCGCAGCACGTGCGGCTACGTTCAAACAAGCTTCGCGGAGAAGTAGATTTTGTCAGTCGGAAACCTTCCCGCAGCCCTACCAATTTGTAATAGAGCCATCTGGCCGGAAGTACGTCTGCGCGCGATTCGTATCGTATTTCGTTACTTCCAGAATCGGAGTCAGCTTGCTCATATCCAGCTCGACGCCGAGTCCCGGTCTGTCGTTGGGATAGAGCTTTCCGCTCTTGAAATCCAGGCTGACGGGCACATGCGAAAGCTCCTTTCCTTCAAACCCATATTCCATCAGCAGCGGACCCGAGAATGTGCCCAGCGAATTCACCAGCGCTGCCGTGGCGATCGGTCCGGTGAAATGAGGCACGATGCCCACGAAATGCGTCTCGCAGATCGCCGCGATCTTCATCATCTCCGTAATGCCACCCACGTTCGGTAGGGTAGCGCGGACGTAGTCGATATCGTGGTTCTCCACGAGAGGATTGAAATCCCAGCGATTCCCCCATTCCTCGCCCGCCGCAATCGGAACCTTGACTAACTTTCGGAGGCGCGGAAGGTCTTCGCCAAATGCCTCCGCGCGCACGGGATCCTCGACAAACAAAGGCGCAAGGCTTTCGATCAGATCGCATCCGCGAATCGCGTCAGAAAGATCGAATCGCTGATGAAAATCGATGCAGAAATCCCCGTCCTTCCCTACGCCTTCGCGCGCCTGCACGCATTCCTCGTAAAGCTGATTCACCTTTTGGTGCGTATTGAAGGTGGTATTCGCGGGCGTGTCGGCCGCGCCCATGCGGAAGGCACGATAGCCGGCAGCAATGGTCGCCGCCGCGCGATCCTTCACGCTCGTGCCTGGCTTGATCCCTGGTATGATGCCGCCTGTGTTGTAGCACTCGCAGTAATTCCGCGCCATGCCACCCAGGATTTCGTGAACCGGCAGTTTCAGCACCTTGCCTTTGATGTCCCACAGCGCAAGATCGAGCGCGCCGAGCGCATGTTCTCTTTCGCGCCCAGGAGGATAAAAGAACGACCGCGACATGTCCTGCCACAGCCGTTCGATATGCTGCGGGTCCTGCCCGATCAGCCGCCCGGCACACTGTTTCAGTGCATCGGGAAAACCGCCTTCGCCAATACCGGTGATTCCCGCGTCGGTCTCGATGGTCACCACCGTATCGGCCTGATTGAACAGTGGGTTCGGGTTGGTGGGCGCATAAGCCCGTACGCGCGTGATCTTCATCTTCGGCAATGCCGCTTCGAGCAGCGAAAGATGCGTGAACGCGTACACTCCTGCCGCTATCGATTTCAGAAAGAATCGCCTTTTCATAAGCCTCCTTCCTTGGGCGGTCGAGAGCGCCCCGTCGCAGCCCCTGAAGCGCCCCGAGAACACTGTTTCCGCACGCCGCTAGGTCATTGGCGCACCTACGGTCGACTCCAGGCTTCTAACACGAGCGAAGCGGATTCACAACGAAAGACATGTGAATTATGGGAATAATGGGAATTGTAGAAAAGAAGCTCTTCGGGACGCGGTTGTTCGCGTTCTGGTAGAATCGCCCAGCAGAGAAGGTCACCATGAACAAACCGGCACGAGTCGTTCTGGGCCACGCCCTCTGGAAGTCGCTCGCAGACAAGGCAGACGAGAAGACTACCTATAAGCTCAGCGATGGAGTAGCAGCCGTCGCCCTTACCGTAAAACACTTCGGCGTGTCGGCTTAATGCTTATGCAAAGGTTTTGCGCGCCACCACCCGAGATAGCAGGCGTACAAGAACCGGTGCTGACATCTTCGATAAGCGGTAGTGCCAGCGCCATGGCAAAACTGATTTTATTGCTTACCCTTAGCCTGGTGGTCACTGCGCATGCTCGCGCAGACGTCAAAGTGGAAAAAATTGCATACAAAGGGTGGCGTAATTGCTACCAAGTAAGCAACGGTGAAGTGGCACTCGTTGTGACCAGCGACGTTGGTCCGAGAATTATTAGTTTTGGGTTCGTTGGCGGCCAGAATCTCTTCAAAGAATTTTCTGACCAACTCGGAGGAACCAGAGAAGAAAAGTTCCAGCTTCGTGGTGGAGATCGTGTCTGGAAAGCTCCCGAGGATCCGGTTGCGACTTGGGCCCCCGACAATATGCCGGTTGAAATAACGATTACGCCAAACGGACTGATTGCCAAGGCTCCTGTCGAACCACTCACAAGCCTCCAGAAAGAGATTGAGGTGCGCATGGCGGCTTCGGGAACGGAGGTGATCGTCCTTCATCGTATTACTAACCGTTCGTTCTTCCCACTCGAATACTCCGCATGGGCGCTGACGATGATGGCGCCCGGTGGGATTGCCATCACAGGTTTTCCGCCGCGCGGCAAGCATCCTGCGAACCTGGAGGCCACTAATCCTCTGGTGATGTGGGCGTACACCAACCTGTCAGACAAACGCTGGGTCTTCACGAAAAAATACCTGGCCTTGCGCCAGGACCCGGCTAACTCCGAAGCGCAAAAGTTGGGGATGTTTAACCCCAACACCTGGGGCGCCTACGTCCTAAATGGCGAAGCATTCATCAAACGCGCTCATGCAAATTCCGGAGAGACGTACCCGGATTTCGGGTGTTCGTTCGAGACTTTTACCAACAACGAGTTTTTGGAACTAGAGACGCTCGGTCCGTTGATAAAGCTGCCGCCTGGAAAAACCGCCGAGCAGGTCGAGCAATGGAGTCTGCACCGCAACGTAAGGCTAACGGCTCTCACGGATGATGCGATTGACGCGTTCATTCTGCCTTTGTTGCGCGCTGGTGCGAGCGCAAATTGACGGGCCTTATCTTGACGTGCTGCTGCGAGACTAACCCATGTTGAACTTCCGGAAATGTAACAGCTTTAGAAGGGCAAGCCGCCAACTACACAGTCACCTTAAAGCAGTTTCCGCGCTCACCCTGATTCGGTAGAGGAGGTTCGACGTCGCCTTTGGACAAACCCAGTCGCAGAGAATTCTTAATCACTAGTTCTTCCGCCGCTCTTGGCGCGGCAGTCTCTTTGTCCGGCAACCGGCCGGATTCCCCAGCCGCAGACTCTCCCAGCACCCCAGTTTCCGAGGCGCTTCCGTATTCCTCGGAGGAACTTTTCGCAAGTGGGCCCCAACAAAGTTTCACCGGCGACCGTGCCGTCCAAATTGCTATGCCAGTGGGAGGGATCGGAGCCGGTTGCATCTGTCTGAACGGCTACGGCGGCCTGCAGGATTTTTCTATCGGGAATCATCCCTCAACGACCGCGTTGCCCGAGGGCTTCGCGCCCTCCAGAGCCGCTTTCGCGATTCTCCATATCAAAGGGGCTTCGCCGGTCACCAAACTTGTCGAAGGACCGTTCCCAGTCCTGAAAATTTACGACCAGGGGCTTCAGGGAGAGGGATACCGTCGTGGAGGGTTCGAAGGCTTCCCGCGTTTTGGAAAGTGTGTTTTCAAAGGAGAATACCCATTCGGAGAAGCCACGCTCAGCGACTCATCAGTCCCGTTGCAGGTCACGCTGACCGCTTGGAACCCGTTCATCCCTCTCGATGACAAGAACTCCGGCATACCCTGCGCCATCCTCGAATACACGTTTCACAATCGTTCACCGCATCCTGTCGAGTACGAATTCTCCTACCATCTTTCCCATTTGGCTCCCGGATGCAGCAGAGAGGAATCGGCCAGCCGCAATACCGTCATCCCTAACCGCGGTGTGTTTCTGCACAACTCGGAGAAGCCAAATTCCGAAAGCTTCGGCAGCGCCGCACTGATCGCCGTCGGCAATAAGCCGCGCATCAAGGGCATGTGGCTACGCAGCCCCGGTTGGGAATTCGACTCGCTCTCGGCACTCTGGCACGAAGTCTCCACGGCGAATTTCACTGCTAATGAAGGATCGAACTCGATCGATACCAATGGCCGGAATGGCTGCTCGATTTTGCTTGAGGGCGTCCTAGCCCCCGGCAAATCGAAAACCCATCCCATCGTCATCACTTGGCATTTCCCCAATTGCTACCAACAAGTTGGAGGTCTTCCGCTTCCTGAATCTCAAGACGCTCCTGGCTGCCGTTCCTCTGCGGAAGAGAAGTCTCCTCCCTGGCGCCCCTTCTATGCCTCGATTTGGAACGATGCCCGCGAAACGGCCCTTTATGTCGAAGAACATTACGCCTCTTTGCGAGCACGCACGGTTGCATTTAAGGAAGCCCTGTTTTCCTCCACTTTGCCGCCGTACGTGCTGGATGCCATCTCCTCCAATTTGGCCATCCTCAAGTCTCCCACCGTACTGCGTCTGGAAAATGGCGATCTTTGGGGTTGGGAAGGGTGTTTCCCCGATGCTGGCTGCTGCCATGGTTCCTGCACGCACGTGTGGAATTATGCCCAGGCCTTTCCTCACCTTTACCCGAAGCTCGAATCCACTCTCCGCGAATTGGAGTTGGGCCGTTCCATGGACGAAAACGGCCATGTCACATTTCGCTCAGCGCTCCCTGAAGGCCCGGTCAAACACGACTTTCACGCTGCCTCCGACGGCCAGTTGGGCGGAATTATGAAAGTCTTTCGCGACTGGCAGATTTCCGGCGACCTCGACTGGCTCAAGAAAATGTATCCCCTGGCGAAACGCAGCCTGGACTACTGCATTCGCACTTGGGATCCCGATCATCGGGGAGGCCTCTTTGAGCCTCATCACAATACTTACGATATTGAATTTTGGGGACCGGACGGCATGTGCACCAGCATTTATCTTGGCGCCCTCTCGGCATTTGCAGACATGGCTGGAGCTCTTGGCCAGACCGAAGAAGCCGCGTTTTACAACGATCTGGCCCACCGTTGTGCGCGCTTCATGGAAGAACAACTCTTTAATGGGGAGTATTTCCAGCAGAAGGTGCAATACCTGGAGTTGCGCAACACTTCGTTCGCCACCATGATCGCCCAGGTCGATGAAGGCAGCAGCGAAATGCAGAAACTTCTGAAACGAGAAGGGCCGAAATATCAGTATGGAAACGGATGCCTCTCTGACGGAGTCATTGGCGCGTGGATGGCGCGCATCTACGGTATCGATACGCCTCTTGCCCCGGAAAAAGTTCGCCAGACGCTGCAAGCCATCTTCAAGCACAATTTCAGGACCGACCTCAGCGAGCACGCCAACGCACAACGTCCTGGCTACGCTATGGGGCACGAACCCGGTCTGCTCTTGTGCACATGGCCCCGCGGCGGCAAGCCCACGCTGCCTTTCGTCTACTGCGACGAAGTCTGGACTGGCATCGAATACCAGGTGGCCTCCCATCTCATCGCGGAGGGTTTCGTCAAAGAAGGATTGACCATCGTTAAGGCCCTGCGCAGCCGCTATGACGGCCGTATTCGCAACCCTTGGAATGAATATGAGTGCGGCAACTATTACGCTCGTGCCATGGCTAGTTATGCCTTGCTCAGCGCGCTGACCGGTTTCCGCTACTCCGCCGCCCAGCGAGCGCTCTGGCTTGGTCCCCAGGTGAGCACTCGCCCATTCAAGACTTTTTTCTGCACGGCTTCCGGCTTCGGCACGATTATTCTGGATGCCCGGACGCTCCGCATTCAAATGCTTGAAGGAGAGCTGTTACTAGAAAAGTTGACATTGGCCGAAGGGACGCATGCCAGGAGCTTTGAGTGGAAAACCACCGTCCGGCCCGATGCGCCTGCCATCAAAACCCTATGACCCAAAAGGAAATGCCCTATTGTCGCGGATCTTGACCCCTTATTGTTTCGACACAAGCTATAGACAGAGGTCAGGCGGTGTGTTTGAATTACCGGCACGATAACGAGGATAAGCCCATGCTCTCTCCGTTCCACCTGTCCAAAGTGCGAAGCGACGGTAGCCTTCAGTGGCTGGAAGGAGCGATAAGTGTGGAACGTGCGACAGCACGAGTGAAAGTGCTCTCGGCATCCTCACCAGGCGCGTATGTCATCACCAATTTGACGGGTAAGGTCGAATTCCCACCGAAGCGGACAATGTTTCAGATTGGCTACGAAGAAAAAGAACTAAACGCCAGGGCCGAACTGTTTCGCCGCTGCGGCCTTGAGGTCATATCCGTCGCTGACAACGAGTCTGCAAAGCGGGCTCTGGCCTCGATTCGCAATGTCGATGTATTCGTCGTAGGCCAAACGGCACCGGAACAAATGAGAAAAGAAATGGTCGAGTGGCTGAAAGCGAATTTTCCAAAAGTCAAAATTGTTGCCCTGATTCAGTCCGCCAATCGTCAGGTCCCGCGTGCCGATTACAATATCGTGCTGAACAATGGGAAAGAGTGCCTGTCCCTCCTAGCGGCCACGGCGAGTTGATTCCACACCTTAGCTGTTCACGCTCAAGCTGCCAGCAAATGCTAAACCTGACCCAAAAAGTCACGGTGACAAATCAGGCTGGCTCTAGTAGGTTCGGAATTTGAGGCTACCCAGGTGGAGCGGCGAGTTCCGGACGGGTTTGACTCCCGCTGTGGACCATCATCCATCTTTTCACGGCGCGCGCGGCTAGCCGTTCACCAGCACCTTGCGGCGCGCGTCCCTATAGCAGCGGGGCTATTGCTTAGGGAAACGGAATTACATCCCCGCCGCAAGCGGATTCGGCGGGGGCTTCAACTCGTATTCTTTTGGCGGCTCCGCGCCCATCAGGTAGCGGACGAAATAGTCCCATCGTCTTCGCACCATATACGGTTCATTGCCGAAGCCATGCCGGCGATTCGGCAGCAAGAGCAGGTCAAAATCCTTGTTCGCTTTGATGAGCGCGTCAACCACGAGCAGCGTGTTGTACGGTGGCACGTTGTCGTCCAGCGTTCCGTGCGCCAGCAGCAGGTGGCCCTTCAAATTCTTGGCGATGTTCTGATTGGCCTGGTCGTCGTAGTTCGTGGTTCCGTCCGGCTTCCGCTCGAGCAACCCTTGATACCGTTCACCCCAGTCGTCTTCGTATTCGCGGTTGTCGTGATTCCCCGCTTCGGAGATTCCCACTTTGAAGAAGTCCGGATACCGGAACATGGCATCCGCCGCAGCGTAACCTCCGCCCGAGTGGCCGTAAATCCCCGCTTTCTCGAGGTCAATCCAAGGATACCGTTGCGCCAGTTGCTTCATCCCGGTCAGTTGGTCAGGTAGCGTGTCGTCGCCCATGTTGCCGAAATACGTATCGTGGAATTTCTTCGACCGCTTCGGATTCCCCATCCCCTCAATCTCGACCACAACAAATCCCAATTCGGCGAGCGCTTGCGTGTCTCCGCGTGCCGAGAGGAAAGACCAGCTTCCCACGCTCCCGCCCTGCGGTCCCGGATAAATGTGATTAACGATGGGATATTTCTTCTTCGGATCGAAGTTCGTTGGCTTGAAAAGCAATCCATAAAGATCCGTCGTGCCATCACGTCCCTTCACCGTGATCGCTTCGGGCGGCTTCCATCCCGCCGCGACGAGCTTCGAAATGTCTGCTTTCTCGAGCGTTGCCAGCGTCTTCCCATTCGCAGCGCGCAACACGCTCACCGGCGGCGCATCCGGCTTCGAAAAATTATCCACAAAATACCGCCCCGAAGCCGAAAGCGTCACATCGTGGTTCGCATCTTCGGGTGTCAGCAGTTTCAGCCCGCTGCCGTCAAAACCGACGCTGTAAAAGTGCGTGAAATACGGAATGCCCTTTTCTCTGCGATCGGCCAGGAAATACAGCGTCCGCGCCTTCTCATCGACCCGCAACAACTGGGTCACCACAAATTCGCCTTGGGTGATCTGATTTTTGAGCTTTCCGCTACCTAGGTCGTAGAGATAAAGGTGCCCCCAGTTGTCGCGCTCGGAATACCAAATGAATTCGTTCGACGCGGGAAGATAGCGCCAGTTCACCCTGCCCTGGCCCGATTCGTACTGCGTGGCCACGGATTCTTCCATCACGTCGCGCACCGCTCCGGTCTCCGCATCCGCGATGCGGAGCGTTTCCTGCTTGTGATCTCTCGACGTGGAGACAAACGCCAGCTTGCTCGAATCCGGGCTCCACTCGACGTCCTCCCATTCGCTCCCCCGACAAATGACGTGGTCGCACAACGTCGAACGATGCTGGTCCGGCGGCATTTGCAGCCGAATCACCTTTGGTGCATCCACGTCGATGAACACTCTCTCGATCATCGACACCACGTCATCCCCCGGCAGCGGATACTTCCAGGCTTGCAACGCCGGATGGCCAACTTTCGTTTCCACCAGGTACATCTCTCCCACGTTGCGCTGGTCTTGCTTGAAGGTGGCGATTTTCTTGGAATCCGGCGACCACAACAGAATGGGATTGTCGCTCTTGGTCCAGCCGGCATTGTCCAACGCATAGGAGTAGTCCCTGACGCCGTCCGTCGTGAGCTGTGTCTCTTTGCCGCTGGACACGTCGCGCACCCACAAGTTGTATTCCCGAACAAAGGCGAGCTTCTTACTGTCGGGAGAAGCTACGCTGTTCTCCACGCCCCCGCTTACCACCACGCACTGAGGGCCCTGCCGGTCACACTGAAACTGTCGCTTGCCGATCCGAAAAGAAACGAACTGCCCGTCCATCGATAGTTCGATTTCCCGAAAAGGAAGCTTGTTGTCCTCATATGTTTTCCCGGCGGCCACCGAAAGAGCGGCAGCGAGCTTGGCGTGGTCGAACACCGGCTCCTTGGTGAGTTTCGCCGGATCGAACAGCACGAACTTGTCTCCCTCAGGACCAGCGTCGCGGTACCACAGGCGCTCGTTTGCGGTCCACACAGGATGCACCGCGTGGTAAACGAGCGGGTTCGTGTTATACCCCATGAATTTTTCCGCATGCGCGTACTCAGCAGAAGTGACTTCGTGTGGTGAACCCGCTTCCTGCGGCTGGGCGGCCATGTACGCACTGAAACTCATGGAGATCGCGAACAGGGTCAGGCCCCGCAGAGGATGATCGCTAGTTTTCAAGAGCATGTGGGTGCCTCTGAAGGTATGGAAGTTTCTGTGACGCGAAAGGGCACGTAGGCAGGTAGATCCTAGCCAAAGCAATGAGCCGTGGCAATGAGCGAGTCTCTACGCCCTGGGATGTGCTCACGTTTGGCACGGACTCGTCCTTGACGACGGCAGTCGGGTGGGACAATGTGACCGGCGTGTTAACTCCCAACGGGCAAGCGTTCGTAAACGCCAGCGGGACTTGTCCGGTTTCCCGATTTACCAGGCAAGTAGAACTAGGACGCGTGTTGATTGATTACCACCGTAGCCCGATGCCATGAGCGCCGGTCTGAGGATAGTCGGTCGTGACCTTCCGTCACTCCTCCGCGAACCGGTAGCTTGCATGGCAGTCGTAATTAATGCCGTGCTTCTTTTTGAGTTCTTGAATGTAGTGGAGGGTCGTTTGCGTGTGCGGCCCGACACCCTCATTCGTATGCAGTAGCATCTCCTCAAGACAACTGTCTATGCTCATGCGTTTGTGTTTTGCCAAATCCTGGAGCAGCGCGGCAAGCCGTTTCTCTAATCGGACCGGTACGTTCACTCGCTCGATCTTGACCGGCGGCCCCGCATTGCACAGGTGATGCCCAAACGAAAGATAATATCCGTTCAAGTCGCGTACAACGTAGTCTCGCATTCCGTATTCCCTGTCGCCGATCTCTTGCGCAACTGCGGCGCCTTTGGCGCGATGAAATTCGTAGAGCACGTCCGCGTCGCCGACGTGAAAGTACACGCAGCACCCCTTCGGATCGGGCGTCCCTTTCCGCAGGAACATCTCCACTTTGCCGAGATTCACGCCCGCGAAGGTGGGCGGAGGACCACCCCAAGTGAACCCGACTTTGAAGCCTAACTGCGTCGTATAGAATTCGACGGCGGCAGAAACGTCGCTAACCGCAAGGCCAGCAAAAGTTTTGTCACATTCGACGAAGGGAGGCGCGGAGGTCGTCATGACTTCTCCTCTCCAGTGGCATAGAGCAGAATTCCGGTCTTAATTCAAACGGCTAGCATTTTACGCCGATTTTGTCTCTCGATGGTGCGGGCGGGAGCTGTGCCTAGTAAACGAGATAACTGGTGAAGTCAAATACTGGGAGCCAAGTTACCGATTTTGCGACTTATCCGGCACTGGCGAAAAAACGCCATCCGCCGAGGATTATTGAGGGAACTTTTCCCGCCTTTTTCGGGAACCTCTACCGAAGGGGCGATTCTCGACAGATGGGGAAAACCACTTCACCTGATGCTTGGCTGCGCAACACCAGGTGACGCCGGGCATTGACGCGTCGCTTTGGTAATGATGTTCTGAGAACGTAATTTAACGCACGAGGAGGGAGGGGCGGTATGCCCTGCAAGTCGTGCGGGTCAGTCAACCAGAAGAAATTCAGCGCGGAGATGGGCATCCATTTTCCCGAACTAAAAGATATTGACAAGCCCGTCGTGTGGGTATTCCCGGAGATTGTTGTCTGTTTGGATTGTGGCACCGCGGAATTTGCTGTGCCGCAAGCTGAACTGCGCGAACTTGCAAAAGGCGACGCGACTGAGGCAAGGTAACCTGGAATTGAGTCTTACTATCTCACTGAGAATAAGCGGCTGAGTGTTCTGCACAGATGCTTTGGAAAATGTGCTCGTCTTCCTCGCCGTGAAAGCTGCGCAATGGATATGCGCATAGGATATCTACTTCGTGTGTTTTGACTAGTTCGTCGCACCCTTGTTCGAGCCGGATCGCTGCATCCGTTTTACCTTCTGCCCACAAGCGGCCTAGGCATTCACCACAAAAAGCGACGCGGGGATGTTCTGCCTTCGCTGCTTTGGCGGCCTCCTTGATCAGACCGCTGAAGTCTTCGAGAAATCGGACGGGGTCAGGCAAACCATCTACCAGGAGTGTGGCGAGCGTGTCGGCAACATCCAGTAAAATGAACGTACCTTGCTGAATGGCGCCGTCTGTATCCACGCCCTCGGCCTTCAGTCTTTGACGCAGGCTCTCTTGGTGTGACTTCGTAACGAGCGCAATAGCTGCGTTATCAGCTTTTAGGGCAGCAGCAATGAAGCGCGTAAAGCTGTCCAGAAGAACCGTGTCATCAGAAAACATCAGAAGCTCGTGGCGGTGAGGGGCTTTCTCTCCTGAGGTGTCGGTGAGGCCTTTTATGCTGCTGCTGACAAATTGCTTCCCCCGAAGAACCGCATCGACGGCAAGCACTAGCTCCCTTCGTGCATCTATCTTTCGAACGTAACCCAGGCCTCCCGTGCTCAACGCTGCCTGTACCATATCCGAAGAATGGTACAGACTTAGAAAGATTATCTTGGATCCGGGGCAAAGTTGTCGTATCCGCCGGGCAGCTTCGATTCCATTTAGTTTTGGGAGACCGATGTCCAGCACAATCAAGTCCGGCTTCAGTTCCTCAGCCTTCTGGATGGCTTCTGGTCCATCCACAGCTTCGGCTATGACTTGCCATTGCGGCCGTGCCTGAAATAACGAACGGACTTGCCGTCGCCAGTCTTCATAATCATCAGCAATTAGAACGCGAATTGATGACAACAGTGGCTCCTCCACTTCTGCCCGTGTATAGGAACACGCCGCGTGCAAATTAGTTGCACGAACCTCAAAGCCCTACGCTTGTTGACTTGCCCACCGGAATCTGCGGGCTGGATTATAGCGCGGAGCATCGCGCTGCGGACCAACTACTATCTCATTTCACCGTTTCTAGCAACGCGGTTACGGTCTAGTGGACGCGGAAGGCAAAAGACTTTACGCAGCTTCGACTATTTACATGCCCGGTGGGGCGCGGAAGGCGCATGAGACCGAATCGACGGGCGTGGTTGCCTAAGCAAGATTGCTCTGAGGCAGCGACAGCCTACTTTTGCGAGATTAGGATCTCCATAAAGAAGGGAACCGAGCGGGGAAGACGTTCAGCGATTGAATTTCGTTCGATTCATAAAGCCCCAGGTGGCGGGTGGTCCTGGGGCTTTTTTTGTGTGTGTTGCGGCAACCCTCATACTATCTGGCTAAAGTCCCGTTAAACGGGGTGAGTGGCGCTCGGGACTACTCGGGGGATGAGCATCTTCAGCCATAGTGGCCGCCTCCGGCGCGTGCGCGCCCGCGGACTCCTTCAACTCCTGATTAACGTTAGAGATTTATCGGATGCGCGCACTTGAGAAGGATCTGCGCGTGGGCGCGATGCTCCGGCGCGCGTTCGATAAATCCGTCTGGACGTGGCCGCTGGTGGTTGCGGCGGATGCGGGCTGACGGCAGACCCCAATCTAATGGCTATGGGGATTGAATCTTCAGCCGGGAGAGCACGTCACAGAATTTATCGGGCACTTGGGCCGCTGCAGGGTTGTTAGGTTTTTGGTGTGGATATAAGATGGCTCCGGAGAGTCAGGGGGCAATCGTGGCCCATCAAGCACCACTTAAATATATCTTCTACATTGCCGCCACACCAGAGCAGGTGTGGGAAGGCTTTGTGTCGCGGGAGTCAAACCGCATCATCTTCTCGGGCGCTGAGATTCAGACGGACTTTAAGCCCGGTGGCCAGCTCGCGTGGGTGGGCGCGGGACCCGATGGCAAGACCATGACCTACGTTCGAGGGAAGGTACTGCGGTTTGAGCCGCCAAAAGTCTTTCAGTACACATTCACAATGGGCCAAAATGACAAGGCCTCACGTGCAACTATCGAACTGGTGCCCGAGACCGAAGCCACCAAAGTAACGGTGACGCATGACGAGTGGGCTGAAGATGACCCCACCTACACTGCCTGCGCCGATGGATGGCCACGTATTCTTTCCCGCCTGAAGACGCTGCTTGAGACCGGGAAGACATTCAAGCCGCATTGATCACGCCACCACCGGTTTCGGAGGTTTGAATGGACATCCAGGATGCTCAACGCGAAGTGCGGTCCGTCTACGTTGGCGGCTTCTGGGGACAGCTCGTCGCGTCTGTAATTTGGATGATGTCCGCGGCGCTAGGCACGTGGGTAACTCCAAAAGCGTCTATTCTAACCATTGTCATCGGGGGATTCTTCATCTTTCCGGCCTTGAGCAGAGAGAATCCGTTCAATAGCCTCGCGATGCAGGTCGCGTTTGTGCTGCCGCTTTCGATGCTGCTTCTTGTGCCCGTGGGTCTCTACCGCTTGAATTGGTTTTTTCCGGCTCTGATTGTGCTTGTGGGTGCGCACTATTTGCCGTTCGCTTCTCTCTACGGGACGCGCATGTTCCTGTTCCTCTCAGCAATTCTGGTCGCCGTGGGTGTCCTGTTCGCACTTTGTTTTTCAGGAACGTTAGCCTTGGCGCATGGGTCGCTGGACTGGCCCTATTCGCCTTCGCCTGGATTGGGCGCTGCATCGCGACCGGCGAAGCTTCCGCGCCTTCCATTCACTGATTCGCCTGATGGCTCGCTGGGACGAAAGCGGGATTATCGAGACGGAGATTCCCAACGACGGTCTCAGTCGGCACCGACTCCTCACAGCTCCTGGTTAAGCGGGATTACCGCCAAAGTTCGTACTGGCGGCCTTTTCCGCTTTGCGGGGCGGGCTCAAGGCGGGTCGGCGAGCAGATTTCGGCAATGAATCGTTGCAATTTCGTGTACTCCGCTTTGGCTTGCTTGAAGATAGGGATGCCTCGGTCAGCGTCTTTCCAAAAGCAGTACGCGTTACCGACTACAGCCCAATCACGGTTTGTCTTGCGGGCCAGCGGGTATCACATCCAGCGTTGTCTCCCTCGGCAAATCCGCATCCACCTTCACCGCTCCCGTTCCGCCGCTGTGCACGAACTTTGCTGAGCGCACCGCCTCCACTGCCAGATTCACGTCCTTCCTCGGTCCTACCGTCTTCACCACGCTTCCCCGAGCAGGCACCACAAATCGCAACGTGATCGGCCCAACAGCAAGCCCCTCCACCGGTGTCACGATCAACTCACAGGTCACATCCCCGTCCGTTAAGTTTGAAATGCTGTACGACCCGTTCGGCGTTTTCAGGTTCTGCGCCGTATCTACGTTGAACAATCGAAAATCGCCGAACGAGTGTTTCCGGTAGTATTTCTTCCCGCGTCTCTCTGCATACACTTCCGCGGTCTGCGGCAACCAGATTTCCTGTCCGGTTGAGGCGAACTTCACTCCCGTGTACTCAATCTTCTGGTGTTGTTCGGTCAATTCAATCTGCGGGATAGGTTCGGCCAACTCCGACTCCAACCACACCACCTGCGCCTTCCCGGGATCGATCCACGCTCGTCCCCGCAAATACACTGGAAAGCTCATGCCGCCCACCCTGTACGATTCGATACGCGGCGGCCGGTCCTTGCGTTGTTCAAACCGCACCTGCCAATATTCGCGTCCCTCGTCGCGCACCAAGCCTTCGCACTGAAAATTGAAGTCCGCCGCAAAGTCAGGGTGAAACAAAAGCACGATCGCCGGCAATCCTAGCGTCGCCAGGTGCGCGGGAAATTGTTCATGATCCGTGCTGCCATTTCGGTATTCCTCCAGCCAAAACGCTCCGGTGCGATCTCGCCCCACCACCACTACATACTCGAACTTCCGTTTGTCCGGGCCTTTGCGCTCTCCCGATTTATCGATCGCGTAGTGCTCCACCAACTCCGTCGCGGTGAACTTCTCCATTGAGTTCACAAACTCCCTGACGTTTTCTCCAGTTGCTTTCAACACCTGTTCCGTCGGACACGCCACGTGTTCATCCACCGGTAGCACTTTTTCCTTTGCTCCCGGCATTTTTCCCATCTCTGTTTCCGTCTTCGGCGGGGCTTCCAACTTCGGGCTGGTCTTTGCCTCAGGGATCGTTGGCAGTTCGAGCGGTTTCACGAGCAACGCGGACGCTTTTGTTGCCGGTCTCGGCTTCATCACCACAAAAACTGTTTTCTGCTGATTGCTGGTCTCGAGGATCGCGCTCAGCCGCACCGTCAGAAATCCCGGAGCGCTCACTTCCACGTGATACTTCCCTGTGGCGATGCCGTAAAAGACGACATCACTCGGGGTATCGCCTGGTTCCCCGACCACCTCATATCCTTCATCCGGAATCACTCGTACATCGGCCACTCCGGAAAATGCTGTTTCATCCTCCAGCCGCAAACACACTTTCAGCGAGCCAGTCTCGGCTTTCTTCGTTGGCTCCGCCAGCGCGCTTGCCGCGGGTTCTTGTGCCGCTGTACGCGAGCTTCGTGCGGGACCTATCAGGAGATAGGCCGCGAAAGGAACTAGCAAATACGCTCGACGCATCACTAAGTCCATACCGGCTGATTTGTCAGGGGACCTGTGCTCTTATTGAAGGGGCAAATGGAGAGAGACCGTTCCAGCGCGGGCTCCCCATCGCAATCCGTCCTAGAGCCTTTGTGACGCTAGTGAACTCCATTCTGCTGCCTCTGTCAAGAAGCCTTTCGGTGCCGCGTGCACGACCTGGAAGTGCCATCCGGCAGGTTTTCGTTTTTTGTGGCGTAGTTCTGAACGTCTGTATACGCACAGATAATATGCAGCACAAAAAGGAATCCTTATGCCTGACGATGTCGCAACATTGGGGACCCAAAGATCCAAGCTCCTGGAGGAGTTTCTCAGCTGGGGTGATCTTCGACCTGGCTCCATTACCGCAGTGATCCGACGCTGCGGCAAGCCTTCCTGCCACTGCGCCAAACACCACGACCCTGGACATGATCCGCAATTTCGCCTCACTCGCCGAGTCGCGGGCAAGACGGTAACGGAGAGCTTTGCCAATCCCACAGCGCTGCGCAAGGCGCAGCAAGAGGTGGCCGAGTTTCACCGCTTCCAGAAGCTCAGCCAGGATTTGGTCACCCTCAACGAAAAGATCTGTCGACTCCGCCCGGTCACGCAGGAACGCGGCGGCTGGACGGCGGCTGCTGCGGTCCATCAGGAGGTGGCGCGGGAAGTAAACCAACTCCTCGGCCGAGTTTTTGCGCCGTTCAGCCAACGCGATTTTGGCTCTACGTTGCTCCCACCTCAACGGCCGCTTTGAGGATTATTGGGAAGGGCGCCGGGCGGCTTGACTGCCACTTCTATGTCGCGCACCGCGTTCGAACGGGGTAACCGGACATGTCAGCCGCGCTTATTGGTGGAAGGCTTCTTACTGCGCTCTCCTCGCTGTCCAGTTGTAGTCAGAGAGCGCCATTTATTCTTTTGTGTTTGGTGCGTTTTCCAGGGCCGAATCACCTGAGGGTGGCGCGGCTTGTCCATGGCGCCTCCATAAAAGCCTCATTGTACTTCAAGCGGCTGAGTCTAAAACGGTTTTATCAAAGGGCGCGCAGCCCCCCAGCCCGTTTACTCCTCAGCCGAAACGCGCCTCCGGCAAAGCACCTGCCTTAATGAGAACCTGCCGCGCCCTTCATCTGCCCGTTAGCCAGGCGGCACAGCCAAGAATAAGCGCGACGACCACAGAAAGCACCATCGGCGGCGGACCAAAATACAAAAAGCTCAGTACGACGCCAGGCAACTGCAGGATAAAGAACGCCCAGCCCATGAAGCCCGCTGCGGTTGGAGTGGAACGCGCCAACTGCCCAAGATGCCACGACAGAAACGCCGACAGGAGCGTCGATACCGTGCAGGACAAGCCGAAGCCGCGGTAGAAATCGCCGTAAACTGTAGCTCCGCCCGCGTAACTCAAAGCGAACGGCATTCATCGAGTCATAAACGGCGCGCCCTTCGGCGGAAGGTGCGCGCAGACTCAAAAAACCATACGTATGGCCGACGGCAAAGAGCACAAAGACAATTGCTGCGACCCGGTATAGTAGCGTCGCTGTCATCACCACTACCTCCTTCCAAAATTTCTGGTGGGGTACTTTACCACGAGAGATGCCGGGGCCACGCTAAGTCCGGGTAAGGCTTAGGGTTGTATATTCGATAGTGGCTCAGTTTCCCGGTGACGCAACCAAACACCGATCCATCCACTCCAGAATGAGCTTGCGCATCTCCGGCAGCTCCACATGGGCGCAATCGAACAACTCTACGCGGAGCTCCGCTTCCTTCCCATACTTCCGGTAAAGCGGCAATAAATAATCACGCACCTTGTCCACACCTGCTGGCGGCGTTAGTGCATCGCGCTTCCCGTTCACGCTGAGGTGCGCCCGCGGCACAATCAGCTCATTGATCTCCGCGGTTTGAAAATGTTTTAACAACGACGGTACGTAGTAGTAGATCCCGTGCCCCTGCAAGCCATGCGCTTTGATCAATTCTTCGTAATCCGTCAGGCAGCACACATCCATGCAGAGCTTCACGCGAGGATCGAGCGCCGCGAGCCACCACGCTTTCGTCGAGCCCATGGACATGCCCAGCGCTCCCAGCCGCTGGTTGTCCACCTCCGGGCGGCTCGCGAGGTAGTCCATCGCGCGAAATTCGTCGAACATCATCATCCCGTACAGTACTTGCCCCTTCCACAGCATCAGCTTGAAGGCGTTTTCTTCGCCCTCGTGACCGTTCTTCTCGTGCTTGCGCTCGCCAAAGCACCAGCTATCGATCGCCAGCGTCACTAGCCCCTTCTGCGCGCACACGGACGCATACGCAGGCGCGACCTCCACACCTTTGACCAGCATCTCTTTGCCCAGGTCGTACATGCCGCCATGCCAGTGGATGTACAGCAGTCCCGGCGCGGGCGTTTGCCTTTTACGCGGAATCAGCAGCAGGGCCGGCGCTGGCTCCACACCGTTCAAATCGAGAACCAGCCGCTCCAGCGTATAGTCTTCGTGCTCTTCCTTGCTGACGAGCTTCGCTGGCCCCGGCTTATGCTCCCACGGCAAATCGCCCAGGAGTTCCCATAACTCTTTTCGTCGTTCCTCTTGCCGGGCCAGAAACGCGTCGTCCATAGGTTGCTGCCGAGCATGCTGCGCCAGGGCATTGGAGGCAGGAACAGCCGCTGAAACCGCGGCAGCAGCGGAAGCGTGTAGGAATTCGCGTCTAGTGGAAAGTGTATTGGCTGGCCTCATCGCAAAACTCCATTCTGGATAGTTGGCAGTGGGTGCTGACCGCACGCAAAACAGTGGGGCCCCTCCCCCGTCTCGCACATTTGCACAACAATCGGATTGTCGCAGATGTGATGGTGCTTGTCCGGCACGGACTTACCAGACCTTTCGCAGCAAATTGCGAGCAGTTGCGCAGACTGCCCGGACTGTGGACCTGTCGAGCATTGCCCTCCTGACCTCGGAGGTCGTGAAGAGTGCGGCGTGGAGCGAGTAGCGCGGACACGACGAGGCCATATCTCTTATCTGCCGTCGTTCTCCGGAACGCTTTTCTTAGCTTGTTTCATCGCGAGTCGAGCAAATTTGTATTCTTCAGATTCGTCGGCGGGCTGTTTAGGTCTCACATTATGCTACTGAGCGCCGCTGCAGGCGATAAACCGTTTGCAAGCGTTGCAAGCGCGACTCGTTTAGTCCGAAACTCAGCCGCTCATGGCAGTTCACCGTCTGGAGGGATCAGTTTCAGGACTACGCTTTTTCGTGTACCCTCGTCCAGTTGGACGATCTCCCCGCGAGCCCCGTAAGACTTCATAAAATCAGGTTGGCGGACATCTCCCTGCAATTCTTCAAAGGCAAGCACTGTGTACTTACCGGGATTTAAGCCGCGCAACCTGAAATGGCCGCTGTCATCGGTGGTATCTCGCTGGTAAAGATCCGAGCGCATTCGGTGCTCCGCGCTCGGAACATCCACAACTGTGGCATTCGCGATTGGCTGGCCGTTGCCGTCAACAACTGTCCCCGCAATACTCGCTCCGTTTCCGCTGATCACAACGTCCAGCCATGGCTCGGGACGGACCGGAAAACCAGAATCCGCTACATCCCGACCCTCAAGATTGATCGATTTTGTGAAGTAATCGCGCAAATCATCGGATTTGGCCCCAACCATTAGTTGGTAATTGCCTCCAGGTACATTCTTCAGTTCGAAGGTTCCGTCAGTGTTCACACTGGAAATTGTGGGAATGTCCATCCCTCCTTCCCACGCCACTTCCGCACCGTGTTCCTCAGCAGGGATCAGGGCCACGGTCAATTGCGTCCAATCGAGTTTCTGGCCCGTATCCAGGCGGAACTTCCCGCGAACTTGCCCACCAGCCTCTGGCTGAAGTCGCAATCCCTCCACCGGGGCATTGCTGACTTCGATCGCATTACCCAAGCGCAGCATCTGTATCGCTGGTTGACCGCCCTCAAATGTGACGATGATTAGCCTTGCCACATAGGATCCGGGTAAGACGTTTGTAAATTCGAATCTGCCTCCCTCACCAAGCTCTTGCGGAGATATCTGCGAGCGCCCACTCCCCTTCGCTTGCAACATGATCTGAGCCATGATGCCCTTGCTCAGCACTCCCGTTACCGACCCGCTGACGCGGTACGCCCGGCCCGTCAGGAGGCCAAAATTAATCCGTGTTTCGGACCCAGGATGAATCTCCACCGCAACAGCTTGGTCCTCATCCAAAACGCCCGGGTAATGCGTGGTTAGGTATATCGATCGATCTTTCCCACTGTTGTTCTCTTTCAAATTCGGCGGTCGGGATCCTTGCGGGGGAGAGGCAGTAATCTTATAGCGTCCCGCTCGCAAGTCGGAGATACGAAATTCCCCAAGATCGTTAGTGGCTCCACTGCCAAAGTCATGGGACTTCCGTCCCGCTCGAACAGAGCCAGCCCTCATCGCCGAAACGCTAACATCACGCATCGCATCACCGTCCAAGTCTACGATCTTCCCAGTGATGACGGCGGCAGGCTGCATGTGCAAGATCAAGTCGTTTGGGGCGCTGCGCGGTTGCACCGAGACAGAGATGCGGCGGTTGCCGGTACCGGACTGCACAAATCCGGGGCGCTCGACGACGACGAGGTACTGTCCAGGTTGAACGTCCTCGATCGTGAATTGACCATCCGCATCGGTAACAGCCGAGTGTTGCGCGACGGCGGGTCCTTTTTGTCCACTCAACTGCACGTTTGCCTTTCTTATCGGTTGCCCGTCCAGCTCCTGTAAGACCTTACCTCGTATGCTCAGCGTAGAAGTCTCTGCCGGCGCGTTCGTTTGAATTGCACAGTCGGTTTGAACCAGGAAACAAGAGAATACAATGACCAAGAGTCTCACGAGGGGCCTCCTCGCACAGGAACTCTCATGCAGCGAACCTGCCGAAAGGCAGTTATATCACGATAATTTCAATTTGGCGTATTCCGAACGAGCTGATCGGAGAATGGCGCAATTCCAGATAACTACTGGCAACGGGCTTCCACCAACAAACGGACTTCATGCCCTCCTTACCGGACTTCTTGCGCCCAGTACCCAACCAGTCTTGTTAGCGCGTTCCTTGCGAGTTATGCTTGCAAAATGCTACAACACGCGGAACGTCAAAATCGTCGGCCTCACGCAGTCGTTGAACGCAACCTGGCACAGGCTGAAGGATAGACTCCAATGAAGCCCAAGGAGAAAAAGCAGCGAACAGTGAGGAGTCCGGAGCCCAATGGCAAACGCGCCCAGCTTCGGCCGATTGGTTTGATCCGATCTAGCATCAAGCAGCGCAGCGAAGCGCCCAAACAAGGTTCGGAGGGGGCGCCCGACGCATGGCTCGAAGTGAGTCCTTTGGTGGCGAAGGGGCTGCATGGCCTCGCGGTAGGCGACGACATCATCGTTGTGACTTGGCTACACCTGGCTCGCCGCGATGTCCTGAAGGTGCACCCCCGTTCAGACCGGACCAGACCAGTTACCGGCGTATTTGCGACCCGCTCGCCCGACCGCCCAAATCCTCTCGGCCTTCATCCTGTCACCGTCCGCGAGGTCGAGAAGAACCGCCTGCGGATCGGTCCCATCGAAGCCATCGACGGAACGCCTGTCGTCGACATCAAACCCGTGCACTGCGGCGTAACAAGCCGGATGAGTCGCTGCTAATACGCCTTTCCCCTTTCGGCGCTTACGCCGGCAATCAGATACATAGAGCTTTTTCGGGACGTCATGGGTGTGCCTCTTGGGAATACGGCTTATGAGGCAGCTGGCCGACTGACTCTCCGCCAGGAAGAAGCAGGCTCAGAATTGCGGCACGACGGTCACAACTAATTCGAATTCCGTGAGTTCTTGGAGGGCGTCTCGCGCATTGCCGATGGACCCCAAAACGGAAAATGGATCTGCGGCACGTCAACGTCCTTTACGATGAGTTCGGTGGACGCGCGCGTGCTGTACACAACGGAGATTGACGCCGACGATCGCGGGCTCGCTCTGGACTCGAGCTTCTGAACGGCTTGGCGGCGGTGCACCACCGCGAGACAGTTCAACGTGCAGAAAACGTGCTCGCTGAGCTTGCCACTGGAACCGGGGGCACATACTTTCACAACAATAAGGACCTGCAACGCGGGTTGCAGCAATTGATGGCTCGACCAGAGCACTTGTACGTGTTGGAGTCTTCGCTGGATGGCGTCAAGCGCGACGAGGCGCGTCGTGCCACGCTTTACTTTTTTTCTGGCTTGTCCGCGGGAAGGAGCGATTTGTCGTACAAGGAGCCGTAGGCTAGATACTGCTCCACTGCGTCTGACGGGTAGCTGATCTTGACGTCCTGTACGTGTCCCTCCGCTGCAGCGCGTGCGGTCAGTTTCGAATTGATGCCTGCCCAGTACGTTGGCACATTCAACTTCTTGTGTCGCGCCACAACCTGATCGCGCAGCTTGGGCTCGAAGTGCACGGCGTATTCGTCGACCAACCCCTTGATGGCGTCATAATCGCCCTCGGCTTTGATGCGCATTAATTCTGTCAGTAGCATTCCCACGCCTTGGCGCATTTTCGCGTAATCCTGTACGCGTATATAGGTTTTTTCGTCGCGGTCGAATTGTTCGATGGCTCCGGGGACGCGCGCGCGGATGTAGTTCACGATCAACTGCCGGTCGCGTTGGTGATCCTCTTCGATGGAGTCGCCCTTCGGAATGCGGCGCAATTGCGTCAACGCCGCCATCGCTGCGCTGTCGTACATGGCCTTGGCGACCTCTTCCTGATTGCTGACCAACCCCAGCTCTTTCAGCTTCGGATCCCACGCGTTCCATAGCGCGCTGAGGTCTGCGCGACCCTCTTCCAGCGTCGAGAAATAGCCCTTCAGATACGGCTCGGCTCCGCCCTTTAAGCGTTCGCTTAGCTTTCCGGAACCATGCCCAATTACTTCGTGAAGAGCGGTCATCAGATCTCCGGCTTCATTTCCGTACTTGACGCTGCGTTCGGCAATTTCCGGGCTCGCCGAAAACTCTTTGGCCATTACGTCTCCCGTAGCGTTATTGAGCGCCCGAGTGCTGCTGGTAAACAGAAAATTCTTTGTGCCGTATTTCTCATGAATTTCGTTTTCATTCGGCAAGTTATCGCCAATCACTGACACGCTGAAATCCCCCGCCTCGACAAGCGTCTCGACGGCTTTCACCACTGGCGGCTGAAACGTTTGCTTCCTGTACTTCGCATCCCAGGGTGCTTTTTCCTCGAAGTAGTCGGCGTTTTGACCCAGGCGGATCATCATTTCCGTGACCGGTTTGTCGGTGATACTGACGAAGGTTTGCGAACTGGCCTTCGCTCCTCTGGCGTCCCGGTAAATTTCGACGAAGCCGTTGACAAAATCGACGATCGCGTTGTTCTGGACCCAATCGATTCCGAATCGTAGCCAGTCGCCGGGATCGCCTGTCTGGTAGTAGCGCACTAGATCCCTGATTACTTTGGCCTGGCTGGGATCCGCTACTAGCTGGGCCTTCTCTAGATACCCATTTGCGCGTTTCAAATATGTCGCGTAGAGCCCGGGAGCAACTTTCCCGTCTGGCGTCCCCGCGCGATAGACCTCTTCTTCCAACTTGCCGTTCTTGCCTCGCGCCACGCGCGAGTTCAGCGGATGGGTATCGTGAAAATCCTTCAGATCTGCCAGCGTTACGCCAACATAGAACGTATTCGAACTCGCCCGGATGGCGTCCAGCCCACCAGTCGGATTCTTTGCTGTGAGCATCGGCTCGAAATTGGCGTCAAACAACGAATCGCGCAGATTCTCCAATTCCGCGTTCAACTCCGCGGATGTTGTAATCGGCGGAAGATCACCGCTCTTACTCGAGAACGCGCCGCTCTTCTGCGCAATCAGCGCAGCCTGCTTCAGTTCCTCGAAAGCGAAGCCCGGTAGGAATTTCTGCGAGGTCAGTTCGTTGTGATTGCCTTTATTGGCCCAGAAGAGCTTCGCGAAATCCGTGATCCTGGTGCGCACACCTGCGTCGATCCCTTTCGGGTGTGCAACGATTCCCTCGAGCAGCCGTTTTTGCCGCAAACCGAATCTTGAGAATTGATCGTAAACGATAGGATCGACAGCAATCGAGGCTTGTGTCAGCCAGTACGCTAACTCCTGCTGCTTCGCGTCTAATGAATTGAAGCTTTCGGCTTCCACGCGCACAAATCCGGTCTCCGCAACTCGCTCCACGAGTGAATTATGCTGGCCGCTCTGGCCCATTGCGGCTGTGGCGCCGGATAGAACTAATAGAAACAGTTCAACGATTCGCTTGCACAATGCTTCCTCCTTGGCCCCAAGCTAACAAGTTCAACCTCGCTGACGAGCATTAATCGCTTTGGACTGCAACCACAACGGGCTATGCGGTTTCCCTTCTTTGGCAGAGGCTCATTGTATTCGCAAGGCGTCTCGAATGTCTCCATGGTTGATTCTCGGATGGGCCCACTGAGGTTCGCTTTTCGACGGAACGCCACTTTGCGGCTCAAACCTGCTTGCCGTCTTCAGGGTATGCTGAAATCACACGAAGAAACGGATGCCTGGGCCGGCCCGGGCGACATCATCGATACGGGTGTCCTCGGCTGTCTTCGCGTTCATCTATAAAAAGGCCGCACAGGCGTCCGATGATGGTAGCCACCTGCGCGCGCACGGCCGCAGGACTCGGGCGCTTTCCCGCACCCATCCTGCCTGGCTATTTGTTCTATGCTGGCGTGGATCTACTGAGCCTTCTTGGCGACTTGATGGTCCATCGCGCTGTCCATCGCGTTTATCTCTTCGTGCTTCCTCCGTTCATCCTTGGCCAGACGATCGTGACCTATATTGCCTATCACAACGTGCCGTTCTGGCCGACAATCGCCCACGCGCTACTTGGATTGCAGTGGTCGAACCGTGCTTGCTGCCTGTGACTAGCAGCTGCTTTGGACGGATGGTCGGCAAGCCGCACGTGTGATTTTCAAGTGTCCGCTAAGCCAACTACCAGCAGTTGGTTCTGATTCAGCGTCGGTTGGCTTCGGTCAGAGCGAGAACGGCGTAAGCCGTCGCTGCGTCGTTCATGAAGCGCGTGGTATCCGGACCTAGGTGATGCTCTTCGTTTTTGTTTAAAGAGTAGGCGGGCCAGTAGCCTTCCGTCTTGTATTGATTAGCCGCCAGCCAAGCGATCGCCTGCCTCTGTTGTGCATTTTCCGGTGAAATCCCCGCTTGTTGCAGCGCGAAAGTGATCAACCCGGTGGCATACCCGTCGCTCTTCCCTTCCTGTGGTGTTCCGTCCCGTCGTTTCCAGGCCCCAGCCAGTGAGGACAGGCTCCAGCCTCCATCCGCCTGCTGCTTAGCCAGAACCTCATTGATGATCGCCCGTTGCTGTTCCGGCTTGAGAAGTCCGGGCAACCTTGCCGAGGCCCACAAAAGAACGACACGATTGAAGGTGGGCTGCGCCGTGCTTTCGCGGTTCAAGTATTTCCGCAGCATCTTGAGGTTATTTTGGATTTCGGGCCTGGCGCGGTAATTCGCGGGGGCAGTGCCCGCTGCGATGGCCGCAAGAGCGGCTCCATAATAGTCTGAATCGTCCGCTTCCCACGGCTCATTAGCGAACCGCAGCCACAACCACGCACCCCTTTTTCGTCCTTTGATTTGCTGCTCCGCCCACATGTTATCCAACGCCGCGCGCGCGTCGTTGCTGAGTTCCCGGTTCTCGGCTTCATTGCTGGCAAGAATCAGCGCGTTGAGAACAGATTCCGTTCCGCGAGACTCGGCCGTCTTGTACGCGCCGCGATCCGCGTCGCTGTAAAACGGCGCGATTTCCTTCCAAAGCCTTACACGCTTCTTGACATTGTCCAGGAGCCGGCGTTCGTTCGCCGACGGAGCTTGTTCTGCAAGTGCCTTTCGAAGAGCAGGCCGCGAAAGCGCGTAAGGCACTGCTGTGTGACATGACACACAGAAGGTATCGTGATCGCGGGCGGCCTTTGGCCATTCCATCCACCAGCTTTGCCTTTGATCGAGGTAAGCGGCGGCCGCCTTCTGATCCCAGGAGCTTACGCTTTTCGTTCCAGGCTGATCGGCGTAAGTCGCCATAGCCTTCCTATCTCTGGAGCCAGCGGCTCTGGTGTCCGTGTGCCAACAGACCGCAGTGATTCCCGCCACGAGGAACGCCGCTAGGGAGCCTATTTGCTGCACGCTCGAATTCATAGGGATCGCCTCCCATTACGCATAAGTCGAAAACAGATCTCGCGCTCCGAGCGAGGAAGCACAGAGATATCTATCGAGGTTACCACGATAACCGCGGCCCGACGTGCTTTTTGGGCCTGCCAACGAAAGCGCGCTGCGCACAAATCTCCTCTCGCACCGAGGGCCCGGACCCGTCATATTGGCAGTGATCCGACGTCGAACGCTATGACCCGGATCTGTGAACCGACGAATTCTATTTCCTTAACCAGGCAGGCCAAGCCGAAATTCAAAGCGACCTCTTGTACGACTACCGCACGAATGTCGACGCCTACCGCAAGTGGCAAGCACGGATGCGCGAGACACAACCACGCCTGCCGGTGATTTGGGGTAAGTATGACCTTTCGTTCGATCCAAGGGAGCCCGAGCGCTATCGCAAAGACGTACCGAACTCAGAATAGCTCCCGATAACGGGTTAACCGCTAAAGTCCGGCCCCGTTCTTGCGGGCGATCCCGTCTTTGTCCTAGCGCAAAACGAGGGTTGGCCGCCGATGCTATACGATTTTGGTGCCCTCCACAGGTCCTAAGGATGTTGAGCCGTAAGCGCAGACTTATAAGTCCAACGTCCCTGCTCGTCACCATGCTTTGTGCGGTCGTGGCATTCGGCATGTCCGTCCTATATCGCGACTACGCTGTGAAGGCCGCGGTGCCACTGATCTTCTTGATCGGCCTTATTCCTGTGGTACATCTATCCGGTCGGATGGCAAGTCTAGTAGTCGCGATTATTGCAGGTTTCATTTTTGCGGCGTGCTTATTTGAGCCATATGGAAGCCTTGCCATTCGCGGCGCAGCAGACCGAATAGAAATGTTGGTGTTTGCAGTTGCCGCACTAGGAGTGATTCATTTTTCGCCAATCCCGGAGGGTCGGCGAAAGCCGACTGCACGAACCTAGACGATGGTCGTGCACAATCTGTTGCAGTTCGATTTCGCCCCAGAGACCAAACGCACACTTGGCCGCGTGACATAAAGCAGGAAAACTCCCGCAATAGTGACGCCAACTGCTCCCTGAGGTGCGTGGGAAGGCAACCGGAATCCCACCCTGACTAGGACAAAGCCATTGATCCGACGAAGAACTATCAACACGAGTAAATCAGTAAATCGCTAACGCGGAATCGTGGGCCCGAAAAAGAAATCCTGAGCGAGATTTTTAGTCTCAGCATGGAGCAGACACGGGCGCTCGAAACGCGGCCGAGCGCCGAGGTAGTTGCCCAACGCGAAGAGCGTTTATACCGGATCCGAAGTCTCCTTCAGCAGGTCAGCCAAGATAAACATTCCAAGCTGATGGAGTTGTCCGAATGAGCCAACAGTAGGCGGCGACTGCTCTTCATATCAGTCGTTAATCACTAAGTCGTGAGTGGTTTAGCAACCCCGCTTGCAATTGCGTGAAGAGCGCCCAATCTGTTTCTGCACCTCGGGGGAAACTCGACGCAATGTTTCCTACATAGGTCCTCTTCACTGAATCCCAGCCTTGAGCACGGAGCGAGACTCGCAAAGGGAGGCCTCCCTTCTAGGTTCTCTAGGGCAATCCCGATGGGGCTTGCCACGAAGGCATCGTAGAAAACTCCTTCTGGTTCACGAGTTGAACTCCATCTCGGTTTGCCCGCATATGTCACGGGGTGAGCGCGCGTGCCACGCACGCCGCGTTGATTCACGACCATGCCCATGGCCGCTACGTAACTAACGGGTTGATTTGGGCGCCAGGAATCTTGCCGGTTTCGGACTAGTTCGTTGGCGGAAGCTCGAGGAGTGGCGGGTTAGCGTCGGGATGATCGCGCAGATATTGGTCCAAGGGCTCGTCGCGCATTACGACGCGAAATCCTCGGCGCGTGTTCACATCGATGGTTTTCTCGAAATCCAACTCGTCCGAGGCAGCTATCTCCTCGGTGGATTTCGCTCCACGCTCCTCGATGGTAATGAAATGTACCTCGCTGTTCACGAACCAATAGTCGGCCACGCCATATACGGTGCCGTCTTTCAGATAAAGCCACACCAGGTCGCGGTCTCCGGGAACGTAGATGTACGCTGGATATTCATATGTGGGTAGGATGACGTAATTGTGAAAACCATACCCATAGGCAGAGAAAGGCGAGCCGCAGCAGTCAAATCCCCAACTCCAATAAGGACAGTAGTTCGGCCACCGTCCATAATTGAACCACCAGGCTGGCCCGAACCAGAAAAACCGTGGGCCGAAGAACACGCGGTGGCGAAAAATCTTAACTGGGCCCTGGTGAAAGGGGAAAGTATCCGGCTCGGCTCTCGCCGGACGCTGTCCGGTAAACACTCGCGGCCGCGAAATCGTCGTATGTGCTGCCGACGGTTGAACCGGTGGAACAAGTACACGCGGCGAGACCACGCGCCCGCCGGCTGCGGGGTGCGCAACAGCCCGTTGCGCCAACGCAACAGCAGGCTGAAGGAAAGCGCAAGCCAGCACACAACCAACAACAAGCAAAAAGGTTCTGGGCATCGAACTGCGAACGGCGAATGGCGCCATAGCGCTACCCTCCTTGCAACCTCCTGGGTCGAAGCTGCGAGGATCGCACGGACCTAACACGCCTGTAATCTTAATACCTTTAGCTGGCCTTTGCATCACGAGCTTGCATCAGGCCAAATCCAGTAAGCATGAACGAAGTGAACCTATTTTCTCGATTCAATTGGCTGTCCTGGGCGGACCTCCTTTCCATGCACTCCGAGAATGTGGGGTGAGTTCTCACTTTTACCGCTCGCAGGCGCCACACCAGGGTTGGTCACTTGGGTCACTTGGGTCACTTGCCCGGTAAGTCCTTGCGTGCATTCTTGTCATCTCTCAAACCAACGAACTTGGAATGCCTGAGCCGACCACTCCAAAAACTCAATCCGCGCAACGGCCTCCGGACGAAGCCAGACGCATTCCTTCATTTTTTCGGCGGTGAGTTCACCACCCCAGCGAGATTTGTTCGTGTCCGGCAGGTTAACAAAGGGCATCGTTGGGGATACGAGGGGACGGATTTTCTCGAAGACCTGGAGACGTGATGCCGGAACAAAGCCGTTGCGGACACGGGCAACATAGACCAAATCTTTGCCGCGATAGTAGCCGACGATGAGGGAGTCAAAGCCGTGTGGCCCAGGGACATATCCGCCGATCACATACTCCTGTCCCTGATTCACGCGGTATTTAATCCATGCGCCTGTGCGCTTTCCAGGCTCATACAAGCTATCTTTGCGCTTCCCGATGACGCCTTCAAGCTGTTGCTGGCGCACAGCGGCAAGCATGTCAATGGCAGCGATATCGCATTGCTCCGAGATGCGGATGCGGGACGAGCGCAGCTTGAGAACTGACTTCATGAGTTCTCGGCGTTTCGTCAGCGGCGTCTTCGTCGGGTCGCGCCCATTCCAAATGAGCAGGTCGAAGACGAAATAGCAAATGCGCGAGGCTCCGGCCGCGAAGTGCTGGAGACGGTGAAAATCCGATCGCTTCCGGCTCGTTTTGGCTGGATTTGGCTGATACCTACCGGTCGGGCCAGCGTTTCGTTTGCCTGATTTAAGCATTGCCGATTCCTGCTGTGCCTAACTCGATAAACGGTCTGGGTTGTGCACGGCATCGGTTACGCGCTTTTCAAAGCGTTGCAGTAAGATGTGGCGCCTAAGCGAGGGAGGTAAGAAAAATGTTGCGATTCGTGGCCGGACTTTTTGCCCTGTTATTGGCGAATGTTTGCCTGGCGGACGAAAATCCTCCCCTGCTATTACGGCATCCCACAGTGAGCGCGACGCAAATCGTCTTTGTGTACGGAGGTGATTTGTGGAGCGTTGCGAAAGAGGGAGGAACCGCGCAGCGGCTGACGGCCGCCAACGGAGCGGCGTCCCGACCGGTGTTTTCGCCGGACGGAAGTGAGATCGCCTTTACAGGCACGTACGACGGGAATGCGGATGTTTATCTGATTCCGGCCGGAGGAGGCACGCCGCGGAGGCTAACTTATCATCCATCGCCGGACCTCGTTATGGGTTGGACGCGCGACGGAAAGCAAGTATTGTTTGCGTCCACGCGCAGCAGCAGCATCTCCCGACACAGCAAGCTTTTCACAGTATCGCGCGAAGGAGGATTTCCATCCGAACTGCCGCTGCCAATTGCCGCGGAAGGTTCGTATTCGCCCGACGGTAAGGACCTAGCCTACGTTCCGTTGGATCATGCCTTCGAGATTTGGAAGCGCTACCGCGGCGGGAGGACTTCGCCGATTTGGATAGCCAAGCTTTCCGATTCCAGCGTGACCACCATTCCGCGCGACAATTCTAACGACTTCAATCCCATGTGGGTTGGCGATCGCGTGTTTTTCCTCTCCGATCGCGACGGACCGATGTCCCTGCTGAGCTATGACACGAAAACCAAGGGCGTCAGCGTGGCGCTGAAGAATGATGGGTTGGACTTCAAGTCGGCGAGCGCCGGGCCGGGCGCGATTGTGATCGAGCAATTTGGGGCTATCTGGCTTTACGATTTGAAAAGCGCAACGACCCATAAAGTTGATATCCGGATTCCTGCTGATTTGCCCCAGTTGCGTCCACGATTCATCAACGTCGCAAACAGAATCGCCAATGCGGATATTTCTCCGACAGGGTTGCGCGCTGTGTTCGAAGCGCGCGGCGAAATCCTTACCGTGCCTGCCGAAAAAGGCGACGTTCGTAACCTGACGAACACGCCCGGTGCGGACGACCGATATCCCTCGTGGTCTCCCGACGGGACCAGGATCGCGTACTTTTCGGATCAATCGGGAGAGGTCGCCCTCTATATCAAGAACCAAAATGGGCAAGGAGAAGCGCAGAAGGTCGACCTGGGCACGCCGCCTTCCTATTTTTACCTCCCGACCTGGTCTCCGGACAGCAAGAAAATTGCCTACGCGGACAAGCGACTGCACTTGTGGTACGTGAACCTGGAAAACAAAACGCCGGTCAAAGTGTTTCGCGACCGCTTCACAGGCGACCAACAGATCTACCGGGCTGCCTGGTCCCCAGACAGCAGATGGCTAGCTTACACGCAGCAAGAGTTAAGCCACATGCGCTCCGTGCATTTGTATTCACTGGAGACAGGGCACAGCCAGCGCGTTACGGACGGAATGAGCGATTCCTTTTCCCCGGTGTTCGACCGGAGCGGTAAATATCTTTATCTATTGTCGAGCACGGACGCAGGCCCGACCATGGACAGTTCGATGGACAGTTTTAACCGTCCGGTAACCAGCAACATTTACGTCGCTGTATTGCGCAAAGACGTGCCTTCGCCGCTCGCACCTGAAAGTGACGAGGAGGGCCAGGGCAAAGTGGAAACAGGAAAGACAGAAGCATCAAAGACAGACACCGCTAAGGCCGAAACGGCAAAGACCGACGGCCAGGAGAGGGAAAAACCGAAACCGCCGGAACCTGTAAAAGTGGATTTCGAAAAGATTGGCCAGCGTATCCTTGCGCTGCCGATTCCTGCAAGGAATTATTTGGAGATTATTCCCGGCAAGGAAGGCGTGCTCTTTCTTTTGGAGGGTCCGCTCGTCGATCCGCTCAACGGCCCCAGCACGCTGACAGCAAGCCGATTTGATTTGAAATCGCGCAACACCGACAAGCTGTTGGAGAACATCCGCTCGCTCCACGTGTCGTCGAACGGAGAGAAATTGCTTTACCGGCAAGCTGGTGGTCCGCCGCCGGCGGGAAATACGCCCCCGCCGCAGACTTGGGTGATCGCGCCGGTGCCGCCGGCGCCGTCTTCAAGCGGGCCTGGAGCGGTTGGCCCGGTTGGAGGAGGTGGTGGGCTTCCGGGAGCGAAAACTCTGAATCTAATTTCGATGGATGTTCGTGTCGAGCCCATGACGGATTGGAAGGAGATCTATCACGAGGCCTTCCGCATCGAGCGCGATTTTTTCTATGACCCAGGATTTCACGGCCTCGATCTGGCGGCTACGGAAAAGAAATACGCGGCTTATTTGCCGGGCTTAGCTTCGCGTGAGGACTTGAACTACATTTTCGCCGAGGCTATGGGCGAGCTCAGCGTGGGCCATCTGTTCGTTTCCGGCGGCGACGGTCCGGAAGTGAGACGCGTTCCTGTGGGACTTCTCGGAGCGGATTATAAGATCGAAAATGGGCGTTACCGTTTCGCGAAGATCTACGACGGCGAAAATTGGAATCCCCAGTTAAACGCGCCTTTGACGCAGCCCGGCGTGAATGTTGTTGAGGGTGAGTATTTACTGGCTGTCAATGAGCGCGAAGTGCGCGGCAGCGACAACATCTATGGCTTTTTTGAAGAGACCGCCGGAAAATCTGTGCTGCTCCGCGTGGGGCCGAATCCGGACGGCACGGGCTCGCGCGACGTGGCCGTTGTCCCGGTTGAGAGCGAGTCCGGTCTTCGAGAATTGGCGTGGGTGGAAGGCAACCGCCGAAAAGTCGACCAGCTGAGTCATGGAAAGCTGGCGTACATCTATCTTCCCGACACGGCATCCGGGGGATACACGTTCTTTAACCGCTATTTCTTTGCGCAAGCCGGCAAGCAAGGAGCGGTCGTGGATGAGCGGTTTAACGGCGGCGGAGCAAACACGGACTACATTTTGGATTACTTGCGGCGCACATTGATGAACTACCGCACCACCCGTGATGGTGAAGACATGACCACGCCTGTGAGCCTGATTCTCGGCCCCAAGGCAATGATCATCAATGAATACGCGGGGTCCGGAGGGGATGCGATGCCTTGGCATTTCCGGCAAGCCAAAATCGGTAGGTTAGTGGGAAAGCGTACGTGGGGCGGGCTGGTGGGTTTCCACGGGCCATTCGAAATTTTGATGGATGGAGGAGTTGTGACCACGCCCAGCCGCGGGTTTTGGACCCCAAACAATAAGTGGGAAGTCGAGAACCAGGGAATCGCTCCGGACATCGAGGTCGAATTGGATCCCAAGGCCGTGCGAGAAGGCCACGACCCCCAATTGGAGCGAACGGTCGAGATCCTTCTTGCAGATTTGGCCAAAAATCCCCCGCCAGTGCACCAGCGGCCGACGTATCCCAACTACCACAACAGCGGGCTTCCTGCAGCACATCCAGACCACTGAGCAGAGGTTGTGGCTGGCACTCGGTCTAGCCTCCACATGGACACCTCTAGACCCCCTGCTCGATTAACCGGCTTACCGCCGAGGTTCGCACTAGCCGCAACGTTTCCGATTAGCCAACTATTATAATCAGGCAAGCTGAATTACTTCCGTCAAATCGTCCGGATCACCGGATCACCAGCGGAATACCAGCACCACCAAACACGCCTAGCGCCTTGCGACTGGTTAGTGCAGGACCTTGAAATTTCATGGCTGGGGATGAGGCAACAATTTCGCGCGGTCTCCGATAGACTCCGGAAAAACAGGGGCGCCCCGCGGTGGCCTGCCCATTGTTATCGCCCAGTGCTCGATCCAGCCGCGGCCTTCTTCGCCGACGTAGGTGTCTGGCAAGCCGTAAGCGCCGTCGCTCAGGGCTTCCTCAAGCGTAATGAAACGGTAGCCGCGTTTGCGCAATAGTTCGATCAGCTCACGGATATGGTCGGCCTCCAGATTGTTGGCATGCAGCAGCAGGATCTGCCTCGGCTCGTACCCGAGTAAGTCCTTAGACAACTTCTCGAAATAGTCGAACACCGCGGTGTGGTAGGAGAGATAGTTGCTTACCACTTCCTGCTGCAGCGCCTTGTCATCGCGCTTTTTCGCATCATCGTAGACGCCGGCGAAGTTCCAGTCCCACGCGTCCATGGTGACAGGCGCAATGCGGAATCCGCGCGACACCAAAAACGCTTCCACCTCGCGGCGCGTCTGCAAATCGCGGCCCGTGTCCAGATAGGGGTGCCGGAAGTAACGCAATTTTTTCCCATGCTGCGCCATCAGCAATCGGGTGACGGTTTCGCCTTGAATCACGGACTCTTCAAATTCTTTCAACCCCACCTGATTCAGCGAGGTATGGCCAAACGTATGATTGCCCAGTTCGAAACCTGCGTCCAACCACTGATTAAGAGCGCCGATTCGTTCGTCCACTTCTCCCCATTTATGGTAGAGCTTCCTCTCGTTTACGAATCCGACTGCGGGTACTCTTTCCTGTTGAAGCGCGGCAAGCAGCTTCGCTGTCATTTGAACAATGGCCGCGCCAGTCATGGCGCTGGAAGCAGCTGCTGGGAGATCGTCAATGGTGATGGCAATTTGACGATCGGCTACAGTGAGCGTCGGCATGGCCATCAGCTCAAACGACAAGGACAAGGTCAAAAGTGCGCAAAGAGAAAGCAGCAAAAACTTCATCGGCGAAATCCTCCAGGCACGGCACATAAGTGGGTTGTCCGGGATCACAGATCGAATGCTACTAAGCTCTCCGGGAATTGTACCCTGTTCACGTGGCTCGTGACCGACAGTCTATCGCGCGTGGACACTTCGATTTTCTCGAACCCGTCCTGGCTCGTCACTCGGAACTAATCGCCTAAGTCTGATTAATTGGAAATCGTGCATGTAAAATACTCTGAGCAACTTGTCCGCGAAGCGGACCAAACAGCGGAGTCCGGAAGCCGACCCCTAGCCAGAATGGCGTTAGGGATTGGATGTGTCGGTCCCGGGCAGTTTTGCTTGGCGCAACAGCGCAAGATTCTTAGCGAAATACGTCAACAAATTCTTCACTGCTCCTCGTAGGAACCGCGGGTCTTGATCCTAACTGGCGCTTCGTTCCAACGTGCTGCGAATCGCATAAAAAGGTAAGGAATTTGGTTTGCTGTTGAGCGCTGCCAAGTATTGACCACGGGGCCAATTCTCATCCAGCCCTTTCTGCTAAAGGGAGATCGCCTGCTCGTACGCGGATCTACAGGGAAGCGCGATTGTCGATGAGCGTTTTCACCCAGACTGCTATTATAGTCCGAAGGTTTCCCCGTCATCCCAAATTCCGGCCACGACCTCGACCTTGTCAGGAAGAGCGCCGCCGACCTCATGAGGGAGAAACAGTGTCAGGCTTGCTCCCGGTTCGAGTGGCCCCGGACGCTTCGCGTCCAGGCTCGCCTCTACCTTGCACAAGAAGATCCCAATCCATTGCTCCTTGCGGTCTACGTTCCGATGAGAGGAAGAATTGGAAAGTGCCGGCCGTCAGAGTCTTCCTGGAAAGATTGGTAACGGTGAAATTTGGTCCCCCCTCTGCAGCGGCCTGAATTTCGGTCCGAAATTTGGGTTGTTGGCTGGTCTGCGATTCTGCATGAGCGGACGATGAGGCCAGCAGACCCAGGTTGAGGACACCCAGAGCAGTGGCAAGAAACCTCATTCGCGACCTCCGATTTAAGGGAACCTCTACGAGTAGGGTCCGTAACCGATGTCATGGCACTTGTCGGTGTAACCGATGTCTTGGCACTAGAGCAAGTTGAGCAGTATGAGCAGAAACCAGCCGCTAGTTCCCGGACGGTTGATTTTACTGCGGACTTGTACGGGTTGGCGAACTGATCAGGTATTTGGACTGGCGGAAAGCCGCGTCGTTCGGATTAACAACCCGGTGGCTTTCTCGGCTCGGGATGTTCTTTGCCTGTTTCACGAGGTCAAGCACCTGCTCTTGTGATGCTTGATCCGGGAAGCACATATCCAGACGCAGGGAGTCTGGGACCAGTTGGCGGTTGTATGGCTCTTGGGTGCACTTGTCGCCCTGGTTTGGGCCGAAAGAGTACTGCGTCCCACAAATCCGGGGCTGCTGTGTCGATCTTTTGGAGGTAGCGATCAAGAGTCGCAGCGGCGATCCAACGCGATTTAGCGCTGCATTTGGCGATGGCGACTGTCGTCAGGGTGTGGGCGGGCCAGGATTTTGACGAAGCCGCGTTCGTCTTCCAGCATGGCGACAGGCCAGACGATTACCTATTATATTTATATGGGCGCACAATGCATCGTGGCCAATCCCTGATGTTGCCTGAGACTCAATCAAGCGGCTTCAAACTGGATCAGCATGTTCGCGTCCGCCACACCGGCGGCAACGTTCTAACGAGCAACCCGGAGATGTGCGGCATTAAAGGCTGTCGCGTCGCGGGCAAGTCTTCTGAGACTTTTCATGGCCTTCCTTCGTAGGACATGTCAGGGAGGAATGGATATGAAATCTCCTGTGACGTGGCTTGTGCTGGTCCTCCTGCTGCTGAACGTTCTGGTTGCATGTGCGCCGGGTCCTAACCAGTCCAAGGGAACCGCAAACGAACAAGGCTCCGTAGCGGGCTTCTGGCTCGGGCTCTGGCAGGGATTTATTGCGCCGTTTGTGTTTGTGGCCTCCCTTTTCAAGGGCAACCTCAGTATCTATGAGGTCCACAACAATGGAGCATGGTACAACTTCGGCTATCTGTTTGGACTAGCCTGCTTCTTCGGGGGCGGCAGCAGTGGCGCTGCGCGGCGGGGTAAGTCCGGCAGTTAAGGGCCAGATGGCGAAGTGCATGGCGCAACATTGCTACGCCGCGCAACTTTCTCGCAATGACCAGCTTGCGAGGTTTCGATACGCCAATCTGCTTCGCCGCCGCGGTAGTCTGTCCTGACATAACGCATCTTACTCGGTTCGATGGAGAGCTTGCTAAGTTCGTGCGAGTCCCACCACGCGTCCTCAAAGACAGTCTTAAAATCGAATTTGTAACCTGCATGATACATACGACTGGCGACTTTGACACCCTTCTCATAGACATGGGCCATCAGGGAGCGAATGCCGTCTCGCCAGACTTTTTGCGCGGCTGACGTGTACTCATTAAACTCGTCGGCTGAAAAAAAATGTAGATAAGGGTAATCCGCTGTTCGCTCTATTGTCTGCATTCGGCGGTAGTACTTCTCCACCTCTTGGAAATCCGAGGAGCTATCTGTTACCAGTTTGAACCATTTTGCATATACCTCTGCGTATTCTTGATCATAGCCATGCGCAACAAAAGTGAAAAATGTGTCTGAATCTGGCTCATCGCTGAAGCAAACATAGTCCACAGTTGGCGCCGTCCACAGGTAGCCTTTCCCCCCCGAAGAGAAAGCCCCAGCATCGAACAACTGCTGGTAATAGCGCCGAGCAATGCTGGTGGCCCGAGGTCCCTCGCCCTCGGTAGAGGGAGACTCACCCGTGTGGGCCGTGTCAAGTTCGTCCGGCAAATTCTGGAGTCTTGATGAATTGGTGCGAAGCAATCGCTTCGCGTCGTTGATAGGAATTGCGAAGTTGAGGTTTTCGCCGCCCTTGAGATGCAAGGTAGTGATTCCGATCACTTCGCCAGCCGTGTTATGTTAAACAACGGTCCACCGCTGCTGCCGGGAGAGATGGGCGCAGTTATCTGCAAATACTTGTCACTGTCCTCCTTAACCGCACGGATTCCGCTGACTATACCATTCGAGACCGTCGATTCGAGCGAGAGAGGATTGCCGATGGCAACAACTTCTTCGCCTACTTGTACTCGGTCTGAATTACCTAAGGCGAGAATCCGGAAGTTCTGGCCGTGTGCTTTGATGATGGCGACATCCCGCACCTTATCAAATGCAAGCACTCCGTCCACGGCATAAAATGCACCGTCCGGTAGTTTCACCACGGCAGAGCTACCTTCTGCAATCACGTGATAGTTAGTGACGACGAGACCATCCTTGCTCACAATGAATCCGGTACCTTGGGCGATTGGCTTACCGTCTTTGTCCGACATAACGATTGACACGATGGAACCGCTCGCAGCTTTGGCTATCGTCGGTATGTCTTTTCCCTGCGGCTTGATCGTTGGCGCTGATTGAGCGTTTGCCGATGTGGACGCCACAACGAGGACAGACATAAGTTGCGCGATGCACATCAAGAACCGTGTTTTCATTTCGACTCCCGAAGTGTTTCTGTTATTTTGGATTAAACCGGGGCGACTAGATTGGCATTTTGGGCCTGGACTTGCTCCGAGGGTAACGTCAGCCAGGGTTGCCGCCCGGAGGATTCATGAATATATCTTGGCGGCATTGAGGCAGGCAGAAGCGAAGCTAAAGAAGCACGCAACTAAGGTGCCCAACAGTTGGACGCTGTAAGAGCAGCGATGAAGATTCTAGGCCGTGAAGAAACGGGTAATGTCTGCGGCTGCGAGAGCGAGGATTTCGAAGGCGACGAAAGCGCGGTGGGCAAAGTTTAGGGCAGCGAAAGCGAAGGGGAAACACCAGAGCCTCCTGGAAAACGGCTGCAAGCGCCCAAGAAAGATAAGCAGGAAATCCAACCGAGAGGCTGCACGGTATTATTCATATGGCGTTACGCTCAAGTCTAATCGCGTCCGCGCTCGTGGCCTTCTTTTGTTTCCCGCCACTTACTGTCAGAGTCAGAGCCCAGGATGGACTGCAACTTTTCCACAAAATGCAGACCGCCTTGGGTGGCGAGGAAAAGATGGCCTCAATTCGCGACTTCGAAGAATGTGTGCGTGCCGAGACTTGGGATAATGAAGGAAAGGCGCATGGCATAGTGCGCAAGCGAGTGCGACTCATTCGCCCCAACTATCTTCGCCTCGACCAAGTCGGCCCTGGTGACACTTATGTCCTCTTCTTTGATGGGACTTCAGGTTGGGAAATACTTCCCGACAAGACCGTCGCTGATCTCACCGGCGGCGAGTTGCAATTCGCCCAGGACTACCTGCGAGGCCTAAATTCGGAGTGGCTCGCCGACCGTGATGCTCAGAACGTGTTCGCGTCCCCCGCGCCGAATGTCATCACGATTACAACGAAGAACGACACGTCTCACAAAACGGAAATCACGTTCGATCCCACAACCTTTTTGCCGGTGAAGCGAACATTGCTTTCGCTCGCTGACCCCAACCATCCCGTGTCCAGCCAAATGATGGTCTTTGAGCAATGGGAGTCCGTTCACGGCCTACAGTTTCCGCACCGTCGTTCCAATTTTCACTTCGGCAAGAAGTTGGCGGAGATAACGACGGAACAAATCAGGTTGGACACTGGAATCAAACTAAAGGACCTTGCGATCAAGCCCACTGATCTGAATCCGGTCATGTGTTCGCTTTGACACGCCGACAGTCTGCGGAATTGCGAAAGCAGTGACTCCGCTTCGACTTTGGCAGCGTGCTCGACTCCAAAGCTGTCCGCATATTTGACGACGCAGTTGCGCTTGAACATTTGAAACTTCCGAGGATGGATTAGGTAGAGGAGGGATTTCTAGTCTAGCGCCGTTCGTTCCACAGTTGCCAGAGAGATTTCACGGTTTGGTGGTGCGCGCCTGGCATTAGCGGTTGTTGCGTCTTGTCCCCGGTGCGTACGTTGAATCGGTTCCACGTTTGGGCCCTTTTTCAAGGCAGGGATTCTAACTCGCAAAGGCTATCTAGCTGCCATGACCGCGCCGGATTGTAAGGCCATGTGAGTACTGGGAGGAACTTTTCCGGTAACCCGACCAGGAGTTAGCCCATCCATCTGGCCTTTTGGGCATCGGGGAACCACATGGCGGGGATCAGTCGCAGTCTGCGTTCTCCTATATCCTGCCATTCCGATTCCTGGGTTACTTGGCTCGAAGAAGGAGAACGGGTACGCTAACGTTGTGCTGGACGCGACTTGCAGTTGTCCCCAAGAAAAGGTCCGCGAGGAAACGGTGGCCATGCGTACTCATTGCCACGAGATCGCAGTGCTTCTGTTCCACCCACTTCGTGATTTCGCGCGGCGGATCCCCGTACGCCATCTCGGCTTCGACTGGTATGTCTTTTAATTGAAGCTCTTCTTTCACACTCTGCAAATACGCCTTGTCCTCCGTAATTTCCTGACTGACAGCGTCGGGTCCATAGGTTCTTGCTGCCCAGCCATCAGCCACATGGAGCAGGACCACACGACTGCCCGCAAGCTTCGCCAGTAGCTTGATGTGTTCGATGATTGCGCGATCCGTCGGAGTGCCGTCCAGTGTTACGAGGATCGTTTTGTACATGGCTCGCCGCCGTTCGAGAGAAATGCTACCCGCCCATTATCACGTGCCAAGCAGCTTTGAAGGAATCTGGAAGACCGAATATATCCATTACCGTGATTAGGATTGCGCTGGCCCAGCCCGCGATCAAAAGAATCTTCCCGTTTTCCCACTGACCCATACGGTTCCGCGAGCTAGTGAACTGCAGCAGCGGGAACATGGCAAGAGGAAGCTGCAGAGCCAACACTACCTGGCTTAGAGTGAGCAGGTCGGTGACGCTACTGTCGCCCCTCACCCCGATGACAAACACCGCCGGCAGAATTGCGAGCGTCCGTGTGATCAAACGCCGCACCCAAGGACGGATTCTCCAGTGCATGAATCCTTCCATCACCACTTGTCCAGCCAATGTTCCGGTGATCGTGCTGCTTTGTCCGCTGGCAAGGAGAGCTACCGCAAACAGCGTGCTCGCAAGTGCTGTGCCCAGAAGCGGTGCGAGGGTCAGATAGGCGACCCGGATCCAATCGCTCTCGGCGCTGAAGTGAACCACGTGTCCGCGAGCTACCGCGACACTTTCCTTCCCGAAGAAAACAATCGCTGCGAGAACCAGGATCGCCGCATTGACGAAAAAAGCGACCGCAAGTGCGACCGTGGAATCGATAGTGTTGAACTGAATCGCCTTCCGCATGGACGGGACATCTTGCTGCAACTTGCGGCTCTGCACGAGCGCCGAATGGAGATACAGGTTGTGCGGCATAACCGTCGCACCAATGATCCCGATCGCGACGTATAACATCCCCGCTTCGCGCAAGTGCGGACTGACCAACGCGCGTCCCATTTCGAGAAAGCTCGGTTTGGTCTGGGGCAAGACAAATAGCTCAACGAAATAGCAAATGCCAATCGTGGCAATCAACAGCACTACGATCGCTTCGATGGTACGCATACCAAAGCTCTGCAGTGCCAGAAGCAGTAGGACATCCAGTCCCGTAATAATGACCGCCCACAGCAGCGGGATATGGAAAAGGAGGTTGAGCGCCACGGCGCTGCCCAAAACTTCGGCAAGGTCGCAGGCACCGATTGCAATTTCGCTCATCAGCCAGTTTGGCCAGCGCGTCCATTTGGGATACCAATCCCGGCAACACTGCGCGAGGTCTTTACCCGTGACGACACCAAGCCGCGCGGCGATGATCTGCATGAAAATCGCCATTAGGCTGGCCAAGCCTACGACCCAGAGCAGACCATACTTGAACCGAGCACCGGCTACTAGGTCTGTACCCCAATTGCCGGGGTCCATGTAGCCGACGCTTACCAGGACGGCAGGTCCGACGAACGCGCGCCAATGCTTCCACCAGCCTTCGTGATGACTAGGGACAGGGACCGTGCTGTGCATGCCCTCGAGCGAAAGGCCGGTGCTGTGAGACTTCGTCGCTCTCATGCATCCCTCGCGGCTATCTTAAGCTAAATCGTCGGTGTCGTGGCTGATGTAAAAAAGGCCGGGTCCGTGAGGGTGGGTGGAAACCAAACCAAAGCTCCCGGAAAGCAAGATGTAGTGCAGTGAAATCACCTAGGGTCTAGCGTTTCCAGACGTACTCTGAACTCGCAAGGGTTCTCAGTGCAAACGCGCTTACCGGTAAAGTGGGGGCCAGTACCGATCAGGCTTCTCCGACGTGCTCCTTAACCACAAGTCGGGCGCTTTTGTCCTCGCGCAACCCGGCAAACTTCGAATGCCGCAGCCGATCTGCTTCCGTCCACTCCAAGAACTCAATCTGTGCGACGGCCTCCGGGCGAAGCCAGACGCATTCCTTCAGCTACCCGCCGTGGGGGCAGAAGGGTTGGAAATCTTCAGGGGGTTCGTGGTGACTTCAAACGCGTCTTCAAAAAAGCAATACCCAGAAGTCGCTGCTGTCAAACGAACTAAAGCTGTAAGCCTCTCGGGTTTACCCAAACGGTGTAGGTCATTAACCCAGAACTGTCGCCGATGCCCAAAAACCTCGTTTTTTTCAAGGACACAAAAGTCGTCTCCTAGAATGAAACCGATTATGAGCGTGTGCGAAGAATCAACTTGGAAGCGAACATCTGCTCTGTCTTGCCCTAGCCAGCTACCTATAACCCGCAGTAGTTCTTTCGCCCCATCGCGGTAGATTATGGCAGCTTTGACAACAGCTTCCTTATTCTCAGCTCCCTTGATCGCATCGTTAGAGAATTGCACGACCGCTGCACTATTCCCGTTGTCATGCTGAAAGAACAGGCCACCGCCGCCGCTCAAAGTTTCTTGGATAGCGATTGTGTCTGTACCGCAAAACGCAATGTTAGCCCTTGGTGGCCGCTGGTAGGGATGTTAGCGCCAGTGAAAAACGGCGCCATTCTCGCCGGTTTTGGCCGGGGCCAGTGATCCAGAGCCCCGCTGGTAAGGACGCGGTAAGAATTCTAAATTAGTTTCTAAATCTTGCACGCCGCCGCGCTTCGATTTAAATTCGTCGGCAGGAGTTTAACTAATTTCCGTTCTTGGCTTTCGATGTTCAACTCCAGCGCCAAACTCGCTCGTTTGCTCTCGCGGACAGAA